>CAKZMM010000173.1 GCA_937128505.1 uncultured Thermogutta sp.
GAGTGAACGCTCCTGCTGGGACAGCTTCTGGCACCCGCCACCCCAAAACGCCTACCTACAAAACTGACGCACACACGGCGTTCTTGATGTTCCCTTGTTTACTCGCTTCATCCCTCCAAAATTCCCTACTTTTACTCCCCAAAAAAACGTTGCTCTTTTCTCGAATTTTCGCCTGCCTTAAATGTCACATTCGGCCTCATCGCTGGCATTTGGCTTCCCCCTTTAACCGCCTTCTGAGGTTTTTGAACGCCCTTTGAAAACTTTGAAGATTAGACTCGTGGCCAAAGAATGCAGGCAAGTTTTTCCCATTGAGAGTTTTGACCTCCGCGCAGCCGCCGGCAAGAGTCTCGCCATTCCGCTCAGAAAATTCCGGAAATAATCCCCGAGGATTTTGTAACCGTCCCTACCCCAAAGGTATCCAACTTAAAAGACACGGTTCACGAAATGCCCGGGGGAAATCCCCGAATTCGTTGTGTCGGTCGGAGTTGTCACCCAACCCACGTGCCTTAGGTACAGGCGAATATGACTTCTTTGAGGCAAATCCCTCTTTCCGGCAAATCCATTTAGATCATGCGAAGAGCAAAACAATTGCGAAGCGTAGATCGGTACATCTCCTACCTGTGAGCATTGTCCGGACAACCTAGACGCAAATTCAGTAATTTGGTGCTTGGAACCAAGCTTAGCTAGAAGGAGCATGTGTTTCGTAAGTCCGCGCTAATCTGCTGAAGCTACCCTGTTACTCAGTGTATTGAAGCTACAGCGTTGATCACAAAATCAGCGTTGTTCACAGAATTTAGGGGTCTCGTTCGAAAGATCGGGGATCATTCCACAAGATTCCACACAAAAACCGCGTTGGACACGGAGGGCCTACCATAATGTCGCGACTTTTTAGTATGGGGAACGTCCAAACTTTTTTGTTGGTTTGTTCTATCGTGATGCTTACGGGCTGTGGTTTCGCCGAAAGGGCTCACCGAGTCTGGTCGCCTCGCGCGGGCCATACTGACGCTTCGGAAGAAGTGCTCGGGCAGGTGTCGGAATCCCAGCTCAATAATTACGAAAATCACGGGCCGTCCGAGGTACACTCGGATCCGGCCGTGCGCACACTCTCTTATACCAGTGGTGAGTCGTCCGGGTCCTTTGATCCTGCCCATCGGCAGTGGGCAGGAGATCTCGCCCGAACTCAAACGCAACTTGAGCACGAAAATCCCTCACAAGAAAGGAGTGGTAACAAGATGTTTCCTCTTTCTAGGCGTCAACCCGCCTCGAACAAGATTGAGCATGTGGGAAGCAATGAGTTCAATGAAAAAGTACTGAACTCCCAGGTTCCGGTTCTCGTCGATTTCTATGCTGACTGGTGCGGGCCGTGCCGCATGCTTAGTCCGGTGCTAGAAGATGTAGCGGCTGAAGTAACCAGCGCAAAAGTCGTCAAGGTGAACGTGGACCATCACCCCCAACTTGCGGCCCAATTCGGGATTTCCAGTATACCCACACTTTTGGTCTTCCATCGGGGTGAAATTGTTGCGGAGCATGTAGGACTTGCTAACAAGGAACAGCTCAAGAGATTGCTGAGTGTGAAATGAGCGCTCAGCGCTTTTTGATCCTTGAAAGTTGACTTCAGCCTCTTTGCACACGCTTAGATTCAGCCCCTTTGCGGAAGCTTAGATTGAGCCCCTTTGCGGAAGCTTATCGGGCGAGCGTTCGGAAGACCCGTTTGTGAGCCAATCTTGCCCGGGTTTTCCGGCCGCTATAGCCCAGCGAATCGAGGTAGCTAGCGAGACCTGCCGATGACCGATTTGGCGCCTACGGCCAACTCAGTGAGTCTTTTTCGGCAACTGTTAGCCATTGACTTCCGGTTTGAAATCCGCGGTGAATTCCTTTAGCGGCGGCACCGTTCGACCCTTTACTGGTGCCGCTGCATTCATTTAGTTTTCCGAAAAAGCTTTCTGAAAACCCTCCACCCTGGGTGCGAATCCTCTCGCCTCCCCCCTTCACGTCCTGCACAGCATACCGATGGCAGACTAACTTGATAAATATTGAGCCAACGCCTATAAAGTTACGGCAACTTCTCTCATCCCGATTGGTTCGATCACCTGCCCAATCTTTCTCATTGATAACCTTGCACGTCGCTCGAAGGCCGGCGAAAGATTGGCATCTAACGTGCTTGACATTCAACGAATTCTTTCGTAACGTGTGTTTTGAGTTTAGGTAGGCCGAGGTTGCCCGGGAGCCACCGCTCGAATGCCCTACAAACCGGGCAATCGATCGCACATGGTCTGTCGAGCAATTGACAGCCATCGGCCCTCGCAGTGGGGGCCTTTATTTTTTGCCAAACAAAACTGTAAAAAGCAGGGGAGGTGATTTGCGTGAGCCGTGCGAAGTATCGCCGTGTGCTTCTGACCGAGCAGGATCTGCCGAAAAGTTGGTACAACATTTTGCCGGATCTTCCGGAACCGCTTCCGCCGGTTTTGCACCCGGCTACTAAGCAGCCGATTGGGCCCGAGAACCTGGAGCCGATCTTTGCTCGGAGCCTGATCCAGCAGGAAATGAGCCCGGAGCGGTGGATGGAAATCCCCGATCCCGTGCGGGAGGTATACACTTTATGGCGTCCAACCCCATTGGTGCGGGCCGTTGGTTTGGAAAAAGCCCTGCAAACGCCAGCACGCATTTACTTCAAAGACGAAAGTCACAGTCCGCCGGGAAGTCACAAACCCAACACCGCCGTCGCTCAGGCATATTTCAACAAGATCGAAGGCGTGCGCCGACTGGCGACGGAAACCGGGGCCGGGCAATGGGGAAGTTCACTCGCGTTTGCTTGCTCGCATTTTGGGCTGGAATGCCTGGTGTTCATGGTGAAGGTCAGTTACCAGCAGAAACCGTATCGCAAGTCAATGATGCAGTTATGGGGAGCTAAGGTGGTACCCAGCCCTTCGGATCATACGGAGGCGGGACGCAAAATCCTGGCGACGGATCCCGATTGCCCGGGAAGTCTCGGGATTGCGATCAGCGAGGCGATTGAAACGGCCCTCCGCGATCCCTCGACAAAATACACCCTCGGCAGCGTTCTCAATCACGTGATGTTGCATCAAACGGTCATAGGGCTGGAAGCCAAGCGACAACTGGAGCTCATCGATGAACAACCGGATGTAATCATCGGCTGCGTGGGTGGGGGGAGCAACTTCGCGGGGTTAGCGTTTCCGTTTGTCCCGGATCGCCTTCAGGGAAAATCCATTCGTTTTGTCGCCGTGGAGCCAAAGGCATGTCCGAGCCTCAGCCGGGGGGAATATCGATACGATTTTGGGGACACTACCCAGCTTACTCCCCTGATCAAGATGTTCACGTTAGGCCACGGTTTTGTCCCGCCGGGAATTCATGCCGGCGGATTACGATATCATGGGATGGCCCCCCTCGTTAGTCTGCTTGTGAAACTCGGAGTCTTCGAGGTAGCGGCGTATCATCAAACCGAGTGCTTTGAGGCTGCCCGTACGTTCGCCCTGCACGAGGGGATCATTCCCGCCCCGGAGACATCACATGCGATTCGGTCCGCCATCGACGAGGCGATTCGCTGCCGCGAGGAGGGCCGGAGCCGTTGCATCTTATTCAACCTAAGCGGCCATGGAATTTGCGACCTGGCAGCGTATGACAAGTTCTTGGCCGGCCAACTCGAAGATATCGAATATCCCCAGGAAAAAATCGACGAGGCCCTCGCTGCTTTGCCCTTAGTGCAGTAGACAGTCGATTCGCTCCCCAATGGCTGTGAGTTAAACTGATCACAAATGCACAGCTTCGCGCCGCGAAAGTAGAATCCTGGTGTAATTCCAAACGTGGAGGCGAAATAGTCCCGCGGAAGGTGCGGCGGGCGAGATAGAGTCTGCCAAGCTGGGAGGTGACCGTGCACGCTCAAGAGCGTGACCTCGGGCGTTCGCATTTCCCGCCGTAACGGCGAACTTCACAATCGGGACGGTGACTTACAGAATTGTGAATGCTTTCAAGCCTTGTCCCGGCATATCCGGCACGCATAGCTGGGTGAAAACAATAGGCTTGCCTACGGCGAAAATCACCCTGCACCACCAGCCGCGCAACGGATCACGAAGACAAGCGACTTCGAGTCAACCTGCTTGGGCTACTCGGTTAACGACGGGAAGCTCGGGGAGTGGATTGTCTTCTTCTTCCGCGCGACGCAATCGAAAAATCGCTCCGTTCAAGCTGCGACGCTCGGGCACAATTCCGCGGGTTGTAGTGGAGAGGAAGGGATAGAATTGGGCTGCCGGCCCCTCCGGGTATCGCTCTCGCAGCGCGCGAAGCACTTCATTCCAACTTAGGCCGCTGCGATAGATGATGCGGTATGCCTCTTTGAGGATTCGGATTTCCGCCGAGCTGAAGCCCGCGCGCCGTAATCCGATTTGATTGAGCCCCACCACGTAGCTGGTGAGCCCGTCAACCGTCACATATGGCGGCACATCCTTATTAATATGGGCTTGGCCACCGACCATCGCGTAGGCACCAATCCGGCAAAATTGATGCACGGCAACCGCCCCGGAAAGGTAGGCGCGATCCGCCACCGTGACATGCCCTGCCAGCATGACGTTGTTTGCAAAAATCGTATTATTCCCTACCCTACAGTCGTGGGCAATGTGGACATTCACCATAAGGAGATTGTTATCGCCCACGACGGTTGCTTCGTCCTCCTCCAAGGCTCGATGAATGGTGACATTCTCGCGGATGGTGTTCCCGGAACCGATGATCACCTGCCCCGGTTTCTCCGGCATGTTAATGTGCTGCGGCAGGCCGCCGATTACCGCCCCTTCAAAGATGTGATTTTCGACCCCTAGAATTGTTCCTTCTTTGATGACCACGCGTGCCTCCAGCCGGCAGCCGTCTCCGATCCACGTGCCCCCTTCAATCACACAAAAGGGGCCGATCCGCACATGATGACCAATTCGGGCTAAAGAACTGACTACTGCGGTGGGATGGATCTCGGCGGAAGACGAAATCCCCCCTGAACGATGCGCAAAAGAACTTTCCATGACCGAACTCCTTTCTCCAGCTTGCCCGACTTCAACGGACTGCTACCAAAACCGCGAGTCTCGCCCGGGTTCTACCGAGCGAACACTGCAAGCAGGCTTTTGCATTTATCGGTTTTGCGGATTTTGCTGATAAGTTTGATTTTTCAAAAAATAGTAAATTTACGTGATTTTTCAGACCTCAAATCCGCTTGGGAGGATGCTATTCCACTCTCCTTGGAAGCGCGGGCTGTCTGAGACCGACTGCTGAGCCCGAGTTTCGCGTTACCTCTTGGCAATGTGCCTGGAGTACCAAGCACTGGCTTGGGTTTCTCAGCACCTCGCGCCGGTATGTGCCCACGCGCGTCGGCACGGTGTGCCCAGGGGCTCTACGGGAAAAACTTCACCCCCCTACGGACTGGTGACCGTGGCCCATGCGGGAATGACATCACGGGTAATTGGGCTCTGAAATAAGCGTGGAAGATGTACGAAAAATCGGGTTTTTGCGGATCTTGTTGCGATTCTATATCCGGCTGGAGCCCCTTGAGCACAGAACTCCCTTCCGCAGCGTCGACTGAAGAGCCGACGATTGCTGCAATGCTTCTCCGGCAGCGATTGCAAAAATAAATTCGAGCTTACACCTTTTTGCAAGGCAGGCCCGCTTCCCATCTCTCCTAACTTGTCGAGCACCTCAAAAAGGCGGGAATTCCAGTCGAATGCTTTCCCCGAACCCAGCGAACCACGCGAGCTTAAGTTCAACTTTTTTGGGGTGAAAAAAACGGGACGCTGCATCTTCTGCGCGATAGTAGCAAAGCTTTGTTAAAAGCTGGCAATGAGCAAGGAACAACAGAGTATAAAAACATAAAAACAGGGTATAAAAACCCAGGGAATTTCACCCCAGAAGCGTAGATCTTTCATTGGGCCCCGCGCCGCAGTTTTCTCGGAGCTAAGCCTACGAAAGGAATGGCTTTATTTCATTTATCGCAACCGATCGAAAAATCCCCTCCTTTAGCCGCCGTAAATCACACCGTTGCCAGTGATTAAAACACGCGAACATCGGGGCAACTTTGATCCTGCGTACCCAATCACAAACTAAACTTTTCTTAGGGACGGAATCGCTCTTGCTGGGTGGCACGGTAAGCAGTGGAAGCGTCGATCCTGAAATCAATGGGGCGAGCCCCGCCGGAAACAGCGGCTTTGCAGACCCTTACGGTAAACGGCAATCATTTCGGCTCAATTACAAGCGGAAGAATCGGACCAAGGGCGGCCTCAGCACATTTTCTGAGATCTATCTGCTAATTGAGATTGCGATCTTTCCACTAATTGGGATTTAAATCGACAGTCGGAATTGTTGTCGGGAATTCCCAACGGATGAATTGCCAAAAAATAAGCGCAAGCAACAGAAGAAATTGCCAAAAATAATCGGTAGCATCCGGAGAATTGGACAATCGGCGGTTTCGAACAATCGGAACGATCGGAACGCGCATCTCGGCCGGTCTTTCCGAGAGAGGAAATTAACCAAAAGGCACCCCCCGCCACAGATCCTAAGCCACGGGCCAACTTGCTAGGGTTTGTGCGGCGACCTCGCGACAAGATCAAAAAGTGTGATTTGTCGGCGGATTGACCGGGGCATTTCAATGTGCTTTGGCTGCGGCACTATAATCGGAAGCAGTTGCGGTGATAACTTATCTAGCGATTGTAGCGACCATCAACCTTCTGCTCGGCTTCCTCTTAGCTGGGATCGTCCAAACAAGGCGTGCCCACAGCTTGGCGGAGGAATGGATTCTAGGGCAAAAAGGTAAATCCGCGGAATCACGCGGGCTAGGGGATCCTAATGCCGAAGTGGGCCCCTCGATCCGCGCGAGAGTGGGTCCTGCCGCTTGGGCCGACGTCACCCCGGCCAACTCCATCGGTTTATCGCGAGAAAGGCCTGACGATTCGAAGCCTGTGCGCGGCACGCAAACAAGCCCTGAGATGGAACCGCAACCGCACGGCAGCTCCGCACCGGAGGGCCAAGCCACCGATTCTCGAATCTCGAAATCGCCAAAGCTTCCTGACAATCTTCTGGAGGCCTTGGCGGCAATCGATCCGACAAGCACTCCGGGACTAGGACCGCATCCGCCTGCGAGTTCTGCCGCCAGTGGGGAATCCCTTGGTGCAGCGGATACCTGGGCTAAAGATCGTCACGGTGCGCCAAGTGCGGAATCTTATCCGGCCGACTCTCAGCAAGAACTCTCAAGACAATCACTCGGCGAATCTCCGGGGCAAGCTGCTGCTACGGGTCACCCGACATCAGAGCCTTCAGTGGCCGTCATGCTCGAGGCTGCCAACTTGCCAAGTCCGGCAAAGGATCTGGTGGTTTTCGGGGCGGAGCTTTCCGCTTTTCGACAAGAGATTTTGGATTTGGACCGCTCGGCACGCGCCGAGACCGCAGGAATCGCTTACGATCAAATCGAGGCTTTAGGCCGCAAATTGAACGAAGCTGCCGACCGGTACCAACAGGCCGAACGTACCTGGCTTGGGGTCCTCCAGGGCCCCGCCGGCCCGGCCTCTATGGCGGGATTGCCTACTCAACTTTGGCCACAGACCCTTCGGCAATTTGAGGCCCAAATCAGCGAAAGCCGGGAAGTGTTTTGGAGTATTGTCCCGGATACTCCGGCAGAGCAAGCGCGGAACATGGTGCTGGGGGAAGCGACGAAGCTTCTCGGCGGTGCCGACGAAGTCCGTGACCTTGCGGAACACACCGCCTGCAAGCTGGAGGTTCCCGCGGAGCTTGTTGCGATTTCTTTCCGGAGTATTGGGGAACGGTCTGAGGGGCTTGCTAACCGTGCCCAGTTGGAGGCATCCATCAAAAGTTCTCTCGAAAATGATCCCCATCGGCAGCGGCGGTTGTCTGTAGCACTCATCGATGTGGACCATATGCGGCAACTGAACCGCACCTACGGTTCGTCAGTCGGTGATCGGCTTCTTCTGCTCATCGCGAAGTTGTTGTCAGGCGAGCAACGTGGCGACATGCTCGTGGGTCGTTACACGGGCCAACAGTTTTTCTGGATCCTCCCCCATACGGACTGGCGGTCTGCCGTCGCCTTGACGGAACGGATTCGGCAAACTTTAGAGTTGACCGTTTTCGAGTATCAAGGTGTCCAAATCCGCCTCACCGTCAGTGCCGCAATTACCGAGGCTCTCCGTTCGGATACTGCGGAAAGCCTTTTGGAGCGACTCCGTCAAACCCTTCGCGAAGCTAAACGTTACGGCGGAAATCGGACCTTTATCAACGATGGCAGGTTTCCCAGTCCCGTGGTACCGCCAAACCTTCCGATTGAGGAAAAGCGATTCGCCATTTAACAGCGGTCCCAGGCCACCAAGACCCGGGGCACTCGATCACATCGAAAGCAGGAAAACTCTCAAGAAGCGGGCAAGTTTGAGTTCGCGAACTGATCAGGCGGAAAACCGGTCGATCTGCGAATCCGGATCATCCTATGACAACCCACGAGGGATCATCACCAAAACCGCCGGATAACCCACCGCCAGGAGTGGTGGTTATTGTGCCGGGAAAAGAGGGCAACGACGCGATAGCACCGGCATTGGAGAAGCTATTACCTTCGGCGGCCGAGGAACCGGGTAAGCCATCGCCTCTAGAGGGTACGCCGCACGATGTAGCCGTGCGGGGTGTTGGGTCCTCGGTTTCGGGCGAACCAGACCACGAAAGCTCCGCATCCAAGTACCGACAGCCCATCCCTGCGCATTCGTCTACAATAGGGCCTGATGTTACAACGACTACCGGGGGGGCTACCGAGGCTTTCCCTGCCGGCCGGGCAAAAGCCCCTTCGGAGCAGTCAAACCGGCTTTCCGAGGAGCATTATTCGGCCCTTTTGGCATTGGGGCGCCGCGCGATGGCAGCCCCTAACAGCGAGATCATTCTTCAAGACGCCGCCCAACTTTTGGCGCAGAGTCATAGTGCCGATTTTCGAATCGTTGCACAACTAACGGCTGGCGGCCGCGAGATTGTGGAAACCTTGTATCCCTCGTGTGATTGCGAACTCGAGCTTCCCCAGAGCCGCACTTTTCTGGCGAATGATTCCCGTGCCTCAGCAGCCGGATATGCGCTCGCAGTGGCCATGCCGCTACTAATAACGGATTTGCCGCGGGAAAGGCGATTCACCGATCCCCTCCTCATGGAGAATCACCTGCGAGCTTTGCTCCTGATACCGCTGCGAATGTACGACCGGGCCTTCGGCGTGGTTGGGATTGCCGCAAAAGCACCCCGCCCTTGGGATAACCTCACCTTGGCGTTTACCGAGGCACTGGGGCACCTGGTGACTGCCACCGTGGCTCGGCTTAGGGCCGATCAACAGCTCGTGCAACTTCGCCGATCCAACGACCTGCTTCGCGAAAGCCTCGATTGGTTGATTTACGAGCTGGACACCGGCGGTGCCGTTCTCCGGGCCAACAATAAGTGCCGGGAAGTTACCGGGCTTCTGCCCGAGGAAATCCGCGGCCGATTGTTCGCACACCTCCTTTTCGACAAAGCAGGCAGCGAGGCATGCTCGCGTTCTTGGGCCGAACTGCTGCGGGTCCGCACTCCACAGCGACTGACCATGGAATTGATCGCGAAAAACGGGAAACGGCACCTGGTGGCCTGGACCTTTGTCTTAGTCGATGCGCAAGCTACAGAGGGTCCCGCGGGGATCGTTTTGGGGAAGCTGGTTAATTCGCCGAAAACCGCTACTTCAGCGGGTCAGGCCGCGGGGAGCAGTACCGCACACGCGGCAGAATCAACCCCGGGATTGCTCGAGGGGTTATCGTCAAACACGGGGGTGTTGCCGCGAGATCGCCGCCGCCGGCCGCGCCGGGCGTATCCGTACATGCAATCGGTGGCCCCGGTGATCGATGGGCGATTTCCCCACAAAGAGGATTTTGAGGAGGTCCGGTGCCACGACATCTCCGAGGGGGGCATTTCCTTCTTGTATCCCACCCCTTATCCCAGCGACATGCTGGTGATTGCGCTTGGAGCGGGTCAGTCGGTCGCCCATTTTATGGCTCAAGTGGTGCATGTGACCCGCCTAACCAAAAACGGTCGCAAACAGTACCTGATTGGTTGTCAGTATCTGGGCCGGATCAAGCATCCGCTTTAGCCCGTCAATGAAATCTGTGCATCGGCTTTTGCGTGGCGCTGAAATCTGTCGACGCAGGCGAGTTTTTACCAATCCTGCCATGTGGGGTATTGCGGCAGGATGGCGCCGGCAGTAAGCCATCCGTACAGGAAACCTCCTCCGTGCGAAGATGCCCCTCATGCGGTATACTCACGAGAGACTACGTGCTAGAACCTCCTCCGCGCGCGAAGATGCCCCAAAGAGAATCTGTAATCGATGGGGCCATCTTGCACGGATGTATTGAAACCGTGAACTCTAAGCTCGCATAACAAACGCATTACACATTCGCTAGCTACCCACAACCTGAAAATGGCAAAAGTGAAAGCTCGTAGGTTGTCGAAGCCGGCGTAAACACCGGCTCAACTGAAGATATTTTCGCAAGTTACGCCGGAAACTTGTAGGGCGGCTTGCAAAGGCCTTGTCCCCAGTCATAATAGGATCACTCAAGCGTGATTTTCCCGCCATTTTCGTGTTGCGCCCAGCATAAGCTAACAAGGTTTTGTCAGGCGAAGCCTCCAATTTCTGAGAAACCCTCCGTTAGCCACCTCACCCAGGAAGTTGGTGGCCTCACCGGACCGGCCGAAATATCCGAAAAATTTGTGGACCTGGATGCCCCGCCAATGCTTTCCGTGAGAGAGTGGCGCCCCCCAGTCGACGCTTCACAGCAGCATATGAAGTTTTTGATGGGTTTTTTGTATGAAGACTACAGTTCTCTCACCATCACACGGCAGAGCTCGGAATGCGATCCTCGCAGACCTCGCCAGGAGTGGGGGGTTTCTCAAGTCCTCTGCCGCAGAAGCAAATTCACTTGGATAGGGGCATTCGTTTGATTTTTTCTCAATGCAGAACGATGCTGATTTAGCCTTTTTTTTCGGATGCGGATACCAGACGGAGGCTGGCTACACTAAATTGGCAAGATCAAACCCCCCATTAATTCCAGCACGCCAACCTGCTGTCCAATGCATCAAGCCGCGTTGGTCTTACGTAACGCATCGAGTTAGCGGCTAGCCAAAGGTTGATAGGAATCCTTGAAAGAGCGTAGCTGTATTGAGGCACCGGGCTTTGGAAGGCTTGCTGCGGGGAATGTTATCGTGCTGAGCATCAGCCCGAAATCCGATCCCTGCGATCATGCGACGCGGGGATAGCGATCAAAGGGCAAAGATCCGACACTCATTGCAGGAGGACTGAGAATGAACGCATGGCTTTTCATGGTAGGTATTTCTTTAGTTTCGCAGGTCGTGGAGATTCCCGAGCCGGAATCGATCCTGCGAACTCTGCGAAATGAGCACCCTCGGTTGATCGCCCCTAATGGCCAAGAGGCAAGCGTCAAACAGGTGATGGAACAATTCCCGGAAGCCAAGGAGATTTACCGTCAAATTCGGCGGGAGGCGGAAGGGCTCCTCACAGCCCGGCCCATTGAATACCGGTTGGAAGGGCCCCGCCTTTTGAGCCAATCTCGACGTTGTCTGGACCGGGTCTACACGTTAGCAACCATCTACCGATTGGATGGGGACGAGCGCTTTGCCCAACGGGCCCGCGACGAAATGCTCGTGGCGGCGGGGTTTCAGGATTGGAACCCATCACACTTCTTGGATACGGCGGAAATGACCCATGCATTGGCTATCGGCTACGACTGGCTTTTTTCCTACCTCAGTGAGCAAGACAGAACCACGATCCGCCAGGCCATTTTGGAAAAAGGGCTTCGGCCCGGTGAAAAAGTTTATCGTTCCGGCGGATGGTGGTCGAAAACTCAATACAACTGGAACCAGGTGTGCAATGGCGGCATGACCTTGGGAGCCTTGGCCATCGCTGAAGATGAGCCGGAGTTTGCCGCTTGGATTGTCCATCAGGCTTGTCGGTCGGTTCAGGTGGCGATGCGTGAATTTGCTCCCGATGGTGCTTACGCCGAGGGGCCGGGTTATTGGAACTATGCCACCCATTATACGGTTTATATGCTGGCGGGCCTGCAAACGGCGCTGGGAAGCGATTTCGGATTGAGTGGATTCCCAGGCTTCAACCGCACCGGCGACTTCCGCATACATAGCATCGGTCCCACGCGGCTTGCCTTCAATTTTGCCGACGGGAGCGAGTCGGTGGGCAGCGCGCCGCAGATGTTCTGGCTGGCCAGGCAGTTTAACTATCCACAATACGCGTGGCACGAGCGTACGATCATCCAACGCAAAGGGCCTTTGCACCTCTGGTGGTTTAATCCCGCCGGAAAAGGCCTGGAAGACGAACCGCTCAGCCGGCATTTTCGCCGCATCGATGTGGTCATGATGCGCACCAGTTGGGAAGATCCTGAAGCCTGGTATGTCGGCTTTAAAGGCGGGGACAACCGCGTCAATCATTCCCACTTGGAGCTGGGAAGTTTTGTTTTCGATGCTTTGGGAGTCCGTTGGGCCACGGACCTCGGACCGGACAATTACAACCTGCCCGACTATTTCGGAGGAAAACGCTGGACGTATTACCGACTAGGCACGGCCGGTCAAAACACCCTTTGGATCAACGGCCAGAATCAAGATCCGCAAGCCGTGGCGCCGATTAGCCGTTTCGAATCGACGGGCGACTGCTGCCTGGCAGAAGCCGACTTAACGCCGGCTTATCGCAAGCTGGCGGATAAGGTTCGGCGGATGGTTCAGCTTTGGAATCATGGTGAACTGATGATCACCGATACTATTGAGGGGAGCCAAGGCGCGGAAATCATCTGGCAAATGCATACTCGAGCCAGTGTCGAAATCAAAGGTTCTCAAGCCATCCTTTCGCTTGGGGAGAAACGGCTGATGGCCGAAATATCCGGCGTCGAAAATGCCCGGTTTGAGACCCTGCCTTGTAATCCACCACCTCCTGAACGGCAGAATACGGGAATCACGAAGCTGGCAATCCGAATAACGGGATCAAACGGGCCGATCACTCTGCAAGTTCGATTCCGGCCGCTAGCCCCCAAGTAAGCTGCAAGAAGATTTTGCCGTTCGTTCAAGCTTTGCGCAAATTTCCCCTTAAAGAGTGCAGCTTTCAGGCTGTGTCAGCCGGCATGGCATGAATCTGCACTTCTAGTAATGGTACGACCGGCACACTGATAGTCGCACGACGGAGACCGAGGAGGATTCGGCCCGGGGGATCGGCTGTCAAACCGCCGGAATGGGCCGTTTTGGGCCGGCGCTCTAGGTGGATCTCGTCTTGGATGGCACTTTAGTTGGCTGGCAATTTAGGAGTATGCAGACGGATGGGGATTGCGATTTGGGAAAGGCTTTTGGGACCGGCAGTTTTTTCCGGCTTACTCGCCCGGTCAAAAGAGGTAAGCCATAGGCAATCCGGAAACCTTTGGTTATATGCCAAAGGTGCCGGATGAGGCCAAGAGAAAAATCGCTTGTCTGCGGGATTTGCCTTTGCTTTTGTTAAAGCTTGGGGCATATACCTTATGCCGGAGGACGATGAAGCGGCTAGCACCTGCACACCGCAAGCGGCGGTGAAGATGCGAGCTAGTCGCGGACCTGCCTGGAGGATTTGTTGGACCGGCGTTGGGTGAGTCGATCGGGGTGGGTGCTTCGGGATTTTCCGAGCTAATGCCCCGGCAGTCCGTTCGGCAGTCGTGGGGATCATCGGCAGGTACGGCTCGCTGCAGCCCGGCCACAGCTCGCAGGTGGTCATATGCTCAGTCGGTTGGTCGCGCCGCGTCCGTTTTGGATCTGGTCTGCGCTGCGGTTGGCTCGGTCGGGGCCTGGGTTGGGGGCACCCAACGGACAGTTGGGTGCCCTGGTGCGAAGGCATCGATTGGATGTGCAGCAAGAGCGTCTTCAGGCCGGGGTGCGGGACTATGTTTCTCAGCCGCCATACCCGCCCCGCACGCGGCCACCGAGTTAAGCGCGACTGGGGCCGCGGCAAGCCGACGACGCTCGCAGCAAGCTCGCACCGACGAGGAATATCACGTCATGTCACCACAAAAACCTCCGTATGAACCTGAAGGATAACGATTCAAAAGATTGCGGGTGAATTGCAAGACGGAGAAGGTAGACGTCAACGCTCCAGGGAAAATCGATGGCCAATCCGGTGGCCGTGTTTCGGGAGCTTTGAACGGCGGATTGGGTCGGTGCCGGGCACCATGGTAATGGTGGGGTTGGGAAGTGCGCCTCAAGCTATCATAGAAAGGAGGGCAAGTAGCGAAGCACAACTGACTCGGCCGTTCTGGGGAAGTGTGGTTGCCGCTTACGAGCGGGGCGATTTCAGGCTTGGTCGGCAAAATGCGTTATCCACGCCCGACCATAAGGAACGTGCTGATGCACGTGGCCCTGGTAAGCCGCAACCCACTTTTTTTATTGGGCGACTTCTCTTGTAGGTTGCTGATTCTCTTATACCTACTCGTCTTTTACGTGACTGTCTTTTACCTGGCTGAGCAGATTTCCGCGATATTTTTCTCGCCGATCGACTTTCTGAACTGCTTTTCTGATAAGAATGCGTGCTTTTTCACACCGTTTAGACGAACGTGAGTCGCGCGGATTGAAGCAGCCCAAGCCCTCCCGAAAAACTATCAATAGAAGAATGTCCGGCGAGTAAACCATCGTTTCTCAGCCACATAAGACTTCTCCAAAAAGCAGCTTTTGCGCGGGCGATGCATTTTTCTGGATCGGTGGATGAAAAAGCTGCGACGAGTGGGTATCATCATAGTGATTCACGCCAACCCGTTTGAGCCTCTAACTCCACTTTGTGATCTCAGCTTGGGTGTGCCCGAGATTTGCAGACTTTGGAATACTCAGCTCGGCCCCTGCAATAACTGGATATAAGTGCATTAATTCAAAGCTGCGCATTGTGCGGAAAGAATTATCGTTTACCTCCTCCAGCGATAACTGCATGTAAACATATCGGTTTAAAATCATAGCTCAGCTTGTGAGTAAATTCCGGAGCTCTTACTGGTAGTGAAGGACTTCCTCAACAATCGGAAGGAATGAGACTATGCGCTCCCGTAGCTTGCTCCCCATTATGTTCCTTATTTGGGCGGCGATTGCTCCGGTGACACCGGCAAACTCGGAGTTACTGATCGATGCGTTTGATTACGGAGATTCGCAGGCGGCGGCCAGCGCGTGGCGGGCCTTAGCCGGAACACCAGCACCGGAGATGGTAAGTGACGATGGGCGTCGGGTACTGGAGTTCCGGGCTCCTTTTGCGACCGACGCGGACTTGCCGCGAACCATTCTCGATCGGGACAACCAATTTAATTTGGCAGGGGCGGGATCTTTCGTGCTCGAACTGTGGACCGATCGTCCCGATGCCGGCATGCGGCTTTCGCTTTATTTTCGAAGTGGTGATGGATGGTTTGCCGGCGCGGTTGCTTTGGCAAATGACGGTTGGCAACAGATTCGACTGCGCAAGGATGAGTTCTCGGTCGAAGGAGTTCCGAAGGGTTGGCATGCCGTAGATGGTATCCGAATTTCCGTATGGCGTTCCAAGAGCGTCGATGCGGTGGTTCGGTTGCGGCGGCTTTCCGCCGTTTGGAACGACGTGGCCCTCCTTGTTCCATCACGTGCTGAAGCCTCAAGGAGCAGTGAGCTCCGTACGGCCCTTAACACAGCCGAGCACATGGGCAAAATGCTCGAGGAGCTGGGAATTCTTTTTGATCGGGTTGATCCCGTCGCAATATCCCAGGGGGGTCTGCAAGGTCACCGCGTGTTAGTGCTACCGTATCATCCCGACCTCGATGAAGAGACTGTCCGGGCCGTAGAGCAATTCTTAGACGGTGGCGGTAAACTCTTCGCCTGCTACGTTTTGCCCGCCTCTATAGCGGAACGCTTAGGGATCGCCCGGCTAAGCTACTTTCGTCCTGCGGAAGAAGGCGGGCTGGCCGAGGTGCGATTCGAAAGTGCCCCCATCGAGGGATTGCCACGCTCAATGAGGCAGGCTTCGTGGAATATTCAGGAGCCGATTGTGGATCCGGCTCGACCCGGAGCGGCCCGGGTCATCGGCCTTTGGTATGACTGGGAGGGTCGATCGACAGGAAAAGCGGCTGCTACGTTGAGTCCCCACGGAGCTTTTTTTAGCCACATCATCCTCGAGGATGACCGCAGTGCCAAACTGCGCTTTTTGGCGGCGATTTTGGGCGCGATACACCCACCGTTATGGAATACGATGGTTCAGGAGGCGATCCGTCGCGCGGAAACGATTGGCCATTGCCGGGATTGGTCGCAGCTTCAAGCGTTTCTCACCCAGGCGACCGAAGCCGAGGCGAAGCGGCTGTATCAGCAAGCGGTAAAGAATTTGAAAGACGCTGAATCCGCCTCAAAGCGCGGTGATGTTCTACGCAGTGTGGAATTAGCATCGCGAGCCCGCGAGCAATTTATAGTCGCTTATGCCCGCAGTATGCCCAGTCCCAAGGTGGAGGGTCGCGCGTTTTGGAATCATTCTGGTACCGGCGCTTACCCGGGAGATTGGGAGCGAACGGCCCAGGAATTGGCCGAGGCCGGTTTCAATATGATCCTCCCCAACATGTTGTGGGCGGGTTTAGCGCATTACCCGAGCCAATACTTGCCGGAAAGCGATACCTTTCGCCGTTACGGGGATCAAATCGCACAGTGCGTCAAGGCATGCAACCGCTACGGAATTGAGGTGCACGTTTGGAAAGTGAACCATAATCTCTCGGGGGCTCCTCGGGAGTTCGTCGAACAATTGCGTCGAGAAGGTCGTTTGCAGCTCAGTGCGCGCGGGACGCAGACGAACTGGCTTTGCCCCTCTGATCCGCGTAATTTCGAGCTGGAGCGCGATAGCATGCTCGAGGTGGTCGAAAAATATCCCGTGGCGGGAATCCACTTCGATTACATCCGCTATCCGGACGGCGATCATTGCTATTGCGAGGGTTGTCGTAAACGCTTCGAGGCAGAGCTAGGAAACCCTGTAAAGTCGTGGCCTATGGATTGTCACCAAGGAAGTTTGCGGGCCCAATACCGGAACTGGCGGTGCCAGCAAATTACGCGATTGGTGGCCGCGGTAGCCGAACGCGCACGCCGTCTGCGGCCAGGGGTCAAGATCTCGGCAGCCGTCTTTGGGGCCTATCCCGAATGCCGTGAATCTGTGGGCCAAGACTGGGTCCTCTGGGTTAAGGAGGGCTATCTCGATTTTGTCTGCCCGATGGACTATACCCAGGAAGATGCGGCCTTTGTCCGCCTGGTGGAGAATCAGTTGAAGCTGGTAGAAGGGCGCATCCCGATATATCCCGGGATCGGTGCTTGGCGTCTGTCCGCGGATCGAACCGTGGGTCAAATCCACTGGGCCCGGACTCTAGGCAGTCAGGGATTTACCATCTTCAATTTGACGGAAGACGCCGCCCGCGATCTGCTACCCCTTATTCGCCTGGGAGTGGGGAGCCAAAAAGCGCATCCACCACATCGCTCGAAATGAGGCCCAAAGATCTTGCCCCTCGAATATCGTTTATCTTCACTCGGTAATCCGCTGCTGACTGCATCCACCTTTCGCAAAAAAGAGAAAACGTTTTGCTTTCGCAAAAAAGACAACTTTGGCCCAAAACCCCGATTGTTCGTACCTTTTTTCGAGCTGTGTAAGAGCTTTAAAGATGCTTGCGAGATTGGGATTTAAAGATGCGGAAGCCCTGCCGTCCTAAAGTGTGGATACCGGTAAATCGGCAACGAGGTAAGACGAGTGCTCGCGTCCTACCTGGGTTTGGGCAATAAATATTTTGATTCGGGCCATACATCACATATTGCACGTAGGTGTGATGGAACGCGGTAAGTTGCCTTTTGCACCTTTTGGAGCGACAGACTACGTCACCGATCATTCCCGGTCTGAGCAAATGGGAACCATTCCCGGTCCAGGAAAAGGTGAACTCGGGTAACGCACGACGCTTTACCAAACGCGATATTCCTTTGGCTTGTAAGACCAGGCCCCGATTGGATGTTTAGCTTCCCGAACCTCCCAATGATTCCTAAATGCATGGAAATCATTGCAAAGGATTTATTGTGGATCAAAACTTGAGGGGTCACGGCTGTAACCCAATTGAGGATCACCGCTCGCCCCTTCACCCGGTTACTCATTTTGAGTCTGGGATAGTTGCCCCGCTTCGAATACCGGGGATGACTCCGAGTGAGAATCGGCGTCAAATTCGCGGCTAACAACCATTTTTGTTTTCCGACACAACCCGATTTTTCCGAGGCTCTCAAAAGGACTATTGTGCGATCAAAGGAACTCGAATTAAAAGAGGAGAGCACAGCATGTCGCGGCGGAGTGAGAAACAACTCAATAACCTCGTTTGGAAAATGGCTCTAGTTTTAATGGTTGGGACCATTCCGACAAACCTGCGGGCGGATTCTCTCAGCGACGATCGTTCAACCCCAGGCGCCGCGGCAAGATTGCGACTTTTTGATGCGCAGTGGCTGGACGGTTTCACAAGAATCCTCCCCTCATGGACGCATTCGGCTGCGGCACTAGCTTTTGGCCATGCTTCCGAGCAAACGCCCGGGTATTTAGAGCGATCGGACTACGGATCGCGGCTTGAGCTCCAGGGAGCGGAGCCCTTGGGACTTTGGTGGTGCGAAGCGCCGTGGAAAGTGGGCCGCACGCGCCCGCGGCCTGCTTCCGGCGCAAAGGTCGTGGAATTGGCGGCAGCGGGCAATGATTGGGAAGCCGTGCAGGTCGTGCTGCGACCAGAAAAGCCCGTGCGACTCTTGGAGGCCAGATCGAGCGAACTCCGAGGACCAAATGGTGCCGTCATTGGCCCGGAAAACGTGCGAATCAACTGGGTGTACTACCATTTTGTGGAGCATCCGACCGATAAGACGGGCACGCGGGATTGGTGGCCGGATGCCCTGCCCCCGTTGGAAGAGCCGCTGGAACTGGACGCCGAGACCAATCAACCCCTTTGGGTTATTTATTATGTCCCCGCCAATACGAAGGCTGGCTCCTACCGTGGCCACATCATTTTGCGGACGGACTTGGGAGAAACACACGTACCCGTGCAATTGCGGGTTTGGGGGTTCAATTTGCCCGAACGTAATCATCTGGAGACTGCTTTCGGTTTTAACCCCCGCTCTGTGTTTCAATATCATCAACTAAAAACAGAAGAACAACGACGCCTTGTCTTGGACCATTACTGGCAAAGCTTCGCAGAACACCGCATCAGCCCTTATTCGCCGGCACCGTTGGATCCGATTCGGGTTCGCTTCATTCCTGATAGCGATCCGCCGCGGGCAGAGTTGGATTTCCGTGCTTTCGATCGAGAAATGGACCGCGTGCTGGGGAAGTTTCGTTTCACGAATTTTATTTTGCAGTTGCAGGGGATGGGAGGTGGAAGCTTCCACGAGCGCTATGAGCCCGAACTTCTGGGCTACAAAGAGAATACGCCCCAGTACCAAGCGATGTTTTCGAGCTATGTGAAACAACTCGAGGAGCACCTGGGGCAAAAAGGCTGGCTTTCGATGGCTTACGTTTACTGGTTTGACGAGCCGGAGCCCAAAGACTACGAGTTCGTCACGAAGGGGATGGAGCGTTTGAAGCGATATGCACCGGGTTTGCGGCGGATGCTCACCGAGGAACCCAATGACAAGTTGCAAGCCCCCGTGGATATATGGTGCCCGATCACGCCGCATTACAACCACGAAATGGCCGAAAAACGCCGCGCTGTCGGCGAGAAGTTCTGGTGGTACGTTTGTACCGGACCTAAGGCCCCATATTGCACGCTTTTCATCGATCATCCGGCAACCGAGCTACGCGTTTGGCTATGGCAAACATGGCAACGGAAAATTGATGGAATCCTCATTTGGCAAACCAACTACTGGACCTCCGAGGCAGCCTATCCCGACCAGCCGCAAAATCCTTATCAAGACCCCATGAGTTACGTGAGCGGCTATTCCACGCCGCGAGGTGTAAAACGGCACTGGGGCAACGGTGATGGTCGGTTCATCTATCCGCCGCTTCGGGCGGCTGTCCCCGGTAAATCGGGTGGGGAGCCGGTTTTGGATCCTCCCGTTTCGAGCATCCGCTGGGAAATGTTGCGAGAAGGAGTGGAGGATTACGAGATGCTGTATCTGCTTCGGGAACTGCTTACCGGTACAAAGAACCTCGCGGAATCGGATCGCGCGGCTTTCGAAGACTTGCTGGAAGTGCCGCCGGAAATTACCACGAGCATGACCGAATTCACTAAGGAACCGGGCCCCATCTTAGCACGCCGGGCGCAGATTGCCGCCGCAATCGAGCAATTGATGGAGCGACGGAAATCCGCATCAAATTGATCGGAGCGACTTACGTCACGCATTCCCGGTCGAAACCTGCCTTCAAACGGCTGCCTTCGCCGTGAGATACCGGGAAACTTCGTTAACAAGGTGGTGTCGGTCAATGGGTTTAGCTAGGAAGCCATCGAAACCCGCTTTTTCATAGCGGCTTCGCTCTTCGAACTCGCCGCTTGCCGTTAGAGCAATAATGGTTCCGGTATATCCGTGATTGCGGAGATATTCCGTAGCCTTGATGCCATCCATTTCCGGGAGCTGAATATCCATCAAGACCAGATCAAACACGGAAACGGGCGACGCTCTGTCGGGAATTTGCTCGTCGGCACCGCTGTGCCATTCCTCATGTAATGCGCAAAGGTCGCTCAGTGAGTCGTGAATATCCTCGCCCTCGAGGCCAAAGCCGGCAGAGCTTTCGTAAGGAGGTTTCCCCTCATTCGAAAGCCCTTTGGGATCGTTTAACCGGCTCGAAGTCGTGCGGGCAGACGGTTGAGGATCGACGCTCCGGCGGGCGGTGGGCGGCTTTTCCCGCTGACAGCGTGCCGCAGCGTGGCCCAGTATTAGTTCGACTGCCTCGCGCCCGGTAGTGGCCGTGAGGACCTCGGCTCCCGCGCGCTCGAGGATGGTTTGGATCAGAAGCCGGCTATCCATCGCATCTTCCACAAGGAGGATGCGGCCATGAAGCGACTTAACTCCCGCGGAGTACTCGTACTGAGGCTTTTCGTCCTCGGGCAGCTCGTCGGAGTACTCGACCGGTAGCTTCACACGGAAGGTGCTACCCTTACCGGGCTGGCTCTCCACGGAGATTTCCCCGTCGAGCAGCACACTAAGCCTTTTGCAAATCGCCAAGCCGAGGCCGGTTCCGCCGACTTTTTTCTCGATTGCTATGGAGCCTTGTTCGAAGGGCTCAAACAGCCGTTCGAGGTCCTGCGGATCGATTCCGATCCCCGTGTCGATGACTTCGAAGATTAAAGTACCCTGTCGGTCATCGGAGGGATTGAAGGTCGCGCGGAGTCGCACGTGACCAACATCGGTGAATTTGATCGCGTTTCCCACAAGGTTGAGCAAGATTTGTTTGACCCGAACCGGATCGGTGACGATTGTCGCCGGTAGCCGTGCCGTCTCGACCAATAACGGCAAACCCTTTTCCCGGGCCCGAACGTCCATCAGCTCGCGCAGATTCGCGACAATCTCGCCAGGCGAGCAACGGACCTTTTCGACGCGCAGCTTTCCGGCCTCGACCTTTGCCAAATCGAGGAGATCGTTGAGGATCGTTAACAGATACCGACTGTTCCGACGGATAACCTCCAGGGAATGAGAAGTGGAAGTGCCAGGCTTCAGTTGCTCGGCCATTAGATCTACATGCCCGAGGATCGCAGTAAGTGGCGTACGGACCTCATGGCTGATATTGGCCAGAAACTCGCTTTTGGCCCGACTGGCCGCTTCAGCGGCCTCGGTCAGTTGCTCATGTGCTGCCAGAGCTTGCTCCAAGGCGAGGGAGTACGTGCGAAGTTGCTCGGACTGACGCCTGGCATCCGCCGCAGCTTCCTCCAGAGCGGCCGATCGCGCGGCTACCTCGGCTTCCAGCCGCCTTGCATACTCCTGTTCGGCCAGCAGTCGCTTCTCTTGTTCGCGATGCACAAGCGCCAAGGTCTCGGCATGGGCCCGACGCAACGACTCCAATTCCCCAAGAAGTTGATGTTTCCGGGCGACCATCCGCTTTAACTCATGGTCTTTCTCGATGACGGCCCAGGCTAATCGCCCAGCCATCAACAAGGCGCCCTGAAGCTGTTGAAGCCGTTTCGGGACGTCGTCGCCACCGAGTAGAATGCCCCCCAGAATGGCGCCCAAAGTTTCGAAAGGTAATCGTAACCCGAATGCTGTGAATAGTTCGCCTGCAATATTATATGCAAAGCTGCAAAATCGTTGTGTTTGCAGTTTAGAATTCAGGAGCTGAGATAATCTGTACGCTTCATCCTGAAGGGCCGCATGACCGAAAAGTTCTACAGCCGTCAATTGGCCATCGCGCTGCGCCAGAAACAGGAGTCGCGGATTGAAGTCTGCCAGCCACTCAGCTAAAAGGCTTAAGCTGCGGCTTTCGTCCGTAGGGACCCCCGCATTCGGGAATAACCGACTTAGGTCGAGCAACATGGTTCCTTAAGCCTTCGGAACTCGGTCACCGCAAATAGAAATTCCCTGAACCATCCGCGATCTTCCCTCGTAGCCTCGCTCAAATGTGATCGATCTCCACGTTTTTCTCCAAGATTACAGCCCCAGGAGCGCGGCATTACGCGACAACTCATCATCCAGATCGAGCAGAATCGCTTCCAAGTCTGAGCGTGCAAGGCCAAGAGCAGTCACGGACTCCGTCGGGGGCGGCGTCAGATTCATCCCTACAGACGGTAACCCCTTAATTGTGATCAAGTAATTAGCCAAGGCCACGCAGTGTACGGCTCGAACAAATTCCGCGGGTGCCTTCCCTGGATCGAGATGGAAACGAATTGCCGAACGGGTCATCGCCGGAAAATTCCATTTTTCCCCGACCAGCTCCCCCAATTCGCTGTGAGTATAGCCGAGATGAGTCCGTTCGAATTGTTCCAAGCTTTCTCCCGGCCGCAGACTGAGCACCATCTTCCGAAACTTAGGATGATCGTACTGATCGGCGAACACAATGCCGATATCATGAAGGAGACCCCCTAAAAAAATCTCCTCGAACTGATCGATCTTTCGCCGCATGGCGATCATCCGTGCGGTGATTCCCACAGAGACCGAATGTCGCCACAGATGATCGCGGCGGTAACTGCCGATCTGTTCGGAGTTGCGGAAAATCTCGGCAATACAGGCGGTCAAGGCCAGGTTGCGTATCTGGCGGAATCCCAAATAAGTAACCGCCATTTGCAAATTGGCGATCCGCTGACGCAAGCCGAAAGCGGACGAGTTCACGATTCGCAATACCCGCGCACTGAGCGATACGTCACTTTCGAGGGCTTGCTTTAAGTCATGCGCACCGGAATGATCATCGGAGGCGATTTCAATAACCCGCTGGGCCACTTGGGGCAGCGTAGATATTTCACCAATTCGGCTCGCCAACCGGCGTAAAGGATGCGTTTGTGTGGGTGAAGAAACTCGAACACTCATTTCGCAATCTGTCGGACGAAGTCTGCCTCAGTGAATCAGTAACATGTGCCAATGGAGTTTATACAGGAATCCAAATCAGCTTTGCCGATCTTACAAGAACGGCCGATTATTTCGGTAATTACGACTTTCTAAGGCGTTCTGCTAATTCCAAAAATTCGCGGATAGTAGTAAACGATCTCGAGAATCATCGAGACACCTTGAAAGAATGGACCGAAAATTGATGTTCCGGAGATCCCGCACCGACCGTCAAATCCGCTAAAGGTGCCATGGGAAACGCGAACCATCCAAGGGGGGCAATTCCGCGGCGTGTTTGCGCCCGGGGTCCGCTAATTGCTTCTTCTCGAGAATTGCGCCGCCGAATATCCCCACTAGTAGCGCTCATCGAAATATAGGTTATGCCCGCGGCCTGAGCGTGTAAGAAAAGCGCAAGAGAAATCGGCCTCTTGTAACAAAAAGGCTTCAAAATTCGACGCGAATCATTTGAAGAAAACGGATGCTACGAGGAAAACAACGTATTCGCAAAAACAAAGTAGCCCCAAAAAGATTAGACCTTGGGCTCCCAACGCGGCTCATACTCCCGAGTCCAGAGCCGCATCGCCTCAAGATCGTTCAGGATGTGGCCATTGGCTGGGTCGCATCGCAGCACCCGCCCAACCCGGTGCGCAATCGAGCCGAGGTGGCACAGCAAGGTGCTCTTGTGCCCCTCGAGGATCTCGGCGTTAAGCGGAGCGGATTGCCGAATCGCGTTGAGGAAATTTTCGATGTGCAGCCGATCCGAACCAGGTCCTGATTTCTGCTCCAAAAGTTTGTCCTGCCGATCGTAAACTTTGTAACCGCTCCCGAGAATCACAAGCGAGCCTTTTTCGCCCAAGAAGGAAGCACCGAAACGTTCGCCCTCAAAGCCCCGGCCGTGCCAACTACGCCCTTCCCAATTAATCATTGTCCGCCCGAATCGAAACGTAACCACTTGGGAATCGGGTGTTTCTTGGTCATCGTCGAAATAGAGCTTAGCTCCTCCGGAAGTGACTTCCTCCGGATAATCGACCCCTAAGCCCCAGCGGCACAGGTCGATCCCATGAACGCCGTTATTTCCGATTTCCCCGGTCCCCCAGTGCCAAAACCAATGCCAGTTGTAGTGGACGATTCCCTGCAAATAGGGACGCCGGGGTGCCGGCCCTTGCCAAAGCCCCCAATCTAATCCTTCCGGAACCGGTGCGGCTTGAAGCCGGCCGATAGGCCCCCGCAACGCGTTGTACCACGATCGGGCCACTACCACGCGCCCAATAATTCCCTCTTGAAGTCGCTGCACCGCCTCGCGCAAAGCGGGCCAACTTCGACGCTGCGTACCCATTTGCACTACGCGGTTGTGCTTCCGGGCTGCCGCCACCATCCATTCCCCTTCCGCGGGATTATGCGAGCAAGGCTTTTCTACATAAACATGCTTGCCGGCAGCGCAGGCGAGAATCGTTGCCGGTGCGTGCCAGTGATCTGGTGTGGCCACAACGACCGCATCGACCTCGCCATCGTCGAGGATCTGCCGCAAATCCGTGACACCGATCGCAGGATGACCCGCCTTCGACAACTGCTCGGCCACCGGTAGAAGTCGGTTGCGGTCGGGATCGCAGACATACTTCACCGTGACATCAGTTTGGGCCGCAAATTCCCGAGCCAATGCTGCACCGCGCGACATACCAAGAACGCCCACCATGATTCGATTGTTGGGCGATTGCCCCTGAGTAAAAATCGCCGGACTGCTCACCAAAACTGCGGCAGTGGCCGCACACCGTTTCGCGAAGACTCGGCGACTCATGGAACGTTGCATGGTGTGCCTCCTCGATAAAAAAGGCGGTACCGAATCGGCCAAAAACTTCGGGAACTCGATTCTTTTAAGGAAGGCTCTATTTGGCAGGAAAATCTCGAGGCTTAAAACCTCGGTTGGCCACTCGTACACATTTTCCGCGATGTGATCCGAAAATTCCAGCAATTCCGTAGGCGAAAAACCTTGCTTGGGGCGTTCTCAAATCAGGTAACCCGATTTGGCCCGGTTCGCTATTCTCCGGCTTCGGTTTCCCGGCAGCGTCCTATGCCGGAAGGCTCCTGCGCAATCACACCTGGTGATGGCCGCACTAGTGGATGCGCTGGCCCGGTTTGGCCCCTTCATCCACGCTCAGGAGAAAGACGTTTTTTCCACCTTCGCCCGAGGCGAGAATCATCCCTTCGCTAATTCCAAACTTCATTTTTCTTGGCGCCAGATTGGCCACCAAAATGACGAGCCGCCCTACCAAGTCCTCCGGCCGATAAGCTTCCTTTATCCCGGCAAACACCGTCCGCTTGTTTTCACCCCCCAAACTAAGGGTAAGCCGGAGCAGCTTTTGTGCCCCGGGGACATCCTCGGCCGCAAGGACCCGTGCCACGCGTAGATCCACTTTGGCAAATTCGTCGAAGCTTATCTCCGGCAATAAAGGCTCAGCCACTAGAGGCTTATCGTCCTCCGGGGATACCGCTGTGTCTTGTTCCTGCGGTGACCGAGATTTGCCCCAAGCGGCAGCCGCCGGTGAACTGTTTGCCGCGCTAGCCGCGCCCTCCGCCTTTTCGGCTGCCTCCTCGGGCTCGCGGCTTTCGGCGATCATCGCCTCCACTTGCTCACGACGAGCCCGACTCAAAAGTGGCTGATATTGGCCGACTGTCACGCCAAGGAGCGGCGTCTGAGACTCGTCCCAGTGTTGGATCGGTTTGCCGAGCAATTCACCGGTTTTTTCCGCAATCTTCGGCAAGACGGGTGCCAAGTACAAGGCGATGACTCGAAATAAATTTAAGCCTACTGTACAAACGCTGCGTAGCTCCTCCTGCTTACCGGGATCTTTCCGCAGGTGCCACGGGGCCATGCGGTCCACGTATTGATTGGCCCGATCGCCGAGCTGTAGGACCAATCGCATGGCCCGATTGAAATCGCAAGCCTCGTAGGCAGCGGCAATCGCTGAAGCCTGCTCCGCTGCCTGAGCAAAGAGCCCATTATCGTCCGGGTAAAGCAACGCAAGCCGCTTGCCTTCGCACAACCGAGCTAGCCGACTGGCCAAATTAATGACGTTACCCACTAAGTCGCTATTCACCTTAGTCACAAACTCATCGAGATTCAAATCAATGTCTTCGATTTGTGGCCCAAGTTTCGCAGCATAGTAGTAACGCAAGTATGCCGGGTCCAAGTGCTTCAGGTACGTGGCGGCCTCGACGAAGGTTCCCTTCGACTTGGACATCTTCTCGCCGTTTACGGTCAAAAAGCCGTGAATATGGACCTTGCGGGGCAGGCAAAACCCGGCGGTCTTGAGCATCGCGGGCCAAAACAACGTGTGGAAATAGGTGATGTCTTTGCCAATGAAATGATGGATCTCCGTCTCCGGATCCCGCCACCAGCGATCAAAGTCCTCACCCTGTCGCCGACACCATTGAAGCGTGGATGCCATATAGCCGATCGGGGCATCGAACCACACGTACCAATATTGGCCGGGAGCGTCCGGGATCTCGAAGCCGAAATACGGAGCCGGTCGCGAGATATCCCAATCGCGAAGGGGTTCGCACAAAAAAACGTTGGCTAAGTAGTTGGCCACCTCCGGTTGCAAAGCCCCGCTGCGTTGAGTCCACTCCTCCAAAAAATCGTGCAATCGTTCGATGACCACAAACAGATGCTTCGCAGTCCGCACCTCGGGCTTAACCCCCGAAAAGGCACTGATGGGTTCAATCAGCTCGCTGGGGCTGTACGTGGCCCCGCATTTGTCGCAATTGTCGCCGTACTGATTCGGGGCTCGGCACCGCGGACACGTGCCCCGCACATGCCGATCCGCCAAAAAAGTCCCTTGCACGGGATCGAAAAGCTGTGCTACCTCTTTTTCCACGATCAATCCGGCCCGACGCAAGGCCGCCCAAACCACCCCGCAAAGCTCCCGGTTCTCCTCGCTGTGGGTGCTCCCGTAGTTGTCGAAATGAATCTGAAAGTCAGCAAAATCGCGTGTGTGCGACTCGTACATCCGGGCAATTAGTTCCTCTTCCGAGATTCCCAACCGTCGCGCGGTCACCATAATCGCCGTGCCGTGCGTATCATCCGCACATACGTAGATACATCGGTGACCCAGAAGCTTTTGGAACCGTACCCAGATGTCGGTCTGGATGTACTCCACCAAATGACCGAGGTGAATGGGACCGTTCGCATACGGAAGTGCACTGGTTACAAGGATGCGTCGCATGCAGGTGTTTACCTTAAAAATCAAAATTACTGAAAGCTTAAAATTGCGATTGTCCACCCAGAGTTCGTCCGCTTAGGTGATCGGAAGCCTCCTGCTCAAATTCGCCGCCGATGAAGTTTTTGTCGCCTTTAAGCCGGCTGACTTCACAGCCGGGTTCTGGACAATACCGCTTGACTGACGACCTTCTTTATGCGTTATTTCAGCTCTCTACCGCGTTTCGCTCTAGAGGTATCTGACAGATGAACTTTCTACTCAAAATTATGAGCATGGGGAAGGGCACCTCCGGGTAGCTACCTTTCAAAAAGGGCCTTTGGCCGACTATTTCGCGGCAAGCCCTCGCGGAAGCAGTTACCCAAAGCGCTTGAAACCGGGCACACACCGTTTGGAAAGTGCCACTTCCTGTAAGCCGGGGGGAAATCGAACATTGATAAGCAACCATTAATCTGCCGAAAAGCTCCCAGAGTTCATCCTTTCCAGACAGCCCCCACTTGTTTTTCTAGATGACACCTCGTTCACACCAGAAGTTTTTCTTTGCAAAATGCGACCTATTTTCGCCCCACTGACCCCAACGGGTCACGCGGGGGATTGGTCGCATACGACACCCAACTTTCCCCCACTGACGTAAAACGAGTACAATCGCTTCCAGGGCGATGCCTCGCTCATTCATTTTTCACCCATCGGCATAGAACGTTCCACCCATCGGCATAGAACGAGTGGCACGACCGCGTTGTTCCGGCGTCCCACTATGCTCAAAATGCTATGGAAAGGCCCGCGACTTTGCTATGTGATTGTGATGCCCGCAGGCAGTTGAAGACGCTTTTCTCGCTGGAGCCCGCCTTCATTTAAAAAACTGGTCGGAATTTTTGGCTAATATCCTCGGCTTTGGCCAGGGCACGAGCCGTGGCTATTTTCGGAACTAAAACAAAAAATGGTGTGTGCGTCAGTTTTGTAGGTAGGCGTTTTGGGGTGGCGGGTGCCAGAAGCTGTCCCAGCAGGAGCGTTCACTC
>CAKZMM010000174.1 GCA_937128505.1 uncultured Thermogutta sp.
TGTCGTACCTCCTTGCACGCCAGGACCTTACCATAAATACCCGTTTCCAACTAGGTCATTTTGTTAGAGGCTCTAAGTCTAACTTTACAACACCTCAAAGACTTAGGGGAATTATGGAACGGATTACTTGATTTTCAAAACGGTGACCAATTCAAGTCATTGTGCTTCAAGTCATTGTGCGGTTGGATTCCTGGGGCAGTCGGGAAAGCTGCCGCTGTTGGATCAAGCGAAAGCGGATCAACCGAGCGGACGGAAAACAGTTAGGATCTTGGTGGCCGCGGCCGGGCTTTTATCCACGCCAGCTTAGGAACAGAGAAGAGGTGGTCCAAAAATTGTTCGCCGGTTGTCACAATCTAGGTCGGCTTTTCGTAGCATCTACAGAGGAAAGTAGATGTGCGAAGCGGATCGGTACCTCGTCTTAAGGAGGTAACATTATGGGTTATTGCGTGTTTCAAATGCCGGCAATCAAAGACCTTAAGGGCGAGTGGCGGTCACCCGTTCAAGGGGTGGTCCGGCAGCTCGAGGATGCGAAAACTCAAGTTCTGCCGGGCTATATCCCTTATTTTGAGCCCCTGGGTCGAAGTTATTTCAAGAAACGAATTCAAAAGCTGCGGCTGGTGGCCAAGCTTGAAACGGCATTTGTGGAAGGAAGACAGGTGCCCGTTGTGATCTTGTTCGACCTGCTATATCGTGAAGATCCTGCCTATGGCGATGGTTCTGTGGAGCATTTGTGATACCGATATGAGGGATTAATTCAGCAATTTGCTGGGGAAATACGGGACCATGCCCGCCAGTGGCTTCAGAGTGCATCTCAGACCGCATTCAAAATGCCACCGGCTTTGCCGGATCATTTGAAGGCAGTCCTTTGGGAATTACCGAGTCCGGATCAATCATCGGCAGTTTACGAATCCGATCTATGGGACCGATGCTATAAACGAATCTCATTGGATACCGAACGCGCCGCTATCTACGAGGCCATCAGCGAAATCGCAGGTTCCTCGGAACCCGCGAAAGCCTGGGAGAAGCTGGAAAAGCGGGCAGGGGATTCGGTCATCCACTACTTACGCTTCCTCGAGCCAAAATTCAATCACTGTCACATCTTCTTGCTTGGACTTGAGTCCGGTTCCTGGAGCGCATCGGAGTGTTCTTCTCGCCGGGAGGAAATCCAAAAGCTCGCTGAACAAGTGGAAGCTGCGCTGAAGCAAGCGCGTGAAGGCGGGGCTTCCGAGCAGGGATTCCTATTTGCCGACCAAATCGGGCGCTATGCGGAGCGCGCTTACCCAGCCTACCTACTGGCGGACGAGGAAATCTGGCAGGGCATTCGCTCAGGCCGAGAGGTTTCACTTCCTTTGTCATCGGAAGAGATTGAAGCACTGGAAAGTATGCGTGCAGGTCGATTCCCGCCGTGCATCATCGAGGGTCGGGCAGGGAGTGGCAAATCCACACTTCTTGTTTATTACACTGTAGAAAGGCTTGCCGCTCCCGCTATTGTCAATACCAAACAGCCAGTGGAAGTTCCGCTGCTCGTCGTCACGCAAAGTGCCAGTTTGCTCGAGGGTTTGAAGCTCGAAGGGGACGAAGATGCACCTCAAGGCATAAAACTGTTAGTGGAGAAACTAAAGAAGCGACTAACGAAGATCTGGGAAGGCCGCCAGGATCTCAAATTTCAACCGGAATATTACACGTACCATCAGTTTGCTCTCAATCAGTTGTGTGAGTCGTCGCGCAACAGATTCTTAGAAAGAAGCAGGAAGGGCGGCTGGATCGACTTTTCCGAATTTCGAAAATTATTGCGAGGGCAACGTGAAAAAAGCTGTGGCTACCGCGGCAAGTTGAGCCGTGGAATAACCGCAGAATTGGCGTGGTTTACGATTCGAAGCTATATCAAAGGGTACTGCATCGATCGGGAGGGGGAGGAGCGGTGGCTGGCCCCCGAGGATTATGCCGAATCAGACGTGGTTGCACGAAAAGACCGGCAAATAAGCCTTGAGGTTTACAAGGAAGTCTGGAACAAGATTTGGCCCTGGTACAAGAGATTAACAGTCGCATGTAAAGAAAATGAATTTCGACCACCACGGTGGGACGATCTAGACCTTGCGTGGGAAGTTCTGCAAAATCGTAGCGAAACGGCACCCACGTATGCCGTGCTCATCTGCGATGAATGTCAGGACCTCACGCGGGTAGAGCTTGCAGCGATTTTCGGCTCCTTGGAATGGGTCCGTTACAACTTGACCGAACTGAAAGATCCGCGGCTTCCCATTATTCTGGCCGGGGATGCTCATCAGACGATATACCCCGCCTGCTTCCGATGGGCTAGGGTGCGCCAAGATTGTGCCCGGGCCATTGTTCAACATCTTCCCGGCTGCAAACCTCCTTTGGTCGGGGTTCTAGAGCTCCGTTATAACTACCGGAATCCCCCATCGATTGCGGGTCTCTGCAATGGGCTCCAGTGGTTGAGGCAGGAAACCTTGGGGCATCAATCGGCCTTACAAAAGATCTGGCGGGTAGAAGACGAACAGCCCAACCAGAGGGTAAGGCGGCTTTTAATATCGGGCGAGTCAAATTCTTTAGACCGGCTTATCGAGGGGGGAGCGTTGTTGCTTGGTCCTGAGCCTGCAGATCCTGATGATGAGGTCTCGCGGGAATTTTGGAGGGCTTTAGGCATCGAAACACCCCCGGATAAAGCCCCCAACTATGTGACCCCAGCCGATGTAAAAGGCTTGGAGCTTCCGTTTATTGCGGTGGTGGGTTTTGGGGAGGTCTTCCGCAGATTAAACGTGTCTGACTTTTGGCACTGGCGAAATGCGGCAGAGGATGAGCGGATCGCCGAAGATACGCGCTTTAGCGTCGAGTACTTTCTGAATCGATTGTATGTGGCGGTCAGCCGCGCCCGTAACCAACTATGGATCGTGGAGACCGAAGAAGGGTGGAAGGCGTTTTGGGAGCCTCTTCAAGAAATCTTGTCGCAGGCAGGAGATGAATCGATTACCAACTCGCAGAGAGACGAGCGAGCAACCGTGGGTTTTGTTTGGAGTGATGGGACCGCATACGAACTGTTAGGAATTTTCGGAAGGAACTTTGGCAACCTCGCGGTCCAGGCACGGTTGGCGGCGTTGAACGAAAACAGCGCCGAAAAAGCCGAGCTGGCGGCCTATTATTACGCTTTGGCCAACAAACCGCTCGAGAAGCACGAGATGTTAGCCTACAGAAAGTATTTCGAAGGAAATGTGTTGGAAGCCGCCAAGCAAATGTGGGAGATCGATTGCAGCCGGGCCAGTGATTGGTTTAGGGAAGCGCAAGCGTGGGAAGAAATGGCTCGGCGCCCGGTTACCCCTATTTGGCGATCGCAGCTTGGTAAACTCCTTCTTCAGGTAGGGGAAAAAGACGAGAGAAGTTGGTTTCAAGAGAGTTTTGAACTTCTTGCCCGGTACGAGGTATCATCGGATTTGGCTCAAAGTCGAAACAAAGGTGGAACCAAATGGAGGATCTGGACGCAGATTCTCATCGATCTTCTCCAAAGGCTCTCACGCAGCCCGGGCGTTCCACGCGAAATCAAAAGCCAAGCCATTACTTTACTCGCCGATTACGAACCTAAGGATCCAGCTCTCACCTACTATGCAAAGTGGCACTCGCTACTCGGTTCGATCCACTATCAACTAGAGAATTACAGCGAGGCAGTTAAGCATTGGGACAACGCGAAGGAAACAACTCATGCTCAATACTTCCTTGCGAAGGCCAATACCACCCAGTATCCGGAATCCCTCACGTGGTGGGAAAGTGCGGGCGAGTGGGAAAAGATGGTCAGTTTGTATGAGGGGCACGCGCAAATAGACCTCTCTGCTTCGGATCGCGTCAGGGTAAGCCGGGCTTACCTTGAGCTTGGCCATAAAATCAAGGGACTTGTTCTGAGGGTGCAGATCGATGATGAATCGCTCATGAAAATATGCAGAGACTGGATTTGGTCGGGCAATGCTACGCCAGAGGAGCTAAAGCATCTAGTTGATCAGATGTTTCAGGAATTCAGCAAGGGGGTGGAAAATGTAGAGCAGTCATCTCGATGGACGAGCCTCATGCTGGATTTGATATTTGAATCCGCATGTGATGGCAGCAATTGGAAGGTATCAGCAACCCACGCCTTGTGCCACGGTTTTCGCCATGCGGCAAATCCCCAGGCCGTGCAAAGGTGGTTCATGGATAAATGGGCAGTCCGAGAAATCGCTCGCTTGAAGTGGCCCTTAGTCAAGGAAATGATCACGTTGATTCCGACTGCAACCCGCGATCTCATCCGGGAAAGTTGGCAAGCTCAACAGTTCCATCAGGCAGCTCGACTGGCTACTATTGCACTCGCATTGATTTGGCATTTCCAACGTTCTCCCGACGAACGGCAAAAACCCCTAAGCGGTACTTCATTACAACCTGGCGTTGACCAAACACAGTGGGCATCTGTCCCACCGGACACCAGACAAACCGAAGGCATTCCGTCTTGGCGGGCCAGTTTCGCCCCGTATCTATCTTTGGAGGAGACTGAGGTCCTAGAAAAACCACCGGAAAGGCCAACCGCCCGTTCGCTGGCAAGCAAGGCTGGCATATCGGGAAAGGAGGGAATACCCATAAATCTCGAATTTTTCGCTCGCTTACCGGACAAGCTTGGTGAAGTGATAGAGGCCGCGGTGGGCTGTGTGGGCGATGGCCGGCCGGATTGGATCGTCGATCCATGGGAAAAATACGAAGCTCCAGAATATGAATGGCTTTATACTGCCGTCGATTCATTAGCGTTTGAATTCGCGAATGTCGCCCGCGAATTGGTCCTTTTGGGTCAGTACTACGACGAGCGTTTAACGAAGAGGTTGCTCCTTTTAGGACGCTTTGTGGAGCAGGCACCGTTTAGACGCAGGGCTATCAACTTTTATGGAGACTTGCTGAGAGTGGCGGAGATTTTTGCGTGGCCAGCAAACGTTCGTGCCAAGGTTGCTCAATGCCTCCAAGGTGCTCGGGAACGTCGTGCACGTTGGAGGGACTATCTCCGGCGGGGACAGGTTGTTGAAAAAAGCGATACCTTCATCCAAAGGGATTGGCGTTGGGAGGAGGTTACCATTAGGTATATACGTACTGGGTCTCAAATTCGTGTTTCCGCACCTACTTCAGATGAAGAGGATTGCACGTTGCGTGCGGACAGCGATTTTACGGTCGCGGGCCCGTGGGATTACAAGGAATACAAACAATGGGTCGTTTCCTTTGCGGATTGGAAAGTGTTTCTCGAATGGGTTCCGGCATTTTGGGAGCTGAGAATAAGACTGCCTGGGATTAATACTCGAGTCCGATTTTTAAGGAAGGAAAGGACCTCGTAAACACCTTTCAGGATGCGCGATCAGGACGGTTTTTCGAGATATCCCGACATGAAGAATATCGAGCTTCTGCGAATACCTTTGAGGATGCGCGTTCAGCACGGTTTTCCGCGGGGATTAATCCGGCAAAATTCTTGGCGGAGCGAGACCCCAAAGATTTTTGCATTTCCGTAAAGCCGTTTCCACGGAGACGGCTCGACGAGAAATGAAAGCCTTGGGAATCGGTTCCGCGGTATCGGTACTTCTCCGGATGCCGAAGACGCTGGCACGCTGGGCGATTGAAGGCTTCGAAATCGGCCGCTCGCCACTCCGGTCCCATCGGAGCTGATCGGTTCGCACCGCAACCACGGTTCGTTCACCTCAACCGCGGCTTTTTAACTCCGGAAGACCGCTCTCCAATCTCAGCAACCGGTGGACCGAGTCTTCCGAGCACAATCGCGTTTGAACGCGGGTTTCGTGCGAGGCTCTGCCTAGCTCAGCTTATTGGTAAGCGAATTTCCCCGCTTGTTTACCGATTATTCACCGACTTTCTCGTACACGATAATAATAGCGGCCGGCCGTTGGGCCAGCTCGAGGTTTAGGCCCTCTTGAAGTAAGCAAGCCCCGGTGTAAAGTTCGCCGTGGGGTTGTTCGGGATCGGGTTGCAGCCGGTAGGTTGCTTGAGGATTTAATCCCCGAAGATGCACGCGTAAACAGGGCTCTGGGGCATTCTCACGGCGGAATGCTTGGATCATGCCGCGGCCTTGCTCCGGGAGGTCGAATTGCCAGGCAATCCACACCGTATCCGACTGGCTGTACGGGGTAAGCGGGTAAAAATCGCCGTAAAAAAGCGGACTCACTAAGCGGAATTGCCGGTAAAGCTTCCGGAGCATCTCATAGTCCAGTCCTTTTTCGCGGATGTCAATTCCGCAACCTAAGCACGGGGCTGCATTGCTCCAAAAAGCGTATGGCTCCACAGGCGTATGCCCTCCGCCATAATAGGGAGCTCCGCTATACGCGACGGTCCCCGTGCCGTGATAGGGGAGCCACAAACTCAGCCCGTAGGTCATGCATTGATGGCCGATGGGCTCGTACGCGTAATCGCTGCGCCAAAGGGGGACGGCACGCCGCATCGTTTCCAGATCGTTACGGCGGCCGCCAGAGGCGCAGGAATCAATCAGCATTGCGGGATGCCGGCGTCGAAGCTCATCCCAAAAAGCCAAAAACCCGCACACATATTGGTTCTCCTTGATCCCCTGGCGATCCTCCGCATCGGCTGCCCTCCAAAACGGCAAAGGATCGATGTTGAAATCCTGACGATATAAGCCGATTCCCTGCGTGGTGATCAAGCGGTCGATATGATCGGTCAGCCAGCGGCGTGCCTCTTCATTGCCCAAATCGAGTAATTTGGGGGTCGCCACCGCCGGTTGTGCAGCCACGTCATACAGGCGGAAGCTTTCCGCTTGGGGACGATCGCCCGCTGCAAACCAACCGTACGACCAAGGCCCGCTCGGGTTGCGCTCCGGGTCAAATTGTTCGGCAGCATCGAACGTTGCTCCGGAAGGGCCTTCCAGAGCCACTTCCAAGCCTGTGGAATCGCAAACATACGTTCCATTGCCATAGCCCACCACAAAATCCAGCCGATCGGCTTGCTGCAATTGAAGTTCACCTTGGTAGCTAGATTCCTCCCCTTGACCCTGAAGCCGAACCCACCCGCTCCAAATGGATTGGTTATTAAGGAGGATATGCACATCGGTAGTAGCCTGGGCATCGATCGCCAAGAAACGAGCCCTGAGGAAGAAGCGACCCGACTCCGGCGCCGTAAAGCGCACCACGCTGAACTGCCCTTCAGGTCCGGGATGGAACGAAAGACGCCCCGGGGCCCAAGTAATCCCTACCGTTTGCCGCGGCACGGAAGCTGTGTTTTTGCTGACGTTCGGGTCCGGCCCCAACAAGCTCGACCGCCATGCTCTCAACCCTCTTAAGGGGTGCTCGCCCGGGCCCCACGTCGTCAGCAGCCATTGGGGCCGCTGATCGTAAAGCCAAGTATCGGGCATAACACGTTCGGGCTCGAACCACACAATGGTTTTGATCCCATGCTCCTGGGCAAAATCGCTAATTGCTCTCAAACCCCGAGGAAACCTTTTCAGATCGACCTCCCAAGTTCCCACGTGCGGCCAACCTTGCTTTTGCACATACCAACCTGCATCCATCCACCAGTAGTCGATCTTCAGTCCCTCCTCGAGATACCGGCGGATATGCATGATTTGGTTTTCCTCATTGGCTCCAATCATCTCCTCGTAGGCTCGGGAGCTGGATGCCACGAAAATCGGTGGCGGCAACTTTCCGCCCGGTCGGGGCATGCCATGTGCCATCATCCAACGGCGCCACAAATTCTGCGAGCGGATTCGATCTCCCCTCCAAAAGAGCAGAACCATGACGGGGGTGCGGATTTGCTCCCCGGGTAAAAGCTGGAGCCGCGTCGTCTCTTGACCGGCCGTTATATGGACGCTTTGGTCCTCACGAAGCATGAACTCCACTGCCCATTGCCCGGGCCATCCTACCACGACGATTAAGCCCCGATCTTTCTGCTGGAGGTTGAAATAAGGCCATACGCCGTTGCTCGGTCGTCCACCCACCGGGGCAAAACGCAAGGGTGTGCCGGGCTCCAAAGGGCTCTGCAAAGGTTCGTAATCCGACCGGCTTGCCAAGGAACCGCGATGGTGATGCAGGATTGATATTTCGTCCCCGGCAATGGGCCACGGAGCATCCAGGCCTAAAATCCGCTGGAGGATCGGCGTGGGTTGTGTTCCGACATTTTTTAGATAAACCATCCATTCCACTACGGGAAAATCTTGATAAACGGTTGCTTCCAAGCGAACTTCTAAATTGGATTCAACGTGGTGCCATCGAACTGTTTGCTGTTGGCGGTTTTCGTCAAGAAACCTCTCCTCCTGTGTACGTGAGGCGCGTTCCAGCAAGCTCCGGGATGGCTCCCCATCGATCTGAAACGAGAAAGCAAGTTGCGCTTCTGGACCGAGTAAGTACTGGTTTGCCCAGTCACGGGACTGCGATAGCTCTTCCGCGGTGGATCGAATCTGTGCCACGGCACTGGAAGAGCCGAAATCCTGCGGGGCGAACACCAGAACAATGGCCGCCAAAAGCCCCCTGAGATTTTTCCATCCCGGCATCTTCCACACCTCCCAAGAAGACGAAATTTGAGCGGGCAACCAATGATGCCGCAGCCACGAAAACCTGGCACCGCAGCGAACTTGGTCCTTTGGCCCAAGCGACACTATAGTCCCCATGACGGAACCCTCTCCACAGAAAAACTTCCGCACAAGAACTTACGTGGATTCAATTCCCCATTAGCGATACCAGTCTGCTCCCGGCGGTTAGCCCCCATCTTGCTTTGGATACAAGGGCAGTTCAAGGTCTCGGCCCCCCGGCGATGCCACAACAACACTTTCCACAACGATAATGGCACTCTCCACGGCTATGATACAGTCGATACCTTTGAAGGCCCGAGAAAGTTTTCCGATTACAACTCTTGACTGAAGAGTTTCGTTCTTGACTTGAGCCCGTTTGCAACGATCATGGAGTGCCGAGGTAAAGGATCCACATCAAGTGCCAAGCTAAAGGATCCGCATCAATCGGACGTACCCCCCGAATAACTGTTTGACTAACGGAAAGGGACGATTCCTACTTCCTATTTCGAGAGGCACATGAGGAGGATCACACCGTGTCATTGGCAAGTTTTATCTTCGGGCTTTTGATTCTCAGTTCCGGCGGGCAATTAGACACAGATTCTCGGCGCGGCAGCATTCCGATCCTCTACAGCACTGATCTGTATCATCCCCATGCAGATCCCGATGATCATTTTGATCTTGCTACCCTATTTGCGTTACCCGAGTTTGACATCCGCGGTGTCATCCTCGACGATGGGGCTCGGCAAAAGGAGGCCCCTGGCCGAATTCCTCTGGAGCAAATGTTGTGGATAACCCAAAGAAGAATCCCTTATGCGATTGGATTGGCGGGCCAGTTACGCTCCGCCGAAGATACGGGCCTCGGTCAACCCGATGAATTTCAGCAGGGCGTGCGGCTGCTCCTAGAGGCCTTGCGTCAAAGTCCGGTGCCCGTCACGGTTTTCTGCACGGGATCGCTCCGCGACGTTGCCGCCGCCCTAAACCGCGAGCCGGAGCTGCTTCGCACGAAGATCTCACGCCTGTATCTCAATATCGGCGATACAACCGCGCAAGACGAATACAATGTGTTGCTCGATCCGCAAGCTTACGTAGCCGTGTTGCGCTCCAAATTGCCCATTTATTGGTGCCCCTGTTTCGACGGGGGATTATGGCGGAAGGATCGGGGATATGCGACCTATTGGCGATTCATTCATTATGAGGTTTTGGAAGCCACTCGCCCGGTGGTGCAAAACTGGTTTATTTACGCATTGACCAAACCTCAGGCAGACCCGATTGCCTTTTTGTCCCAACCGGCGGATCCGACAGCAAAGAAAGAGGTCTGGGCCATGCCCCGGAACATGTGGTGTACGGCCCCGTTCTTGCATGCGGCAGGCCGAAGCGTCATTCGGGAGGATTCGGGCCGGTGGCAGATCCGCACTTCCGCTCCGGAGGCTACGGCGCGGCGTCTTTTCGATTTTGTCGATGCGAAGGTTTCAATCACACCAGAGGGGCGAGCTCACCTGGTCTTAGATCCCCAGGCCGATGGCGAACCCGTTAAGGTATTCAAAATTCTCGAGCCGGAGCTCTACGATACCGTTATGACCGAGGTCCTTCGCGAATTATTACGCCGCCTGTGACGGCACGCTTCGCAGCAGCCCCGTAGATGTAAACTCGATCTAAACTTTTCCACGCCGTCGCGGTTTTTAAGAACTCACTGCTGTGCCTCTTTTTCGGCCTGCACGGATCGGGGCATTTGCCGACAAATTCACTCCCGTCAACGTAGCTTAGCAGTTCGCCAAGCGGAGCAAGAATCTCTGCGATCTTTGCCGCTGCGCAGCCTGAATCATTTCCACTTCGCCTTACGGCTTACGACACCCAGCTTGGTCGCACCCCTTCGAATTGATATCGAAAGCCGCGGCTATTGCGTCAACCCGCAAACCGATCCGAAATCCGCTTGATGATGCCCCTTGAAGTCCGTGAGAGATCCAACGTAAGTCCCAGCGAGAAGGCACCGATTTAACCCCGCGGATCATCATGTTGCTTCCACCTCTTGCAAGCAACGTTCGAGATACTCCCGGGCGCGATTGACTTCCTCGGTCACCTTTTCGGCCGTCTCGCAGATCGGAACACCTCGCGGCACCGGATGCATGAAGATCTCGGTATACCGCGAGTAATTGATCTTCTGCAATGCTGCCATGATCGGTCGGAAATCCAACGGACCTCGGCCCGGCATCTGTTCCAGTTGCTCCTCCCGGGGCAGAGGCTCCATACATCCGCGACCGTATTGCCATGCATAAAAGTGGAGCAACTTGGGGCCTAATCGCTCGATCAATCGGGCCAAAAACTTCGGATCTTGGGGCAGATGATACGGCGCAAGGGCCAGGCCCAAATTGGGGGATTTTGCCATTTCTGCAAAATAAAGGATGGACTCTTCCGAGCAAATGAGCGAATGACTGTGATTCTCTATGGCCAGGCAGATTCGATGGTCCTCGGCCTCGTCGACATGAGGTTCCAATTGCCGGACGAACTGTGCAACCGCGCTTTTCAGCGCCTCGCCTTCGAGGTTTCTCGGGCCTCCGCTTCCGGTGACGATTACTTCCCCACCAAAGTCTCGGAGGAGCCGCATTTCTTCTTTCAGGTGGAAAGGCCCCAAATCATAACGCGAGAGAATAGCTAGCTTGACCTCGTGCTTTTCCAGAAGGCTCCGCACCTTTTCGAAGCCAAGCGATTCCATCTGCTCGCGATGGTCGGCGTGGTGCTTGGGCCAGATATCAATGGCTTCGGCGCCGGCCTTGCGAACCTCCGCGATGACCGTCTCCAACGGCAGTGTTCCGTACAAGCTGGATGCGAGGACATAACGGAGTTTAAAGGCGCCGGATTCCGCGGCTTGCGATACCTCTGAGAAGCCGGGGAGGATTCCGGTAAAGTCAGAAGCTCCCGCCGCCTCCGCGGCGTGCCATCTGAGTAGATGCGACCAAGTCGCGGCCGCCGTCCCTGCTGCCAGTTCGCACATCCGCCCGAAAAATCTCCGCCGCGAAACTCCCGCAGTTTGGTGGGGGGGAAGGTTTTGGATCATTGCTTCGGCTCCCAATGGGGAATAAGCAAGCTAGGAGGGAATTTGGCCAATCCGGAAGAAAAGCCGAAATCTTCCGAATGCAGGGGCTACCTAAAGGTTCCGAATCACACGAGTCTTTTTGGTTTCGCTCCGAAATCTTTTGAGCGCTCGCAAGCGATTGGGCAGGAGGCTACTGGCTAATCGGCGATTCTACTCCGGATGAGTGGCAATCCATTCCCGCAGTAGCCGCACGAAGTGTTTGAGCAAAAGCGTATTATCGTGCCAGGTGCGAGCGGTGACCAAATTCCCATCGACCACCACGGGCTGGTTCACATAGGTGGCCCCTCCTTGCTGGGCATCCAACGCACATTTGGCCACCGTGGTAACCGTCCGCCCGCGAATACAGTCGGCAGCAGTGAGGATTTCAATCCCGTGGCAAACGCACGCCACCGGCTTTCCCACCTCGAAAAAGTGCCGAGTAGCGCGGAGAAGATCCGTATCGTATCGCAAGTATTCCGGAGCCCGGCCCCCCGAGACGAAAAGCCCCACGTACTCTTCGGGCCGAATGTCGCGGAAAGCAATCGTGGCACGGATGTGATAACCCGGCCTTTCCTGGGTGATATCCCACGGGGGCTCCGAGAAGGGCGGGATCTCATGCAGCACCATGTGATAAAGCCGAGGCTCCGGCCCTGCCACCACCACTTCGAAATCGTCCTCCGGAAGCCGGAAATAAGGGTACATCGTATCCAGGACTTCCGTCGCATCGCCGATGGGCATCAACACTTTGGGCATGATTCCCCCCGGATGAGTGCCTGATCCTTTCGAAGGTTCAAAGCTCGCCTCGGGCACCGATTACACCGATAAATGGGCTCGAGGAAATCATCAAATTCTCACATGGTAGCGGCACTTTGTGATTCCCCTGCATCTTGTGCGACTGAAAAGCGCACATGCCGCTAACACAACCGCATCACTTTGCTGGCGAGCTTTTTGGAATCAGCTATTTCCGTTCGTTTAACGGCACATAATCGGTCTTTGGCGGACCCACGTATACCTGCCGTGGGCGGACGATCCGGCTATTGGGATCCTCGTGCTGCTCGCGCCAATGGGCGATCCAGCCGGGAAGCCGACCGATCGCAAAGCACACCGTAAACATGTTGGTCGGGATTCCCATGGCCCGCAAGAGGATTCCACTATAAAAATCCACATTCGGATACAACTTCCGCTCGATGAAATAGGGATCGGAGAGGGCAAGCTCCTCGAGCTTCCGCGCGATATCCAGCAGGGGGTCTTGGTGCTGAAGCTTCGCAAAGACGCGCTCGCAAGCTTCCCGAAGCATCTTCGCCCGAGGATCGTAGTTTTTATAGATCCGGTGGCCAAAACCGTAGAGCCGGAAAGGATGAGACTTATCCTTGGCCAAGCGAATGCATTCTTCTGCGGTCATTCCGCCTGTGTGGATCGCCTCCAACATATTCATGACTTCCACGTTGGCACCACCATGCAGCGGTCCCCACAACGCGCAGACCCCCGCCGCGCATGAAGCGAACAAATTGGCCCGCGCCGAACCGACCGTCCTTACCGTCGCGGTACTGCAATTTTGTTCATGATCTGCATGGAGGATAAACACCAAGTTCAACGCATCTTCAATTTCCGGTGTCACGATGTACTGTTTGTAGGGCAGCGAGAACATCATGTGCAAGAAATTGGCGCAATACCGCAGATGGGGATCCGGGTAAATGAACGGAAGTCCCTGCGACCGACGATAAGAAAAGGCAGCAATCGTCCGCACCTTGCTGATAAGACGGGCAGCGGCGGCCTCCAACGATTCTACATCTTCCACCGACAAAAGCTGTTGATGGAAGCACGCCAAATTGTTCATCATTGCCGAGAGAATTGCCATCGGCGGGGCATCGACCGGGATATGCTGGAATTGGTGCCGCAAGCCTTCGTGAAGGAGCTCATTTTCGGTCAACTTTTCGCTAAATCGCGCAAGCTCCTGCCGGGTGGGAAGTCGGCCGAAAATGAGAAGCCAAGCTACCTCCACGAAATTCGGTTTTTCGACAAACTGCTCAATCGGGATCCCACGATAACGCAGAATCCCGTTTTCGCCATCGACAAACGTAATGGCACTTTTTGTGATGGCGGTGTTCCCCAGCGAGGGATCATAAGCAATGACCCCGGCGAGATCCCGTAACTTACTAATGTCGATGGCCCGATCCCCTTCCACTCCTTCAACAATCGAAAGTTCAATTTCCCGGTCACCGATCTTCAGAATAGCTCTTTCCGACATGCATTACCTCCTTTCCATCAAAAAACCGGATGTGATCACCTGATCTTATGGGAGAAGCCGGCGAATTGTCAATGAATCGCTGCTTATTTGAAGCAATGCTCATCGCCTGAGCAAACTTTTCGAGTTATTCTCACCGTTTCAAAATTTCGAAAATCGCCGGGAAAAGGCCCCAAACGTTTTAAAGAGTCCTAGGCTTTCCGATCGAGACTACGGCTACTCGGATAAGACGCACCGTGCCGGAGGATCGCCTTATCAAAATAGCCCGGGATTTTCATACGGGTATTACTGGTAAGGCTAATATTTCCGCGGTTGAACCTTGAGGAGACGGAAACGCATAAAAATAAGATTTAGTCTGAACATTCTGCCCAGCATGACTAAACCCTGCGGCCCATTTTCAATTCCCCTTTGCGGACGACGAGACATCTTGCGGAAGCGGAGCCCGACAGCGAGTATGTGAAATCCCCTCTTGCGCATGGCGGGATATCTTTTATCTGCTTCCGCGTGCTCGCCGCCCTTGCCGCCCCAAACTCATTCTTTTTCGACGCTTACTCATCCTTTTTTCGATTTTTCTTTTTTCGATGCTGCCACTTTCGATGCTGCCACACAGCGACTTTTTTTCGATGCTCCCAAATAACAGGGCATCTTCATCCCCTTTCGATGGGAGGTTTACCGACTTGCGGTAGTCGGTCTGTGTGGCCTTCAGTGAGCTGCGATCTGAGCTTGCCGCCTCGCCTCCACACAGTGCCGTGCCGGCGCCGGTCCGAGCAATCCCGCGGATCAGTTGCCCCGGCATTAATGGGGTTATCACGCCTTTAACCTGCCTACTTCAGAAAAAAATACCCCGAAGTCCCCGCCCATCCACGGGATTTCTACCGTCATCTCTCATCCGGGGCGAGGGTTGGCAAGCCTGCGGGCGCTTAATACCAGACGCCTCCCCCCTGCGAAGGGGACTTTGAGTTTCAAGATCTACTGATGCTGCGTGGAAGAAGCGAGATTTACTTTTTCGGAAGCAACTTCTGCTATTTTAGCGGGGGTTCGGTCGCCTCATCGACGCGGTAGTGAGTCCGCAATCTTGCCATTTCCGCTTTCAGCAGTTTGACGATCGGAGCGTAGACCGGGTCATCGTATACACTGCGAAGCTCGTCGGGGTCTTTTTCCAGGTCGAAAAGTTCCCACTCGTCGATCAGATAGTAGTGAATCAGCTTGTACCGCAAGGTCCTAACCCCCTCGTGTCGCTGCACGTCGTGCACGGCAGGATACTCGTAGTAACGGTAGTAAATGGACCGCCGCCAATTGGGCGGAGTTTCCCCTTTCAAAAGCGGAACCAAGCTTCGGCCCTGCATTTCCTCAGGAATCGGCACGCCCGCTATATCGAGAAATGTCTCCGCAAAGTCCAAGTTCTGCACCAAATAAGAGCTTTCACTGCCCGGTTTTACCACTCCTGGCCACCGGACGATCAAAGGCATACGTGCCGACTCTTCGTACATCCACCGTTTGTCGAACCATCCATGCTCCCCGAGGAAAAAGCCCTGATCGGAGCTGTACATGACCACCGTGTTCACAGCTAATCCGGTGCGGTCGAGGTAGTCGAGGACCCGACCCAAGTTCTCATCTACCGCCGCCACACACCGCAGATAGTCTTTGATATACCGCTGATATTTCCACCGGACGAGGTCTTCCCCCTGAAGATTTGCCTGCCGAAAGGCTTCATTTTCGGCGGAATAGGCCTCCTCGATCATTTTTCGCTGCTCCTCATTGAGGTACTTCGGGAGGGTCAATTTGAGATCGAGCTCCGTAAGATCCTTAGCAATCGTCATCGTGGTTTTTGCGGCGGCAGAGGTCCGGCCGCGATAGTCATCGAACAGGGTGGCCGGCTCCGGGATCTGAATGTCCGAATACAAGCGAAGGTGTTTCGGCCCAGGAAGCCATTCGCGATGCGGAGCTTTGTGCTGATACATTAAGAGGAACGGCTTCGTTTTGTCTCGCTTGTTTTCCAGCCAATCGAGCGCAAGATCCGTGATCAAATCGGTCGTATAACCCGTGAGATTTACCACGCCCTCAGGAGTTTGGAACCGCGGGTTATAGTACGTCCCTTGGCCGATGAGAACCCGCCAGTAATCAAACATGATTGGAGGGTTGCCCAGGTGCCATTTCCCGATAACTGCCGTTTGATAACCGGCTTGACGCAACAAGCCGACAAACGTCGTCTGACGAGTATCGAATCGATTGCCGTTGGTAAGCACGCCGTTAAGGTGCGAATGCTTGCCGGTCAGAATGACGGCCCGGCTCGGGGCGCAAATCGAGTTCGTGACGAAGCAATGCTGGAAGAGCATGCCCTCCCGGGCCAAGCGATCGATGTTCGGCGTTTGATTGATTTTCGATCCATAAGCACTAATGGCATGCGCCGCATGATCGTCGCTAAAAACAAAAAGGATGTTGGGCCGATCTTCGGCGGCCAAAACGTCAGTGCTCCGTGTGCCATTCGCCGCGAGGAGTGTTACCACTAGTCCAACTGAAGCAAGCCACCTTCCAACTTGCTGCCAAACACGGCTAGCAGTTCTTGATCGAGTATACATGGTTCAACTCCTGTACTAGAACTTACGTGCGGAGCTTATCAGAACGGCATCCCGCTTTTTGGCCGCCGAAATTTTCCTTCGCCACAATTCTCGCCGACGCAATTTTTGCGGCCGAGAGGGGCATTCTTGCTATTTAGGGCGCCCGAAGGCCGTCGGCAATAAATCGCGGCTACTCGTAAAAAGGAGTGCCCGCGTAACCGTGATGTATTCCGAGAAATTATCGAATTATCTTAGCTTCTCAACTCTTGGCTTCTCAACATAGTCGTCACAACCGCCGCGTGGAATCCTTCGCCCCGAAAAACGCCCAGAAGACCGAAGAAACGCTGCGCCAGCGCGAACGGACGGTTTAACTTCGCCTCCGTATCGCATTCTCCGGGATAACTCTGGGGATGCCCGCGGGCCTTCCCACGACCGCACCGCGACCCGGCGTTAACGCTCTTTTCGATGCCCGATTCTTGAGCCAGTTATGTCTGCCAAATTGGAGCAACTTTTTCTGACTGGGCCGCACCTTCGGATGCTTAAGAGCGATATGCCGATACCCTCAAAATGAAATGAACTGAAATATATCAGTAGACTGAATAAGCCGGAGCTTAAACTGAATCATCCGCGGAATTCGACCCAACACTGCTAGGAAAAGGAGTGCCCTTATAGTTTGCTGGTTCACATGATTCGCCGAGTCACTTCAACCCTAGCATTTGCGGACTCACTTCAAATTTGCGGACTCACTTCAACGATCACAAAAGGAGTTAAGGTATTGGTTGTTGGGGGGTGGACGAGCCTTTCAAGGTTCTTAACCCGGGTTTACCGGGCGTTTACGGCCTCGAGTGGAACCAGCAAATCCCGCGGATGCTTCGCCAGAAATGGCGGTACACCGTAAATCTCCAACACGCATCGCAATCCGGAAATACCGATAGCCCAGATTTGTCCGTCGGCACCTTCCGCCGTAGCAAGAAAAGCCGACGGGGATGTTTCGTCGGGGGTCTGCTCACCGACAGTTCGGGCTTCCAGCCTCGGTTTAGCTTCGGTCGACGCAAGCGCTTTCGGGGCAGATTCTATCGACGGAAGCGCTTCCGATGCCGGCCCCTCATAGCCCGGGTGCGACCCTCGGGGTTTTAATTGCACCACCAATTCACCGCCGGCCAAAAGCCTCGTCTGAACGATTTCAGTGCCGTTCGCCAGCCTAAGGTCAATCTCGGTATACGGATTGCCACCGCTGGGGACCGCAATGATGAAGTGACTCAATCCTTTCGGCACATAGAAGTACAGGGGCTGCTGGAGCCTCGGCCACCAAAAACGCAGCGGTAGCCGCCGAGGATCTTTGGGACTATCGGCACAGCCGGCCCAAAAGCTCACGGGGCGCTCGCCCCAATCCAATTCCGCGGCCTTCCAATAGTCGGTTCCCGCCACGAACCCCAAGAGGCCGCTTGCCGGGATTTTCAGCGCCAGCGTTGCCGGTTCGCCTTTTTCCGCCTGAAGGCGTCCTTCGGAAAGAATTTCTCCTAGCGCGGGCAATCCCGGCATGACTGTTCGCAATTGCCACGGGCAATCGATCGTATGTCCGCGGTCAAAAGGCTGATAATGGATGTTGATGATCTCGCCTTCTTTACCCAGGAAAAAGTACTCCGCCGTTTCGATCGCAACCTTAGATCGGGTCACTTGTTTCCATGCCGCCACCGTATCCGGAAGACACTCAACAGCGGGAACCAATGGGCCGGCATACTCCCGGTCCGGAACTTCAAAAGCCGGCATGTGCTGCAAACTTTTGCGATCCGCTTGATACCATGCTGCAACTTCTTCCTGAGTTGGTAGGTCCGTTCGCTTTGATTTCCAACTCTCGGTCAGTTGCCAATCAAACCCCTCGATACGTTCCAAGGCTTTAAAGCGGTGCTCGAACCATTCCGAGAAAAGCATGGGATAAGTGTGGATCATCCCCGTGTCCATCAAGCGGCGGCTGTAAACGCACAATTCTTCTGCCCGTCGGAGCCATTCCTGCTGCCACGCGGTCTTGTCCTGACCGGAGCTGCCGGCCTGGACGGTCCGCTCGTAATCCAGCACCAAGTGCAACCAATGGAGGTACGCTGCAAGGCGGTCCAATCGCTCGCGAACTTCCGGTGAGGCGTTCCGCTCATAAGCCTCGGCTAAATCGTCTAAGGCAAGCTTCAGCTCCCGCTGGCTGAAGCGATGCCCTTCGCTCCATCGGCGATAAATCCGCCAGATCGGCTCGGCGGCTTCTTCGAATGCGTGACGGCAGAAATCGGCCGCCAATTCTCGCGGATCGAGCTCAGGATTCCACATCAACTGAGCAGCCATCCAATAACCCAAACCATTCGGCCCCCAATTGCACGACGATTCCGCGTCGTAGGTCGTAAGCCCTAAAGCATGGTAGTTCTTGATCGATTCAGCAAGCTGGAAGATCCGACCGGCCTTCGCCGCCCCCGGCAAATCCCAGTCCCACGGATAGACGCTGAAATAATCGTAGACACCGACCGCCGCCCCCTTTTCACGAAACTGCCGAACCTGCTCCTCGAATGATAGTTTGGTGTAACGAAAGCCGGTGGTTACTTGCACGTACACCCCGGGTTGAAGCCGAAAGCTTGGCGGCTCGCTATGCCCGGCGTAAGCATAAAGACCGACCCATTTGTCGAGAAATTCGCGACGCACCGCTTCGGCCACCAAATTCGCAAGGTGGAAGACGCGATCACTGGGACTCCCTAAAGCCAAGCAGCCATCGCACTCGCAGTAGCGATCCCCGTCGTTGGGTTCTACAGAGACCATGTTGCGTGCCGGCTGAGTGCGAAACACTTCCAACACCTGCGTGATAATTCGCTGTTGAACCTCCGGGTTACTCGTGCACACTTGCGTGGGCTGCCTCTTCCCTTCAACGAGGGCGAAAAACTCCGGACGCTTTTCAAACATGTGGCTCGGGATATACCGCTCGTACGCATGCCCACAGTCAATCCCGAAGGAGCCCAACTGCCGGTTGTGCCGAAGCCAGGCTTGATAATCGGCCTGAAGCTTCGGTGTCTGAGCACCGTATCCATACCAGATCCGGCGATGGGCAAAAGCCGGCCGACTCCAGGTGCAAATCCGCAACGCGAGATCCGGTGTGCGGGGGATTACAGTCCAAATAGGATCGGGAAAAAACCAGCGGCAACCCACACGTTGCAGCAAGCTGTAGATTGCATGCTGAAGGCCAAGGTGCGTATTCGCGATAACCCACAGCCTTCCGCCTGTACTAACGAGGGCAAATCCCTCAGAGTCAATCAGTTTATAATCCGTGAGTTCACCGAGGGGCAGGCTTTGCGGATCGGGAAGCCTCAAGCCGAGGGTTGTTAGAGCCAGTACGATTCCGGTTGGCGGCTCCGAGCCTTCGAACGTCTTGATCTCGATAGGGCTGCCAATTATCTGGCCCAAAAGCGAACAAAGCTCGGACGCCAAAGGTTCCAGTGCCGACTCCTCAGCTTGTGGCACCAAAATGACACACTGCGGCACCGATTGCCTGGAAATGACAAACTCGTCGATAACTTCGGCGGGTACGATCTCTGTCAGCCCGAGTCCAACGACGAACAAAACCCCAATACCCACAATTCAAACCCCGCATTCAAAGCTGATCAATTTCTCCTCAAAGCCGCCAAGGGGCCTTCGCGATTGAGCAACCCGACTACAAGGGGCAAAGCGCGGAGTTCTCTTGGGAAGAACCCTCACATATTCCTGGTTTACAGTCCCTGCGGAGGTCGGGCCGCCACCATATCCGCTATAATCCACTATAATATACGCAGGGGGTGTGGGGGCCAAAGTACTCCGTCCAGCGAGGATTCTTTCGGCTCCGGGCCTGGAGCCGGACGTTCCGTAAATGCGGGATTCCGAAAAACGCGGGATTCTAAAGAGGAATCTTCAAATCTCACGCTAAAGACGCAGGATGGGAACGAAAGGTCCTCGGCTGTGCGGCATGATACTGGGAAAATCGCAGGACCGGGAGTCGGCTTTCTTTCGCGGAAGCAGTGAAGAAATCTTTAAGGGGTCCGGATGAAACTCTCGCGCGGAGCCTTGGTCTGGGGGGCAATTCCCCTGCTATTGATCCTCTTGGCGGCGGGGGGAGTACGGCTCTGGACTTACCGCCCCGCCAATCCGACCGCGATAGGACCCGCAAGGCCCACGCCGGAAAAATCCGCGGAACTGTGTCCCATTCAGCTTACCGACGTCTCGGCCCAAACGGGAATTGATTTCATCCACACCGACGGGAGCTCAGGCCGCTACTACATCGTTGAGACAGTTACGGCAGGTCTGGCGATTTTTGATTACGACGGCGACGAGATTCCCGACATCTATTTTCTCAATGGTGCCGCCTTGCCCGGTTGTGTGCTTTCCCGGCCGGCAACCAATGCTCTTTATCGTAACTTGGGGCAGTGGCAATTTTCGAATGTAAGCCAGCCTGCCGGCGTGGCGGATCCCGGCTACGGACTGGGGGTAGCTGCTGCGGATTACAATCACGATGGATTCCCCGATTTATTCGTAAATAACTTCGGCCCAAATGTGTTGTATCGCAACAACGGGGATGGGACCTTTACGGATACTACGCTTGAGGCGGGTGTTGCCGGGGGGAATCTCGTTGGGGCAGGCGCGGCGTTTCTGGATGCCGATCTTGATAGCGATCTTGACCTCTATGTGGCCAATTATGTGGATTTCAACTTCGAAAATCATGTCATGCACTTTCGCGATGGCTACCCGGAGTATGCGGGGCCGCGGGACTATCGGCCGGTGCCGGATTTCCTCTATTTCAATAATGGGGACGGCACTTTCACCGATGCTAGCGAGGTTTCCGGCGTAGGCTTGGTCGCCGGCACGGGCATGGGGCTAGTGGCTGCCGATTATGACAACGACGGGGATACCGACGTCTTCGTGCTCAACGACGTGGCTCAGAATTTCCTCTTTCGCAATGATGGCACGGGCCGATTTGAGGAGGTTGCCGTCACCACCGGTGCGGCTTACAACGGCTACGGCGATGAGCTGGGAAGCATGGGGATCGATTGCGGCGATTATGACGGCGACGGTTGGCTCGATTTCTTCATGACCTCTTATCAGAACGAGTTTCCCGTGCTTTACCGAAATTTGGGTAACGGGCTTTTGGAAGATGTCACGGCGGTAACCGGCGCCGGGTCAGGGTGCTATGCACAGGTCAATTGGGGAACGGGCCTGGTCGATCTGGATAACGACGGCGATCTGGATTTATTCGTGGCCTGCGGGCATCTTCAGGATAAGATTGATTTTTACGATCAAAGCACTTCGTATTGTGCCCGGAATGTGGTGCTGATGAATACCGGAAATGGCAAATTCGTCAATATTTCCGATCGGTGTGGTGATGGCTTAGCGGTGCGCTTAAGTAGTCGCGGAGCCGCCTTCTGCGATCTTGATGGCGACGGAGATAGCGATATTGTAGTCCTCAATTCGCGACGGGAACCTACGATTATCAGGAACGATTCCCCGGGAGGACATTGGATTCGTATCAAGCTGCTGGGGACCCGAAGCAATCGCGACGGTGTTGGAGCGCGGGTTGCCGTGACTGCCGGCGGAAAAGTCCAGGTGGCGCAAGTCCACAGCGGCCGCGGATATCAAAGTCATTGGGGGCTGATTTTGCCGTTCGGATTGGCCGCAGTCCGCCGCCTGGAGCGGCTCGAAATTCGCTGGCCCGGGGGCCAGACTCAAGAATGGCGGGACCTTGAGGCCGACCAGTCGGTCATGGTGATCGAAGGGCTTCCCGGCTGGCTCAGCCTGCCGAAAAGCCACCACAGTCCATGACCGCGGATCCGGCCCTGCCGGAGTGAAGATCTTTGCAAGGATTTGCAAGGATAGGGCGCGCCCTGTCGGGCTCGGGCAAAAAAGCTTGCCATTTCGCCGCTTGGTTCTTCGGAAAATCACGGAAGTTCTCGGAAGATTAGGGAAGTTTTTGGAAAATTACGCAAGTTTCTTGTTTTTTCGAAATCAAGGAATTTTCGCCTTCGGCGGATTTTGCCCCCCGGCTACCCCGCTCGCAAGTCGCGCGGGTGGCGACGAAGTGATTCCGCAGGTCTTCGAGACCTGTCGGCCGGTTTGCCGGGGTTATTGGGGAGTGGCATGCGCGATCGTTGAACTTTAAGTTTTCCTCCGGCTTGCCGAGTTGCCCTCCCGGTTGCCGGCGTCCCTCCCGGAGAATTGACCCCCGGGCGGAGGAGATATTTGTTTTAGCGATCTGGGAATAGAACCGAACCGTGTAAGCGAAGATTTACCATGGGCTGTGAAGCGAAAGTTTCCCGGATAATTTCAGGCGAAGGCTTTCCCGATAAAGCGTTTTCATGAGGAGTGGATTTTTGCTGCGTTTTTTCCAAGGCAAATATTGGGTGTGGCTTGCGGTAGGACTACTGGTGGTTGTGCTGGCCGCCGGAGCTTGGTTACTTGTTCCCCAGAAACACACGGGGGGTTCTGCCCGGCAAAACACAGGCAACCTTCGCGTGAAGCCTCCGGCGCCGGATTCCAGCCCTTCTGACGTCTTGCCCGATACGGCTGGGCTACACCACTGCTCGATCCGCCTGCACGATGTATCGGCCGAGAGCGGGATTGATTTCGTGCATACCGACGGCAGTAGCGGCCGGCATTACATCATCGAAGCCATGAGTGCCGGTTTGGCGATCTTCGATTACGACGGCGACGGTCGAGAGGACATTTATTTCCTAAACGGGGCCCCCTTGCTGGGAACGGAGGTGGACTCACCGCCCCGGAATGCCCTTTATCGCAATCTAGGGAGTTTTCGCTTCGAAAATGTGTCGGGAGTTTCCGGAAGTGACGACTTGGGGTTTGGTCTCGGGGTAACCGCGGGGGATTACAACCAGGACGGATTCGTGGATATCTATTTGAATAACTCCGGTCCGAATGTGCTTTTGCGGAACAATGGGGACGGAACCTTTTCGGATGTAACGGTCGAAGCCGGCGTGGACAACGGCGACAAGGTGGGGGCAGGAGCCTCGTTTTTGGACATCGATAACGACGGCGACCTCGATCTTTACGTGGCTAATTACTTGGTCTTTCGTTACGAATTACATGTAGTGCGATTTACGGCGGGCTATCCCACTTATCCCTCTCCCCGAGATTATCGCCCGGTGCCCGACACCTTATATCGCAACGAAGGAGATGGCACCTTTAAAGACATCAGCGAGCCTTCGGGCGTGGGTCGTTGTGCGGGAACAGGGATGGGAATTGTCGCTGCCGACTATGACGCGGATGGCGATACGGATGTATTCGTCTGTAACGACGTGGCGCAAAATTTTCTTTTCATCAATTACGGCACAGGAAACTTCGAGGAGATGGGGCTACTGCTCGGGGCAGCTTACAACTGCTTCGGCGACGAGAATGCCAGCATGGGGGTCGATTGCGGCGATTATGACAACGACGGTCGGCTCGATTTCATGATGACCTCGTACCAAGGCGAACTCCCTGTGCTGTACCGCAATATGGGGGATGGACGCCTGGAGGATGTGACGGCGGCAACCGGGGCAGGCACCGGCGTTTTTCAGCATGTCAATTGGGGTGTTGGTCTTGTCGATTTTGACAACGATGGCCACCGGGATATCTTCATCGCCAATGGTCATACCGAAGATAACGTGGATTATTTCGATCAAACCACCTCCTACAAGGCCCGGAATACGCTTCTGTGGAACTTAGGCACGGGGCGATTCCAAGAGGTCTCGCGGCTCTGCGGCGACGGTCTTCAGCCGGTTCATGCGAGTCGGGGTGCGGCTTTCGAGGACTTGGACGACGACGGTGATGTGGATGTTGCCGTGCTCAATTCGCGCGAAAAGCCGACCATCCTTCGAAACGATACCCCCCCGGTTCACCGCTGGCTAAAGGTGCACTTGCGGGGCGTTCGGCAAAACCGCTTTGGCGTGGGAGCCCAGGTGCGCGTCCACGCCGGCAAGGAGAGCTGGGTTGCCGAAGTTCATAGTGGCCGCGGTTATCAAAGCCATTGGGGGCTACGTCTGCACTTTGGGTTGGGAAAGCACAAGGAAGTGGATCGGCTCGTAGTTCGCTGGCTGGGCGGAAAGATTCAAGAGCTCGGCAGCGTCCCTACGAATCAAACCATCGTCATCACCGAGGATCACGACGCCTGGGAGGTGCTCCAGCCGCACGATCGTCCGGTGGCGGAAAGGCAAGACATGCTCGGAAGGTGACGAAAAAGCAAAATAAGCTTCTACATCACGAGGTGGGAAAGCTCGGGGAACGGCACAAGTGGAAGCAAGGGCTAATGCAACAAGTTTAGAAAAATCAAGCTGCGGAGGCGGCATCCGGGGATCGAGTGTTGGGTCTTTGGGGACCGCTGGGGCGGCGGAAAACCGAAGACGATGCAGGGTAAAGCGGGCAGATCGTGATAGCTACCTTTCGATCTTACTCTGTTGCTCTTTCAATCAAATCAAGAGGGCGTGTATCGCTTCGGAGGAGGCCGCCATCAGACGGCTCCACAGTCGGACCGAAATTGCGGCAGCTGTTGGGATAGAACCATTCCGGAAAATCGTCGTCACATCAGGTGCGAAATTCTAAAATCTATCGGTTGCGCAAGTCTAAAATCCATGGGGGATTTGTTCGGCTTTTCTCCGGCTTTTCTCGAGCGGTGAGCGGCTCGCAGCGGCTTGCGACCGCAGAGTACGGCACAGGTTTTTTAAAGCTTCAGGTCATTGTAACTTTCCTATTGTGCTAGCTGCCGATACTATTAAAATCAGTGCTGCAATTCTTTTGACGGCAGAAAAATAGTAGCGGGTCGTCGATCAATTTCCGGCCGGGGGTGGAAAGCGGCTGCTCAAAATCGTCCCGGTTGTATTTTGGCCCTGATTACCAGGGCAAACTAGTCGGCGTAACTCGCGACTTCGAATAATCGGTTTCCGCGATTTGACCTGCCAAACGGGGGCGACTTGCCTGCGAGGGGCGCCTGCAAATGTGCAAACCGATTTTCGCCCAGAGGGATTTCTGGACGATTAGAAACAATTAAAGACGAGTGGCTTTTTTTATTTGGGGTGGGAGAGACTCCGGATGCTCCAAATCGAACAGGAAATTCAGCGCTGGACCACGGCTGACGCGGCGGAGTTGTACGAGGTAGCTAACTGGGGCAAGAGCTATTTCTCTGTCAGCCCGGAAGGGCACGTGTTGGTTCACCCCACGAAAGAGCCAGATCGTTACATCGATCTGAAGCGATTGGTAGACCGTCTACACATCCGCGGCATTCAGTCCCCGGTTTTGATCCGCTTCGGGGATATCGTCAAGCACCGGCTGGGGGAAATACAGCGGGCATTCCGCACAGCGATGGAGGAGCACACCTACCGGGGTGAATACCAGTTGATTTACCCGATTAAGGTCAATCAGCAGCGGCAGGTCGTCGAGGAGATCCTTCAATACGGTCGACCGTACCGATTTGGCCTTGAAGCCGGGAGCAAGCCGGAGCTCGTAGCGGTCATTGCGTTGGCTACGAACGATATTCCCATTGTCTGCAACGGGTTTAAGGACGACCGATTCATCGAAATGGCCATGCTGGCTCGGAAAATCGGTCGGCAAATCTTCGTGGTGGTCGAAAAATTTACGGAACTTGAGCTCATCATCCATTATGCGCGTGAATTAGGCGTTCAACCGTTGATCGGTATTCGTGCAAAATTGGCGGCGACGGGGGCGGGCAAGTGGCAAAGTTCCACCGGTTACCGATCGAAATTCGGCCTGACCACCACAGAGGTTTTGAGGGCCATTGAGCTCCTCAAGGATAACGGGCTTGCGGACTGCCTGAAGTTACTCCATTTTCACTTAGGAAGTCAGATTACTAATATTCGCCATATCAAGAACGCTTTAACTGAAGCAGCAAGAATTTACGTCGATTTGGTGCGGCACGGGGCCGGTTTGGAGATCTTGGATGTCGGCGGCGGTTTGGGGGTCGATTACGACGGATCTCAAACGAATTTTGAGTCCAGCGTCAATTACACGCTCCAAGAGTACGCAAACGACGTCGTGTATCACATTCAGCAAGTGTGTGATGAGGCTGAGATTCCCCACCCGACGATCTTTTCGGAAAGCGGTCGCGCAACGGTCGCCTACCACAGCGTGCTGGTTTTTAATGTCCTGGGAGTTTCCGATCGGGGTGAGAACAACATTCCGGCGACTCTTGAGCCGGATGTTGAAGCCCCGGTAGCGGAATTACTCGACACTTATCATCGATTGAGCTTGCGGAACATGCTCGAATGTTACCATGACGCTATGGAGCTGCTTGACCGTGCCATGGGTCAATTCGGAAGCGGCTACCTGCCTCTGGAGCAGCGGAGCATCGCCGAACGGATCTTCTGGGCCATTTGCCGGAAGATTGATCACCTTGCGCATCAGCTTGATTATGTTCCGGAAGAGTTGGAGGGTCTGGAGGCCCTTTTGGCCGAGACCTACTTTTGCAATTTTTCGCTGTTTCAGTCTATGCCCGACAGTTGGGCCATCAAACAGCTCTTCCCGATCATGCCGATTCATCGCCTGAACGAACGCCCGACGCATCGGGCAGTGTTGGCCGACATTACCTGCGATTCCGACGGCAAAATTGCCCGATTCATCGATCGCCGGGATGTGAAAAGGACCCTTCCGCTCCATGATTTTGACGGCCGGCCCTATTATTTGGGGGCTTTTTTGGTGGGGGCTTATCAGGAAATCTTGGGCGATTTGCACAACCTGTTTGGCGACACAAATGCTGTGCATATCTCGCTGGACGATGACGGCGAAGTGCTCGTCGAGGCCGTGATTAAAGGAGATACCGTCCGGGAGGTCTTGCACTACGTGCAGTTTGATTCCCAGGATCTCTACAGCCGCCTGAGGAGTGATGTCGAGCGTGCCATTCGAGCCGGGAGCGTCGATGACCGGCAAGCGGGTCGCCTGCTGCGATTCTACGAGGCGGCTTTGGACGGCTACACCTATCTGGAACTGGGCCACCCGCAATAGCCGAGCTGCGGTAGCTTGGATGAGCCGTGGTTCCCTCGCAGCTAGCACCGATTTCCCGCGTTCCCGCGTCCGGGCTCCTCGAACCAGTTGCACGAGGGCCGGATTTCTCGCAGTCCTTAAGCGGCAGTTCGTAACTTTCCCAAAGGGCGCGCCGGCCGTCGTTCTCGGGCGGAAGGGGCCGGGTGAAGAACGTTTCGGAATGCTCAGTAACAGGTAGGCTCAAGGGAGCGGCAGATCGACGTATGAATGGGCGTGGGACGCAAAGTGTAGGATCGATTTGCCGAGAATTCTCTGTCGGACAATTCGCTCGCAATTGTCGGGCATGCCTGTTACCCGGTCTCATTCCCCTTTGTAGAGCGTTCCTATAATTGCCCCCTTCGCAAGTCCCTTGAGGAATCCTTCGCCTTTTCCTTCCACGCTGGGCAAGTCGACCCCGGGCGTATAACCCCTAAAGGCCTTCTCGCGATGATCGGCGTAGCTTTTGTTCCACATGAATTAAGGCGAGCTTTCCGAAATAATCCAATTGTTGGATTTCTGAGCCGGGAAGCTTTTCATACCGCGATAGAGGTTTTTCGAAATACTGTCGTGCTCGATCGAGGTGTTTTCCGGGTGCAGGATTTTCGCCACCACCTGGGCCGAAAACACGCATCAAATGTAGGTGGCCCAATCCTCCCCAACAATCCGCGTAAATCGCATCGAAGAGCGGATCTTGAGGAAGAGCCCTGATTCTTTAACAAGTCTTGCGGAGTGTTTCGTACGCTTTATTCCACGCATCTTCCGCTCCTGTGGCTAAGAATTCTTCCGAATCAAGTAACGCTTCGGTTTGATTGCACCGCGTCTCTGCCAGGGCTTGGCGGGAAATGCTTTCCGCGGTCTTTAGATTCTTTGCGGCGAGGGCGGCTCCTGGTCTGATTTCCTTTCCTGAGGGAACCTTTCCTCCGTAAGGGAACCTCCGTGAAGGTTTGAGATGGAAAGCAGAAAAGTTATTAAAAGCAGAAAAGCTATTATGTTACATTCCCGCCGCGACCCCACGGCCCAGATAATCGCGGGTATCCTGCCGACCGGCACCGTAGGCAATACCGATCAACCCCACGGAGGTATCCTGGCCAAACTTGGTGTTCAGGAAGGCATGCGAGGAGCCGGTGAGTGGGACTTCCATGCCGAGACCACCTGCGGCACTATCTTCCCAGCTCCCGCTTTGGCCGGTGACCGCGAAGATTCCGAATCTTTGGCGGATATTAGGACCCACAAAGCTCTGGGCCATGGAGGACAT
>CAKZMM010000175.1 GCA_937128505.1 uncultured Thermogutta sp.
GGGGTTTACCGCGCGCTGCTGGGATTTAAGGTTTTCACCTGTAATGCAGACAAGGGATTCTGCTCAATTTCAAGTTCGGATTCTGCTCAATTTCAAGTTCCGGATCTTTCAGCTTTTTTAACTGGCTGCATCAAGAACGAAGCTTCGATGTAAGACCGACAAGCGGGACGTAGCATTAGGTAATGCAGATCCGTGCATCTTTTGAGAGCGAAGTTCATCCCTGGAGCAACTTTGCTGCGGTTTCGTATGGGTTTCCAACAAGTAAGGAAAAACGACGGGTAAGGAAAAACTTAGGTAAGCCTTAAGACTCGATTTATGACGGGGAGGGCACCCCATGGTAGTCGATCGTCTCGCGTGGGTGAAGTGGGTCCAGATTTCAAGCTTAAACCTGCTGGTTCTAAGCGCGGTCGTTGTCCTCTTCGCTTGTGGCCTTTGGGGGTGTCAGCGCGGCGGGACTGCAAGTGCGCCGTTACAAGAGTCGAATATCAAGCCGCTAGCGATGTTCTACGGTCAATTCATCGCGCAAAATCAGGGACGCCCGCCGGCTGATGAGGCCGAATTCAAGCGATTCATCCAGTCTCGAGGACCGGCAGCTTTGCAACAGTTTGGTGTCTCGGATGTTGAAAGTCTGTTTATCTCAACCCGCGACAATCTTCCGTACAAAGTCGCCTACGGGGGAGCCCAAGGTCCGCCGAATTTGGTCGGACAACCAGTGGTCGTGTATGAACAACAAGGTGTCGGTGGCAAACGGTATGTGGCCAACACTTTGGGTGCCGTCGAGGAGGTGGACGAGGCTCGATTTAAGGAATTAGTGCCTAATCCGTGATTCAATTTCGACATGCCTTTCTCAGGAATGGTTCCTTGGGAATGCCGCGACCTATTGGGGACCAATGCGTTTTGCCAAGGAAGCAATGAGCGAAAACGATCTCGGGAAAAAGAAAAAGTGGTCAACCCCGGTGTAGCGTTGGGGGCGGTTGCACAACTAACACGGGTGATCAAGAAAGCGGCGGATGCTGCGAACAGTTGTGCCTACGGTGGTCGATTTGTGAGGTGCCTTCTTGAGACACGGCCGTTGTGTCGTGTGATGAACCGTGGGAGGGTTTCTCCTTGGATTAATCGTCCGGTTTATTTGTCTGTAGTACGTGGTTCCTTTTTGCGAGGAGGTCTTTGCCATGAAACGATCATTGAGGCGGGGGTTTACGCTCGTTGAGCTACTTGTGGTCATTGCGATCATCGGAATCTTGATTGCGCTTCTCCTTCCGGCGGTGCAAGCGGCTCGTGAGGCAGCCCGACGAGCCCAGTGTACCAACAACATGAAGCAAATGGGTTTAGCGATCCACAACCATGTGGATGTGCGTAAAGTGTTCCCAACGGGTGGGACCAAACCTTGGCCGGTCCTCGAGTACCACATGGACAACAATGTCCCCTGGGGGCCCGAGAAGCAAGGTTTAGGGTGGCTATTTCAGATCCTCCCCTTCATGGAACAAAAAGCCATTTATGATTTGAGGACTCAGGGGGAGTTGGAGCGGCAAGTCATCCCGAGCTATTTCTGCCCCTCAAGAGCCGCAAAGCGGTTGCAAAGCGAGCGGGTGCTCAACGATTATGCGGGGGTAACCCCGGGCGATTTTTGGCAGGGAGAAACTTGGAATGTTCCGCAGAATCGTCAGTGGTGGGGAGTGATTGTGCGGACCAATTGGCGGTATATCGATGAAGCGCAGAAGACGGGTAACCCGGCTGGCTCGACACCGCCCACCACTTTCGCTGATATACGCGATGGCACAAGCAACACGCTCCTTTTGGGCGAAAAACGCCTGCGAATACGGAATTATTTCTCCGGGGATTGGCACGACGACCGCGGTTGGACGGACGGCTGGGATCCCGACATCATGCGATCCACGGGAACTCAGTACGGCTTTGGCCCGGATACCGATACCGGTCCGGATGTGGGATTTGATTTCGGCTCCTCCCATCCGGCTGGAGTGAATTTCTGCCTAGCCGACGGCTCGGTGCGGATTATTCCATACGTCACTGATCGGCAAGTGCTTGATCAATTGGGACACCGAGCCGACGGGACCTCCGTTCAGGTTCCTTAGTTCGTTCTCGTCGGTAGGCGTAGTAACATTTCCCTTGCTTGGGTGGTTTAACAGCAACTTCCCGCGAAGATTGCTTCGTCGAAAAGCCAGGAACCGGGGGATCCGACCGCGCGGTCGAGAGATTTTCAGCTCTGAGAAAAAAGAAAGGGCCACTCTTTCGGCGGAAGAGTGGCCCTTTCTGCTGAGAGCAGTTACCTTACCAAGGAGTTAATCGCACGCTTGCTTTATTGCCCCGCAACGCAGTGGAAAATCGCGCAGGCCTACCGCTCATCCAGAAACCTTTCCCGTGCGACGATTCTCTCCGATGACACACGAAATCCCTACCTTTTCAGCCTGAAGCCTTTGGGCGGTGCCTCCTCGGAACTTCTCTCACTTACCAGGTTATCGAGAAGCCGAATCGATCGCCACGGAAGTAGACTCCGCTGTGCGGGCAACGCGGATAAGGATACACCGGCGGATGAACAATCACCGGAGGACGGCTCCAGTACGGCGGCGTGTAAATGATCACCGGAGGATGGCCCGGGTACGGACGGATCACCGTATATCCCGGCCACCGATGAACAGGGTGGTGCGGGTGACCGCGATGCCGATCCCAGTCTCGATCCCGATCGCTGTCTCGCCCCCGACCCCTGTCATCATCTCTGTCTCTATCTCCATAACGAAAGCCTCGCGGATAGCTCTCGCGGTGATCCACCGTAACGACCGGGACGGTAGAGTCCTTGCGATGTCCCCCAAAAATAATTTGAGCAAAAGCGGTTTGGCTGATTAACGCGAAACCGCCGGCGAGCAAAGCGATTGTGATTAATTTCCGCATATTTGTGCCTCCTGTGACAGGTTAATGGTTTCCGAAAACAACGATTCTGACTCGGCAGCTTTCTCCCCCCAGCTTGAACACTTTGTCATGTTTCGGTCTTTTTCCTGGGGCCCCTCGAAGACCGATTAAGAGGCAGGTCAAGTTTCGTGCCACATAAATACAAAGGATTAAATTTTACTTAAATCTATTGTATGAGAACACTTACGAAATCGAATCTCGCCACCTATGACTTCTACTTCTCTTTGGAATCACTTTGACGGCGCTGTAAGTGTGATAATGACTACGGCGCGCAAAAAGTCGATCCCCCCTGGCTGAACTATTCCACCGAAGCTTTCCGCTTTTTTAAGGCGCATCGCCAGGTCAAAATCTGCTTTATTTCGGTCGCTCAATCCCTGAAAAATGCACAGTTTTCTCGAGGCTTTTTCGTCAACAGGAAACTCCGACGCCAAAAACCCGCAGCTATCTCACCACGGAAGCACCGATTAACCACCCCCAAGCAGAGTCATACGTGGAGGAGCAGCCGGCCCAGTAAGTCGGTGGCATGCTTGCTTTTTCCAGTCTTATCCACCCCTTTTTTACGCGGAGGACATTATGGCTATTGTTTCGAAGATAGCGCTGCGAACAAGTTTCCCCTCAATATTTTCGTTACTTTTAGGCATCGTGTTCGCTCAAGGCGGGAATTCTGCCCGGGCCGAGCACCCATGGGAATTAGCACGCCTGCGGCCTGGGGTCACCGTGGCAGAAAATGGGCTTTGGATCGAAACGCCCCTTGAGCGTCGATTCCATTCATCTCACCGCGTCGTGATTGCAGAATTATCGGGCCCAGGCGTGATTACCATGATTCACTTCGCCCTGCCCGAACGGCAAGTCGTTAAGCCCAAAGAGTACGCTTTAGGACGAGAATTGCTGTTAAAGATGTATTGGGATGGCGAAACAACTCCCAGCGTGGATTGTCCTCTGGTGGACTTTTTCTGCGATCCGGAAGGCCTTCGCGAGCGTATCGACACGGCCCTAGTAAACAAGAAGCGCGGGTGGAATGCCTATTTCCCCATGCCGTTCCGAAAGTCGGCCCGAGTGGAGCTCGTCTACGAAGGGCCGGTTAGCCCCGGTGAGGAACTTTGGCAATTGATGCCTTGCTATAGCTACGTGCTCGTGCATCGGGTCGAGCAACTCCCCGAGGACATCGGCTACTTTCATGCTCAGTGGCGGAAGCAGTTGCTGAACTTGGCCAAGGAGGATTATGTGGCCCTCGAGGCTGTCGGCCAGGGCAAGTTTGTCGGTTGGAACGTGACGGTCCGGTTGCCGGGGCGTCCTGGGTATCCCGTTGATGAAAATGAAAAGTTTTACATCGATGGCGCTAGCATCCCGAGCGTTGAATTTCAGGGGATCGAGGATTCATTTGGCTTTAGCTGGGGCTTTCCGCCGGAAGAAAATTTTTTCGCCCACTCCGGTTGGTTTCCTTTTTTAGAAGGAGCGGCTGCCTATCGATTTTTTGTAGCCGACCCGATCTACTTCCAAAAATCGCTCAAAGTGACCATTGGCTTCGGCGAGCATGAACACCCCCTGTTTCGCCAGCAGTTCGGTAAACCGGGAAATAAGCTGGAATTCACCAGCACGTGCTATTGGTATCAAACAGAACCGCACGCCCCCTTCCCGCCGATGCTTTCGCTCAAGGAACGAGGGGCTACCCGGCGGACATGGAAGGAGATGGAATCACCGATTGACATCGACGGTTGGAAGTCTCGCGGCGTGCGGCTGCATATGCGGTGTGGTCGGCCGGAAGAAGAGTTGGTTTGGGCCGCACCGGGTTTCGGAGCCGAAATCAGACGTGGTTTCGCCTACAGCGGTTGGCCTTTTCCCGTCTTTCACACTCGTGCGGACGAAAAGGAAGTGCAGCTTGACGTGATCGTTCCGCCGGGTAGCGTTGGCACATTGCGGCTGTATATGATCGACCCGGACCTCTTCAGGGGGGGAAGACATCAAGAAGTTTTTTTGGCCGGAAAATCGGTGGGGGTAATCACCAATTTTGAGGAAGGGCGTTGGCTTGAGATTCCGGTTACCGGCTCCCAAACCCAGGAGGGGCGGCTTGCCCTTCGGATCGTCAATCTCAACCCGGAGTCAAATGCCGTGCTTTCGATTGTCGAATGGGTCCAGGCGGAGTGATGGCTACGGACGCCTCGATTTTGGCTCCCTTGCTATAAAGCGAAAAACTCTCTACGCGGTTCCGACAAGGACCCCATTTTTCCTACTTATTTTGGCCGGGCTATAGCGTGCTTCCGGTACGCCGTGAGGCCCGCGCCGTATTCACCTGCCGTCGGATCCGACACCCCGCTTGTCAGGGATAGATGTGTTTACAACGCCGAAACATCGCCTTCTCCGATCCGCCCCCCGCTCTCGGGCGATAGATTACGATCATCGGTAGTAGCGAGGAAGTGATTACAAGCTTCGTGCCCCCCTAACCGGACCGCAAAATCGCGGCAAATGATCATCTTCACGGCGAGCTTCCCGGAGCAACGCTGACGCTAATTGCTGGCCCCCTTCAGTTGGGCGATTTCGGCTTCCAACTGGGCGATTTGACGCTCGAGGTTAGCGACCTCCCGGGGATCGTCCGTTTGCCGCTTTGCCCCGGCCAATTGCTGACGGAGCTGCTGGAGCTTTTGCTGAAGGATCTGCAAACGTTTCTTCGTTTTCTTGTCCATGCCCAAACTCCAAGCGATCCAAAAACATCTGGTCAGTTAATCCAGTGCGGGGCTTCTTCAAACACCGCTAAAACTGTCTTGGCACGGCTCACGGGGTAGGCTAACTCATCAAAGAACGGAAGGCACTTAACTCACATCCGCAGAAGTTATTGCAGATTTCTTCGCCGTAGTTCATATTTGACACCAGACGGGATTCATTTGACAACGGATAGGAGTTCCTTTATAGCAAGCAGAGTCGTCGGAAGTCTTAATGCCTTGGACATGCAAAAGAATCCCACAATGCCCCACGGGCAAAGCCGCGGTGGGCAACGTGGTTCCTGATTATTACGCTTCGATCGGCGACCTTGGGCCAGTTAGGAGATCACTCGGCGCCAAATGCCGCCGAGCCCGCGCAGATGACCCGAGCACTTTAATCCCACTTCAAGCCCCGAACGAAGATGCGGTTCTCTACCTTCTGTCACTTGTAACCGCGGTTATGCCGTCCCATCGGCCGCTAAGAGGCCACGACAACTTCGGCTCAAGCAGAAATTCTAAACACCGCATCTTAAAGGCCGCTCACGAAAGAGGCACTCGGTCGCTCCCAAGAACTATTGATCTACTTCACGGAGTTTTCCGCCGAAGATCAAAACACATGAGCGCATCGTTCGAGCGCAGATAAAGTTTCCCGTCGTGCACGACCGGATGGGGCCAACTCGGGCCATCTCGCACCGGTGCCATGAAGCTTCCCTTCAAGCGAAATTCATCGGGATTGGCCTCGATAAGGGCGACCAAGCCGTCCTCGTACCGAAAAATCAAGTGACCATCAACATAAAGCACGGCGGCCGAGCGTCGACCGGGGGGCTCAACTTTCCAGCGGATCCGCCCGGTAGCGAACTCCAGACAAACCGGTGTACCGCGGTTTTGACCATCGCCGCCGTAAAGACAGTCTCCGACTAGCACCACGCCGCCGTGATGGTTCTCGAATTGATCCGGTCCCAAAAAATACACTTCGCGGAGGTCCCACCGGCCGCCCCGACGTTTGATTTCTAGTAGCGCCGAACCCGTGCGGTAACTTGTGGTTATAAACACATAATTGTCCCGCACAATGGGGGTGGGGATGTTGGCGACTTGATTGGCGATCCGATTGTACCCCCAAAGGAATTGTCCGCGGGTCGCTTCGACCCCGACCACTCCTCTCCCGAGCAGCTGTATATATTGTCGCACGCCGTCGATCGTAGCCACCACCATCGATGTGTATCCCGCCCCATCACGTCCGCGGGGACCAAGGGGGGGAATAGCACATGTCCAGATCACTCGTCCTGTGACCTTATCTAATGCGGCGAGTGCTCCCTTCGCGCCGCCGGGGGTACACACTAAACGCTGACCATCTACCAGGGGTGACTCGCTATATTTCCACTGGGACATCATCTGCCCCCCAAAATCCCGCACGAAATTTTTGGCCCAAAGAAGCTTGCCTGTTTCCGCGGACAAACACGCCAAGTCCCCTTCGGTGCCGATTGCGTAAACACGTGTGCCGTCGATCGTGGGCGTACATCGCGGTCCGTCACCGTGAGGCGGGCCGATCGGCGTCGCCCACAGCTCCCGGCCGGTTTTGAGCTCCAGACAAATCACGCATTGCCGCTCTCCGACGGGCATTGCACGATCGCCCATGGTGTAAAGCCGATGCCCCACAATCGTCACCGAGGAATATCCCCGCCCCAAACCCCGGTATGTCCACAAAAGTGGCGGGCCTCCTTCAGGCCAATCGGTAAGAAGGCCGGTTTCCACGGACCGACCGTCGCAGTTCGGCCCCCGAAACCGCGGCCAATCTTCCGCACTGCTGCCTGTTACCCAAACGGCCCAGAATACAAACGATGCTGCTACCCCCCATGAAACGGGGCCACATGCACGCGCTGGGTTCGTAAGCTGTTGCCAATTCATCAATAAGCACCACGACTGCAAATTTGAGCCCATCTGCTTTTTCTCCCATAGGACCTGAGATTGGCCGCGGCTTCTCGGAGCGGGCAAATGTCGGAAAATACGCTTTCGCGCCCTCGCTCATTCATTTGATGTTGAAACGGGGGGAACCGGGAGATGCCGTCAGTCGGCTTGCCAAAAGTCTATAAGCAGCGCAGCAAAAATGCAAATTGCAGGGAGCGCGCGGTGGGCAGCACCCACCGACACAAAACTTGCATTCCCGCCGAAAGACCTTTTACCAGATATCAAGCTCCTTCTGGAAGCTTTCCAAATACCAAGCACTTCGTGGGAGCCGTAGCACAAAACCAAAGCAGACTCCATTACCTTGACTTAGCGGAAAAATGCACCTGCAGCAGTCCGCGGGAGCGCCCCGCGAATCTGGAAATAATTCGAGGATAGCGCGGATACTGCCAGAATGAGGATAACGAGAATGCTCCGAGAATAGATGTCGAAAGCCGAAGGAAAAACTTGACGAAAAGAGGAGCGACTACCGACGCTGCTAAATTCCGGGACCCATCGACCCTCGAGCACCGGAGAATCGATATGCCCGCGGTGGGAGGGATCTTAGCGGAGCTGGAACCGGGCGCGCATAAACGATGGCCAACCGCAAAGTTTGTTTTAGTGCGGCGCAGGGGCCGATGAATTGGAATGCTCTGCCGCCGTTGTACCCGTTGTACGCGGGTCCACCCATTGCCGCCGTTGGCGCGAGCTTGGTATTTTCATCAGTTTTCGGTATTTCGTGACGGTTCGCCGCGCGACGGTGATGCCTTGTTTGGCAAGCTCCGCCACAATTTCCTCGTCGCTCAATGGGGAGCGTTTGTCTTCATAATCAATAATCTCTTTCAACTTAAGGCGGATCGTATCCCAGGCAACTTCCCCGCCATCGGCGGAAACGGTGCCACCGCAGAAAAAACGCCGCAAGGGATAGATCCCACTCGGGGTCTGGACCCATTTTCCGTCGACCGCACGACTGACGGTGCTCACATCGACGCCGACCTTTTCCGCAATTTCCTGCATCCTCAACGGTTCGATATAAGCCGGTCCCTTTTCCAAGAATTCCCGCTGATGATCGATGATAGCCTGGGCAATCTTGGTCAGTGTGGCTCGGCGTTGCCGAATTGAATCGATGAGCCACTGGGCGGAATTCAATTTCCGTTTAAGATACTCTTTGGCCTCCGGACCCAATTTGCCCGTTGCAAGCAATTGCTTGTAGTAAGGACTGATGTAAAGCGAAGGCACGCGCCCTTCTTCCAACCGCACGCGGTAGCTTCCATCGTCCATTCGTTCCACAAATACATCGGGACGAACCGGAGGCGGCTTCTCCGTGTTAAAAGCGGAACCGGGTCGCGGATTCAATTTCCGCAATTCTGCTAGCGCGGCTTGAATTCGCTCCAAGGAATAACCGGTCCGGCGAGAAATCAGCGGCAACCGATTGCTCTCAATATCTTTGAGATGATCCGAGATCAGTGTTCGCAGTTCCTGATAGCAGGACATTCCCGGCGTCAATTGAAGAAGAAGACACTCCCGCAAATCACGTGCTCCCACCCCGGGCGGATCCATCTGTTGAATCACCTTTAAAGCCTGCTCAGCCAGGGCCAAATTCTCCGGGGTGGCTTCCGCGCCGAGAATATCCGACAGGCTGCTGGGCAAGTACCCGTTGTGATCGAGGTTGTAAATAATTCGCTCCGCCATGGCCCGGAGCTCGGGCGTCAGATCAAAAAATCCCAGTTGATGGGTCAAATAATCGTGGAGCGTCTCCGGGTGATCCTCTTGATTGGCTAAGAGGTCGTGCTGCCGTTCCATCTCCTCCTCGATACGATTGCGAGAAGGACGAAACTGCTCTTCGAAATGCTCTGGATACAACTCCTCCATCTCCATCAGCCGCTCGAAGTCTTTCGCCATATTGCCGGTTTCGTCAATCACCAGAGCCTTTTCGTCTTCGCTGACCGGGAGCACCGGCTCGGGAGGCTCGGCTGGCTCGGCAAATTCGTCCACCTCTTCGTGAATTTCCAAAACAGGGTTATCCACCAACTCCTGCTCGATGCGATCCTCGAGCGCGAGGATCGGCAATTGGAGGATTTCCATGGACTGGATCATGCGCGGAGCCAATATTTGCTTCTGTTGCATCCGCATCTGCTGTCCCAGAGACAACCTCATGGCAAATCCCTCCGAAAAAGCCGGCCGCCGTGTTATCGGTTGGGCAAGCCCCTCAGGTCGGTTCAATCTTTCCTCACAAAACTATCTTCTATCTTCTCTATTTCTTCAGATATGCTCCCAAGATTAGGACTCAGCCGAGAAATTGTTCACTAAGTAATTTAGACCTTATTTTTGGCAAGACTTTCGTGCAACCTCGTCGTTCACAATTCCTGCCGACCTTTGAGAGCGTCGGTGAGCATTTCCTTATTGGCGAATTCGATCACACTTCCGCTGGTAATGCCCCGGGCCAAACGCGTGATTCGCACCGGCACTCCTGTGAGAAGATTTGAAATGTAAAGGGCCGTAGCATCCCCCTCGACCGTCGGATTTGTGGCCATGATCAGCTCCCGGAATGCCCCGCTTTTCACCCGCTGCACCAGTACGTCAATGGTCAGGTGCTCGGGTCCAATTCCCTCTAACGGGGCAATCCGACCCAAAAGAACATGGTATAAGCCGCGATAAGCCCCCGTTTGTTCAATAGCCAACAAATCGCGATGTTGTTCCACCACGCACAACAAGCCTGTATCGCGGGCAGAATCTGAGCAGATCGCGCACAATTCTCCCTCCGATAAATTGTAGCAGACGTCGCAGTTGCGGACGTCCTCCTTAATCCGTCGGATGGCGTCGGCTAGAGCCATCGCCTCCTCGCTGGGCACCCTCAAAAGATGATACGCGATCCGCTCGGCCGACTTCCGACCGATTCCGGGAAGCCGCGATAGCTGCTGTATTAACTGTGTCACGACCGGGCTGACTTCTGGCACCGCATCCACCATTGACCGCGATTGAAAGAGCTAAAAAGCCGCTGCCATGAAAATCATCGGTAAGTCGATGGCTTATCCCATGAATAAACAATTTGATTGAACAAAGGTTAGTAAAGTTAAAAATATTTGGTTAGCAATTGAATAAACTCAGTTGTCAATACTGATGCTGATCTTCGCCACGAGGAAACTCCGGGGCTTCCGGTATTCCTCCGAGTCGCTCTGCGGCCCTACGCACCAAGGGGTGCTGATGCACCTGACGGATTTTTTCTGAAAAAGGTAGTGATTCCCTCTTCGAACGCCGTGCCCGCACGTCACCGCTTCCCATCTGAAAAACCAAACTCCAACGAGTGCCCGTTATCCCCGCCAATGCGGACTGTAGCTTTTTGAAGTTCTCCGGCTTCTCGCAGAAGGACCTCGCTAAAGTATACCCCGGCTTGAATGAAACAATCAACGTATTTGGCACGGAAATTGCTGCTGCCTCGTAGTTCTTTCCGTTATCCTGGAGTAATCCTCCTACCTTCTCTAAAACGGATTCCCAAAGCCGCACCGGATTGAATGAAGCAATCGGCGCACTTGCCGGGGCACCGTCGCCCGCTTCCTGTGCCGCTTCCAAGTCCGGAGCTTCGTCAATTTGAGTTGTCTCCTCCGACTTGCCGGCCCGCAACTGCCCCAAGCGCCTTTTCATCCCCTGGCTTCCCGACTGCGTGGCCTTCCCGGGAAAACCAATCCGTTCTGAAGCTGAAGCTCGCGCTTCCTGCCCGGAGGCTCCACCTGTAACATCCCTCGGCTTTCCGAAGCCGATTGGCCCCATGCCCGACACCGTACCTGCATTCTGCGCGGGAGCAAGATCGCCTTGGCTTACGAGTGATCCCGTCGGTTCCTCTGTTGGCTTGCCCTGAGGCGTGAGCCCTTCGTTTAGGGACGTACCACCGGACCGCCCGACACTACGAGTTGGCTTACTTTCCTTGCCCTGGGTTGTGTCCGCCTTCAAAGGCAGCCCGTGGGATGAATCAACGACCAAGTCTTGTCGCTCGGAAACCGGGGCGGATAACTCTACCCGAGCTGGCGGCGCTTGCTTTCCTCTTACAACTTGCGATTTCCGGGCTTCAAGGTCCCTTTTCAAATGGTCTGCAATCTGGCGATGAAAAAGTTCAGATTCGGTACCCGCCCCTTCCGGCAATCGAGACCGATTGTCGGCCGAAACGCTATCCCCGAAATCACCCGCTCCGCCGGCCGCTGAGATTATTTCGGCCTCAATATGGGGAGCTTGCCCTGATCGCCCGACCACACCTGGTCGCGCAGAAGAAGCCGAGGAGGAGGCGGTCGTTTCTCCGCAACTTTTCGACTCCAACTGGTCTAGCTGATCGACCAGCACCACAAGCTGCTCTAAATTCTGGAGCCGGGCAATCCGAGCGATCGCTAGCTCGGCTACAATCCTCGGCTGAAATGCAAACCGCATGCGGAAAAGAGCGTGATCGAGGATCTGAAGAATCGCAAAAACAGTCTCTAAGCCGAATTGCCCGGCCAAACGCTGCGATCGCTCGAACTGATCGACAGATGTCCACAGCAAAGCTTTCGCGTCGCAGCCGGCCGCAATCACCATCAGATCCCGGAAAAACGCCGCCAGTTGTTCGATCAGCGTGCTAAGCTCTGAACCGCGGGTCAGCATACTGTCCAACTGCCGGAGTGCCGCCCCAGGATTTTTTTCGGCCAGTGCGTCGACTAAAGCGGCCAAGTCTTCGTCATTTGCCAGGCCGAAGATCGAGCGAATCGTGTCGGCATCGATCTGCTCACCCGCAAAACTCAGAACCTGCTCCAAAAGGGATTGGGCATCCCGCATCGAGCCGCCGGCACGCCGCGCCAGAAGTCGCAAAGCCTCCGGATCGGCGGCGACACCCTCTTGAGCAGCAATCTGCTGGAGCCGCTGAACAATCCCCTCGATAGAGATCCCCGCGAAATCAAAGCGCTGACATCGTGAGAGAATAGTCGGCGGCAGCTTGTGCGGTTCCGTCGTGCACATGATGAATTTGACATGCTCGGGCGGCTCTTCCAAAGTCTTCAGCAGCGCGTTGAACGCCTCCCGAGTCAGCATGTGCACTTCGTCGATGATGTAGATTTTGTACCGAGAATGGCTCGGCCGCACGGTGACGTTTTGCCGTAGCTGCCGGATTTCGTCGATGCCCCGGTTGCTTGCCCCGTCAATTTCCAGAACGTCGATGTCACTGCCGGCAGCAATGGCCAAGCAAGATTCGCACTCGTTGCACGGTGTCGGAGTCGGCCCTAAGCGGCAGTTTAAAGCTTTCGCCAAAATTCGCGCAGTGCTCGTTTTTCCGACCCCGCGAGCCCCCGTGAAAAGATAAGCATGTCCTACACGCCCTTGGGCAACGGCTTTGCTCAGCACCCGAGCAACATGTTCTTGGCCGACGAGTTCTTCGAAATTCTGGGGGCGGTAACGTCTGGCCACTACCTGATAAGTCGGACGACCGGACAAACCCCCGCCGGACTTGCTAATTTTCGGACCATTCGCTGCCATGCATAAGCCGTCCCGCCGATTTATGATTTACCTATCGCAATATGAAATCGCAAGATGAAGTTTTTTATCAGCATCACCTATTCAAAGAATTCGAAAAGCCCCTATTAGCGAGGGTTTCGGGCGAGCATGTTTGTGCATGCAACAATCGCCGAATTAACCCAAAATCTAAAATTATCGGATCACGGAAAGCCGCCCCCCTTAGCCCCACATTTATCTCCCAAAAACCTACGAAGCGGATTCCTAAGTTTGCGATCCCGTTTTTTTTGACCCCATCTCCCGAAAACCGGAAATCAATGCTTACCACTTCCGGGAGGGCTCCAGCGAAAACGTTATTTTACCCAAATAGCCCGTGCCCCTCGGCACTAATCGGCATTGAACGGTGAAAGACCGCAGATCAATCAAGCTTTCTTAGAGATTGGGACGATTCCCGGCTCCACCCTTTACGAATTTGTTCCTTTTCATTGTCGGAGGATTTCTCCGTTTCATCCGCGAAGGACTTCTCCGCGGAGTCCGCGGCCCTCAACTGAGCACTAGCCCTCTACGGACGCTTAAACCACATCGGCAATCAAAAGTAAACAAGAATCGTTCGGGGGCCGTCCTAGTTTCCAAGCCACCATCTAATTCTTTCGGCCCAGTACCGCGTACCAGTGATGTCCCGTAGGAACCCCATGAAACCTGAAGAAACCCCATAAAACGAAAACTTCGGAATTTGCCCAACATTCAAGCAGCATTTAGCGGCCTACTACCAGAAAGCGGCACCTGGCGAGGAACCCGTCACACATGAGGATGACTGCTTATGGCTGCTGGCTTTCGCCCCTGACCAGGTTCACAGCTCCCCATTGTGAGGGCCCCTCGCCAGATGCCGCGGGAGTTAGCCCTCTAAGCTACAGTTGTCATTTTTAAACAATGCTGTGGGGAAAGTCAAACCCCTCCAGCTTCCTGCGAGCCCAAAACCGGCTTGTCGGCCCGGTGAATTTCCACACTCGAAAACTGCGAACCCCCGCAACAATGGACCTCGGCAACGTACCCGCTCATCGAATCAACGGCTCAAATCCGTAGTTAGTTTGGGAGTAAACGAGCCGGGTAATTTCAAACCTTTGCCGAAACAAAGTCCCGACTTTTGCGCACACGATCCATTATTACTATACGGCGATCAGGTCTACCGGAAATCGAAAAACTTGCGTTTTCTGCATGTTCTCGAAACAGATTTTTGGCGACTTTACCAGTTGAAAAGCTTCCGCGGACACCCTCGGGCTTTCCTAGCCGAAGAGTGCAGTTCGAAAAAGGGGGTGATTCGGGGCCTTCAACCCCTTACAGTTTGGGTATTCGGAACAGTCGAGCAAGCCTCAATTCTTTGACCATTCGCTCATAAGACCTGGCTCGGATCGCCTAAAAGACCCGGCCCGGATCGCTAATAACACCCGTCTCGGGTCGTAAACCCAATCGAGAATCGCCCCCTCAAAGCATTTCACGGAATCCAGAAACACCGCTAACAATTTTTCCGCGTCAGCCCCGCGAACCACCCCCCTGCCGACCTGCCCTCGGTGCAGTGTTCAAAGTGCTTTCATTCTCCTTAAAGCTAAGAGCCTCTAACAAAATGAGCCGCACAGGCATTTATAGCAGATCAGGATGCAGCCGAGGGTAAGGAGTGCTTGA
>CAKZMM010000176.1 GCA_937128505.1 uncultured Thermogutta sp.
CATTATCTTTCGTTTAGGAAGGTTTAATCATGTTTTCCGATGCACGTTTCGCCTCTTCAATTTTTTTCGGCACCGGGGCGGATGTACCCAGTGGAATGGCGGTCGTCCAAAAGTGGGTAGAGAGATTGGCCGCTGTGGCTAATTCTCTGGCGGGGGGTACATCGTCCGCGGAGCCCCAGGCAGTAGCCGAGCTGGTGAGCCTCTTTTGGCGGATAAAACGAGTCGGCAGAGATTTCGTCGACGAGCTTGGCGCGAAAGCTCTGATTAAGAAGGCAGAGGGGATTTTGGGGCAGGTTTCGGAGTCGCAACTTCGGGCCGTGATGGATGCGTTTTCGGCCGAGGTCTGGATCCGGCAGCTCGAGCGGTTGGCCGACTTGCATGAGGAATCCAATCGGGTAGATGCGGTTGCCCCGCTTGCCCAGAGTTTGTTGGAGGAGCTCGACCGGGTTGAGCTGATCGAGGTCGAGTTAGCCAAGCGTGGAATCGTGGAGGAGAATTGGGCTTCTTCCATCGGCAGTTGTGTGACGGCTTTGCTTGAGAATCCTGACCTGTTTTGGGTCGTGGGTACTTGGGTGAAAGGGGTTTGCGAGCTTATCGCGGAGGACGTGGAGGATTCCGATCCGGAATTGGCCTGCACGACGATCAAATTCCACGAAATCGTGGCGAGTATACAGGCCGAAGCGGAGGCAATTGCGCGCGAACGGGCGGGAAGTTTCACTGCTGAGCAATTGCGGATGATTTACGAGGCGGCCACCCGGGCCGGCTTGCCGCGGGGTTCAACAAAACCGGCGGACGGTGTGGGCTCGTCCGTGGAGCCCTCGAGGCCCGATTGGTGGCTCCCACCGGTGAGCAGCCCCGTGGTGGCAGCCGCGGCCTCGGAAGTCTCGCCCCGGTATTTACCGCCGTTGAAATGGCGGTCGCCGTTGGGGGATTATGAAGCCCGGTTGATCATGCCAGAAAGGCCTCTGCATGGAGAGGAGGAAGCGGTACATGTGACGTTTTACAATTCAGCGAATAAACCGGCTGAAATGTTGACCGGCGCGGAGGTGGAACTGGCAGGATGCTCCGGCCGGATCGATTCGGAAGGAAAGGCTGCATTCAAATTGGGCGAATTGCGGGCCAAGGGGAAGCCTCCGGAGTTGCTGGTAAAGGGGATCGCGTGGACTGTGCTCAATCCTTGATGGTGCGAAAGGTGCGACCGCTGCGGGCCGAGATGTTGCGGGTATTTCACGGACGCTGCGAGTCCCCGCGGTGCATGAGTGAATTGGCTTGTCTATTGGGCTGGCTTGCGCCTTGGTGGATGACCGAGCAAGCACGGCGCGTTGCGGTAGGGGATGAGCCGTGGCGTTCGCGGCCGGAGCACAGCCGGTGGTTGCTTACCCGTCCTTCGATTCCTTCCGCGAGTGGAAGTTGTTGGTTGGTGGCCGGTCAATGCGCGGAATTCGATTTTCTTGAACCGGCTTTGGTTATTCCCTTGCGGTGGCGACTGGGCACGGGTCATTCGCCGGAACTGCCAGCGACTCTTCGGGAACTGGCTGATGAAGTTCTTGGGGAGTTCAACACCTCGGATCGTTTCAGCACGACCGCCCCTTGGGGGTTAGGGTTTCCGGAGGGTTGTGAGGGGGTTGATTTGAGTGAATTGGAATTGGAGGTCGCCTCGGGGAAAGCGGCGCTTGTCGGCGGGCTTTTCCTCGCGCACTGGGATGTTCATGCGAACGTGGCAGTGGGAATATCCGCAACTTGGGGAGAGGGCCGCGATCATAATCGGGTCGGCTTTTTGGAAGCGAAACTTCTGGAAGCGCAGCGGTTTGGTTGTCGGGTTTTCTTCGTTCCGGAGGGGAGTGCGAACGAAGCAAAGCGTTTTCGCGACCAATGGGGATGGAATCTGGAGATTGCCGGTTTGGAGCTAGGGCCTTTGACGGGGAGAATCGATCGATCTGCCCTCGAAAGGGTCCTTGGACCTTACCTTGAAAAGCTGGATTTGCCGCCGGCAGCGGCCGTTGGGGCAATTACCCCCTCGGAACAGCGATGGTACATCCGGCAGGCGCGGCGGAATGAGTCGGTGGCCCGACGGTACTATCAAAAGTGCTTTTTGAAGCGGATTGTCGCGGGTTATCGGGAGCAAGTTTTGGCGGAACTTGGCCGGCAGGCAGATACGGTACCGACTCACCTAGTGAGCGTGCTGAGCAATAACTGGGAACTGATTCCGTTGGTGGCCGCAAGCCACCGGGTAAAGAGGTGCTTGGTCTTTCGCGATCGGAAGCAGTTCGGTGGGCAACAAGATTTAGAAGCGGAGATTCAGGGGATTCTGGGTGACCTATATGACTCGGAGCCGATTCCGGAGGTGATTTGGGCGGATTTCGATTGGAATACTGGGAGCCAAGATTGGGAGGACCAATGGCGGAAAGAGGGATACGAGTTTTTGAAGGGGGTGCCGCCAGGTGGGGCACTCATCGATGTGACGCCGGGCAAAAAAGAGATGTCGTTTCTCTTGGCCTTTCGGGTGGCGCGGCCTGGGGATTGGCTCCATTATGTGCGTCATGAGCAAGAGGCTCGGGTGGTGGTGCCCGGGACGGAAAAATCCGTCTATTGGAAGCGTTAAGCCCGGGGTGTTTTAAACCGCATGCCTGCTTGTCCGGCCGGAAGCGGTGTTGGACCGTTTCTGGTCTTCAAATTCCCTTACTCTCTTTTCTTTAACCGGTTTGCTTTTTGTTCTCGCGGGCCCCCGTCCGCCGAAATCCGCGTAGGATTTCTTGCGTAATTCTTGGCTAATTCTTGTCTGATTCCTGCCAAAATCTTGCCCGATCTGATATCTGTCTGAATTATTCATAGGTGTCTGATCTTACCTGTAATGTAATCTCATCAATCTTTTATCCATCTGATGCTTGATTCTTGATTCGTGCCGAATTCTCGTCTGGTAGCTGTCTGATTTTTCAGTGATTTGCTCACCGAATTTGCCCGCGTATCTCTCCTTAAAGTCCTTTTGCCTTCATGCTGAGGTGAAAGCCGCCACGTAGATGGTCAGTTGAACGATGCGACGCACAGGATGAGTTGAGGGGCAGGACGCACGTCGACGCGGGCAGGCCCGTCGGGATCGCTTCCGGCGAAAGACATTCAAAGCGGGACATATTTTGGGGGGATATTTATGCCTATTTTGCTTGATATAATTTGGCGAATGACACCTGTAAATCTTTCTGGGAATTGCGGCGGTTGGGCGAGCTGCTCATGCCAAGGAGCCGGCTTTGGTGGTGCGGAGGGAGTGTTCTTTGCCGAGGCAGGATCCGCGGAGCTCAAGAAGGCTTTGAACGTCCGCAACCGTTGGCGGCAGGTCGTGGTCAGGGTTTAACGCTCTATGTTGTAACGCTTTTGGCTGAGGTTCCCGGGGTGCAAGTTGGCGAGAGGATATCGCGTCAGGTCGGTGCAAGGTTGGAGGGGTTGGTCGAAGGTCGGGTTCTAAGAGGTCGAAGCTCGAGGTCAGAAAGTCGAAAGTCGGGATTTAGCGGGATTTAGTTAGTCGAAGGTGGGGACTCAAGAAGCAGAGTGAAGGATTGAATTTGGGGACTGGAAGACCGAATTTCTCAACCACACGAGTTGGAGGAATGAAAGATGGCTCAGGCGACGATCGAGCTCGCTCCGGAAGTACGTCGATTTTTGGAGGGGAGCCCTTTAGGCGGTATTGTCGGCGGTCAAGAGTTGCCCGCGTCAAATGGCGGCACCTTCGTCACGTATGACCCCGGTTCGGGGGAAAAATTGGCGGAGGTGGCGAATTTTCAACCGGAGGATGTAGATCGGGCCGTGCGCGCGGCGCAACGGGCGTTTGAGGAGTCGACTTGGGCGACAATGTCTGCGCATGAGCGCGGTGCATTACTGCATCGCTGGGTAGAAGAAGTGGAAAGACAAAAGGATGTGATCGCGCGGATTGAGTCGCTGGATTGCGGGAAAATTCTCCGCCAGGCCGAAAGCGATGTACAAAATTTCATCGATACTATGCGTTATTTTATTGAGATGTCGCTGCATCTTTCGCCCCGATCGGTGCTGGCGGTGCCCCGATATGAAGCGTATTTGTACCGGGCAGCTTGGGGGCCGTGCGGGTTCATTTTTCCCTGGAATTTTCCCCTGCTTTTGCTGGGCTGGGGGATTGCGCCGGCGTTGGCTGCCGGGAATACGGTGGTGGTCAAGCCCGCGGAAGACACACCGCTTTCGACCTTGTACGTCGTGCGGTTGGCGAAGGAGGCCGGCATCCCCGATGGCGTCATGAACGTGGTGCCGGGGTTGGGGAAAGTGACAGGGGCCGCGCTTTCGCAGCATCCCGGTTTGCGGCGAATGTCGTTTACAGGTTCGCCGGAGGTGGGGCGTTTGGTGGCGGAGGCATGTGGTCGGAATCTGATTCCCGTCAAATTGGAACTCGGGGGTAAGGGGGCGGCGATTGTCTTCGACGACGTCGATCCCGAGGCTACCGCCGATCGTTTGGCCGAAGCTGTGACGTTTCATTGCGGGCAGGTCTGCTGTACGGCGACGCGGTGGATCATTCATCGAAAGATCTACGATCGGTTCATCGAGCGTGCCCGGGCAAAATTGGGGAGCTTAAGGATCGGCTATGAGCTGGATTCCCACGTCGATTTGGGGCCGGTCATCAATCGCAAACAAAAGGATCGGATCCTCTCTTACATCGAGCGGGGCGTGGGCCAGGGGGCAAAGCTTTTGCTCGAAGGCGGTGAGGCGGAGGTGCCGGGCCGCCGCGGATTCTACGTGAAACCTGCGCTGCTGGCCGGATCGCTGGATAATGTGGCGGCTCAGGAGGAGATTTTTGGGCCGGTGGCCTACGTCACTTCCTTCGAGGATGAATCAGAAGCCATCGCGAAAGCCAACTACACGCAGTACGGGTTGGCCAACAGCGTCTGGTCGCGGGATTTGGATCGGGCACGTCGCGTTGCCGAGGGTTTGGAAGCCGCCAATAGTTGGATCAATGCCCACAATCTCTTTCCTCATGGGGTGCCGTACGGTGGGATCAAGAAAAGCGGGCTTGGGGGCGGGGTACTTTCCGAGCAAACGTTCCTCGATTATCTTCGCAGTACCTCGGTGGTTCGTCCCCTGTGACGGGAAGCTTGCGACGAAGCGATCAGCCGAGCACTATTAAGGTCTTGGACCACCGTGCCGAGAGCGCTTCTGTGCCCGCGAATGGAGCTGCACCGGCAGGTGCAATCCGTATCAAGATGCTTGAATGAAGTGCGGTTTTTCGCAGAGAGCAAAGGGGGAATCATGTTGCGCGCTTGCTCGGCGCGCAAGATGCCACCGAAGCTGCACGCCAGATGCCCCCGAAGATAACGGTGACGGTGCCCCGGAGATTCCCCGCGGAAATATCTTCAGGGCAATGTCCTGAATACCTGTGATCGTAGGGGCACACACCGGTGTGACAAGAAGCGCTTGTGGGGGAGCTTCTCCGCAATAGCGCGAGGCTTTCGGGGAGGTTCGCCCCAGGGAAAGCCCTGCTTCAAAGGACCGATGGCTTGCTACAAAGGATATTAGGTTTCCAGAGGGTTTTTCTGGTGCAAGTTCTTCCGAAATTCTTCCAATGAATCCACCGTCAAAGGATTTGTCATGAGCGCTTCGAACCTTGCGAGTGCGGCGGGCCGGAAAGGGGAGTGGTCGCTACCGGAGAAGCGGTATCCCGGCCTTCCTCGGGAAACTAGCGAATCGATGCCCGGTTCAAAAGGGGCGAAAAGATGCAGGAGCAGTCGCGTTAGAAGCGAAGCAATCGGCAGTCGGTATTGTGAAGAATTTTCCACGCGAAAGTTCTGCGGATCTTCGACTGGATGGTGCGGATGTGCCCCGGTTTTGATCGCGTCGCTCGTTTGGTCTTGGGCTATCGGGGCGAAGGTGCTGGCGGAGCCGGACAAGGCGGCGGAGGCTCGGCGCACCGTGACGATTTTCGTAGCTCCGCAAGGCAAAGATGCGTTTTCGGGCCGATTGTCGGAGGCGAATGCCGTGGGCACGGATGGTCCGTTTGCCACCTTGGAGCGTGCGGTGCAAGAGGTCGTTGAATTGCGGAAGCGCGATCGGTGGCCGGCCGGGGGGGTGATGGTCGTACTTCGCGGCGGGGCATATCCCCGCCGTGGTCCGCTGAATTTGGGGCCGGAAATATCGGGAAAACCGGGGGCCCCTACAGTCTTTTGGAATTATCCGGGGGAGCGTCCGCGGCTTTTCGGGGGGATAGTGCTTCGGGAATTCCAGCCGGTGAGCGATCCGCAGATGCTGGAGCGGCTTTCGCCCGAAGCACGCCCGCATGTGCTTCAGTGTGCAGTGCCGGAGTTGACAACCGAGGAAATGGGACGGCCCGCCGGGGGTGGCTGCGAATTGTTTTTCGACGGGGCTCCGATGACTTTAGCACGTTGGCCCAACGAGGGGTTCACGCGGATTGCCGGGGTGCTCAACCAGCAGCCGGTTGATGTCCGCGGTACCAAGGGGGATAAGGTCGGACACTTCGTGTACGAGGGGGATCGACCCGCTCAGTGGGTCCAGGAGCCGGAACCTTGGGTACATGGGTATTGGTTCTGGGATTGGTCGGATCAACGGCACCCGGTGGAATCGATCGATACGGAGCGGAAGATTCTGCGGGTTAAGCCGCCGTATCACGGCTACGGGTACCGCGCGGGGCAGTGGTACTACGCTTACAATCTGTTGTGCGAGTTGGATCGTCCGGGGGAATGGTACCTAGACCGCACTGCGAAAATCTTATATTTTTGGCCGCCCACCGACGCGGAAACCCTCCGCCAAAAGGGGGCCGTGCTTTCTGTAGCAGGAGATTTGATTCGCCTGGAGGGCTGCGAACATGTAGGCTTTGTGGGCCTGAATCTCGAGTATGCCCGCGGGAGCGGCTTGGTGGCCAATAAGTGCCGCGATCTTGTGGTGAGGGATTGCACGCTCGCCAATTTGGGGGGATATGGGGTGCAAATCAATGGGGGTTCCGGGGGACTGGTGCGCGGTTGCCACCTTTACAATCTAGGCGATGGGGGCGTGGTGCTTACAGGGGGCGATCGGCGCACTCTTTCGCCGTGTGGTCACCAAGCCCTGGATAATCACATTCATCATTACGGGCGGATCAACCCGATGTACCGTGCCGGTGTGTCGATCGGTGGGGTGGGAATTCGTGTTGCTTCTTGCCATATTCACCATGCGCCGCACCAAGCGATCGGCTTCAGCGGCAATGACCATGTAATCGAACACAACCATATTCACCACGTGTGTCTGGAATCCAACGATGCCGGGGCGATTTATGCGGGCCGCGATTGGACGATGCGGGGCACAGAGATCCGATACAACTATTTTCATGACATTCAGGGCTTCGAAGGCCGGGGATGTGTGGGAGTGTATCTGGACGATATGTACTGCGGGACGGTGATCCGCGGGAACATCTTTGTGCGGGTGACGGCTGCCGCGTTTATCGGCGGGGGGCGGGACAATCAGGTGCTCAATAACCTGTTTATCGATTGCCGACCGGCGGTGCACGTGGATAGCCGCGCATTGGGTTGGGCCAGCTACCATGTCCCCACCACAATGAAGCAGCGATTGGAGGCGGTGCCCTATAGCGAATCCCCGTGGAAGGAGCGGTATCCGGAATTGCTGACCCTTTGGGATGATGAGCCGGCTGCCCCCAAAGGAAATGTGATTGTCCGCAATGTGTGCGTAGGGGGGCAGTGGGATCGGATCGATTCCCGGGCCCGGCCATTGGTTCAACTTGCCGATAATTGGGTGGTTCCGGCAGGAACGGATATCGGCTTGGTGGATGCGGCCGGTGGGGATTTCCGGCTTCGGCCCGATGCACCGCTTCTGAAACAAATTCCTTCTTGGGAGCCGATACCGGTCGAAGAGATCGGTCCGGAGCCTGTGCCGGCTCGGGTCCTACGGTGGGAAGAAGCGATACGCAAGTTTGAGCTTCAGGATGAAGCGAACAGGCCGCCCACCGGGGGCGTGCTTTTCTTGGGCAGCTCGACGATCGTTCGCTGGGATTTGGGGAAGTTCTTTGCGGATTGGCAGGCGATCAATCGGGGGTTTGGGGGATCGCACGTTGAGGATTCGCTTTATTTTGCCGATCGGGTTGCCGTGCGGTATGCACCGCGGGTTATCGTCTTTTATGGGGGGGACAACGACTTGGCGGAAGGGAAAAGCCCCGAGGAGGTCGCCGAAGATTTCCGGCAATTTGTGGACGCGATTCATGCGGCTTTGCCGGAGACGAGGATCGTCTTCCTGGGGATCAAGCCGAGCATTCGGCGCTTTCATCTTTTGGCCCAGGGGCGGGAAGCCAACCAAAAGATCCGCCGGCTATGTGCCCAAGATGAGCGGCTGGAGTTCGTCGATGTGGAACCGGTGATGCTCGATTCGGAGGGAAAGATTCGGCGGGGAATGCTGGTGGAAGATGGGCTTCATTTAAGTGAAACTGCTTACGAGGAGTGGAGCCGGCTTTTGCGCCGGGTGGTTCAGAAGTGGCTGACGCCTTAAAGGAAACGGGTTATGGGTTCGTGTAGCTTGGAGGCCGATACGAAGGGTGACGGTTCCTCGCGGGGTGGCACCGGGGTTTTTGGGGGGCGTGAGTCGCACTCCTGTTAGAGTGTGGAGAGAAGCTGGGAGAGGGCTGCGCCCATTCTCCCAAGGCTGAAGTCTCCCTCGTGTAAAGTCTCCCCAGTTGAAAGCTTGTATTCAGAAAGAAGGGTTTTTGGCCATGAATCGCCGTCAAATCCTCCAGGGTGTCGTAGGGTTATCGCTAGGTGTTGCTGCACAAAAGATCGGGCTTGGGAGCCCCAGGGCATCGATGGGAATTTTCGGGGCCGGATGGGGACGGGAGGCCGGGGAGGAAGCGTCGCGGCTGGGGCCGCTTCGGGTCCACCCGGAAAATCCCCGCTATTTCACGGTGGATGGGAAGAGCGCGGTTTATGTGACCGGGGCACACACGTGGGCCAATTTGCAGGATCAAGGGGTGACGGATCCGCCGCCGGCTTTCGATTTTGCGGCGTACTTGGATTTCTTGACGGCTCATGGGCACAACTTTATACGGTTGTGGCGATGGGAGGTGCCCAAATGGAATTACGGCCAGGCGCGGCGTGGGCAGATGAGCTTTTGCGAGCCGCATCCGTGGCAGCGCCCAGGGCCGGGGACGGCCGCCGATGGAAAGCCTCGATTCGATTTAACCCGTTTCAATGAGGGATATTTCCACCGGCTGCGCGAACGTGTCGTGGCTGCTGCGACGCGGGGAATTTATGTTTCGGTGATGCTCTTCGAGGGGCACTGTTTGCAAATTGCCGAGCAATCGTGGGTCTTCCATCCGTTTCATCCCCAAAACAATGTCAATGGAGTGCAATTGGAGTGGGCCGATTATTACGGGCTGAAGAATGCGGATTGTCGGCGGTTTCAGGAGGCGTATGTCCGTAAGGTAATCGAGACGGTGGGCGATCTGGATAATGTGCTCTACGAGATCTGTAATGAGGCGGGGGGATATTCGACCCAGTGGCAGTATCACTTGATCCGCTTCATCAAGGACGTGGAGCGCGAGCGGGGGCGAAGTCATCCGGTGGGGATGACCTTTCAATACCGGGGTGGCTCGAACGCAGTTTTGTTCGACAGTGCGGCGGACTGGATTTCCCCCAATCCGGAAGGGGGTTACCGCGAGGATCCGCCGGCTAATGATGGCCGGAAAGTGGTGCTGAGCGACACGGATCATCTTTGGGGCGAAGGGGGAAATCCGCCGTGGGTTTGGAAAACCTTCTGTCGGGGTCATCATCCGCTTTTTATGGATCGGATCGCTGCCTTGACCAAGCGGGTGGTGACATGGGCCGGACGGCAGCCGGAAGAGGATATCCCGGGGGCAGAGCAAATTCGCAAAGCGATGGGGGTAACGCTGCGGGTGGCACAGAAGCTGGATTTGGCGCGAATGCTGCCGCTACCGCAGTTAGCCTCCAGCGGTTACTGCTTGAGCGAACCGGGCCGCCAGTATGTCGTCTATGTACCGGAGGGGGCACAGGTGGAGGTCGATCTCCGCGCCGGCCAAGGGCGGTTGCAGTGCCGATGGGTGCACCCGATTGACGGCAGCATGACGGAAGCTCCGCCGGTAGCGGCGGGATCGTGGCAGAAATTCGAGGTGCCTCCGGATGGAAAGCGCGTTCTTTTGTTGCAGGCTGGTTGATCCGGATTAGGGCGATCTGCTGGGAAAAGGGGCGGGCGAGACCTGTTTCCGAGGGATATCCCATTGTTTTGCCTCTGGGAGGCCGAGGCTCTCCTCGGGGGCAGCTTGCAGTGGCACGAGGAGCAGAAGTAGTTTATTTTGCTGGTTTGTCCGCCGGAGGCTGTCTGCGGCAGGAGATTGCGGAAGGTGCGCTCAGGGTGGGGCCTTGCTCAGGATTGCAAGAGTCAACCATTTCGGCCGGATCACTATTTTTCGTTTAGCCACGGAAGGTCGTAGGTTGCACCGGGTGGGGAAAGAGGGCGACTTTCTGCATGGGGGCAAAAGTCGGTAAACTTAACCGGACCCGAATGCTAAGCAAGCTCCAGTAAAGAAAAGCACTCAGTAAAAGAAGTTGGAAAAGAACTTCAATGGAGGCAAGAGTTCGGTGGAGGCAAGAATTCAGTGAGGGCAAGAATTGAGTGAGGGAAAGAATTCAGTGACGGAAAGAATTCAGTGAGGGAAAGAATTCAAAGAAGGCAAGAGCTCAGTGAAGGAAAGAACTGAGGAACGACCCGGGGATTGCGATGAGTTTGCCGTCGGCCATGCAACCATTTCTGAGTCGGCGCACGGTGGCGGAGGCTTGGAGCTGGATCGATTCCCATGCTTCGTGGTTACCGGCGGAGTGGGTACCGATAGATGGGTCTGCGGGGAGGGTGTTGGCTGGCGAGGTCATTAGCCCGGTGGCGGTGCCGGGCTTTGTGCGGGCCATGATGGATGGGTATGCCGTGCGGGCCGCGGATACTGAAGGGGCCTCGGCGTATAATCGATTGCCCCTGCGGTTAGTGGGGGAGGTTCGTCCGGGGCAAGCTCCGACGGTGTCAGTCGGCCCGCAGGAAGCCGTGCGCATTGCCACCGGTGCCCCGCTTCCGCCGGGGGCAGACGCGGTGCTGCCGGTGGAATGGGCGGCGGAATTCGCTGAATATCTCGAGGCAATGGCGACCGTGACGCCGGGAAGGCACACCAGTCCGGTGGGCGAGGATATTTCGGCGGGGCAAATCCTTTTCCAGCGTGGGCGGCGGTTGAGACCGCAAGACCTGGGCGTATTGGCCTCCGTGGGGATTGGTCAACTGAGCGTGGTGCGGCGGCCGACGGTGAGGATCCTCGTAACCGGGGATGAGCTTTTGCCGGCAGGCTCGCGGCCGGAAGGCTACCGGATTGTCGATGCCAATGGGGTAATGCTCGCGGCCTTGGTGGAGCGGGACGGTGGTCTGATCATCGATCGGCGTCTGATTCCCGATGATCCTGCCGTCGTATGGGAGGCGATGCGGCAGCCGGCGGATGTGGTGTTGATCTCCGGCGGTTCGAGCGTGGGACATTTAGATTATGCGCCGCGACTGCTCCGCGAGCACGGCGAGCTTGCCATTCATGGGGTAGCCATGCGGCCCAGCAGCCCGGCGGGGATGGGCCGGTTGGACGGTCGATTTGTGTTTCTTTTGCCGGGGAATCCGGTCTCGTGCTTGTGCGCTTACGATTTTTTTGCAGGCCGGGCCATTCGACTCCTGGGCGGCCGATCGGCCGCATGGCCTTATCGATCCATCCGCGGGGTGCTTGCGCGAAAGCTGAGCTCGGTCATCGGCCGGGTGGATTACGCGCGGGTGCGGATCACGCCGCAAGGAATAGAACCGGTGGCAATCTCCGGGGCATCGCTTCTGAGTTCGACGACCGTGGCCGACGGCTTCGTGGTCATCGAAGCGGATAGCGAGGGCTATCCGGAGGGAAGCGAGGTAGAGGTTTTCCTTTACGATATCTAGGGCGTATGACACGCAGGGCGTATGGGAGTAGATCTTATGTGAGTAGACCGTATGACTTGTAGGGCATATGACGTCTAGGGCGTATCACCTGTAGGCCGTATGACAGTAGACCGTATCACCTGTAGGCGTTATCACATGTACATCGTCTCAAATGCACACCGTATGTCGTGTAGGCCGTACGACATGTACACCGTGTCGCATGGAGACCGTATGACTTGTGGGCCGTGTGGGGAAGGAGCGTAGGAAGAAAATCGGTGGGATGCGGTGCCAATGGTGCAAGAGCAATTCTTGGAGGTGGTCGATCGAGACGAAGCCCAGCGGCGGTTCCACGCAGCCTTGCGGCTGGAACCCTTGGGGGAGGAAGTGGTCGCTTTGCCGGAGGCTTGGGGCCGAGCTTTGGCCACGGAGGTCGCAGCGCCGATCGATGTACCGGGTTTCGACCGGTCGAATTACGACGGTTATGCGGTGCGGGCTGCGGATACGTTCGGTTCCTCGGAATTAGCACCGCGCGCACTTTCAATTTTGCCGGGGGTGGTCGAGCCGGGTGAAGTGCCGTTGCAGCAGATTGGGCCGGGTCAAGCGATCCGGATCGCTACCGGCGGGATGCTCCCCCGCGGGGCCGGTGCGGTGGTGATGGTCGAGGATACCGACGAAGCCGACGGCCGATTGTGGGTGCGGCGGGCGGTAAGCCCCGGTTTCGGCGTATCCTTTGCCGGCACGGATATCGCACGGGGTGAAGTCGTGCTGCGACCGGGGATTGTGCTGAGCAGCCGCGAGACAGCCCTCCTGGCCGCTTTGGGGATCGATAAAATCCGGGTGTGGCGGCGACCCAGGGTTGCCATACTTTCCACCGGCAATGAACTTATTCAGCCGGGGGAGCCGCTGGAGCCGGCCAAGCTGTACGATTCTAATGCGCAGATCTTGGCGGATGCGGTTCGGGAGCTTGGCGGGGAGCCGGTGCGGTGCGGCATCGTGCGGGACGATTACGACTTGCTGGTGGGGCGATTGGCAGAAATTCTGGTTGATTCGGATCTCGTACTCCTGTCAGGCGGGACGAGTAAGGGGGCGGGCGATATTTCCTACCGAGCGGTGGGGGCGATCTGCCGGCCGGGGGTCATCGTGCATGGAGTAGCGATCAAGCCGGGCAAGCCGTTGTGTCTTGCGGCCCATGAAGGCAAAGCGGTGGTGATCTTGCCGGGGTTTCCTACCTCGGCGATCGTGACATTTCACGAGTTTGTGAGCCCGCTGTTGTGCCGCCTGGGGGGGCGGAGACTTCCCGAGGAGGCCTCGCGCTGGGCGCGTTTGGCCGTGCAGGTCAATTCGGAGCCCGGTCGCACCGAGTACGTGCTGGTGCGGTTGGTGGGGAGCGGGGATCAATGGACGGCATGGCCGATCGGGAAAGGTTCCGGTTCAGTATCCGCGTTCAGCGTGGCCGAGGGGTATATCACGGCGGAGCGTTGGGAGGAAATTCTGCCGGCGGGAGAGGAAAGGAAGGTACGTCTTTTGGCGACACAAACTCGGCCGCCCGATCTGGTGGCCATGGGAAGCCACTGCGTGGGTCTGGATTACCTGCTGAGTGTCTTGGATCGCCGAGGGATGACGGGCGTATTAATCCCCGTGGGGTCCACGGCTGGGCTGGCGGCAGCACGTCGCGGTGAATGCGACCTTGCGGGGATTCATCTGCTGGATCCTGCTACAGGTCGTTACAATGAACCGTTTCTTACGCCCGATTTGGAACTCATCCGCGGCTACCGACGGTTGCAAGGCATTGTGTATCGGCCGGGTGACCCGCGATTCCATGGGCGGAGCCTGGCGGAAATCCTCCAGACGATTAAGAACGATTCAAGCTGCCTGATGGTCAATCGCAATCAGGGGAGTGGGACGCGGGTTTTAATCGATCGGCTTCTCGGTGGCGTTCAACCCCCGGGATACGCTGTCCAGCCGAGCACGCATCACGCCGTGGCGGCCGCCGTTTCGCAAGGCCGCGCGGATTGGGGGGTGACGATCGAATGGGTAGCCGGGCAAAACAAACTGGGCTTCATCCCGCTGGAGGAAGAGTGTTACGATTTTGTGGTGCCGAAGGCCCGATGGAGCCGCCCTGCTATCCAGGCGTTTCGGCAACTTTTGACGGAAGCGGAAATTCACGAAGGATTGCGGCGGTTTGGCTTTCGGGCCGCCGATTCGCTGGGAACCGGGTGAATCGGATTGTTGCCCGATGGAACGCGTTGAATTCTCCGTAGGGGAGGATGTTTTATGGAGGTCATCCTCAATATTTTTTCAAATGAAGGGAGTCTCGCACGGGTTTTTTAAATCAAGCGGCTCTCGCACGGGATGAGATTCGAGGGACTTTCTGGTGGTGGGAAGTAAACAACAGTCTGCGGAAGAGGCCGAAGGTCACTAGAAAGCCGCCTGGCGGAAAAACCTAGGGGTCCTAAGAAAATGAGCGAGCGACTAAGCCTGAACGGTGTGGCCACAGCGGAAGCCTTGGCTCGGATCGAAAGGATCGAGAATCTCGAGCAACTCGAGGATCTGCTAAGTTGGCCCACGGCGGAGGTGGTGGAACTTTTGGGCCGGCTGGAGGGGGATGTCATAGTGCTGGGGGCCGGCGGGAAGATCGGCCCGAGTTTGACGAGGATGATCCGGCGGGCGAGCGATCTGGCGGGAAGCTCGCGGCGAATCGTAGCGGTGGTGCGGCGGTCGGATCCGGCTTTCGAAGCTCAGATGGCCTCTGCGCGTGTCGAGGTGCGACGGTGCGACCTTCTGGATCCGCAGCAATTGGCGGCATTGCCGGATAGTCCTTGGGTGTTTTACCTGGCCGCTATGAAGTTCGGCACGACGGGTCAGGAATCCACCACTTGGGCGTTGAATAGCTTTTTGCCCGGATTGGTGTGCCAGCGGTATCGGCACAGTCGAATCATCGCCTATTCCACGGGCAATGTTTATCCCTTGGTGCACCCGTGTAGTGGCGGCTCGCGAGAGGCGGATCCACCGGCCCCGATCGGGCAGTACGCGATGAGTTGTCTAGGACGTGAACAGATATTCACATATTTCAGTCGAACTGACGGGGTTCCCACAGCCATTCTGCGCTTGAATTACGCGAACGAGATGCGTTATGGGGTCCTCACCGATATTGCCCAGCAGGTGTTGGCGGAAAAGCCTGTGGATTTGAGCATGGGCTACTTCAATGCGATTTGGCAGGGGGATTCCAATGCGATGACCATTCGTGCCATGGCCCATGTCGCCTCGCCGCCGAAGATCATCAATATCGCGGGACCGCAGATCCTTCGCGTCCGTGAAGTGGCCAAAAAATTTGGGCAAATCTTTGGTAAACCGGTGCGTTTCGGAAGTACCGAAGGGCCCGATGCTCTCTTGAGCAATGCGCAGGAGGGCTACCGGCTTTTGGGCCATCCGCTTGTGCCCGAGGAACAGTTGATTCGGTGGGTTGCCGATTGGCAAATCCGCGGCGGACCGACGCTAAAAAAGCCGACAAAATTTCAAGTGCGCAATGGCAAATTCTAGGGAACACTTGCCGGCGGGGCGAAGGATTCGCGGCATAGAATGAGTGTTTGGTGGGCGAGGTAACGGCAACGTGATGCTTCGCAGGCCAGGTTTTTTGGAAAACGAATTTGCCTCGGGAAAAGGTTTTCGGCGGTAAGATATGCATGTCGCAAGAAGTCTTTGCATGTCGCCGGAAATCCGGGAAGAACTTATGGCTTGTCGGCCGTCCGAGTCGAAGCTGATCATACGATTTTGGCGGGGAAAAGTCGCTCGGTGAGGCGGAACTTTCCCGGCTTTGGGCACGGATCCCCCAATACCGGCAGCATGCGAAAGCGTTTCTGATAACTTAGCGGTCTTATCTTAGGGTGCATTTTTCGCGGGCTTACGAGAAGAATCGGGCAAGAAGCAGTAGAATAGTTTAGCATTCATGCAAAGCGAAAGCCTTCGTGCAAAGCACACGTGTTTTCGCGAAAAAAGTATCCCGGAACGAAAGAAAGCATCCTAGCAGGCAAGCTTGCAGCGATTCTGGGGTTTTTCCACGGGGATTTAAGTGACATTTTGCAAAAGCTTTCGGTTGTTTTTTTAAATTCGAAAGGCCGGCGTAGCTACAAGGGGCTTGGTCAGGCGTGGCAGCAACGGTCAATATCCTGGTCGGTGGGGCGCAGTGGGGCAAAACGACCCGTTTGCTGGGGCTTTATCGTGACGAGTTGAAAAGCCGGGGTTGGGGCAAGGTGCTGTGGCTTGCGCCGAATCTTCGCGCCGTTCAGGTGTTGCGCGAACGGCTGATTGACGCGGGGTTGGCGGCCTGTCTAGCGCCGGGCGTCATCACCTTCGAGAAATTGGCAGGTAGCCTTCTTCAATTCTCTGCGGGAGGATTCCGCCCGCTTCCCCGCGACATGCAGTGGGAGCTGATTCGGCTCGCGGTGCAGCAATTGGCCGAGAATGGACAGCTCCAATACTTTGCCTCCATCGCGCAAACGGCAGGCCTAATCGATGAAGTTTACCATGCGATCAACCGGCTGAAACGGGCCGGAATTGAGCCCGAAAAATTGCTGCGGGCTGCCGAAAGTGCTCGTCTGGGGCCGCGCGGGCGTGATCTGGCCACCATTTATGGCCGCTATGAGCAAATGCGCCAAAAGCACGGTTGGTGCGACCAAGAAGGAAGGTTTTGGGCAGCGTGCGAGTTGCTAGCTTTCGGGCCGAAGCCGCCCTTCGAAGCAATCGAAGTGCTTATTGTGGATGGCTTTGCGCACTTTACGCCCGCTCAATATCGAATCCTCCAGATCTGGAGTGAATGGTTGGACGAGCTTTGGATCAGCTTAACATTCGAAGAATCGGGCCGAGAAGATTTGTTCGTTAAGCCCCGGCACACCTTGCAAGAGCTTCGGCGATTATTTCCCTGCGTTAAGATTCATCAGCAGCAGCTTCTTCCTTCGGAAGATCGCCTGCCGCCAGTTTTGCGGTACTTGGAGCGAGGTGTATTCAGTTGGCAGCAAACCGGCGAGAAACCGACGGACGCTTCCTGCGTAAAAATTGTGGTGGCCACCACACAGCTTAATGAATTGGAACAAATCGCCGGAAAGATCAAACGGCTTTTGGTCGACGGTGACCTGAGGGAGGGCACTGGGCCGGTGCCGCCGGACCAAATCGTCGTAGTCTTTCGATCCTTGTTCGGGATTTCGGGGTTGGTGCGCGAGGTCTTCACGCGGTTTGGAATTCCGTTTTGGTTGGAATCGGGACGGCCGCTTTGGGACGTGCCTTTGATCCGATTCTTCCTGAAGCTTGTAGCCTTGGGCTGCGAGGAGTGGTCTGTCGATCGACTGATCGGCGTGTTGGGAAATAACTACTTTCGTCCCCCTTGGCCGGAGCGGAATTTATCGGGGTGGCTTTTTTGTGTCGGGACGGCACTGCGAGAAGTGGGGGTGGAATCGCCGCGAAAAGTCCTGGAGCTTTCGCAGCAGCGGGCATCCTCTGTTGCCGTTGTTGAAATTCTCACCGGCGGCGAGAATCCAAAAGAAGGCGGCTTACCGGGTTTCTTGCAAGCGGGGCGATCTGCGACCTCACCAACATCAGGCAGGGGGACCGCGCGGCTGAATCCCGAAGTTCGAGCCGCCGGCAATATAAGCAACAATTCGACGGATAATCCTGCGAAAGCCGCCGCCTTTTACGCGGAAGATGACGGATTTGCCGAGACATATGAGCGGCGGTTTCAATTGGCCGAGCAAGCGGTCCGACAGTTGCGAGAATGGTTTCAGGATTGGGCGGAGCCGAGTACCCTCGAGCGGTGGATTGCGCGGTGGGAAAGATTGGCCCAGGCGACGGGGTTGCTCGAAGCTAGCGAGGTCGTTCCCGGCTGGCAAGGGTGCGCTTTCGGTGGGCGAAGGGATGGATCACCGGGGGAATTCGCCCGTAAGTCCCCCCCCTGCCCCTCGCCTCCTCGGCAGCTTTTTGCATGCGTCGACGATACGTTGGAAGGGAATGTGCTGGCGGACCGGCAGGCTTGGGCCAAATTGCTGTCTGTGCTGCGGAAATTGGCGGACTTGGTTGCGGAAATCGACCCAAGCCACCCGAAGCTCCTTTCCGCCAAGGAAGCCCTGGAGCTATTACGGGAAATGGTCCGAAGACATGCTTTGCCGCCTCCGGTGGATGATTCGGGCCGTGTGCGGATCCTTTCGGCTACGACGGCACGCTCCATTCAGGTTCCCTACCTTTTCGTGGCCGGATTAACGGAGGGGAGTTTTCCGGCGCGGCAGGCGGGCGGCATCTGGGATCTGGCGGAATCGGAAAAGCTGGCTGCGCAGGGATTGAACTTGCCGCGAGAACGAGAGCGGCCGGAAGAGGAGATGTTCCTCTGTTACGAAGTTCTTAGCCGGGCTACCGGGCAAGTTGTGTTGAGCTATGCGGCAGTCGATGACCAGGGCGAAGCGGTACTAAAGAGTCCGTTTTTGGAAGAAGTGGAGTTGGCTTTAGGGCCGGGGGGTTTTTCCCGGGAAGAACTTCCGGATTTGGTCCCCGTGCCGCGGCACGAGGAGCCGTTCACGCTGCCTCAGTGGCGGGTCAAGGCGTTGGCCGACGCGCTGGCGGGGAATATCGGCCCCCTGAAACGCCTCCTCGAGCAGGCGGAACTTTGGCTGCTGGGCGAGAGTTTGCGGGCCAGCTTGCACCTTTACCGCTGGCGGCAGCGATTTGGTGTTTTCACACCATTTGATGGTCTTCTCGCCAGCCGGGCAGCCCGGAGAAAATTGGCCCAAGAGCTCGGGAAAAATCACATTTTTTCCCCGACCTCCTTGGAAAACTACGTGGCATGCCCGTTCCGCTTTTTGCTCATGGAAATCGAGCGCATCGAGCCGGTTGCGGAAGAGGGGTTGGGTACCGATTTCTTGCTTCGGGGCAAGCGGTTCCATCAAAGCATCCGGAAATTTCATGAGCGACTCATCGAGCGTTTCGGAAGGTATGTTTCTTTCAAAGCACTTGATGGGCTTTCCGCCGACGAGCTTGCCCGGATCTGGGAGGAAAGCTTTCCGGAGCTAGATGCGTCCGTTAGGAACCCGGTGGCTCGGGCCTATTATGAAGTCGATCGACAGATTTGGTCGAGGCTTCGCGAAAGATACCTCGAGCATTGGCAGGCTTACGACCGGGAATGTGAAAAAAGATACGGCACGGTTTTTTGTCCGGCGCGGTTCGAGGTGGCTTTCGGAAAGGAATGGGGTGCGGACTACGCCCGGAGCCGTGCGCCGGAGGCGGATTCCGCGTCTTCGGCTACTTTTGAGCTGCGGATATCGCGGAAGGAAAGCGTTCAATTTGCAGGGCAGATCGACCGTATTGACGTGGCAGAGCAAAAAGGGCAGGCCTATTTCAATATTATCGATTATAAAAGCGGAATGGTACGATTGGGCGGGACGCTCGGCTGGGAAGATCTTGTGCGTCAAGGTGCGGCCTTGCAGTTGCCGCTTTATGTACTGGCGGCTCAAAAACTGAATCTGGTCGGTAACGAAGGGATTCCGGTTGCCGCCGGTTACTGGGAATTAAGCGGAGGGGGATTCAAAACAAAACGAATCCTGGAATGCTGCGCCTCGGAGCGGCGGCGGGATGATGAGGCCGGGGCCATCGGTTCTCCCACCCCTACCTGGAAGGATATTGCCGGGGAGGTCCTTCCGGAGACGGTGGGCAAATTAGTGGGAGCCATGCGTCGCGGGGATTTTCCCGTCGCTCCCCGAGACGAAGATTGCACGCGCAATTGCCCGTTCCGCGAGGTGTGTCGCATCGCCGAAGTTCGATCACTGAAAAAAGGGCGGGATTGGAAGACGTGAGCCGATTGACCGAAGAACAGCAAAAGGCGGTCGAATTGAGGCATTCGTCCGTGGGCTTATCGGCCGGCGCCGGCTGTGGCAAAACCCATGTACTTACTCAGCGATTTCTGCGCGAGTGCGAAGAACTTGCGCAAGCCGCACAGGGGATCGAAAGCGGGGGTGAGGAGCAATGGGCGGAGTCGGATGCGGAGGAGGTGCTCCGTCAATTGGTAGCCATCACGTTCACCGAGCGGGCGGCCCGACAAATGCGCGACAGAATCCGTCGGGAGTGCCGGGCCAAGGCATACGGGGGGCCCCGGAAGGAGCAGCCGTTTTGGCGGGGATTACTGCGGGAATTAGACCAGGCGCGCATCGGCACCATCCACTCGTTTTGTGCGGGTTTGCTACGGGCGTATCCGGTGGAAGCCGGCGTCGCTCCGCGCTTTACGGTCCTGGCCGAAGGGTCTGCCGCTTTATTGCTCTACCAAAGTACTCAAGAGGTCCTTACCAGGAAACTGGAGCAGCCGGACCCGGCGATCATCGAATTGGTGGTGACGCTCGGGGTGGAAAGGCTTTTTGAAAACATTGCCGAAATCTTAAATCAGCGTCCAAACGTCGATTGGTCCAATTGGCTTAATTGGACGCCTGAAAAGTTGGCGGCACATTGGCAGCGGCTTTTGAGCGGCGAGTGCATCCCGCAGAAAGTGCAGTCCTTGCTCGCATCCCCTCATTTTACGGAGCTCCTGGGTTTGGCGTGCCGGTTGCCTGTGGAGGATAGCCTGATGCGGCAAAGGTGCCAGGGGCTCCAGCATTTGGCTGCGGTGCTCCGAGACCGGCAAGGTGATCTCAAATCGGTATTGCAGGAAATTTTGGAACATGCTCGGGTACAAGGGGTGCGAAAGAACGCGGCTTGGTGGGACGGGAATTATGAACGATTTAAAGACTGTGCCCATGCGGTTCGGGAAGAAGTGAAGCGATTGTTGCCGCTGGTTGAAGTGAATATTTCTACCTGGCAAGACGTGGCCCGCCTGAGTCTCGCCCTCTTACATCTGGCCCACGAGGTGCTCGAGCATTATGAGGGGCAAAAAACGGCATTACCGGCCTTGGATTTCCACGATTTAGTCCTCCGCGCGGTGAAGCTTTTGGAGGGTGCGGAGGGCTCCGAATATCTCTCCCGGTGGACTCGGTCGATTCGCTTGCTGATGGTGGACGAGTTCCAGGATACGGATCTGCAACAAACGGCGTTGATTCGCCGGATATGCGGCGAAAAGCTTTGCGCCGGCAAACTTTTCTTTGTGGGGGATTACAAACAGTCGATCTATCGTTTTCGCGGTGCCAATCCCGAAGTTTTCCACCAGTTGCGGGGCGAACTTCCCGCGGAAGGTCAGTTGGCCTTAACCCAGAATTTTCGCAGCCAACCGGGGATTCTGCATTTCGTCAATGCGCTTTTTTGCGATGTTTTCGGGGAAAGCTACGAGCCGTTACGGGCGCACCGACCGCAGGTGAATTCGGAGCCTATCGTGGAGTTTCTCTGGGCGGCTGTCGATCCGCCTGAGGAGGCCGAAGGGATCGGGGAAGGATGGGTAGGACAGGCGGCGTTGCGGCAGGCGGAGGCCGAATGGATTGCGCGTCGGCTGCGGCAGATGTTCGATCGCCGGGAGCGTTTAGTCGCCGTCCCTCCTGATTCGCAGCATTCGCAGTGGCGACTTCGGCCTGTGCGGCCGGGCGATGTGGCGATTCTTCTGCGGGCTTTATCAGACGTGGAATTGTACGAAGAGGCACTTCAGCGTTACCAAATCGAGTATTACTTGGTCCGCGGACAAGCATTCTATGCCCAGCAAGAGGTGTTCGATTTGATGCACTTGCTTCGGGCGATTTGCGACCCGTGCGACGCCCTTTCGTTGGCCGGCATGCTCCGCAGCCCTTTCTTTTCGTTAGATGACGAAACGATTTTTTGGTTGGCCCAGCAGCCGGGTGGGCTGGCGGCCGGGTTTTTCGCCCCGCGGCTACCGGCGGAGCTCTCCGACCGACGGCAAAAAGCAGTGCTTCGAGCGCGGGAGATTTTGGCCCGGCTTCGTGCCGTGAAGGATCGCCTTTCGGTTGCTGAACTCATTGAAGCGGCTTTGGAATGGACTGGATATGATGCGGCGGTACTGGCGGAGTTTTTGGGGACCCGAAAATTGGCCAACTTGCGAAAGTTGCTGGAGCAAGCGCGGAGCTTCGATGCGGAAGCCTCCTTCACCTTGACCGATTTCGTGTGGCAACTGTCGGAATTCGTGGCCCGGCAACCCCCGGAAGCTCTTGCCCCGATGTATCCGGAAGCTTCCGACGTCGTTCGGCTCATGACTATTCATCAAGCTAAGGGGCTGGAATTTCCCGTGGTGGTGGTGGCGGATGTGGATCGCTCGATGAGAGGGCCGGTGGCAAGCCTGATTTTCTCGATGCAAGCCGGCCCGATGCTTCGGTCCGAGGTCGCTGATGATTCGTTGAAGGCCTTCGTGAGTGAATTCGAGAATCAGGAAAAACTTCCGGAATTGATGCGGCTGTTCTACGTGGCGACAACTCGGGCGGCCGATTATTTGATCGTTTCTGCCGGCTTACGCAGTTCTCAAGAGCCGCAGGGCCCCTGGACGATGTTGCTCGAAAGTCGCTTCGATCTTTTGACCGGAGAACTAACCGGCGAGCTGCCTGCCGGCTACGAGGTCCCCCGGGTGAAAGTCACATATGAGAAGCCTTCGGCGGAAGTGGTGCGAGGAAAAACGCAACCACGCGTAAAACCGCAGGAAGTGTTGAGCTTGCTGCGGAGGGCCGAGTCCGCGGCGGATGAAAGGCAATGGCGATTTCTGGCCAAGATTCTTCCGGACACACAGCGGCGCCGCGAGTACTCGTATACGGCGATTCGCACGGAGTGGAAAGCTTCGGAGTTGGTGGAATGGGCGGCAGAGGAGCCGAGTATCGTGGATGAAGATCGCTGGGAAGGAGCTGCGCTCAGTGGGGACGAGGCTGCGGTTTGGTTGGCCGGCGGCAAGGCGGACCGGTGGAAGCTTGGGGAGGTGACGGCGGAATCGGACGACGGGATCGAAGCAGGGCTATTGGCTCATGAGGTGCTGCGTCAAGCGGATTTTGCTACTCCGGAGAGTGTTCTCCCCACCTTCGAGCGGCTTGCCGTGCGTTTCCGGGTGAGGGAAGAAACTCGGGGAGCACTTCGGGCGGCAATCCGGGGATTTGTGGCGAGTGGTCGGGGGCGAAAGATCGCGGAGGCCCGACAGATCTTTCGCGAGGTGGAATTTCTGCTCGGTTGGCCGCCGGGGAGCGACAAACCGGGACGCCCATTTTTCCGCGGCTTCATCGATTGTTTGTATGAAGATGCTGAGGGTCGCTGGCGGGTGCTGGACTACAAGACTGCGTATGCCGGTCCCGGCAAGTTAGAAGCGGAAGCGGAGCGATACCGTCTTCAGCTCTTTTTGTACGGCTTGGCCGCAGAAGAGGTGTGCCGGCAGCCACCGGCGGAGCTTGTCCTTTGCTTTCTCCTAAGCGGCGACGAATACGCGATGGGTTGGGATTCTTCGGTGCGCCGCGAGGCAATCGATCGGATCGAGGCCCGCTTGAACGAAATACGGCAAATGGGCCGCTGAAGGTTTCAGGGGCCGCTATTTTCCTCGGCTTTCCACAATTTGGCGATAAGGGGACCATTTGTGGCCCGTTCTGGCCCACTGGATCCAAAAGGTTCCTGCGGGCTTCCACAATTTGGCAATAAACTCAAACTGTTAACGGAAAGGCAGGATATGTAACTTAACCCCTTTTGGGACAATCAGTGAGGTGTATTCAAGAAATGTGTCTGTTCCTTGCATTCGGCGGTCATCTAGCAGGCCGTTTTCCGGCCGTTCTCGCTCGCTCCAGGTGATGCCGTTTACAGTTTGAGTGTGTGATAAAGTGAGCACTTGGGCCATGCCCGGCGAACGGTTTCAAGCGGCCTACGGGGGGCAAGGACGCCGGGCCAGCCCCCCGTCTGGAAACGTGCACGTCGGAGAAAGCCGACATGGGTGTGCGCAAGAAGGATCTTTAACTCCAGAAAGATCTTCGACCAAACACACTTCAATCGCGGCGAAGCTTACGTATTTTTAAGAGGGGAATGATCTGCCGAAGCATCCTTCGTAAAATAGGGCCAAATGGCCCCCATGAGTTTATCCGGAAGTTTCTGCGACGTGGCGGAGCGAAAAAGGGAACATTCTGCTCCGCTTGGCCAAACTGCTCAAATGGGAAAGGTTCCGGCAGCGTGGGGTCCTTTATGAAATGGATTGATTTTATCGAATCGCTCGGCGAAAAATCTCAAGCAGCCTGTAACGCCCCATGATTCCGGCCGATCCCCAAAAACAGCGGGAGTTTGCCACCAGGGTAGTTCGAAGGCTTCGCGAAGCCGGTTTCGAGGCTTATTGGGCCGGCGGATGTGTGCGCGACCAACTGCTGGGGCGCGTACCGCGAGATTACGACGTCGCCACAAGTGCACGGCCGCATCAAGTGCGCAAAATCTTCGGCTACCGGCGGACAATCCCAGTGGGAGCGGCTTTCGGGGTGATCACCCTGCTCGGGCAGCGCGGCGAGGGCGAGATCCAAATCGCCACCTTTCGCCGCGACGATCGGTACAGCGATGGTCGGCACCCAGACCAGGTCCATTTCAGCACCCCGGAAGAGGACGCTAAACGCCGCGATTTTACGATCAATGGGCTATTCTTCGATCCGCTGAATCATCGCGTGATCGATTTCGTGGGAGGCCAGGAAGATCTGCGGCAACGGATGATTCGTGCGATCGGCGAGCCATATGATCGGTTCCAGGAGGATAAGTTGCGGCTTTTGCGGGCCGTGCGGTTCGCAGCTACCTTCGGTTTCCAGATCGAGGCGAAAACCTTTGAAGCGATCCGACGGTTAGCCCCGGAAATCGTCGTGGTCAGTGCCGAGCGAATTGCCCAGGAGATGGAACGAATTCTGTGCGAAGCAGATCCTCGGCAGGCCATCGAATTAATGTGGGCAACGAGCTTAGCCCGGGCAGTCATCCCGGAAATTTTCTCCGAAAATCCGCGGGCACAAACAACCCTCCGACATAACCTGGAACTTTTAAAGCGATTGGACCCTCGCACTTTTCCACTGGCACTGGCGATCTTGCTCGAGGGCCTCTGCACGCCCGAAGAGGCGAGCAATATCGGCCGACGCTGGCGACTATCGAACCAGCAAGTCCGCACGGTGGCTTGGTTGCTTGAGAATCGGCTTTTGTTGGAGGCAGCACCCCGGCTGCCGTGGTCGCGGGTGCAGCCGGCCATGTTGGATCGCGATTTACCCGAACTATTGCGCTGGGCAGGATTGCTCCATGAAGCCGGCGAATTGCCCGCCGAGGTACTGGCCTGGTGGCAGGAAAAATCGCAGCTACCGCAAGCCGTGCTCAATCCACCCCCCGTACTCACCGGGGAAGATTTGAAGGAAATGGGAATTGTGCCGGGGCCGCTTTACCGTCGGCTTCTCCATGCGGTGCGATGCGCGCAATTGGACCGGCAGATCGCCACGCCGGCCGAAGCCAGGGAGCTTGTCCAGCGTTTGGCAGCCGAAATGTGCAAGGAAGAGTTATCCAATAACGAGGAATCGACGGAGGGCACAGGAGAGAAGCGTCCATAATCCCGACTTTGTAAGCTCCTTATCGCCCGGTGAGCATCCCAGAGAAGTGCGAAGGGATCATCCCATGCTCGGACCCCACCCGCCAGAAAAGCTCGGTGTCTTTTCGGTGGCTGCGGTTGTGCTTTGTGGGGGGGAAAGCCGGCGAATGGGGCGGCCGAAAGCTTGGCTTCCTTTCGGTCCGGAATGCTTACTTCAGCGGGTGGTGCGGCTGGCCGGCCAGGTCACGGCTGCGGTTTTCGTGGTGGGACAGCGCGGGCAACCGCTGCCACCCTTGCCGCCGAATGTAGAAATCCTCGCCGACTTGCAGCCGGGACTCGGCCCTTTGGCGGGCATCGCCGCCGGATTGGCACGCTGCGAGAAATCCTGGGAGTATGCCTGGGTGCTTGCCGGCGATTTGCCGCTGCTTCGGCCGGCATTAGGATTGCGGCTCCTGGAGCTGGCCCGCGGAGAAGAAATCCTGATACCACTTTGCGAAGATCGGCTCCAACCCCTGCTTGCTTTGTACCGAACCTCCTTGGCCGGCAAAGTCGCGGAATTACTGGCATCCGGAAGCCGGCAACCGATCGATCTCCTTGAGCACGCTGCGTTCCGAATGGTTACCCCCGTGGATTTTCGCGACGTGGATCCCCAAGGGGAAAGCTTCTTCAACATCAACACATGGGAGCAGTACGAGCAAGCAGTGCGGATGGCGGGGTTAGGATCTGCCGATTCTTCGGCAACCGCTACCGATTCGCCGCGCCTTTACCGGGAGTAGCGAAGGGGCGGGTGGAAAGCTCGATTCGGTCAAATCGCGCCGGGCCACCCATGGCGGTGGGGGCAAGCCCCGTGAGCGTAAACTCGCCGAAATCTTGCCACAAATCGCGTTCCACTACGATCCACTCCTGGGGGGCTTCACCGGAAAGTTGCACGGCGGCCCAGCCCGTGGTGTTCTCTCCTGCACAGTATCGCCGCACGGGTTGCTCCGCAGGGGGCCACGCGCCATCCGCGGCTAACTCCAGCATGATCCCCTTCGCTCCCCCGGATTTCCAAGCGAAGCGTAGATAGCGGAATTCCCCAGGCTTTGGATTTTCCCTAATTCGGAAATCCCATCCGGGAATTCGCGCGTTATACCGCTGAAGGGGGGAAACCCATAAGCAGAAATGCCCCGCATAGGCCTCTTGCGGGTCTAAGCGTAAGGTACCATCCCCCTCGTTCAGGTGGAGGCACAGGTCGGAAGCCTCATCGAAAAGCACGAGCGATTGCGCCGCTTGGCTCCCCCAAACCTCCCGCAGGTATCCGAGCAGATCGGCCACATCCTGGGGCGAGACGAGCTTTTCCATGTCCTGAGGCATCATTGAAAGCTCCGAGGCTTCCAGTTGCTCGATCTGACTGCGCAGCAGGACCGTTTCCACCCCTTGTTCCTGCCGGAGGATGATGCTCGTGGCGGTTTCGCCGGCAAGAACGCCCGTAAACACTTGGCCACGTTCCGTAATGACGGTGTACTGACGATAACCGACGGTGATCTGTTGGTTAGGATCCAAGATATCGGCGATGAGGGTTTCGTCGGGCCGGGTCTGCGAACTGAGCAGATCGGGTCCCACGGCATGCCCCAGGCCGTCGAACAAGTGGCACTTGCTGCATTGCTCCTGAAACACGATCCGGCCCCGAGCCGGATCTCGCGGCAATTCCAAGGCTCGATGGTACTGGGCGAGCAGCTCCTGTCGGAAAGCATCGCCGCCAGCGGCCTCCAGCAGCTTCTCCGCCCGACGACGAATCGCGGCCTCCGGATGGTGCAGCAAGCGATTGCGAATGGTTGCGTCCAAGTCCGCCGGTTTAATCGGGCCTGCTTCCAAAGCATCCAGAAGCGCAAGAAGACGCTTTTGCCGGGCGACCAAGCTCTGCAAAACCACTTGTTGCAACTTCGGGGTGTACGTGGACCAATTGCCGATCAGTAACTCGGCCACGCCGTCTTCTTCCCGTAGCGATAAAGCCTCGATGCTCGCCAATTGTAGCTCGATGGGTTGTCGGGGTTCTAGCAACGAGGTGGCTACGTCGCTGAGTTTTTCCCAAGGGGCGGAAGCTAACAGGCTTGCCGCTTCAATCCGCTCCTCAAGCGGTTGCTGAGGATCCAGGCAGCGGTCCGCAGCCTCTTCGAACCAGCTAGCCAGCTCCGGCTCATCCGCCAACTGGGCCGAGGCCATAAGACGCATCAACATTTGCCGGAGCTCTGCATCGTGCCGATTTTCCCGGATTAGCTTGATCACTTCAGCGGCCAGGACCCCGGTACCTGGGAGCGCTACCCTACGCCGGGAAAGCCCTTCTAAAATGCCCCCGAGGATCTGGCGGACTAGACGAGCATTTTCGGGCGATTCCGGGCCGGGCAACCGCGCAAGCACGTCGGCAAGCTCCGCGGGGCTGCCGCTGGCGGCTAAGGTGGCGGCCAGCGGTTGCAGGATTTCCGCGGCCGTCTCGCCCCGCTTGATCGCTGCGCGCAAAAGCCGACTTGCATGCCGATAGGGGGTCGTAAGGACCGCCGCTTGACCCCAAGGCCGCAACTCGGGATCCCATGCTAATTCCAGCAAGGCTTCGAGCGCTTCGTCCGAAGTGCAAGAGCCCAAACTCAGACCAGCCTGAAGCCGAACCCAAGCGTCTTCGTCCTTCGCAAGCCGCAGCGCAAGCTCCTGCAAACGCTGGTGATGGGGTAGCCAGCGCTCGGCCAACTGTAACCCATGAACCCGAAGAGCGAAATGCGGATCCAAGAAAGCTTGCCGAACGTCCTCCGGGCAAAGTGCCCCCAGCCCCTCCAAACAGTAAAGGGCGTGCAATCGGGCCTGCGGTGAAGGATGTTCGAAAAGGAGCTTCCGAACCTCCGGCACCACGGCGGTCGCGCGCTGCTCGAGGAGCAATCGCTGCGCGGTGAGCCGCCACCAGGCATTATCGTGGGTAAGGAGTGCGACAAGCGCTTCCGGCCGGCAAGCCTCGACCCGCGGAGGTGGCCCCGGGGCGGATTGCTGGGGAGCCACGCGCCAAATTCGCCCCCGATCGGCCCCCGCAATCAGCGACTGCACATAAATCTGTTGCAAAAACCGCGGAATAGCCGAATAATCCTCGATGATCGCTCGGTACATATCTACGATGTAAAGGGCCCCATCTGGTCCTACGACGAGATTCACGGGGCGAAACCACTGCTCGCGAGAAGCGACAAATTCCACCGCTTCCTCGGTGGCCCGGACCGCTTGCAAGCCGACCCCGTGCCGCCGAAGGAGGCAACGATGGATCAAGTTTTGTGCGTTATCCACACTGAAATGGTTGGACCAATATTCCTCCGGAAATAATCGGGCTTGATAGATGACTTGGCCACTGGCGGCCGTGAAAAACCCTTGTGCTGTCGCCTCCGTTTCGCCGTAAAAGCGGACCCACTGCGGGTCGCGACTGCGAGCCAACCGCCAGGGATCCGGTTCACTGATCGGGTACACCCGCGCAGGATGCCCGTAGGTGCAAATATTGACGACCGGATCCGGTACCGGATAAAAGGGGTTGCGAACTGCGTAGCGATACTCCAGGGGCATTAAGAAGAGGACATGTTGCTGATTGGTCACCAGAAAGCGATAACCCCAATCATCTAGGGCTTGCCCGAACCCACTGGTGGCGCCGGCTACCGGCTCCAAAGCCGTTCCATCCGAACGAAAGCGGAAGCACATTGCTCCCATTGGCACCGGCTTAGGGAGATAAGGTCCGGTGATGGTGCCGCCGCTTTGGATACCGCTGGCTGCATAGATCCAGTTGTCTACCGATTGCCGCGGGTTGTTGATCCGCGACCATAACTCGTAGCAGCCAAAGCCGGCAAACAGCACCTCGCGGTGGTCGCAGAGATCGTCTGCATCTCGGTCGGCCAGATACACAATATCGGGGGCGCAAAGCACAATCACCCCATCCCGGGCAGGCACCACGCCGTAACAAGGAGGTAACCGGTCGGCCCAGACGACCATGTGATCGAAAAAGCCGTCGCCGTCCGGATCAGTCAGTCTTTTAACGGTGCCGTATTGCTCCTTTTCGGCCTGGCGTCGAGCGGCTTCACCAGCGGGAATCCGCCGCACTTCCCGGTCCAAGACGCCCGTCTTATTCAATTCCAACACATCGAGGTATCCTTCGAGGTTGTAGCCGTGGATTTCGCAAACGAACATGCCGCCGCGGTGATCGAAGGCCATGGCCACCGGATCGGCCAGTTGGGGCTCGGCGGCCACTAAATCGATCCGAAAACCCGGCGCGAGTTGAAACCGCTTCCGGCTTTCTTCAGGGCTCAGGGGACCGGGCGCATCGGTCGCAAGCGGAATCTCTGCCGCGAAGGCGGAGACGGGGCCGCACGAAAACCCACCCAAATTGGGCAGGCTTTCTGCCGCGAGCCAGAAAGTGGCCACCAGCAGAAGCCAGAACCGGCAAGGCGGGCAGAGCGGCCGCCCCTCGCCCGAGAACCACCAGCTTAAACTTTTTTTCTGACGGGGGAAGCCACGCAGGCTTTTGGCGTCGGATAAATCCCCACCGGATAAGGGAGATTTCCCGCCGCTATGGCCGCCTGAATGCTCGGAGTCTCCGAGGGTGCCGAAAATCCGCTGAGGTCCGCCCCCATACTTCATTTTCGCATCCTCACCCGACAAGGTGGCTTTTGTATCGAACCCGCTGCGGATTTTAGCCTCGGCGTTTGCGTGAAATCTAGAACGAAGATGCAAAACTCCAAAAGTTGGGTACCCGCGGAAAGGACGATAGGCTGACGCGTAGGTCTTTGAGGTGCCGCAAGCCAGTGGCATTGACGCAAATTGCCGGGGGGCAGAGTTTTGAATGATGATGCGGCCGATCACCCATACGCGCGGGGGGAGGGGCGCGATCACCAATCGTGACGGCGGGAGAAGGCGATCCCCTCGATTTCCACCAGCAACTCCGGTCGGCAGACATCCGCGATTGCATAAACCGTCGGTAGTTCGCCGAGGCGCTTTTCGCACACGGCCCGGGTTTTCGCATAATCCTCTTGTCTCTTGATATACACGCGGGCCAGTGCCAAGCCGTCCAAACCAGTTCCCAGGCCGCGCATGCCGTGACGAGCAAGGTTGTAATCCGAGATCAAAGCCTCGATGTTATCGAGCGTTTGATGAGTTTGCTTCTCGACGTCGCCAATGAAGCGGGTTTCTTCGTTGGTGATACTGGCCGTTCCGGAAACAAAGATCGTGGCAAATGGTCCGCAAGAGAGTGCCATCGCCCGGGAAAACTTTGGGCTCTTTGAGCCATAGCAAGCCGAATACTTGAAGGCCGAGGTCTGCAAGGGGTTTTCCAGCGGCATCCCCACGATATCCTGGCGAGTGGTTTGCAGGGCGATGCAGCTCATGACGATATCGCGGCCCTCCGTGCCGATTCCCGTGCTGGCGGGGTAAACCGTGGGGTTTTGGCCCGGGGGGAGCTTGCCGGCTCGGAACCGGATCGGTTCATAGAAATCCGTCCTTGCGCGATTGAGTTCCTTGTAGCGTTGGGTCTCGCCTTCGGCCCCCACGATGTCGCCCAGGTAAAGCCACGTGCGGATAACTTCTTCAAAACCGACGCCGGCCCGGGCAAGCTTCGCCTGCATCTGCCGAAATGCGTCCAAGCTGCGTTCATAAACGCCAGTGGCAGAGGTTTTCGGCACAATATCGGCGCAGTGGACCCACGAAACGCCGCTGTGCGAGGCGATCACAAGCTGATCATCCAATCGGAGGACTTGCACTCCCTCGTGGGCCCGACCTACGCCGAGTGCCTCGATGGCGACAAGCTTTCCTTGACAGGGGGGTTGGAGGATGTAAGTGGTGGCCGGCATTTCGGGGCCGTAGAAGTCGCGGATCAGCTCGCGACATTCCCCAAGGTCCTCTGCCCGACTTACGAAGACCGCCTGCTGAATGATTGAGCCGCGAATTCCCTCGTCGGCATTGACCTGACGGATGGTTTCCAAGGCATCGAGGATTTGCTCGCTGAGAGTTTGACCCCGACGCGGAACAGCCGATGCGAAGACATGCCGAACGTCATTCAGTTCCACGACCGAATAGCCGACGCCTTCGATGGAATGCTTCCGCACGAAAAATGGTTCGCTTTTCAGGGAGGAAGTTACTCGGCCGCTCATCGGGGCGTTCCAATGTGAGGGATTATCGTTCGGCGGAAGTCGGGGATTTTCTACTCGCTGTGTCAAAAAACCATTGACCCTCGGACCACTTGCTTACCTTGCTTTGAACCGCCTGTTGGCGGACAACATGGCCAAATCCGTGGGACCAATCGGTGCGATCCCTGCGATGGTAAAGGGAGTTTGGTTGGAGGGAGTCCTTTCCGAGTTTTGCCACACAATAACCACATTGCAGTTTATGAAATCGGCTCCGACCGAAAGTATTCCCGCTGTCGAACCACGACACCCATCAATTTTTGGTAGCCCCATATGGCTATGGTAAGCTACTTCAAGCCCTTGCTTAAGCACCTGTCTAATAATTCGAATAATCATTACTTTTATTACACGCTTTCCCAAATTTCGCGAGTTAGATGCCCTCCGTACAAATCTAAAAAACTCGGGTACTCCAATTTTCCCTAAGGTCCTTTGTAACTATGGGTTGGCAAGCACTTTTGGGAAGCGGCACGGTTTGGCGCGAGCAGTCAAGGACGTCATTAGAGGGAGAAAGAACTCGCTTTTTTCCTACGCTACCCAAGCGTCTTTTTGAGCCTAAGTTAACTCAAGCTGGGATGGTACGCCCCGCGGTTATCGAACTTCTCGAGTTCTCACCCAAGTCATACCGGCTTTTGTCGGCAGGCTAACAGGCATTGCCGGCGGGTGGTGGCCCCCCTTGCCTTGCCCACTCGTGGCTTGCCCTGCCAGGGGGCAATACCTTCTACTAACCCACCGGCTTTTCGGCTCTGCGCCTGCGACTGGAAATTGTCGGTATTGACGGTCTTGGAGGGAAAGCTTTTCGATACCACCCTTGGGGTTGGAAAATCCTTTCAGCTTCTCCCGATGTTTTTTGAAGGATCGGTTTCATCCGCCGTGCTCCCGAGCGGCAACCTTCGGGGCAGAGATTTGGTATGGTGTCGCATCATGCCACCTTTGGTTCGCCTCATGCCGGCGGGGGATCGATGTGGGTCTTTAACGCCTCCCACTACTCGAAATCTCTAATGCCTCAAACTACCCTGAAATAACAAAGCGGAATCTAAAACGAAAAATACGCCGATTCCACCGGGGTGAGCTTGCCGCCAGGGTCCCGAGGAAATACGCCAACTTTTCTTTCGCCAGTAGTTTGATTCAAACGAATGACAGTAGTCTGATTCAAACGAATGAAACGTCTTGCCATTCCGCGCATGGGCGGTTGAAAGCTGAAAATCACCAAGTATGCTTCACTCATGAAGCAGCTCGGCAAATTCCTACCCTCCATTAAAGTTAGCATTACGAAATATTTTAAGCCTTTGAGTCCTTGAATGAAAGAATTTTTGGGAATGCCTTAAAATCCTCGAGAAGCCCTCCCAAAAGCGTTTGGGTTTCTTCGGAAGCGTTGTTTTGATTGGGGGAGGTGGAATCGGTAGGTCCAATCACTTGCCATTTATGGGAGGTTTTACTTCGGCAAGTCGATCACTTTGGGATCGAACCTTGCGGCGTAAAGGTTCAGGCTTTCGTTCTCTAAAGAGTTTGCCCCCCCTATCTGAAAACGATTGACCTGCCTTGCAAAAACGGGAAAGATCGCGTCTTGGTTCCCGGACATGAAGGATTTTGTCGATAGCCGCCTTATCCGAACGAAGCAACCTTCGGAGGTCTATCGGAGGTATATTCGGCCCGTGAAGCTACGCAAGTTCGGCGGATACCCTCTCTAAGGCCCTGACGGAGGTTTGGCGATGGTAAATCGTGCTAAGGCCCTCTGGCTTAAAAAAGCTATCAACGTGCTCTTTGGCCTCGTGGTCGTTATGCCCGCGATGGTTCATTCGGGAGCTTCCTGGGTTTTTGCCCAGGAGGCTTCTGCGTCCTTAGGAGGGCTTAAGGCCTGGATGTATTTTGTTCAAGGTGAGGAACGATACGGTGGGACACCCTATTATTGGCTGGGGCGGTTTAATTTGCAATTAAACATCCGGTACCCAGCCTCGTCAAGTGAGGTGTTGGAACTCCTTTGGGGAGCGAAAAACGATCAGCGTGAAGCCGTGCTTCAGATCGGGGGGCAACAGATTCGCTTATCCGCCGGTGGCTACGACGGTTTTCGCTGGCAGAGGGTTCCGCTTCCGCGTGGGCTTCCGGCGGAGGATTTCAGCGTGGATATCAGGGCCGGCGAGGGAAAGCCTGCCTTCTTGGCAGCCGTCCGTGTGGTGGACCCTTCGGTCCCTGTGCCCGAGGATATCGACGGTAGTCTCCCTAGGGAGCATTTGATCACGTTGAGCTTTGAGCCGGCGCGGCCTGCGGCCCCTCCGGAGGCTTTTCCGGAGAAACGTTCTTTTTGGGACCAACCCTTCCCGGCTATTCGGCCGCGTGTAGCGGAGCCGGAAGTTCAAGCCGCCTTCCTAGAGGCTGAACTCCATGCCCGACAAGCGAACGAGCAATGGTTCCGCTGTCGGAAGTTTCTGGAAGGTTGGGTGAATGAAGCGGATCCGGCGACCGGGCTAATCCCGAGGAATTTGAGCACGGATCGCGACATTTGGAATGCCGCCGATGCTGCCGCGGATAACTATCCGTTCATGGTGCTCACGGCGGCCCTCACCTCGCCGGAGCTATTTGCCGGAAAAATGCGCGAGCTGCTGGAGACGGAAACCCGGCTGACATGCCGCCTGGACCGCCTCCCCGATACGTGGTCGTTTTCCCGACAGGGGTTCCGAAGTGAGCAAATCGATTTATCGGCGATCATCTTCGGTGCGTCGGAATACACCAAAGACGGCTTGCTTCCTTTGACGGAGTATTTGGGGCCCTCTCCGTGGTCCGATCGGCTCCTGGGGATTTTGGATGATATTTGGAAGCATGCTCCGATCGAGACGCCCTTCGGGCGGATTCCCTCGGAAAATGTGGAGATCAACGGCGAGCAGCTTCAGGTCCTTTGCCGCATGTTTTGGATGACCGGCGAGACAAAATATTTGGATTGGGCCATTCGCTTGGGGGATTATTACCTGCTCGGCGGGAATCATCCCACGCGAAATATGGAGCGGGTTCGGCTCCGGGATCACGGGTGCGAGATCATCTCCGGTCTTTCGGAATTGTATTTGGCGACCCACTTTGCGCGTCCGGAGAAAAAGGCCACCTACCGCGAAGCCGTCCATGCCATGTATGACCGAATCCTGGAAATCGGTCGAGATCGTCGCGGGATGCTCTATAACTGGATCAATCCCCAGACCGGGGAACACGATGCGAATATCTGCGACACCTGGGGCTACAACTACAACGGCATCTATACGGTTTATTTGCTCGACGGCCGGGCCGATTACCGCGACGCGGTCCGCCACGCCCTGCGACACCTGCCGGAACTGACCGAGTACCATTGGGGAAGTGCCGACGAATACGCGGATTCCATTGAAGGGGCCATCAATCTATACAATCGCGAACCGGTTGAAGAGGCCCGGCAGTGGATCGACAGCGAAATCCGCGACATGTGGCGTCCGCAAAGGCCGGATGGGATCATCGAAGGTTGGCACGGCGATGGCAACTCGGCTCGCACGGCCATTATGTACGCGCTGTGGAAAACGCAGGGAATAACAGCCCAGCCGTGGCGGGAAGATCTTTTGCTGGGGGCAACTCGCCGGGGCGAGAAGCTTTTTGTGGTGCTTTCGGCAAGTAGCCCTTGGGAGGGGAAGATCTGTTTCGATAAGCCCCGTCATCGACAGCAGATGCGGCTGCCAATCGATTATCCGCGGATCAACCAGTTTCCCGAGTGGTTTACGGCGGAACCGGGTAGAGCGTATTCGATTTTGGATCCCTCAACCGGAAAGAAGCAGAGTTTTTCCGGCGAGGATCTCCAGCGCGGAATTCCCATGACGCTGGAGCCGATGAAAGAACTGCGTTTTGTGGTGCAAGTGCAACCGTAAGGAGGACGCCTGCGTTTAACCGCCGCGCTGAAAGGCAAAGCTGCCCGGCACCCGCTCCTATGCCCCAAGAAGCGGCTTTGGACACAGCTTTGGGATAAAGCCTTTGGACAAACTTTTTGGCTAAACCCTTTGGCTAAAGCTTTTGAACAAAGCTTTTGCCTAATGCTTTCGGATAAAGCTTTTGGACGAAGCTTTTGGAGAAAACTCTTGGGCAACCTCAAACGAAGGTCGCGGCTTGTGCGAAAACTGGCCTCAAATACTCGCGCTAATTCGGCAGGCCGAATCGCGGAGTAATCGGGCTAATGCCGAATGGCAAAAAATCGGTCTATTCCTGAACCCCGAATCGGTGGATGGTCACCTGATGGTAGGTTTCGCCGGGACGAAGGACGGTGCTGGGGAATTCCGGCCGGTTCGGTGAATCCGGGAAGTGCTGGGTCTCTAAGCAGAATCCGTAGTGCTTCAGGCACGGTTTGCCCGCCACCCGAAGGGAACCATCCAAAAAATTCCCTGTGTAAAACTGCATGCCCGGTTGGGTGGTATAAACTTCCATCGTGCGACCGGTGTTGGGTTCGTACACTCGGGCTGCTAACGACAGCTCCCCCGGCACGGCTTTATTGAGCACGTAGCAATGATCGTATCCGCCGCGGACTTCCCCGATCCGCTCGCCGATCGGTTTGGGTGTGCGAAAATCCATGGGGGTATCCGCCACCGGGGCAAGTTCGCCGAGTGGGATCAGACCTTCGTCCACCGGCAGATACCGGTCGGCATTAATCATCATGATGTGGTCTAGGATGTCCCCGGTTCCGGCACCGGCCAGGTTCCAATAGGCATGATTGGTCAGATTCACATGGGTCGGCTTATCGGTGGTGGCCCAATACTCCATCCGCAATTCGTTATTTTCGTTGATGGCATACAGGGCTTCCGCCTGAAGTGTGCCGGGATAACCTTCTTCCATATCGGGACTAGTGCGTTTCAGCCGCACTCCTGCCCAATCGGGACCCTGCACCGGTTCGGCTCCCCAAACGTATTTGTCAAATCCTTTGCGGCCCCCGTGCAGGTGGTTTGGTCCGTTATTGGCGGCCAATGGGTACTCCACCCCATCTAGGACAAAGCGTGCTTTGGCGATCCGGTTGGCGTATCGCCCCACCAGCGAGCCAAAGAACGGATGCCCTTTCAGATAATCTTGTAGGGTATCTAGATAGAGAGTAATGGGGGCGGGTTTCCCGTTGCGATCCGGAGTTTCCACCGTAATCAACGTTCCTCCATAGGTCCAAATACGGACGCGAAGGCCGCGAGAATTACTGAGGATGTATTCGTGCACTTCGGTGCCATCGGGCAATTTTCCGACGGATTGCTTCACGATTTCCATGGCCTGTGCTGCTCCTGAGGTGAAATAGTCGCCAGCTTGACCCAGCAGCGCAATTCCTAAGCCCAGCGTAGCGAGGCACCCAACCCGGAGGATCCCCCCGGCTAAAGGCGCGACCAAAGTTTCTGCCGACTTTCGCCTTGCAAGAATCGTTTTTGCCATACTCTGATCTCCCGGGAGCTGCTACCCAAATAGAGATGATTCTTACCCTCTCCCCTATCGTCGGCTTTCTCGGCGGATGCCGATCGGCCTTTGCCGACAAATTTACCCCTACAGTGTAGCACGAGACGGCGGCGAGAAAATGGGGACTCACCAGCAAAAACCTCATGGGGGAAAAAGGTCCTCCAGTGTGGTACAGGATGCCCGCGGGAAAACGGGGGGAGGGACTACCCGTTGGAAAGCGGGCCGGTAAATTGGCCTTCTAGTAGCTCGATCCGCACGCGCTCCACGCGACGATGCGTGGCATCCATCACGCGGAATCGTACCCGATCCCGCACAAGCTCATCCCCCACCTTGGGTACCCGCCCCAGTTCCGAGAAAAGAAGCCCGCCAATCGTCTCCACTTCCCCGTTTTCCGGCAGGTTTAGCGCGAGTTTTTCGTTCAATTCATCGAGCCGCGCACGACCAAGAACCTCGGCAGTCCGCTCATCGATCTGGCGGATTTCCTCGATTTCATCCTCATCTAATTCATCGGCGATTTCGCCAACGATTTCCTCAAGTACATCCTCCAGGGTCACTACGCCGGACATCCCGCCGTATTCATCCAGCACGACTGCCATGTGGGTGCGCGTCCGCTGGAAGTGCTGCAACAGATCGTCCACCGGCTTGGTTTCGGGGATGAAGATCGGCTCGCGAATCAAATCGCTCCACGGCTTCTGCGGCTCGCCCATGCATTGGGCCATTACCGGAAGCAGATCCTTAATGTAGAGAATCCCGACGATATCGTCGCGATTTCTGTCGTAGACAGGAATCCGGGTATGCCCACTTTGGACCACCAGCTCGAGCATCTCCTTCCAAGAGAGCGATTTGGGGAGAGAAAACACGTAGGTTCGCGGGGTCATGATTTTGGAGACCACAGCATCGCTGAGCTTGATGACCCCTTCGATCATCTGCTGGGCATCCGCCTCGAGCAGGCCCTCGCGATGTCCTTCGCTGACTACGGTGCGGATTTCCTCCTCGAGCGATGCTTCTTCTCCCGGCGGAGATTGCCGTCCCAAAAGCCGCCTCACAAAAAGTTCGATCACGAGCCCCGTACCCACTAACGGCCGCAATACCCGGGGGGCCCAACGCCAAATCGGCCACAAATAGTAAACCATCGGTGCGGCCCAGAACCACCCGACCACCCACGGCAACCATAATCCGGCCGCTAGCACGGCCACCAGGAGCCCGAATCCCAAGCCGATCTGGTCCCACAGGTGGCCCGGTCCACGGGCCGAATGCTCCACCCAAGCCCAAGCCAAACCCCCGCAAACGATGAGGCCCAGCGCCTGGAGCGACTCCACGGCGAGGGCCGCTTCATCGTGGGTTTTGAGAATCTCACTCAATCGGGCAGGGGTTTTCCACCGGTTACAGAGCGCCTCCAATTCGTGCCGGGAAAACTCCCGCAACGCTTTCACACCACTGGTGGCCAAAAAAGTGACCACCAAGACCCCGCCGAGGATGTAAAACAGAATCTGCGAACTCACCCCGAGCTCCGTTGTTTTTTCGAGCGGCGCAAAGGGACTGGCTGGCCGGAAGATTTCTTCCGCGCTGCCGGCGCCAATCGCACTTCGTAGCCAAACAGTCGGAGTAACTCGCGCTGTTTCCTTTCCATTTTCATCCGCTGCCGCGTCGTGCGGTCATCGTAACCTGCCAAATGCAGCACGCCATGGAGAACGTAAAGGAGCGATTCGCTTACAGGATCCGTGCCATAGTCTCCGGCGACTGCCACGGCTTGCTCCGTGCTGACGACGACTTCCCCTTCCCAATTTCGCCGCGAGGTTTCAAGGGGAAAACTCAGGACGTCGGTCGCTTCGTCCTCTTGTAAGAAAAGCCGATTCAGCCGCCGGATGGTTCGGTTATTGACGAGGGCCACGCCCACAGTACCCTTGCGAATTCCCGATTGCACCAAAGCCGCGCGGACCAATTGCCGCAACACCACCGGATCGAGCTTTACGTGATGTTGATGATCCGCTAGGTGAACCTTGATCCCCGCACCATCCGCAAGCCAGGCTTCGAGCTTTTTTCGATCGGCTTCGCTTGGTAACCTCGGCGGTGCAGGGAGCTTGAAGTGCGGAGGCCTTTTCCGCCGGCTTACAGACCGAGAAGGTTTGCCGATGGAGGCGGGCGGCTTCGCGTGTTGATCGGAAGTTTCCGAGCCCACCACGTCGCCTTCGGCCGGGGAGTTGGAAGCGGCGACTTCGGCTTTCACGACTCTCTCCTCCGCACAAGCGGGTTCGGGGCGGGTTTGAGGCTGCCGAAGCCCGGCGTGCTGCCGAGCCTGTTGCCCATCTTCGATCCTCATCGTGATGATACCGACTCGGTGGCCGGATAGCGAATCCGCCCGTGATAATTCGCCACCAGCGATTTGATCAAGCTGTTTTCGACGGTTCGAAGCTCTCGCAAAGTAATGCCGCTCTCGTCGAATTGACCATCCTCCAATTTAGCTCGGGCGATCTGCCGAACCAAATGCTCGATCCGCGAGGGGCTTGGATCCTCGAGCGCTCGGCAAGCACCCTCCACCGAATCAGCCAGCATGAGCACGGCGGCTTCTTTAGTTCGGGGTTTCGGACCGCGATATCGGAACGTCGATTCCTCAACGGCCGGCAAGTCCGGCGAGGCCCGCCATTGCTCGCTGGCCCGATCGAAAAAGTACCGCACCAACGTGGTCCCATGATGTTGCTCGATAAAGTCGATAATCGGCTGGGGGAGCTTGTATTGCCGAGCCAAGTCGGCACCGTCCTTCACATGGGACATGATTAGTAGCGTGCTCATGGCTGGTCGAAGATTCTCGTGGCGGTTCTCCCCGCTTTGATTTTCCACATAAAACTCCGGCTGGAGAATCTTGCCGATATCATGATAGTAAGCCCCTACCCGGGCAAGCAGGCCGCGAGCCCCGATAGCTTCGGCGGCCGCTTCGGCCATCGCCCCCACTAGGATCGAATGATTGTACGTGCCCGGGGCGCGGCGTAACAATTCCTGGAGGAGGGGCTGCGACATATCGGCAAGCTCCAGGAGGCTGATGTCGGTAAGGACCCCGAAGAGCCGTTCAATCGGCTGAAGCAAGCCCCACATCAGAAAGCCTGCCGCGATTGTCCATAGGGCGTTCTGGATCGCTAATCGCACGGCAAACCAATCGATGCTGGCTTGGCGGAGGAGATCCCCGGCTAAACTCAGCCCAAATGCCGCCACCGCCGCCACGCAAGAGACCTGAATCAGTTTGCTTCGGGTTCGCACGCGGCCTAACTGTACCACGGCCGTGGCCATCACCCCGAGAAGCACTAAAAGATGCGGAAGCGATTGGCCCAAAGCCAAAACGATCGCAAGCGCGACGATGCTCCCCAAAAGGATGGCCAGCTCTCGCCTCAAGGCGATGGCCACCGACTGACTGAAAAGAAGGAGCGGAATGATTTCGCCCCTCCACGGGTCCGGCGCTACCCATCGCGCCAAAGCCGCCGCTCCTAGCGCTGTAGCCAGCAAAAGGAGCAGCCGCTCACTCTCCAACGCAAGATCCGGGCGGCGGACAAAAATGTAAACGCCGGCTAAACCCACCAAAACTAGGAGCAGGACGAAAACAGCGGCAAACCGCAGCAGCTTCACCCCCACACCGCGGCCCTGAAGCACCGCCAAGTGCTCGGCCCAAAGAATCTGGATCTGCTCCTGCCGCAGCGGCTTGCCTGCCTCGGCAAGCTTCTGACCTGCTTGGTAGCGAATCGGCTCCTCGTCGACGCTCATCAAATTGGGCATCTGAAAATCGACGCGGCTTAAGAGGTCCCATTCGGGAACGTCCCCAGCCCGAAATGGGAAAGGCGGGTCCCAAGCAGCCGTCAGAATACACCAAGCGCCCACCAGCAAAATGGAGTAGCTAATGTTGAAGGCAATCGGGGGACGGAGCAACTCCTGTCCCATCCGCTGCCACCAGCTTTGGACACTAGCAAAGGCAGCCACACGTTCTGCGCGAGTCCGAGGCGAACCGGTTGCTGCCATCTGAAATCGTCCTAACTTTCCTGTTTCTTTCGCGGGCGCTCTTCGTACGCTTCAACGATGGACTGGACTAACGGATGACGTACGATATCCGAGGTGCTTAAATGCACAGCCGCCAGTCCCGGCATCCCCCCTAGGCGCCGAATGGCATCCACCAAGCCGCTCCGCGTCGGGGGCGGAAGATCAATTTGCGTAATATCCCCGGAAACGACAATCTTCGAGCCGATCCCCATTCGCGTCAAAAACATCTTCATTTGGGGCACGGAGGTATTCTGGGCCTCGTCGAGGATCATGAACGCCTCGTTGAGCGTCCGGCCCCGCATGTACGCTAGCGGAATTATCTCGATCCTATCCTCCTCCTTGAGACGCCGAAACATCTCATAATCCATCATCTCGCTTAATGCGTCCATGAGCGGCCGCAAATACGGGAACAGCTTGGCCTGCAAATCCCCAGGCAAATAGCCTAGGCTCTCTCCTGCCTCCACCGCCGGACGAGCCAGCACAATCTTCCGCACCAAGCTGGATTTTAAAGCCGCCACGGCCATCGCCACGGCCAAATACGTTTTACCGGTGCCGGCAGGACCGGTGCACAAGACGATGTCATGCTCGCGAATCGCCTGCACATAGGCCAACTGCCCGGGAGATCGCGGCCGAACTCGTCGCCCTTGATACACCTCGATCGTCGGATAAACCGCCGGCTTTCGCCCGTCTTTGACCTCCGACAAGGCCTGCGTGATGTCATCCGGCGTTAAGCTGCCTGTCCGCTCTAACTGCGCTTGGAGCTGCTCAAAGACCTGCGTGGCGTAACCGACGGCCTCCTCTTCGCCTTGAATGTAGATGTGGCCGCTTCGCGCAGAAATCCGTACCCCGAACGCCTCGCGGATCTTCCGGACATGCTGATCGCAAGTCCCAAACAGTCGGATAAGTGCTTCGGAGCTGCCTACTGAAATAATCGATTCATTCATTCGACAGTGGCGCCGGCGTCGTACGGCGCTTCTACCCATACACCTCCGAAAGAACCGAAGCCAGACCCCAAGAGTGCTTAGGAAGACCTTGAATCGCTTCTTTAAATTCCCTGCAAATTCCTAAATTCCGTGGAAATCCTCAAAGTCCGTGCAGATTCCAAAATACCGTCCAACTCCCTTCTCCGAAATTCCGTGCTCCCGTCTGTTATTAATAACGCGAACCCCCACCCCGGCATTACCTGCCGCTATCCGAAATTAAACTTTTGAACTCTTTGATATCGCCCCTAACGGTCTTGAAGTCGCCTTTGATCATCCCGGCCCGCCTTACCACCCCTTTATCGTGATTCTGTCGGTTTGAGATACATCGGCTAGCGTGGATCGACGACTTACCTAGCTCGGCAATACCCCTCGGTAATCCACTCTTAGCCGCTCGGAGTTCAACACGTTTTTGGATGGCGAATTTTGCAAATCTCCTTTAGCCGTTTTCGCCCGGGCTCAAAATGCAAAAGGCCGCGAGAACCAGCGGCCATATTTGAACCGGGAATTCGGTTTTTTGGTTTGGTAAGAATCAGCCTCGCCTTTCCGGTTCTCGAACGTGGGTTGACCCCGTTGATCAACCGCTCTTGGTTCCTCCTCTTTTTGAGCTCTTTATCCAATGTTGTGCGTACTTCGTTGTCCCTACTCAATTGTACTCAACCGGATTGCTGCCACAAACATGTAGCCGCTTTATTGGGTCTTATTCCTCTTTGCCAGCTAAGAGATGCGGAAATGCCGAAACCTTATTGCCTTAGTAATGATGGCTCGCAGGAAAGGTGTACCGAGCTAACGTCGGACCGCCCCCAAGCATCTACTTGATGCACCGGCAGTCCGATGAGCTCCTGGGCCCGGGAACGCTTAAGTAGATAATCTCGGGAAGGGCATCCGTCAACACAATATATGCCCTCATGTCACGATATATCAATAAGATTGTCTATTTAGTGCTGTATAGGAAGGGTAATTGTAGTTAGAAAACGATAAACGATATCAGACATCAAGGAAAAAAAGTACGGCATCAGACAAAAAACGGAATAAGATGCCAAACGATGGAAACTTGCGTCGGTTCAGCGAACCGGTGCATAAGGGAATAGGTCGATATGTTTGCAAATTACATGAAGAATTGGTGAGGTTCTATGAGATTGAACGAAGAGGGCGAGGAATGGAGTCTCTAATAGAGGAACGGAGAATGGGCATCAAAATGCTGCATCCCGTGTATCGGCTAATACTTGTGCCCCGGTGAGCGGGAAGTGCCGATTCCTCTGACAGCGGTCCGCGACTGGCTCCCGGGGCTGCGGGTAAGCCAATCAAATCTCTCCCAATTCAGCCACGTAAGTCTTGCAGTTGGGGCAGATTCTCATTCCGCCAGGAATGGCGGCGTTACACCGCGGGCAAGCCTTGCGAGGCGGAGTGGGCCCCTCCGTAGCGCGTCTTGCCGCCGCGCGCTCCGCCATCGGATCCAGTCCGGACGTGTCTTTGGCCTGCTGCCGCCAGTTTTGATTTCCTGAGCTGATGATCTCGAGGATGTCGTCTTCCGTTAGTCCGCCGGCTACAGGTTCCGGCACCTTGATTTTTGCCTTGCAATGCGGGCAAAGGCCCGTCTTGCCCGCCATGTCGTCCGATACCTTTAGGGTGTGGCCATTAGGACAGGTAATTTTGATCGGCATGATCGGTCTCCGTTAACCTGGGCCAACCGATGGCCAGATTACTTCCAGTTGAGAGTACTTTTAGAGTACGTCTCCGAATAATCTGTGGATAAATATGAGTAATCTGTGGATAGTTAGGACCTAAAAGACTGCTTCTGTAAACGCCGATCTTTGAAAATGCTTTGGTCAAAGGATCTTACCCGCGGGAAAGCCATGAGCAACCTTACCCGCTGGCACCACACCTGAGGCAAGGAGCGACTTACTCCGAATCTTGAAAAGAAGTCTAGATCAAAAACACTGCCGGATCCCGCTTATAGTTTCGACGCTCGAATTGTCGCCTCAGTTCTCCCCGAGTACACGGATTTTGGGCAATCGAAAGTGCGCCCTTTGAGCTACCCGGAGTAACCCTCCGCCACGTTGCGATACACGGCGGCCCCACGCCCAAAACTATTAAACGATGATTGCCCCCCGACGGTGGCACTCCGACCCAATTTTTGCCGGCGAACCAACGAAGTGAAACAGACTGCCAAGTATTGGCCACCGTAATCCTCGATTAATTTTGGTAACAAAGTTGATCTTCACAACCAATTTTATCATAGCCTCCGGTGGTAGACAGAGAAAGGGTTTTTTCTCGAGAAGTCCCCTCAATCGGGTAAGAGAGGCGTTTGCGCACCGGCACAAAGAAGCGTTTTTGCAATGGTACCAACAAAAAGGTTTCTTTGGCCCGAATGCATCGCAAGAATTACGGAGATTTCGGGAGGAGGAAGAAAGTACTTACTCGGCCTAACACCGGAGAGATTGTGGGCTTACATCGCACGAATCTTTCAACAGTTGCGAACGACGAAACCTGGGAGCGGTATCTTCCGCGGCAGGAAGGTGGGAGGGCCAATCAGGGCAAAAATCACCCGCCGCAAACTGTGATTTGAAAGTGCTTATGAGACCCCCAATTCGGGGGATATACGGCCTGAGGCTTGTCGCCCAACCTTGCCCACGCTCCTTACCGCCTGCTAGACAGCGGCACGACGCCGTGCGAAACTAATTCCGGCCGGTCCTCGGGAAGATGCGATCAAGAGCGGGAAAATGCGATGGAGTTCACAAATCATATCCCACTCATATCCCACAAATCATGTACGAAGATGGAGCTTACGAATCAGAAAGAAGCAAGATTGCGGAGCACTGAGTCGGCCGAGTCGGCAGGATTCGGTGAGAGCTGAAATCAAGGCGGGTTTCCTCGTGTACCGTCTCCCTGAAAAAGGTGCCGAATAGCCAGGACCGCGTTAGAGTTGAAATCAAAAGCGGACGAGATCGCGCGCCATGACGGCAGCCTTGTGAGTTCCGTTTTATGGTCGGCACCTCGGTGGGATCGTGTGGATGCGTTTAGGGGCTCGGAAGCTGGCTCACTGCAATTTAGCTCGTTGCAATTTGCACCGATCTCCGCTTTTTTGATGGGGTGCTCCGGTCGGCATGGGCCGCGACGGTTGCCCAGAAGAGAGGGATAGATCTCTTTTGATTGGGTCGAGGGATGGGAAAGGGAAAATCGACGCGGAATAGCGGGCCTCCTGCTCCGGTTAGATCGGCGGCAAAGCCGACTCGTAGTGCTAAGGGCAAAGGGAGCCTTGTTTCCCGATGGCGGCGGATTGCGGCTTTGGCCCGCCAGGGCCTCGATGATCTGGACGATGGCCGGCTCGAGGCCGTGCGGTCCTCGTTGGAAGCGATCTTGGCGGTGGCCAATTGTGCGGCAGCTCATGAGATGCAGATATGTCAGATGCAGCAATGAGCGTACTCAACAGCCGCAGACATTCGGATGGGAAATGCCGGAGCCGGAAACCTCGCGGAGCCTGCCGTAAAAAACCGCCCTGCAAGAAACGCGGATAGCAGCCAGAAATCCTTCCTTCGGGTGCCCCGCCTCTATGGGAGTTTAGGAGGCCGATGGGGACCCCCGTTTACTACCCGCGAGTTATTGGCCTGCCCTGAAGCGATATAACTCCGAATGACCTCGAAAAATCGGATTGCCGCAGGACCTATGGACGCGCGGTGCTTGCGCGCGACCGGGGGAATGAGTGGTCCCGTGGCTAGTGAATCAAACGATCAGTGTCCACCGAAGAGTCACATTTTTGCCCAGGTTTTCGAGGGTTTTGGGTGGATGATCCCTCGTGAGTCGCCGGGAGAGCGTCCGCGGGTTTGACGGTGCAGAAGGGTGCCGTTCCATGCACCTTGTGCCGGCTTGGGGGGTGGAGTGGGCGAATGATAACCGTCTCGTGCGGCGATGATGTACGGTCAAAACCGGAGTTTTTGGGTGTTAACCAGGGTCCTATTTTGTCAGTTTTGTAGGAGTTCGACCATGATCGCAAAGCGGACCAGACGCGCGGTTCTGAAGGGGCTTGCAGTGGCGGGGGCTGGGTGGTGGATCCTGCCTCGGAGTGCTTCGGCTTTCACCTACGAAGTGAACGAGCAATTGGCTATCGCGGCCGTCGGCTTGGGAAGCCGTGGCAAATGGTTGGCGGAAAGTTTTCCGCGGTTGCGGGAGCGCGTGGTGGCGGTCTGCGATTCCAATCGAAGCCGCATCGACGAAGTGAAGAAACAGCTCGGCGACGCCGAGGTATTCCAAGACTATCGCAAAATGCTCGACGCTTTAGATCAGCGGCTTGATGCACTGGTGGTCGCCACGCCGGATCATACGCACGCGATCATTTCGGCCGCTGGGATTCGCCGCAACAAACACGTCTATTGCGAAAAGCCAATTGCCCACAATGTTCGCGAAGCAAGAGAGCTTCGGTTGCTAGCGGCGCAAATGGGCGTGGCTACGCAGATGGGCAACCAAGGGATGGCGACGGATTCATTCCGCGGGACCCTCGAATTCATTGAGGATGGGGGATTGGGGGAAATTCGGGAGGCTCATGTATGGTTTGTATTCGGGGGAAGTGGGCCGCGAACTTTGCCGACCGACCGGCCGCCAATCCCTCCCGAGTTGGACTGGGATGTATGGTTGGGCCCGGCTGCGGAGCGACCCTATCACCCGGAGTATGTCTTTGGCTGGTTCGGATGGTGGGACTTCGGTACCGGATGTCTTGGGGGTGGGGGTTCGCACTCGTTGAATCTGAGTTTCAAGGCCCTTCGTTTGCGGACATTGTGGGACGGGCCCGGCGCGCCGAGCGGCATCATCAAGATCGTTAGTCAAATCCCCGAACGGGCCGACCACGGATTTCCCCGCTGGCAAGTCGTTCAGTTCCACATTCCGCCGCGCGGGAACATGCCACCGGCGGTCATTCATTGGTACAATGGGTCGGAAGAAGAGCTCAAACGTCAGGGGATCTGGCAGAAGTTGGAAGAGATAGTTGGCGGGGATCTGGAATGGAAAGATGGGAGCTGGACGCCGCGCTCCGGCACGCTCCTCGTCGGCAGCAAAGGGGTCGTGCATACCAATGCCCATAATTCCGTTTGTCGTGTGCTTCCGGCCGATAAGTTCGAGGGAGCGGTAAAGCCCCCGCGACGGCTGCCTCATGTGGCCGGTCATCAGCAGGAGTGGATCGCCGCCTGTAAGGGAAGGGGAGTGCCGATTTCGAATTTCGATCATTCTGGGCCGGTAATCGAACTGTTGCTGGCGGCGAATGTCGCCGGACGTTTCGATGAAGCGCTGGAGTTTGATCCCGCGGCATGCCGCATCGTGAACAGCGCCGAGGCCGATGCGTTATTACGTCCCCCGTATCGCAGCGGATGGTCGCTATGATAGATACGCCGACGACCGAAGGTGAAGAAATCTTTCCATCGGATGAATCCTGGACGATGCCGCTCAATCCACGATGATCCCGCGGGTATGGCGCAGAGCACGGCGGAGGCACGATGAGATCGTGAACGCCTACGGTTGATCTCCGGGGAAGGCCGTAAAGCCCTTTTTTTGTTGGCTCGATGAGCGGTTAGCCCCGACATAGAATGCAGCTTGGATCTTGTGCCTTTGGGGGGAAGGCGGCCCGGTAGGACCCGGGTTTTGTCGGCATATTATCGGCGGGGCTTTGGGGAATAGGATCGCACGCTAGCGGTGTGAAGGCCTTAAGGTCAATCGCCATGCCATACGAAGGTGTGCTCGAGGAGGTACGCCGCGCGATCGAACTGAAAAGACCGCGGCGGTTGCCCGTCTTTGCCCACAGCGAAGAGTTCGACGTGAAATGGTACGGGCGATACTGCTACGAGGAGGTCTGCCAAGACGGCAATAAGATGGCGGAGGTGTGGATCGCTGCAATCGAGGAGTTCGACTACGATTGGGCATGGCTTCAGGTGGATGACTGCTTTGAGTTTGAACCGCTGGGCGTGGGGACGCATGGTGAAGGAAATATCCTGCGGGCTACCCGGGACTATTTGCCGGCGTGTCGGGAGAGCTTGGACCGGCTGCGGATTCCGGATCCCTGGCGGGAAGGGCGAATGCCTCAAAAGCTCTTGGCTTTGCGTCGGCTGCGGGAGCATTTCGGCGATAGCGTGCTGGTTGTGGGCAGTTGTGCGGCTCCGTACAGTTCCGCTGGATTGTTGTTCGGCTTGGAAAACGCGATGATCCTCGGCTTGACCGATCCGGAACTGCTCGCCGCGACATGCGAGTTTTTTGTGGATTTGCAAAGCAGGTGGATCGAGGCTCAAGCGGAAGCCGGCGCGCATGCGATTTGGCTGGGCGATTGTAACGCGTTTTCGGGGATGCTTTCGCTGAAGCAATATTGCGATTTTGCGCTTCCATGGTGCAAAAAGCTGATTGAGCGCGTCCGTCGGCTGGGGGTGATCATCTACCTGCATAATAGCGAGATTGCAATCGGACACTTGGAGGCCTCTGCCACCAGTGGGGCCGATATTATCAACTGTGGTCCTGCGGCTGACCTCGCGGCCGTGCAAAGTGCCCTAGCAAACAAGGTGTGTTTCAGCGGGAACCTTGATCCTCTTGGGGTTCTGTTGAATGGGACGCCGGCGCAGGTGGCTCAGGAGACCGAGCGACTGATCCGGGTTGGCTCCCGCCACGGGGGATATCTGTTTAACACCGGGGAAATGAATCCGCGGGATGTTCCGGTGGAAAATATGAAGGCAATGGTGCGGGCGGTGCGCGAGAGTTCCCGCTCGCTGGACTAAGAGGGCTTTCCCGCGCGTGTACTCAAGCTCTTGCTCGGTGAGAGGCTTCAGGTAAGAGACGAACGAAATCTCGAACCTTTAGCGCGCGAGTGCCCAACGTTTCGCCCGTTGAAATGCTTCTTTAGGTGCATCGGCGACGCCGATGGGGGAAAACTTTCCGCCGCCACGCGATCGCGGGCAAAGCGACTCGTTCGCTACCACGCTTGGGTTTGGCCAGGCATCGCACAGGGGTAAATCCGTTTTTCGTTGGGCTTTACCGGCGGTTCGGCATCCCACGTGTACTGGCGAGGTGACAGATCGAGTTGGGAATTGATGGCTTGCTCCCAAGTGACTTCTTTTCCGGAATAGGTGGCCATTCGGCCGAGGATAGCCGTCATAGAGCTTTCGGCAGCCCAATCGCATTCGTTATAGGGTTCGCCGGCCAAGAGGGCAGCGAATAGGTGGTCTTGCTCCAATTGATGGCCAACGGGGCCGCGTTCCCATCGCACGGGGTCTTTGCCCTGAATGCGGAGAATGGCGTGCCCATGCCCTTGAATTTCGGCATCGCCGAGTGTGCCGTGGGCAAATTCAGCGAAGGCGTTCCAGCAACCAGGCATATGCCGGCAATAGCTGTAGAATCGGACCCCATTGGGATATTCGAATTCCACGGCGTGATGATCGAAGATTTCGCCCACAGCATCGGGTCCGTAACCTTGCGCTTCGGCCCATTCGGGAGTTCGCGCCTGACGCCCTCCCATTCCGTTTGCGCGGATGGGGTGGGTTTGCATGATCCAATTGGCGACATCGATATCGTGGACATGCTGCTCGACGATGTGATCGCCAGAAAGCCACGTGAAGTAGTACCAGTTCGCCACCTGGAATTGCATTTCGGTTTGGCCGGGCTTTCGGGGCCGGAACCATACGCCCGCCGAGTTGAAGTAGGCCCTCAGGAAGCGTACTTCGCCGATGGCACCGTCGTGAATCCGGCGGATCACCTCACGGTGTTTCACCTCGTGCCGCAGGTGGTGGCCCACTGCGACCAGGAGTTTCTTTTTCTTCGCCTGTTCATTCGCGGCGATGACGCGGCGGACTCCCGGCGCATCCACGGCCACGGGCTTTTCCATGAAGACGTGTTTTCCCGCGCGGACGGCGGCTTCAAACTGCATGGGGCGAAAACCCGGCGGCGTGCACAGGAGGACCATGTCCACATCGCTCTCGATCGCCTTCTGGTAGCCATCCAAGCCGACAAAACGCCGTTCCGGAGGGACATCCACCTGATTGGGGCAGCGAGCCGTGATGGCCCGGAGACTGTTTTCCAGCGGTTCAGGGAATGCATCGGCCATTGCGACGAGCTTGACGTTCTTGGTGGCGGCATTTTGCAGGGCATCGATGGCCGCGCCGGTCCCCCGGCCTCCGCACCCGATCAGCGCGATGCGAATCAGTTCGTTTCCTGCCGCATGGGCAGCCCGTGCTACCGCGAGCGTGCCTGTCGCCCCCACAAAGCTAGCACCGGTTGCGGCGATTCGCGCCGACTTGCTGGACTGGTCTCTATCGGTACCCGGCTCGCAGGAGATTGGACGGCATTGAGCCGAAACTCCACAGCCGGTGTTAGAGGCCCCCGCTGGAAGTTCCGTTTTCGCCACTTCTCGAGACGATTTCATCATCTTTTGCCTCCTCAGGAATCGGTCGTATTAGATCGCTGCTTTTTCAAAGGATTTCGGGAGAGTTTTGGCGCCCTGAGCCTGGAAAACTCGGCTTCCCCGGAAGACCACTTTGCTCGGAAGGCGTTTTGCCAGCAAAGCTTTTTACCGGTTGCCGACAAAGCTTGTTCATTGACAAATCTTGTTGGGGAAGGCTTTTTTATCCTCGAGATTTATCGCTCACAAACCTTTTTCGGCCTCATGCGGCTTATTGCCTACTGCGGTTTTCGCTGCGGGTACCCGTTTTTTGTCCGCAGGGAATGTTTTCTTCCGTTACGGAAGCCTCTGTCACCTACGAAAACTCACTTGTCAATGAAATATTTCTTCCAGCGAGGTCGTGGGTGCAGGTTGGGTTTTTGCACGCATCAAAGCGTTTTGCGAATTTGTAGACGTTTTGTTGTCTTCATAGACTTTCTTGCCGAACGAGGTTCGCTCACCACGATGCTGAGGAGCAAAGGGGGCATCTGCCCTCGTGCCTTCGGGCCATCCGGCTTACGATCGAACTTTATCGGTTTGGGCTGATTTAGCAACATGTGTTTGGGGATCACCAGGTGCTCGGGGTCATCCGGACTGACTTTATCGCTAGGGGCTGGTTTAGCATCAATTGTTTCTGCCCAATCTTGAACCGATTGGGTTTGCTCGCTAAGGGGGACGCCTCGACCTATCAAACTGCGAAACCCCTGACCATTTCTGATTTTGATCCCCGAGAGTTTTGACTCCCTTGTGATTGCACAATTTCGGGTAAAAATTTCGGTGGTTGAGAAATGGTAGCCTCGGGAGCTACCGAAGAAAAGGGTTTGAGGGTTTTGCGGATCAACCCTTGTAATGGGCCCAACTTAGGCAATCACGCACGGCGCAAGCGGAGCCTTTGGTCTTTTGCGGGATGCGATCGAATTGGTGCACTTTTCTGTGTGTTGGTGGGCCGCTTTTTGCCAGATTGCGGTTTCCTTTGCGGAGACCGGTTTGAGCCGTGTGTTTCGCGTTCTAAGTGCCAATTCGTGGGTTCGTCGGTCCGTTGGAGCCAGTCCGCCGATTCTTCGTAGCGGGATAGCCGGCAGAGACCGTGACCCTGTTTGGAGCCCTCGACTTTCCGCGGTAGAATCGGGGCTCTTCGCGATGACCTAAATGTGGCGTATAACTCGCTTGCCACGTCCCCAGGGCCCCGTGTCGATTAAAAATGGCCAAATTTCGTTTGAAAGTTGCAAGAGAAAAAGTTTCAAAAGAATTTGGAGAAAAGTCTTTTCTTTGGGAAAGAAACTTCGGGCTTACATGGGGGTTTAATCTATAGCCGGAAGGGGGGAGGAACCGTCGAAATATCGCGATTTTTCGGCGGGAAAACGCGCGGAAAAAAACAACTCGGGGGGGCACCGGATTTCGAGAAAAACCGGCTCAAAATGCGCGCAAGTTTGGAAGTCCCAGTGGGCGTTTGGCAAGGTTAGGTTTCAATCAGGCGGAGGAGAACCATGCGAAGAATTCTGTGGACCATCACGGCCTTTGCCGTTTTGTTCGGTGGGATGGTTTTGGCTCAGCAGGCTGCTCAGGAGCGACCGCGCGGCCCTGGGGGACCTGGCGGCCCCGGGGTAGAACCGTTGATGCGCTTCAATCCGATCTTTCGACTTTTCGACACTAACCAGGACGGTGCGATCACCGAAGCGGAGTGGAACAAAGCTTCGGAGGTTTTGGCGAAATTGGATCGGGACGAGGATGGGCGGGTGGTGCCGCAGGAATTGCGCGATTTGATCCCGATAGGTCCGGGGATGGGCCCGCCGCCGGGCTTCGGTCCGCCGGGTGCCCGGCCGAGTGGGCCACCCGTCGCAGCCCCACAGGGTGGTGCGGATTATGAGAATCCCCTTTTGGCGAAAGACGACGGCGAGGAGCGGGTCCTTTCGGTCCTCCAGGAGGTCGGCAAGCTGCGGCGGTACCAAATCGTTTCGGAGACCGACGGTCGCTTGCTGCGGCTTTTAACCGAGACCGTAGGGGCCAAGCGGGTGGTGGAGATCGGCACCTCCGTGGGATACTCCGGCATTTGGTTTGCGCTTGCGCTGCGCAAGACATCGGGACATTTGTACACCCATGAAATCGACTTAGAACGTGCACGGATGGCCCGCGAACATTTCGAAAAAGCCGGTTTGGGCGATCTGGTGACGATTATCGAGGGTGATGCCCATGAGACAGTCAAACAGCACAAGGAACCGATCGATATCCTTTTCTTGGATGCCGACAAAAGTGGCTACATCGACTACTTAGAAAAGCTGCTGCCTTTGATCCGGCCGGGCGGTCTTATCATTGCGCACAACATGCGGCGGCCGGCGGCGGATCCTCGATTCGTCGAGGCGATTACAAAAAATCCCGACCTCGAAACGAGTTTCCTGCTGATGGAAGGGGCGGGAATCAGCGTCACGCTTAAGAAGCGCTAAGCGGACCCAATGCTGAGTGCGCTGCTCCGGGGCAGCGGTTGAGGTCGCTCCTTCAGCTTTCCCGGGGCAATTGATTGCGTGAAAGTGCTTTCTTCCATCGCTTGAATTGGGTGAAACTGCTTTCTTCAAGAGCTTAGTGTAACGGAGATGAGCCGCCGGGGTGATTATCCCCGGCGGTTTTCTTTTGGCAAGCCGCCAAAAATCAAGATACCCATCGGCAGGGGTGTAAAAACCGAAGGCCTGCAAAGCGCCCAGAGTGAAACATCAGTCAATCCGATCTAACACAGCTCGAATGCAGCTTATCGATCTGATGCACCCTACTACGGGGAAAGCTAAGGCGGGGCTGCCAGCGCAGTTAGCCGCGAATGAAGACACATCCGCGATACGAACGCGAAAACGGGGGGAATTCCGAGGTTCGACAAGGCCGAAAAGACGCCTCTTAGAGCAGTAGAAATTGGAGTAGTAGAAGTTGGGTAGCGGCAATACCTTCAATAGTGGCTCCTCACGCCCTCCTCGGGCGAAAGGATCCGCGACCTGCACCTCCCTCCCTTAGCACTCCTCGATGAGAATGACGACAGCAGAGGGCGGCTCGGCAGCGGGTTTCTCCTCCGCCGGCTGCCGGGTGTGCCAAACAAGTTCCAGCTCATTCCGGGGAAGAAGCAATCGGCTTACTTCCCAGGACGTGCGGCTTTCTGCCGAGGCCGTTCCCAAAAGTTGATGGTTGAGGTAAACTTCACACGCCCCGCTGTGGTTGTCGATTTCGATCCAAACATTTTGGTGCGGCGATAGGCCGGTTGGCCGCCCAAAGCATCGGTGGAAGACGAGCCGTGCTCCGTCGAACCAACTTTGCCACGGCTTGCGTAGACGAATGCGATGCATCCTGCAATGGCCTGTAGAGTACTTTGGTGCACAAAAATCTAAACCGATTTACTGCTTTATAGCGTATTTACTGCATAACTTTGCTACTACCAATGTAGCGTGTGGCGGCTGCGATCAAGCGATCTGCAATTGTTATGCCTAAAGCCGCACTGTATTTTAAGTGTGAGTTTCCGTGCAAAGAGGGATCAGGGTGGGCTGTGATTACTGTGGGCTTCACCTCGAGATGCTTGTGACCCAAAAATCGGGGCACTTCGCCGGAGAATCTTTGGCAAAACGGTGGCATATCCCGCGAGCCTGAATGCATCCGGGAACCCAGAACCGGCTAAACGCCGGGCGGGAAAAAGCCGAGTTGGCTCGTTTAACACCCGAGTGTGCTTCATGGGCTCAGTCTATCTCGGGCCTAAGTTGCGGGGAGTGGTGTGCTGCGAATGGATTTGGTGCCCAACACCATCAAAAAACGCACACAAAAACCGGTCAAAGGAGGAGCTATAGGCAAAAGGCGTGGTTTGAGCAAAAGATTGCTTTTGGCATGTAAAAGCTCGAGGAAATCGTACGTAAGACCAAAAGATACTGGGACCTAAGTCATCATTCACAAGGGGGAGAGCGGTTAAACGAGAAACAATAGCTCATTGGTCGTATTTCTCAAAGCGGCCCGGTGGGAATGTCGTTAACCGGAAAAGCTGCTGTATGTTGCGCGTTTAAGTTAACTTCGCGCATTTTATTTCTGAAGACCTCTAGCTACACTAAAATGCCCCATTGATGCCCGAGCACAGTTCCCGCCAAGAATCCCGGGCAAAACTCGAAAACCACTAGCAAAAGCTGAAAAATTTTCGGCAACGACTGAAGATCACAAGTTGAGAAGCAAAAATTATTGGTTGAGAGGCAAAAACAGTGAGTTGAGATCCAAACAAAAGAAGCGAAAAGAGGTGAAAATCATAAGTTTACAGTTAGCGATGAAGCTGATATGCGTTCTTATAAAGGCCTTAGGGCCATCGACGGACCACGCGCCGTGTAGAAGGCGAATTACGAACGTATCGCTGAAGAATGCACGTTGGGTTTCCTCTACCGGCAGCAAATTTTGACAGGCACGAATCAACAATTCCATAGGATCATTAACCCGGTACCTTTTAATGCCGGGGCTGAAGGAATCGTGCTTTGGGTCGGTGAAAGATCCGGGCAAGAGCTGTTGTCAACCAGGAAATGGCCACTTCAGCGCCGCGGCTCGAATGAGTCGGAGATGTCTTAGCCCGAGAGCCTGACGTATTGTCGAGATAGTAAGGCGATGGCGCCTTTCGGGTGGAACCGGTTTTGCAAATGAATGCAACGCTTTCGGCATTCAGGTAGCCGGAAAGTTGTCGTTCAGCATGTGCCATGAAGTCAGCCTATAACAGCACGTGCAATGGACGGAGCGCATGTTCCAAGGGGCAATTCTCCCAAGGCGATGCAAGCTGCTTGTGGGAGGAAGAGGCTCGAAGGCGGAGCGCAAGCCATCTCGCAAATCAAGTGGTTCGCAGCAAACGAAGCTCATCTCTTAAAGGCGGAAATGGGTACGCAAAGCTATGGCTAAGGTCCTGGTAACCGGAGCAAGTGGGTTTATCGGCTTCAATTTAGTGCAGGAGCTGGTGGAGCGCGGGGATTGTGTCACCGCGTTAGTGCGATCCACCTCTCGGATTGACCGCTTGAAGGATTTGCCGGTTACCTTGGCATCGGGGGATGTGACGGAGCCGGCGTCGCTTCGGGACGCGGTTGGCGGGCAGGAGATTGTGTACCACATTGCGGGGCTTACGCGGAGCTTAAGCGCTGGTTGGCTATGGCGGGTTAATGAGGAGGGGGTGCGGAACGTCGCGCAGGCTTGTGCCGACAGTTCTCGGCCACCGGTGCTTGTGGTGGTTTCCTCGTTGGCTGCGGCGGGACCGGCGCCGAAAGATCGCCCGCGTTGCGAGGACGATCCGCCGCAACCGGTGTCGTTTTACGGGCGAAGTAAGTTGGCCGGCGAACAAGCCGCCCGAGCTTTTGCCGATGCGGTCCCGATTACCATCGTGCGCCCGCCAGTGGTGTTTGGCCCCGCCGATGTCAACGGTTTACCCATGTTTCGGACGGTCAAGCGCTGGGGGATTCATCTTGTGCCGGGCTGGGGGCGGCGGCGATATTCGCTGATCCATTCGGAGGATTTGGTCGAGCTTTTTATTCTCGCTGCTGAAAAAGGGGAACGCCTTCAGCCGAATTCCACCTCAGCGGCCGTTAAGCCCGATCAAACAAGCGGGGCCGCTCAGGAGGTTGCGACGGTCCCCACGGAGGGAATCGGCCGCGGGATCTACTTCGCGGCAGGGCCCGAGTATCCCACCTGGGCGGAGCTGGGACAATTGGTGGCCCGAGCGGTGGGACGTCGGAAAGCCTGTATTCTTCGCGTGGCCAAGCCCGGTGTGTGGATGATTGCCGGCTGCGTGGAATTGCTGGAACGGCTGCGGCGTCGGCCCATGTATCTCGATTTTGACAAGGCCCGGGAAGTCAATGCAGGCAGTTGGGCCTGCTCGTCGCGGAAAGCCTTTCAGCAGTTAGGATTCGCTCCAAAGGCGCCGTTGTTCGAACGCCTGCGGCAAACCGCCGATTGGTATCGCGCCCAAGGGTGGCTCTAACGCCAGAAAGTGGCTCTCACCCCCGAAAATAATTCTTCGACCAATCAGTCCTCACAACCTAAAAAGCTTACTTTCGCCGTATTGAATCGAGCAATGCGGGAAGCTTTCCTTTCCCCTCAAAGTCGCCACCCGAAAATCAGTATCGCGGAAACGATGATCGCCAAAACCAGGGCCGGTACCCGGCTCTTGTGGGTGGTGGGATCGGTCAGTTTACTCTCGCGTACCGCGTAATAACCCATGGCCAAAAGCACAAGCAAACTGACCGTCGAGATCAAAGCCTTCGACATAAGTGGTGTGGGGGTTTTCAGTGTGCCGGCAACAGATCGGGAAGCTCTAACGTGAATCCTGCCCCAGTGATATGAATTGCGCCCCACTTATAAGAACTATAAGAACTTTTCGGTCGCCATTTTTAGTCCAGTCATGCCTAATAGGTTGGCTTGAGGAGAAGAGGAAAATAGATTTCTTGAGCCAGAAGGGGCACTCATAACGGAAGCAGCCCGGGGTCAAAAGAGGTGCTCAGAATTAAAAAAGCACCGAAAGCCAAAACTAGGTATCCAGAACCTACAGGAGCAAATGAAAAGCTCAAGCCGCCGCGCTGATTACATGGCGGTTTTACCCAGGAGTTTTCTTCCGTCGGTTCCGCCAAACCATCCTCAGCGCAAGCCGCGGGTATCCCGCCCAAAAAGGGAAAATTGGCAACCACAGCGGAGATTGCCGCCAAAGATCTCGTGCGTTCATCCAAGGATTCTGCCAAACGAGGGCCGCGTGGCCCGCACCCCCGTCAGCCAGAAACTTTCAGCAGTTGGTTCAGGGATTCTGGCCTAAAGCAGACGGGTGCCGGCCTCGACTTGATCGGCCTCAAACGGCTCGACGTGTACGAGAACCTCAACGACCTCCTGCACCTCGGCAATCAGTCGATCGCGGACGGCCGTCGCAATATCGTGCCCTTCCCGAACGGTGATTTCCGGGTCCACCAGGATGTGCAAATCCACATGTACCCCAGGCCCGACATAGCGTGTCCGCAGTTTATGCATCGCCTGAACGCCTTTGGTGCGCAACACTAGCTGCACCAAATTTTCGACTTGCTCCTCGGTCATGCCACGGTCGGTCAATTCATGAAAGGCGGGAACCGCAACGGTCCAGGCGGCATAGAGGATCAAAGCCGCGACAATCACCGTGGCCACATGATCAAGATGGCCCCACTGGGGGTTCAATTGGCTTCCGGCCACAGCAAGAGCAACCGGCAGCGAGCTGAGGGCATCGGTCCGATGATGCCAGGCATTGGCGATGATCGCCGCCGAGCGAATGCGGCGACCGATCGCCGCGGTCCACCGATAAAGCCACTCCTTGGCAACGATCGACACACAAGCGACCACGAAAGCAGGCCAGGTGGGCACCACCGTCTGCCCGGCATGCAGCGCGGAAATAGCCCGATAGGCCAGCCCAATCCCGACGCTGGCCAATGCCAAGCCAATCAGCCCGGTGATGAGCGTTTCAATCCGCCCGTGCCCGTGCGGATGGCGGCTATCCGCCGGTGCACTCCAAACGCCGGTCCCTACCAGGACCATCGCATCGGTAAACAAATCCGACAAGCTATGGACCGCATCGGCCACCAAGGCCTGACTGGATGCCGTAATCCCCCACACAAACTTGGCGAAAGCCAAAAGGGCGTTGACCACCAGCCCCCACCAAGTCACCTGTCGGGCCGCTCTGCTGACGTCGATTTCGGCAAGAACTTCAGAAGGCACGGACTTTCCGCGAATTTCAATACTTTCGTTTAGGGTGAACGCATTGGGCTTTCAGTTACCGCAGGATCCACGAGGCACATGTCTTCAAAGTGCCCTTAAGGATTTGCACTTTCCTGCCGGACAGGAACGATTTCTAGGCGGTCTAACCAGCCCAAGCGCTCGGCCACCTGGCGGGGGTAAACCCAAGCGTCGACCTCGCCCGTTTCAAGCCAAATCGGACATCGCTCCATGACCATAGCCACCACTTGGGGCAAATCCAAAAAACGCTCTACGTTTAGCACGATGGGACCGTCGCGGTGACGCGCCCGCAATCCGCTGAGCCGAAGCTCGGCCAGGTTCGGCTCGAAGACCGCCGCATAAAGTGCCCAGCCGGCCGCACTCCCGCGGCCCTCCAGCACCAGCGGCCGACTCTCAAACCCGGGCAACCGCCGCACTGCTTGAACGGCGCGACGCACGTCCCAAATCCGCATTCCCTCCACCGATTGGCCCAAAAGCATGAATCGCCGCCGGATCTGCACTTGTTTTCGTTCATTTGGATTCCAAGCATCCGGACCGATCCCTCTCGGCGGGAAGATGATCAAAGCACCGACCTCGCCGCCCAGCCGGCCGCAAAGCTGCCGGAAAAGCTCGTCGCTCGGTTCAGGCAACGAGAGCTTCGGCTCCACTCTTGCATCCCCGTCGATTACTCCCGGCAAACCCGCCCGCATTGCCGCCACAAACCGATCCCAACCCTCCTGATCGACTACCTCCAAAACCACGTTTCCTGCGCTAGCTGCTTCGGAAGCTGTGATCACGTAGCACCGCAGAGCCACTCCCGGCTGACTCAGAAAATCTACGGCAAGGACCGTCACGCCCTTTCCCGAGGCCCGATAAGTTACCCGCGGATCCGCCGTCGCCGTATCGTGAGGCCATGCCCGGAAACTTTTTTCCAGCAATAAGCCGTACCACCGCTCGCTTTGGTTTTTCCAACTCTCCAAGGAATCGGGCACCGTCGGCACCGAAGCTGAAGGGACAAACACTTCGTGAATGGTGGCGTTCAGTTGATCGGCGGGTAATTCCGCAAACACCTTCAGTTGTTCCGGTTGGAAGGGCTTTTCCGCAGGAATTTCGATCGGCCGCTCGATGCCCTTCAAATGCTTATCGAACCACCGAAATGCCGCTTGCTGAAGCTCTTCGGTATCTTCATGCCGACCTGGATAAAGCGCAAGCCCCACTTTATCCGCGGCCCCAACAACGGTGTACAAGTTTTTGACCTTTTCAAATAGCCGCTCCACCCCATCCTGCGGAAAGATGTCGTCATTATCCGTATTGCCAATCAAAAGGGCCCGCGGCGCTATCAGGGCAGCTACCATCGGATAATCCCACCGATAGGTATTAACGATGTACATGCAGTCGCAGTGGCCCTCCACGCAGCCATCCGGCACATGATCGGCCAAATCGGTGATGCCCGCCACAGGAACCGCTGCCTTAACACGCTCGTCAATGGCGGCAATCCACCAACTATAAGCCCCACCACCACTGCGGCCGGTGACGCCGATTTTTTCGGGATCGACTTCCGGACGCGATTGCAGGTAATCGATTGCCCGCATCCCGTTCCAAGCCTCGACCCCCGCCGGCGTATACCCGCGGTTATTCCACCACCACATCCCGTAGCGATACGTTCCGTGGTGGATCCCCTCGATTTCGCCGAGTTGAACCGAGTCGATCACCAGGCAGACGTACCCCAATCGGGCAAAGCGGACTCCGTGGTGTTGGTACGCACACTTGTTCCCGTAGCTGATCCCCTCCTTGCGCACCCCTGCATGACCACACACATAGAGGATGGCTGGCACTCGGCCCGAAAGCTCCTTCGGACGGTACAAGTTGCCGGTCACATAAAGCCGCGGCATCGACTGAAAATAAAGCTTTTCCACCACAAAATCATCTGTCTCAATGGTACCGGTTACCGTCACTTGCAGGTCGGTCCTCTCCGGAAGGGGATCCAGTCCCAACATCTCCATTAGTTGCCGACGATACTCCGCCCGTTGAGCCTCCCATGAGGCCCGATCCGGAAGAGGGTTCAAGCAGCGGTCGCCGATCAAAGCGGTTTGCAACTTGAAGTATTCTGCAAGATGTTGATCGCCGGGTCGGTCCCCCAATTTGATCCAGTCTGGCCGCGGAGCCCCGACCACATTCGAAGCCGCAAATAGCACGGCAAAAAGCATCAAGGTCCTTTGCACCCAGGGCACAGAAGCCCGCTGTACCCGGATCCCGGTCGAGCTAAATCGAATTGCTCTCAAACCCATGGCATAAGCTCCCCTTCAATGGTCACGCTGCCCTACCTGCGATCCGCAAGTTTCCTTTACCTTCGCATTGAATTCGCGTGATCTCAGCGTGATAGCAGCTCACACTTTAGCAACGTGATTCCCTTGGCAAAAGTTGGGAGGAAATTTGGTAAAAAATATTGTCCCGAAATTTAAACGACTTTATTATAAAGCTACTTGGTGATTTTTGCGCGATCGCCGTGTTGCGACGATAACCCCTGAAATACCTAGCCGACAGGACTGTGCTAGCCCTCCGAGTGGGCCCAATCGAGATTGCTCCGGAATCAAACCCCCGATTTATGCACCTTACTGCCTTCCATCCAGTTGATCTGCCTTGATTGCCCCGGAGGGGCGAAAAGTTTTTGTGCTCCCGCTTCGCATATTAGACCCAACCAAGATGCGGCCGCATTGAAGCCTTCTTAAACACCAAAACCGTGCCCCATTCGCAGTAAGTACACGCAGCTTTTTGGGTCACCCGGTTGCTCGTTAGCCTCCGGTAAATTGGTAACTATAGCTTCCGGCGGATTGGTAGATTGTGGTGAATCGGTAGATTCTCGCGGATCGGTTTCTAAAGCTCATTTGATTTTTGCTCGGAACGGGCAAGTAACCTGGGGCGGGCATAAAGGAGGATCGCTGATGCGTAGCTACGATTTGCCCCTAGGAAAACGACATTCGAGGCCGGCATTTCACGGACTTGCCCCTCGGCCGGAATGGAAAAACGAGGCGGCTGATGCCGTAGGCGGGGATGGCGGGCGTTTGCGCCCTAGAACATCCGGCGCCAATCGGGGTTCGCTCAAGGCATGGGTGTATGCCAATGATTCGGTCGCTGCTTCCACCATGGCTCCCTGGTGCTCTTTAACCGCGTGGGTTGCCTTGCTCATCGTTTTTGTCCCATGCGGAGGAAGTTGGATTCATTCGGCCGAGGTTAGCCCGGGATTTCAAAAGGGGCCCCTTTTGGAAAAGTTCTTGAATTCGCCAGAGGCCGACTTCGACGAGATCATCTTCGCCGTACGTGTCCCAGGCCGGGACCATTGGTATGTCACTTTTGGCAACTACTCGGATCATTCCGAGGATCCGGCGCAAAAACTCGGCTTTAAATTCGAGGATGGAGTCTACTGGGGCTACGGGGAAGGGGGACGTCTTTGTCGTCTGAACCTCCGTACAGGTGAATTGAAGGTGCTCCTGGAGGATCCCCGCGGAGGTGTCCGCGATCCTCAGGTCCATTATGATGCTCGAAAGATCCTCTTTGCGTATCGGCCCGGCGGGCAACACGCCTATCATCTTTACGAAATTGAAGCCGATGGTACAGGTCTTCGGCAGTTAACTTTCGGGCAAGACGACGAGATCGAGCCCACTTATTGCCCGGATGGGAGCATTGTATTTTGCTCCTCGCGTTGTCAGCGGTTTGTGAACTGTTGGTATACCCGCGTCGCCACACTTTACCGCTGTGAAGCCGATGGCTCGGGGATTCGGATGCTTTCCAGCAACAATGACCACGACAATACGCCTTGGACCTTGCCCGACGGTCGGATCCTCTACATGCGTTGGGAATACGTGGACCGTAGCCAGGTACATTACCACCATCTTTGGGTGATGAATCCCGATGGTACCCAGCAAATGGTCTTTTACGGCAACTTTCATCCCGGCGTGGTGATGCTGGATGCCAAGCCGATCCCCGGCACCAAGAAGGTGGTGGCTTCTTTTTCGCCGGGGCACGGGATGCCGGAGCATTTGGGCTATGTGACGATCGTCGATCCCGCCATGGGCCCCGATCATCTCCCTTCGGCCAAAACCATCACCCGGCACCCGCGATGGAAAGACCCCTATGCCTTTAGCGAGGAGTGGTTCCTTGTGGCAAGTCCCCAGGGGATCCACATCATGGACAGTTCGGGCAATGCGGAGTTGATCTACCGGTTGCCCGAGGGCGAAAAGCATCTCCAGTGTCACGAGCCGCAACCGCTGCGTCCTCGGCCGCGAGAGCCGGTGTTGGCCAGCCGGGTCAACCTGGCCAAGGCTACAGGGCGAATGATCCTCGAGGATGTCTACCGCGGGCGAAAAATGCATTCAGTGCCCCGCGGCACGATCACCAAGCTTTTGGTTCTCAAGCAGCTACCTAAACCGGTCAATTTTTCCGGCGGAATGGAGCCGCTCACCATCGGCGGGTCGTTTACCTTGGCGGAAATCGTGGGCGAGGTGCCTGTGTATGAAGATGGCTCTGCTTACTTCGAGGTGCCGGCTTTGCAGTCGCTGTTTTTCGTCGCTCTGGATGCCCAAGAACGGCCGGTCAAGCGCATGCACAGCTTTGTCACTTTGCAGCCCGGCGAGACGATGAGTTGCGTCGGCTGCCACGAGCATCGCATCCAGACGCCTCACTCCGTTCCGAACGATTTGATTGCCTTGCGATATCCGCCCGTGCCCGTCAAGCCCATAGAAGAAGTGCCGAAAGTCTTCGATTTTCCGCGGGATATTCAGCCGATTCTGGATCGCCACTGCGTCGCCTGCCACAACCCGGATCGTCGCGAAGGGAAGGTCGATTTAACGGGCGATCGCACCATGTGGTATTCGATTTCTTATTGGACGATGCAAACCCGGGGACTTGTCTCCGACGGGCGGAACCGCCCCCAGAGTAGCTATGACCCATATGCGATCGGCAGTTCGGCAAGCCGCCTGATGAGCTTTTTGGACGAAACTCATTATGGCGTGAAGCTCACAGAACATGAACGCCGGATGATCCGACTTTGGATCGAAACCAGTGCCTGTTTTCCCGGCACTTACGCCGCTCTGGGGTGCGGTCGCTATCCCGTACACTTGCCGTATGGGGCCATGATGCAGCGGTGCGGCGAATGTCACGTCAAGGACGTGACGATCAATGGCCAGTCGCTAAAGCGGTTTGTCGCCTCCGGCGGCTGGGGTGGCGAGCTGGAGCCGCTGTGCAATATTTCCCGCCCGGAGAAGTCCTATTTGCTCCTGGGCCCACTGGCTCGATCGGCCGGCGGATTGGAGCTATGCGGCAAGCCGATCTTTCAAGACCGAAACGATCCTCTTTATCAGCACATTCTTGCGGCAATCGAGAATGCTCATCGCCGGCTAGAAGTCGGCAAACGCTTCGATATGCCGGGCTTTCGACCCAACGAGCATTACATCCGCGAAATGCAGCGGTTTGGGTTTCTTCCCAAAGATTTGAGCCCGGAACAGCCGATCGATGTCTACGCTGTGGATCGCGCATATTGGGATTCGTTTCTGTATCCGTCGCGCAGCACTTATCCCGGGGCGTTCGAAAACCCTGGAACGCGGCTCAAAACCCCGGAGCAAGTGGCACAGCATGGAAGCGACGCTGTCTCTTCCCCACCCGAAACCCGGTGACCGAGCGCGGCAAGCATTCCGACCCGACGGCGCACCCGCTCCGACGGAGTCTCGCCGCAAACCCATCTTCATATCAGGCAAACCGATATGGATATGCGGCAAATCGCTATGCCCAGGAGGCAAACGGATATTCGTTTGCGGCATACGCGGAAAGCCGAACGCAAATGCCGGTTGCTCAAGCGGGGCAATAGCAAGTTCTGAAACCGCTCAAAAAACTCGGGTAGAAGCAGCATCCTCGCATGGCTGCTCACTTGAGCAAGACGGGTAAGCGGGAGGTTCCCGTATCAGCCTCTTACATTAAAAACCGGTAGTGCATGGCTAAACGCCGTGCGTCTTGGAGAAAAGCAAAAGCTTCCAACGAAAAATCCGGAGTATCCTCGCTCAAATCCGCGCGCGAAGCGGGATCTTCTCTTCGTAACACGATGCTGCAGATCATTGGCATTCAAATCTGCGCGCGAAGCGGGCTCCTAACCGGCACCTTGACCCGCACCGGCCCACCGCTGGTAATCCGCCAGGTGCTCGCGGAGGGCGGGCGAAATTCCGTTTGGGCCTATGGCGTCGACATGCTTTGCGAGCGTCCTTAAAAGCACGTCGAGTTGTTGATCGGGCGAAGCGGTGAGATCCAAGAAAAGGCATCGTTTACCCCGGACCATACACTCGCCGCCGGCACCCTCGAGGCATTCTTGACGCACCTGGTAGCCCAACCGGTGAAGGAGGCGGATCGCCTCGCCGATGATGCTCAGCTCGTGCATCCTTGCAACTTCCTCCGAAAGCTTCCTGGGTTAGGATCCATCCCATCCGAGCCTGGCTTGCGCGCTCAATCACTCCAGGGCTGATTCTTGTCGGTATCGAAACGGATAGCTTGCCGCAAAATGGATCTCCTCGTATCTCCTCGCGAAGAAGTTTTCCCCCGGAAAAACTCTGCGCTCAAGCCGAAAAAATAGCCTGTCAAAAACAGCGCCTATCCTCTCCTGCGTACGAGCTCCAAAAACCTTGAAAGCTAACGCGCTCACCGCGCCGATCGCTCCCCTGCCCTCCTATCCTCTCTCACCATTTCTCACGTCAAATCTCGGAATTCGCTCCGGGCATCATCCCCCAATTTTGTTAGGGTATCCTGATGCGCTCTTTGGTTGATCCAGTGATCCGCGCTTAAGCGGACCCCAGAGATCCATCGAAACTTGGATCTGACCTTGGATGGCAACATCCATCTTTAAAAAAAAGGGACCTTCACGCCGCAACCACCGACAGTCCCTGTCCGACAGATTTTGCCCGACTCGCAGTCTGATTCCTAAATTGCCAGTGAATTCGGCATTCGGAGAGAAGTCTGGGCAATCCAGTCCGCGGCGCATTCACTGGCTTTTCGGCGACGGAACGACTGGGTAAATCGGGAAAGTGGGAAAAGCCGCTTTTACGGATTTATCCACTCAACGGTTTACATGCCGTAAACCTTAAGTTTTGAGACCGATTTCCCTCTCAGGGCAACTTAACGGATTGTACCGGGTTGGGTTCCAGAGCTCCAATAGGATTCGACGATAGGATTGAAAGGCTCCCCTCGGGCTCACCGAAACGGGGGGCGACTCCCCATTTGCCCGTGGTTATGGATGAGCGAGATCGGCGGGTGGTGATGGGTTGGTCGTGACCTTAAAGGGAGAAAAGATTTCCCAAGTTTCAAATCTGCGACGTGTGGCAGCGGCAGAAATGGCGGAAATAAAGCTGTCTCCGTGGAATACAAAAGGGACACGTTTTTGCGGGCTTCTTCATGTGGCGTAAGGCGTAAGTGATACACAAACTATGGAAAGATGGGAATTAGGACCAGCGCGATGAATCCGGGTGACCTGGCAGCGGAAAACCAGCGCTTGCGCGAGCAACTTATGCAGGCTCAACGGATGGTGGCACTCGGGGAATTGGTCGCCACCGCAACGCACGAGTTCAACAACGTCCTGATGACCATCATCAATTACGCCAAGTTAGGTTTACGGCATCAGGATGCACAAACTCGGGAGAAAGCCTTTGACAAGATCCTGGCGGCGGGCACCCGTGCAGCCCGGATTACCAATGGCGTCCTGGGAATGGCCCGCAACCGCTCCTCGGCCAAAGAGCCCACTCAGTTGAACACGCTCATCGAGGACACCCTCCTGCTTTTGGAGCGCGACCTGAATAAACACCGGGTGACGGTGGAAACCCATTTGGAGCCTGTGCCTCCGGTTGCCGTAAATCCCGGGCAAATCCAACAGCTTTTACTCAATTTGGTGATCAATGCTCGACAAGCCATGCCCCGAGGGGGGCGGATCAACCTTCGGCTGCACTATGATTCGGAGGCAAAGCTTGTAGAACTTTCGATTCGCGATCACGGGTGCGGGATTCCTCCTGAGATCCTTCCCCACATTTTCGAACCTTTTTTCACCACGAAAAGGGGGCCCGACGCTTCCGGAAGAGGGGGCACCGGACTGGGCCTTGCCCTGTGCCGGCAAATTGTGGAGGCTCATGAGGGGCGGATTCGCGTCGAAAGTACCCCGGGGGTGGGAACCACTTTCACCGTTAAGCTGCCGGTGGGTTGCAGTGCAACCGCCCCGCCTTCACCGGTGGCCAATCCCACCGTTACGCACGAGGCGACCCTGCCGCACGCAAGCTGATAAGCCGTCGTCAGCTTGTTTAGGCTAAGCATTTTCCTCACACGAAGCAAATACCCCATCTTTCCAGCTCGGCATAAACTCGTCGGCACATGGAGCTGATCCTAGCACCTTTGATGACTCAGTAAGGCTACGGGCCATTTGGTGCCGAGCCATAGGCCACAGTTTTGCAGGCAACAACCGACCTAGTGCCTATGATGGTAAGGACTTGGCGGTTGTTCTGCAAAAATTGGGGGGCACGATATTGTGAAAACATGCGATGAGGCAGGATATGGTAGAAAAAGGAGGAAGGATATCTGAGAAGGATGGCGAATACCGCATAATGCCGTGAAGTCCCGCGGTTTATCGTGATCTGCTGATTGCTGATCTTAGGAAAGCTAGTAAAGAAAGCGAAGATCGTCCTAAGAATCACAGACGACTGGTAAAGATAAAAGATAAAAGATAGCGAAAGAGTTAGACGAGTTCCCCCCTCTCTTCCTCGGTCAAAAATCTTCTCTCTTCCGAAAGTAGACTTTGGAAAGCAGATCAATTCCCCCTTGGAGAAGCGGGCGTTCCGCCAAAAAACTCGGAAATATTCCAAATATTCCGCGACAAAGTATCCCCAAAAAAAATATCCCGGGGAACCGACAAGATATCCCCGGGACACGTTCTCCTTCGAACGATTTCAAACCTTTTCAAATCACGAAGGATTGGAAATTTAAAGTGGCGGAGCTTCCGGTGGATGCAACAGCAATCGAGCGCTAGTAGCCGTAGCCCTGAACCTGAGGCTCCCAAAAACCAAAAGCTATGACGGCTTTTTAACGCGTGCTTCTTGCGGCCGCAAAATCCTCGCTGAGCAATTTCTCAATGCTTTGACCCATTGATTACGCGATCCATTGATTACGCCAGATGCTGGATCTTTGATCGATTGACCACGTGGGATGATTGATCACGTGGTATCTAACGGAAAACACTCCGGCGACACGTAGTCACCAAAGCGGCGCTGAGCCTCCAAAAGCCGTTGGCGTTGAGCGGCCAAAACCTCCCGTACCTCCGGCGGTCCGTCGGGGACTTTGTCTCGATGAAAACCCTCCACACGATCTAACTTTGCCAAATTCTCCGGAATCCGCAGTGTGAACTGACGACGATAGTCCTCAATCCGGTATTCACAGCCGCGAACTTCGCGGAAAAGCACCTGAAGATCTTCGAACCGAGGGATTAGGCCCGTCGGGCAGCGCAGTGCCGGGACTTCCCCGTGCACCCGCCGCTCCATCCATTTCACCCAGACATGCTTATCCCGGACATCGTTAACATAGCCGTTTTCATCGCACAAGAAATAATTAACCCCGAACACAAGCGGCGGTTTATGGAGCCGACGTCCAAATTCGATATTGTTTCTGATGTATTTCCCCAGCGGGATGGACACAAAATCCTGGATGCTCATGAGGTTGATTTCAGGAACACCTTCTCGTTCGACGACGGCGTAGGTCGTCTCGGTCTCCAGGGCGGCTCCGAACGCGACGATCCCATGGACCCAATCGAAGCTTTGCTGCACCGGCAGATAAGATCGACGGTCGCGGCCCCCATACATGATCCCCGCCAGCACGACGCCTTCCGGATTGTCCAATTCGGGGTCGCAATTGTCCAAAGCCTTTAGGGCTACGCAGTACCGGGCGTTCTTATGAGCCAGGGGGACCTCCTCTCCATCCGGCCCGATCATTCCCGGGTACCAACGTCCTGAGAAATTGACCCCGTCTTTCGGGGTTTCCACTCCCATTCCCAGCCAGTAAGGACGACCATCTTTGACCAAGACGTTCGAAAAGATCACTTCGCCCGGGCTAACCAGCACTTTCCAAATGAGAGGATCATCTCGCTCTCTGACGTTTTGAATGATCCCGAAGATCCCCGACTCGGCATTGGCTGCGCGGCACTCGCCATTGACTTCGTGGAAATAGGCGATGTCGTCACCGAGAATGGTCTCGCCGGGAAGCATTGCCGTGCTGGTCTTACCGCAAGCGCTGGGAAATGCACCGGCAAAATACGTCTTTCGCCCCTTGGGGCCGATCACACCCATGAGGAACATGTGTTCCGCGAGCCAGCCTTCCCGGTCGGCCTTACGGATGGTCAAGCGCAGGGCCAACTTTTTCAAGCCGACGCTATTGCCGGCATATTGGGTATTGACCGAATAAACGGTGTCGGTCCAGTAGTCGATATAGATGCGTTTTTTCTCGTGATCGACACTGACCATATCCTCGGTCAGCCTTCCGGAGGAATGTAAAACACGGAAGAAATCGGGACTTCCTTGCAGGGTCTTGAAATACTCGTATCCCGGCCGGTAAAGCAAGTCCAGGGCGTGGGAAACGTACCAGGAGTCGGTGCATTCCACGCAAGGGATCGAGAATCGGGAGATTGCCGGGCCGAGTGTCATGAAGCGGACGATCATCGTTCTGCCCCGCATCGAGCCCCGCAATAGGCCGCGGATTTCCGCAAGTCCTTCATCCCGATCCACCTGGTTTAAGGCCTTTGACAAGGAATCGCCCTTGGGCACCAAGTACTTGGTGGCTCCGCGGTCGCGCCCCTGATCAAAATATCCGTCGAAGTGAACGGTGTGCCCCGGAATGGCGAGCGGTATTTCTTCCCGCATTTCTTTGGTCATTCGCCGGGTACGTTCGCGGTCCTCTCGTGAGTCGTCAAGCACCTCCACGCGGTCGGGTTCGCAAAGCTCGATGGCGTTTCCGACAAACTCTTCCAGACGAGGATTATCCAGCGCAATGAGCCGCCCGTAATGGGCTGGCGACATCTTGGCGGCAAAAAGCTGGCGGTATTCCTCCCGGCTTTTCAGAATTTCAGGAGCCAGTCTCACTTGGTTCATTTAATAAATACCCTCCTTCGATTTCTTGACTTACACGGACTAAACGGCCCTCAATTTCTCCGAAACGGTCATTAAAAAATCTGCCGAAGCAGCTCTTATCTTTATACTTTCTCCCAAAACAGCTCTTAAAATTTCTCTCACCGTTCGGGGAAACCTGCGCGTGATACCCAACTACCTAATCATTTCTCCCGAAACAGCTCTTATAACGTCTCCCGAAACGGTTCTTAATTCATGAGGTAGGATGTAAAGTCGTTCCGCTGCTTTCCTTTCGTCTTCGGAATTTCTTTCTCCCCGACAGGTTGCGAGGCTTTTCGAGCGGATTCGGGCTCCGGCTGCAAATGACTCTTTTCCAATCCTTACCTTATCCAAGCGTTTGCATTCTTCCGTTCGTTTATCTTCTTGCGCGAGAAATGTTCTCCGGCCATTTTCCCGTCGCAATCTCTGTCGGTAGGGGTGAGTTTACACCCATAAAACGCAAGAAAACTGAAATGCCCAAAGTACGGCGGCCGATTCCTCCCGAGATCTCGATGCCTTCGGCTCGGTAATCTACCCTTGTTAAACGGCCCATCCGCCGGCGCGGGCCCACAAAGCGGTCCGATTGTCTCGAAGCGAACGTGTAACTATCCGCTTTGCCCACCAAGAGATCTTGAATCGATCTCATGGAGGGATGTTGGGTAAATGACCTGCGGCAGAGCTGGCGAAGTCGTCCTCGCACGCCGGTCTTACAAAGCCCAGTAACTATAGCGGCCGTGGTGGGCCACGTCAATGACCTGCGCGCACGGAAACGTCGAGAATTCGGGCAAAAAGCCGCTGGAAAGGAAGGCAGCCCTAACCCCCAAGGGCAAGTCCCCGTTCGGGCGGGCAGTCTGCACCGACGGCAAGCGGATGGTCGGTAAATCACCCCCGAAGTAGGGTGTCTAATACCCCTCGCGTGTAGCCCACAGATTCGGCAAGACCCACTTGGGGCGAATCGGGGTCCTTTTCGTGTTCAAAAGCTACCACGCCGGTGTAGTTGATTTCGAGGAGGGTTTCGAGGAATCGAGGGATATCGATAACGCCACGCCCCATTTCCACGGGTCGCCCTTGAGCGGTAGGTTCCGTGATATCCTTGATGTGCACGTCGAGCAGTCGATCGGCAAACTTTTTGGCGGATTCCGACGGATCCACGCCCGCGCGAAGGGTATGACCAATATCGATGCAAAGACCGATCCGTTTGTCCAGGTTTTGGATCCTTTGATAGGCGGTTTCGGGCAAGGGATAGAGGCGGTCTCCAGGCCCGTGATTGTGGATCGCTACCCCAATACGGGTTTGCTGAACCTTTTCGTTCACCAGGTCGAGCAGACCGGGTCCCGGAACGCCGATGATCAGTTGCATTCCCGCCGCTTGGGCATAACTGAAGGCTTGCTCGATCTGCTCGCGGGTAGTCATGGTGATTACGCCGCCGGCATAGAGAGTGAAGCCCAGATCGGCGACCTTTTGCCGCACCTGCTTGATCTCGTCGATGGAGGCTTCCAGGGGCAGGTGGAACGATTTAAGACAGATCCAATCCAACCCGACCTGCTGAGTGATGGCCAGCGCTTGATCGAGCGGGAACTTCCGCAGGGTATAAGAGGCAAGGCCGAGCTTAAACGGTGGCTGCTTCTTGCCGGGACGCTCTGCCGCAAACACCGGTTGCGAAATTTGGCTTACGAGGCCGCTTCCCCCCGTATAAGTTGCGGCAAGGGCAGTGGCAGCAGTCCATTTGAAGAAGGAGCGGCGCGTTGCATTTGATTTCTCGGATGATTTCTCTGAGCTTTTCTCTAATCTCATCGAAGAAACTCCTATGCGTCGTTAAGGCTTTCAAGCGTGGTCACGTTTTCGAGGGCAGATTGGCGTCAAGCTTTAGCGAGCCGGATACTGATCCCGATTGTGACTCTCCAATCAAATACCTTAATTCTTATCTCTCAACTTTTCATGATTTCGCCTCAAAAGTCGGCTCGCCTCCTTCATGTGCCGAAGCAAACGGGTGAAAATTTCTTGTCGCTACCGACTTTCAGCCAACGTTAAAATCGCAGGTAAGCACGTCATGGAGGCGAGATCAACTGACGATTGTCCGCGTTTTCCCTCGGCATTATACCGAATTCAACGCCCGCGATGACTAAATGAAGTGGTGCCCGCCGCAAGCTTCCCGGTATCGCGACCTTGTCGGAAATTAGCGGACTCCATGGAAAGCGCTGCAAACGCCACGGGGAGCGCGTCATCGGCGGCGGAAGCACCCCCAGTTGTTTCGCGAGTTTTTGCGGAAGGCGAGTTAATTGTTTTGAACAAAATCTGCCTTGTTCCGATCGTTATCGCCCTCCCGGGGTTCGCCGTGGCTTGCTCGATCAATATCTGCTTCCGAGTATTTCGTCGTCGCTTGTTCGACGAAAGTCTCCTTCTGGATGTTTGTGCGTCGGTTATTCGGTCAAAATGTCCTTCCGAGTGTTTCGCCGACGCTTGGAGTCGCCGCAAGTACGCGTTATGCCGCACGATTCGGAAACACAGTAGTCATGGGTCGAAAATACTTTAATTCCGGGTTGCCATGGGGTCAATCGGCCGAGGCACTAAGGCCAGTTGAGTTTTGGCTATCCGCGGGAAGTGGTTAGACCGGTACTCAAACTGACCGGCAAGGGTAAAAAGACTTACATTACATGAATGAAATCGTGGGAAATCACCAGATTAGACGGGAACAAGTTAGACCTGCGGGGTGACAGGTTTTGGGAAAGTTTAGCCGCCGTGAGAGGATCCCTGAGAGCTTAGCTTGGAAGCCCTCGAGCCGGCGTTAAGTCCCCGAGTAACTTTCCCTCGCTTCCACCCGAACTACACCCGCTTGTCTCTCTTCGCAGGTGCTCTTTATTTGAGTATCCGTTTTGTTCTGCCTCTATGGGCGTAGCTGTGGATTCAATGCGGGATGTTTCTTCTTAATTCCGTGAATCCTCTCTCCCCTCAGGGCCGGTCTATGGTTAAGAGGGGCATGGACCGGGGAGCGGAAACTCGGCAAGGACGTAAATATTGGCTGCTTTGCCTTTGACGCCCCTCTTTTTGTCAATTCCCTCCCCCCCTGACCCTTTTTCGGAAAAAGGGGAGTGGTCCTCGCACTCAGAGGTAGGATTAAGGGAAAGAATGACCACGGGGGATGAGTGCCGACGAAAATGCCCGCATACTTTTCCGTGTCAATGGCCTATGCGGAGTACTCGATTTGACCTCCCTGGTAGCGGATAGCGGGTAAATCCTTCGCAAAAATTGGGCCTCGGAAATTATGCTTGAGAATTTATGAGTTTGAAGACATAGCCTTCCGGAGTAAGTTCAATTAAAAACTCCCGGTCAACGCGAAACGGTCGACGCATCTTTTCGTAGGCCTTGATCCAGATTACATGGAATGTCTGGCCACGTTTACCCAAGGGTGGCTAGTCCACTTTGATCTTGTGGTCAGTCCACTTTGATCTTAAGGAAAACGGTCGCCTCGTCTCGAGTGACATCCCACACGCTGTTTTTTTCCAAGCGCTCAGCGGCACCCAGTTAATCGGGTGGTGAGCACCCGCTTTGTGCGCCCAGAATCCGACGGGAGATTGGACACAGATTGGGAAGTGGGTGATTGCGGTAGGTAAGTTCGGCGGGTCATATCTATTATTGAAATACGTATTCAAATCTAAATATTAGACTTACGGTGGCGGTTGAGGCTTGCCCGAAAGAGCGTTGGTTTGATTCCGGGCCGGGCAAGCTGGAAAGGAGCTGTCATAAGTACCACCTCGTAGAGGTACTATTTTTCTTCTCGGATGATTGATGAGGGGCAATTTTATGACATCATCGGAAAAGGGGAACGCAGAAGCCTTTTCCTGCGGGTTAATGCAGACTCGCTCGGAGTGGCGTCTTCTCCCAAGCGGCAGCTATGGATTCCAGCGACTGGTTCCTGAGGCAATGGCCTATTTTCCGCCGATTAAGCGCTCAGAAGGTCTACGTTGGAAGCAGAGCCAGTTAGGGCCGGAGTATTATGAGCTGACGGTGCCGGGGGAAGTGATCGCCATTTATACTTTGAAAGATTTATGCCAGGAAATTCGGAATCGTGATGCCAATTGGAAAAGAATTCGTTGTGGGGCTCGAGAGCCGCCGGAGGAGTTGGGGCGTCTGGACCATGTAGCGCGAAGGATTTTAGTTGCAGCGAAAGAGCTTCAGGAGCATGGGTGTGGGGTTGGATTGCTTGCCCCTGAAAATATTGCGATCTTCGAATGGCAAGACCATTTCGAGGTTTTCTTTTGGGATTTAGGCTTTGTCTGGACTAAAATCGATTCCCCTTTTCTTCCTAACTGGTTAACTGAGGACGCCTCCGGGAACGAGGTTAGCAAGCTTTGGGACTGGAAGCCAATCCTCCAGCAGTTTCGGGGGTTAACTTGGGAGAATCTTCCCGGTTCAATCCGGCAGCAGGTGGGGCAGCTTTTCAAAAACTATGGCATTGACCCAACCGAGCGAGATCCCCGACTCGATGTCAAAGTTGTAGCTCGGGTATTCGTTTCCGCCCTGCTGGGTAGGTATTTCGACCGGTGCCCGGATCCGGACGAATATCCTGAAACTCAGGTGCAAGAACCGCATGTGCCGCATGCGCGGCGGGTATGGAGGACTTTGTGCGATGCTATTGAGGGAAAGTTCGCGAGTTTCGGCGAATTCGCTGAGGCCCTCGAGGAAACTCCTCTGAGCCAGCACTTCCTTCAAGAGGCCCCCGAACCCAGATTCCTTCAAAAAACGGTTGTACGGTGGGGGGGTGTTTTGGCGATCGGGGCATTGGTTCTTGGGGCGGGAAGAGCAGGAATGGTGCTTTTTGGTGACGGGCGATTTCCCGCTTCCGGCAGTTCTCAATACGAATTGGAAAGCTTGGAGCTTGACCAAGCGACCCGCGAGGACTCGCAATTCTCGAGCGAGATCGAAGGGCTCGTGGTTGAGCTTAGGAAAGATCTTAACCAAGTGTGGGGGATTTATTTAGAAGCCCCGCTTAAAAACTATTTGTTGGCGAAACGGCGGATGGAGGAACTTGTAGGAAAGCTCAAGAGGGATCAAACGGATCTGAAGATTGCTGAACGCAAAAATGTCATTAAGGCTGGCGTGTGGGCGGAGTATCAAAAATGCGTCCAAGACTTGGCGTTGAAAGCTCAAGAGTTTGGGATCGAGTTCGACTCCTCGCGATGAGCTCAATGTTAATGGTATGTTTTACAGCTATTACGGGAGGAGATGGGATTGCAGGTGCTCAGATGGCAGGTGTTAAGGCGAGCGCCAGCGAGCCGTCGAGCGAAACTGGTCACGTGGGGCAACCGGGATCCTTAATTTTGCTTGTTCGGGCAAATCCTGAGACCACTTCGGAGATGATTCGCAATACTTTACGAATGGGCGCGCAGCAGGCGGGGTGTAGTTACTTTGCTATCGAGGTCCGCGAAGTGCTCCCTCAGACTATTGACGAACTTGAGGCGCTGGTCCGGGACTTGAGTTCCTCGGCGGGGGGAGCACGGCAAGTGATCGCACGCGAGTTTCGCTTAGAACAAAAACCTGGCCCGCGGCCAGTATGGAAGTTTGTGTTAACGAATGCCCCGAATCAGATCCTTACAGCTCTCGAGGTTTTCTATGGGGAATCGGGTGCTCAGGGGGTGCAATATGAGGCTGTTTCACTCAAGGCAGGAGCTGATTTGCAAGACTGTCTGGTGGCCATTTCGGTGTCAAACGGCATTTACCATTTCTATTCGAATCCCGCCAAGCCTCCCCCACAAGCTTTTACCTTGCATTTGCGTAATGCGGAAGGGCAGGATCACAAGGTTGCGGGAAAGTTTCCAGTCGTGGACAAATGTTATCTGATTCACTTGAGAGGGTTTAGTGGGGATCGAGCAAAACTTTTTGAGGTGGTTAAGGATTCAGCAAAAGTGGCTGATCCATTTACCGATTTGCGGGAGCATTCCAATGTCACGCTGAGTTTCGGGAGCGTGCGGACACAAAGTGTCGGGCCGGGTGAGACCATTGCGGGGTTAGAACTGGTAGTTGGTGTTCCTGGACTACCGAATCGCTGGGTGGGGCGTGTTTGGATGCTTTTCCCGTTGACTGCCGAGCAATTCAGTCAGCACCAAAAGGCGATTGATGGGCTGAAGAACCCGTTGGAGGAACTGCCCGACTATATCCGGAACGAGCAGCGGTCATCGGGCACCGCGGAGGCTGTAGCGAAGAACCCAGAGCCACGTTGGTATGAACTTACACCCTCAGGAACTGGTTTATTCGAGACCCGGATTAAACTGGTCGACAGTAGCGCAGAATATGCGACACTGCACAGTAAGTTGCCGAAAGTTTATCGTATTCTCGTGTGGGAATTCGAGGATTCGACTAATCCGCAAATTCGCTCTGCTATCAGTGTAACAGTAGAAGGGGCAAGCAGGCCCTACAAAGTGGAAGAATTGGCTCGGTGGCGAGAGCTTATTGAAGAGCGAAAAAATCTTAGCGATGGACAATAAGTTTTCGACCCAAACGCGCGTATTCTGGTTATAAGTTTCATATGAGGGCAAAATTTTGAAAAACGCGATTGAAAGCGTGTCGTTTGGCGAGCAGTCCTCTGAGGCCCAAAGAATTCAATTTAGTGAAGGTAGCACCGTCGCGATTGGTTGGGGGCACGGCAATAGCGGCGGAACTGGAGACCCAGGGGTTCGGCTCGGAGCCGATTTTTTTATCGAGCTTTGTAATGGAAATATGATGCTCACATCACGAACAGATGATGTGAAGATCATATCCCTCTCGGCAGCCCCGTGAGCACTGGTGGAAAAGCCCGCTGAATAGGGCTTCGGCTTTGCCACGGCCGGTGTGAGTGTGCGGTTTTCTAAGCGATCGCTGGGAGTGCCGCGGGAAAGTTAGCTTGCCGGCGCAAAGATGATCGGCGAAAAAGGTTGTGGGGCCAGAATGGGAATAGGAAGTAACAGGCACCGGGGCCGTTTTCTCCCGGCGCATGGGGCTCATGGACGGCTTGCTCCGGCTCGCATTGGTGAAGCCGAGACTCATTGGCTCCGAAGAATTTCATTTTGGGGCAACTTCTCCGAATTGTTTTCGTTCCAGTGAACCAACCTAGGTCCGAGTGCACGGAGAACGGAGATCGGGTTTCATACACCGAATCATGGGAACAATTTGGCATAAAGATGAGTGAATGATTTGATACAAGGGTCTGGCTATGGCGGACAATCTCGAGCCATTAACTGAAGCCGGCTGTCCACTCTTGCCCGAATCGGTGCGAGCAGAGCTGGTTGCTAAATTCAACCGCACAGTCGAGCTCCTGAATTTTGCTTGGGAAATCGCCTCGCAGTCGGGTACTGCTGAAGAGCTACTAA
>CAKZMM010000177.1 GCA_937128505.1 uncultured Thermogutta sp.
GTCGTACCTCCTTGCACGCCAGGACCTTACCATAAATACCCGTTTTACACTAGCTCATTTTGTTAGAGGCTCTAAGTAATTCGCCTGTCTGGCCGAGCGCTCTTTTTCTGAGCGCTTGGCCTTTTTTTACATACGAAAGCTTGACTTGCTGTTGCTGCTTAATAGAAATCTGGCAATTAATAAAATTAATGAAGAATAAACCTCCTCGAATCGTCCATTCTTCGATCCGATCTTTCCCAAATCTAAGCAGTACGAAGGCACGCTCTCTATGCGGAAAGCGCCAAATCTTGGGAAAAATGCGACATTCGGAACGCTGCGCCCGGTGATCCGCTCTGTACGCAATGTTCCCTTACCGGAAAAACGCCGCCGCTTACGAGATCGTAGCCGGTGGCTCCGTCAGGTGGATCTTTTGGAGGCGTTCAACGATTTATTCGATCACATTCCGGAGTATCGGGTTTTTCTGAAGCGTCGGCCCGGCGAAATCATGTTCGTTAGTCGTGCTATGGTGCGCACCCTTTGGGCAGACGATGAGTTGTCTCTGATTGGTGTAAGCGATCATGAGCTTACGCCTGGGCCCCTTGCCAATTTGTATCAAACCCGCGACGAGGAAGTCCAGCGTACCGGTCGCCCGGTTACCGGCCTTGAAGTTTGGTTTCCCGCGAGGGACTGCCCCAGTGGTTCGTGTGTCAGAAGCTTCCGCTGCGAGATCGCACAGGTCGCATCGTGGGAATCATCGGGTTTTTGAAGGAATACGACCATTTGCGGCGTCTGCCGGTGGGCGAACCACTCGCTTCGGCGATCTCCTATATTCAGGAAAACTTATCTTGGCCTTTAAAGGTTCGGGGCATCGCGGAAGCGACGTATCTTTCGGTTCGTCAAGTGGAGCGATTGTTCCGATCCGTCCTTGGTGTGAGCCCTAAAGCCTTTATTATAAAAACGCGGGTCCATGCGGCGGCCGAGCACTTGTTGACAACCGATTGGCCGCTCAGTCGAATTGCGTTGGAGACGGGCTTTTGCGATCAAAGTTCGCTCACCTATTACTTCCGCCGTGAGCTAGGCATTCCACCGAACCGGTTTCGTAAGGCGGGTCAGATTTGGTCTGCCCACCAGCCGACAGAGTTTGTTATGGAAGAGTCGCCAAAAACCTCGCTCACCGGCGAACAGGCTTCTCCCCGAACTTAAGCCGTTCTTTTGAATCGTTGTCTAAGCTGACTCGTCCTCGGTTTAGGGCGACGCCAGGAGCGGTTTTTTAGGGCCGCGGCACGGCGCAATGGTTGCCCCACTGATGGGTCGATGCCAATTTCCGGATTCGGCCGAGGAGGCGGTGCCGACGGGTAGTAGTAAAGCCCTAGCCGGGGAAATTCCGCAGTTTACGAGCATCCTGGAATTCGCTGAAAAGACGCTTTTCCCCTGGTAGCCGGAGCGAGACGGCTTCAGCATCCGTAAGATAATCCGGCGGTTGCTACCGCCGGTGGAGGCCGGCTGGTAGCCGGAGCGAGACGGCCTTGGCATCCGTAAGTAGTGGCACGGCCCAACCGGGCCAATCCGACTGCCTACACCTTCCAGCAAACGGGGCATTCAGACGCTCGGGAGGTGGTGGAAAAGCCGGCGGGGAAAATATGCGGACAAGCTCTTCCCTAAAGAGCGATACTTAAAACGCGAAGCACCTTGCCCAAGTGTTTGTACACGACGAACTGTACTTAGTACATATGTACAAATATATACCACTTGATGTCCCTTGGGCAGGTGTGCGGAAAATCGTATCTTCCATGCGGGAAGGCAAGCGGTATATTCGTACCTTCCGAAGATGGGAGGAAAGTCCTCGACTAGGGTGAGGCGTGATCAACGCCGCCAGTACCCTCCGCATATGGGAGGAAAGTCGCCCCCGCGGCTCACCTTGGGGGGTTGATCGCGGCGGCTTCCGCATGTGTGGGGGAAACCGCGGCCGCGTTAGCCTCGGCTCTCATATGGGGAAGTACTTTTCACATGTGTGCGGAAAGCCCGTCGCGAGCGCACAAAAATGGAGGCGGCGGGAATCGAACCCGCGTCCCGCGACATCTCCCCGTAGGCTTCTACGTGCATAGTCGGTTCTTTGAATCTCGCTCCTTCGCCCCCAACCGACAGGGTTCGTCAGGAGCCAGCCGGGCTTGAGTCTAATCCCGGGCTGCCCGACAACGCCCGAGACGAGCCGAATTTAGCGGCCGGTTTTCAGGCCTCTTCGGCTAAGGCCATCAACCGGGACTGCCTTTTGCAGATTAGGCAGCCAGAGCCAAGCTGTAGTTGGCAGGTATTGTTCGGTCAGCTTTTAACGTGGGCCACTGACCAACCACGGCACGCCACCTACGCTTCGACTGCCCGGTCGAATCCAATTCGCCCCCGAAGCAATTCGTGCGATGGGAACGCCTACGTATTTTGTCTTCTAGTACCTATTTCGTCAAGAAACCGGAAAATTTCCGATACTTTCCGCCGACCACAGCACGCACTTGATGTCCATCCGACGAGGACTTTATTATAAGTCGCTTTAATAACGCAGCAGAGTTACTGTTAAGCCGACCCGCTATATAAGTTAGCTTTATACTTTGCAAGAAGGTATCATTATATACTCTAAGAAAGCCGAGCGTTAGAGGGCAATCTTTGCTCTGTTAGTTAGTTTATACATAGGATGCGAACAGAAAATTTCACCTTTTGAAAGGAATCATTGCTTAATTAGCGCGTACTTCTCTTTTCTCAATTCTCGGATTATTTCTTACCCTTAAAAACCCTATTTGATCCTCCCCTGCCTTCCTTAACGTCCTGTAACCTCTCATTCAGCGCACGCCCGTCTGCCAACTCATCAGTATTGCCCAACTCAGCATTTCAGTATTGCGGTTATTGCGGTCAATTTAGTGTTACACGGGTCCAGGAGAAGAATTAATTACGCAAATCGAAAGAATTACGAAAACTGTAAAAAAGCACGTTGTACTATAAGTGTTCGCAAGATTAATGCTTTTTTGGGGGATACACGCTATTAGTGGTGAATTCCCGCCCGAGACGGTTAGCAATTGACCCATCACTAAGTTTCACACTGACCGGGAACCGAAAAATGGATTTTCGGGAAGACCTCTTAAGTACATGACAAAATCCCCCCCAGCAAAATCGCGGCAGTAACCGGGGCTCTTTTGCCGAATCTGGCGGTGCAAAAGCTCATTCCCAACTGCTACCAAAATGCATCAGGGCCAGGGGTATCTTCTCCAGAAACATTACTCTGAGCTTCAATCCATTAATCTTTGCTCTCATACATCGGCAAAAATTCCCTGAGCCAAGTTTTTCCAAAGTGTTTGGGGCGGAATTCGGAGGCCTCAGCCCCGGCAAGCATCTGACACCGGCACCGGCTGCTCAGTGAGCCCACGAGACGGGGATGCCATGGCGGCCTCCGCCCGGATGAAGAAAAGTTCCAAGGCTACCGGGTTTTCCCCTAAGGCCGGGGCACAGCTTATTTTGCAGCCCGGGAAAAAGCTTCGCCAAGCATCCGGGCCTTCGCCCAAAATGTCTTCGCGGATGTGGCGTCCGCTGGCCAGCATCACGGGAATGAAATGGACCCACCTACTTCGGGCCGAATGCTTCTGCGCTGCCGGGATTGCTTTCAAGCCTGGTTCGCCTTCAAGCGACGCCCCGAAAAGCTCTCGCAATTCTGCCTCCTCGGCCAATTGAATGAGCAGCTTGTTGAAACGGGGATCCTTCCCGTTTCCGTGCATTACCAGGATGTTGGTTGCGCCCTTTGCGATCGATCGATCCACTACATCTAAGAGTCGTCGGCAGTCCCCGGATTCCCAAAGTAATGGTCGCCCGAATTTTAGATTGGGATCGCGGTTTGCCAAATGCAGGAGTTTCTCGTATTCCTCTCCCGGCGTGATAAAAAGAGGTTGGATGATCACCTGCGATAAACCGGTGCCCCTTGCGAGGTTTAATGTTTCGGCTACCTCGGGGAGGCTGATTTTGCGGTCGGCCAATTTGCGACGGATGATCCCCGAAGTAAACCCCCATCCTACGGTGCAGTGCGGAAAGCGCGTGCAAGCCGCACGGTCAATGGCCATGAATACATCGAGAGCCTCGACGATCGAGCTTCCGAATGCCGCAAAAATCAAGGCGGTTTGGCGGTCAATCCGCCATCGGAAATTCAGGCCTTCAAGCCAAGCGTTGAGCCGGGCAATCGTTTCGCTTTCGACGGTAAGTGCTGGGAACATCTGAGCAACTCAGCGAGGACTTCCTACTTTCGGGACCATGCCCGGATGAAAAAGACCTTGGAGCAACGACGCGCTGGGCAATTTTCCAACGGGGTGGCATTCACGGGGAAAAGTTGCGGCATTGATTTTCCCCGTTGATTGGCTTCTTTGCATCAAGGTTGATTTCTTTACATCAAGGTTGGTTTCTTTACATCGAGGTTGGTTTCTTTACATCGAGGT
>CAKZMM010000178.1 GCA_937128505.1 uncultured Thermogutta sp.
AATAGCCTGGCGGGACGAAGTGTTGTTGGAGGCGAGTTCCAAATCCATCGCTCAATTTAGACAAGGCGAACTTGGCTGGTGATTCCCTCCGCCATGTTGGTTGCCAAGATATCCCCCGGCTTGATCCCAACCCGATGGTGTTGAGCTTCACCTGACCGCCATTCGAGCCAACCCCTTCGAGCGCAATACTTGTAATCAGCCAGGGTTGGGTTAAATGCCCATGCCGCAAAAATTGATGACGGCACGCTCTTATTGCGTGCCAAGGCGAGTGGAAAGCACCTCATTCGGCTACCCGCCAAAAACCACTTGAAAGAATTCCACCACCAAAAAGAGCTTTCCCGGGGGCAATCGCAAGTTCGCCTCAGGGGAGCGCTTGGCGTACTCTCCGGGCTGAGCCCCCCCCGGGGTCAACGGTTCCCCCGGCCTTGTAGAGGAATGCGCTTTGCTATTACTTTGTGGTTGCCAGTTACTCCTTTGTGGTTGCCAGTTACGCGGCTCCCCCTGCCTTGCAAAGGCGACACTTAGATTTGTGGGATCCTCCGAGTGCCCCGATGCGCTTGGAAGTAGCTCGTCCGCAGGAGTTGTTTCGCCAAACCGGAAAGGCCAAATTCTTTTCCACCACCTCCCGATGCCTTCAGAGTCTACGGCTTCGTGAGTAGGAGGCGAAGCTTCATAGAACTCGAGACGGTAGGGAAACCAGTCTTTAAGTCCGAAATAGATTCTTACCCGAGCCCCCTCCCCTAATCGAATAGGTAGATCAGCCGACCGGGCACGGGCGGTTGAAAGGATGTCCTCCGTTCTATATTCGGACAACCTCCCCGCGGCTCTTTCCCCATAGATCGGCTCGTCCCGCTCCCGTCTACCCTTTCCCTCGATGAGCTCGGCGGCCGGTGGCCGAACTTGCGCATCTCCTAAGATGACCACTACTTGAAAGGCCTCCAATCCTCCCGGGAGCATATGGGGGCTAATTCCCGCGATTTTTCCCGATGCCGCTAGTGCTTCTAATAGCCCGGGTAATCCCCCACCTCTGAGGATGGCCCACTCCCCTCCCGAAACGTGCCCGGAGTAAACCGCTCTATTTTCGGCGCCGTCTGACGCGAGGTCAGCGTCCAAAGTTTGCAGCCCGCCGGACCGCCCGCCGATGCCCGCATCGCCCGCCCCAATCAGCCGGCTTTCCGAGCCGAAAGGATGCCGGCCGTCAAACCCCTGAACCACCCTTTTTCTCACCGACCCGCATTCAAAGATCACCTGCCAACGGTGTGCCAAACCATTGGGCACGGTCCATTGATGGTAGGTTCCTGACCCGGTCAGTGAAAGTCGACTAATTTCACCTTTTAGGCGAACTCCAGCTTGAAAACTCTTTCGGGAAGCCAACACCCGCGCGGCTAATCGGAGATCGAAATTCTCCGCTAATCGATCAATGTTGTTTAGTTTGGAAACTAAATACTGATTTTCTTGGTTGGCTGCGGGCTCTCCCCTCGGGGAAGCCATCAGGCCTGAATCCCATATCAAATAACTAAATTTCGTCGATCTTTGGCCAAGAACTTCCCTCAGACCAAACAAATTAAAGTTTACAAAGTATATCAACAAAATCGAGGCTGCTATCAGCAAGATTGCTAGATTCTTTGGCCGAAAAAGCCAGGGACTCGGCGCCTCGTCGAGGTGTCCCGTACGGATCCTTTCGGATTTACCAAAGAATCCCATTCTGAGATTCCGACCATAAGCACCAAGGAGGCCATTAGTCCGGATGGGCAGGTTTTCGCCGTTTGTACCAACTTTGGGAACTAGCGGCAATTGTAAGGATGCACTCCGGCCAGACCCTCCACAAAAACCGCAAATTCTAACCCGGCTTTATAAAAATTACAAAATAACTGGAGATTGATCCAAGCCCAACCTTAACGGGAGCCCTACCATCCCCGAGCTCCGGCTCGCAAGTGAAGGGTATACCACCGCGGGAACCAATCCGCCCGAGCGATCTGTGACTCGAAAAAAACACCAAACCGGAAGCTGAGGGGAGTCAGTGAAATTAACACCTTGATTTGCAAACCAAGCAAATGCAGCCGCAACGGTCTGCGGTAACCACACACGTTTTTCGGGAAAAGTTATCGAAGGGCATTCCGCACCCAACTTTCGTCAACGAATCGGAGCCATTGCAGAACGACTTTGCTGCCGACGGTATCCAGAGCCGATTGCTTGCCGAGGGAATCGACGTGAGGAAAGTCAGACGTTTCCCACGAGGCCTAGCCGGCACCGGTTTGCCTTCGGATTTTACGAGAACGTACGAGAGCGATCGAAACACCTCTTTTTTTCGACTTTCGAGGCATCTTCGGTAACCCCAAGGCCCAACACAGAAGTCCCAGGATCAACGTGCCCCTAATTGGGCGCGGACCAAAGGTGGGGGGAAAAGGAATGAAGTTCCAACGACTCGTTGTTATCAGCTTGGCAGTAATCGCCTTAACAGGCTGCCAACTACCACCAGCCCAACACATCATGGAACCTGGTCCGGGCGTGGGCGGTCCTGGCCCCGGAGTGATCGGTTACGCCCCCGTGGCCCCGGTTCCTACCGTGAGCTCTCAAATTGCCTTCGTTGGACCGGAAGGGATGTACGTCCAATGGGATGTAACGGCCCCCGGAACCTTCGACTCCGAGCCACTAGTATGCCCGGGTCGGTTCGATTTTCCGCAGGGGGCGATTTATCGGCTGAAGCTGACGAATATCCCGGGCCGGCCGGGCGTGGAGCTATATCCGACCCTGGAGGTTGCCCCTAGTCTCCCGCGGACCGAGGCCTTCCTCGCCCATAATGCAATCCCGATCATTTTCACCCCCGAAGATTTCGACCAAGTGCTCGCCGGCAATTTCGTTACCAAGGTGATCTACCTACCGGATCCGCAGTATCAGGAGTTGGCCTTAGCCGGCGTCGAGACGTTGGTCAGCACCCGGTTGGACCCGGGGGTGGATCCCATCGAAGAGGCCGATCGCCGGGGTTCGATCCTGGCCATCGTCCGGCTGGGGAACAAAGACCTGCAAGTTCCCGGGGCCAATATCGTCGAATCTGGGGTTGTTCCCGCCGGTTATGGAGCCGGTTTTCCCGCGGGCATCCCTGTGGCCACCGCCGGCGGCACCGCACCGATCAACTACATCGCCGGAGTGACCGGTCCTGAATACGGAATGCCGATCAGCGGCACACCCATCGGGCTGCCCGGTCCGCCGCACGTCCCCTTGGGATCGCCGGCGAGTTTGCAGCGGCATGTCATGCGGAATCACACCCCGATGTTCATCCCGCGGCAGCCTCAAGCCGTGCGAATCCACGTGCGTCAAGACCCCGGCTACTGGTACCCGCGGCCTGCGAACAAAGCGTATATCGTCGAGCAAACATCCCCGTGGCCCATTCCGTTTACCCGGCCCCTCGGTGACGGGAGGGAAATTATCTCCGGCAATACCGGTACTTGTCCCATGCACTGATGCCCGAGCCCGTAGACGGACCTCGGATCGGTAGCCGAAGCCGGAAGTTATTGAACACACTCTGCGAGCGGAGGTCCGGAGGAAAAGCGGCCGACATCACCCGGGATTGGGATTTTCCGCTTGCCGGTGGCTCAGCCACCGCATTGCCGATTGTATCGACGCAACGAGTACTCGTCCGGAAACCTACCGCCCTTTGTTCCCGCGGCTGAAGGCTGGCAAATCGAGCGGGGTGCGGCGGTGGAAGTGCCCAGGATCGCAATCGAGATCTAATGATCACAATCGAGATCTAGGAGTGAAGTAAGAAAACGGTGCACAAATTTTCGGCATGAATCTAGATAAACCAAGGGTTGCCTTCCTCCGAGCCAGGCAAGGGCCGAAAGAAGCCGGTGGCTGCACCCAAAACACGAATTCGAATCAAGATGAGGGGGTTGCAGGGATTGCAAACGGGGACCATCGCCGCATGATGCAACGAATAGTTCGGCACATCAAGACGACCAGCCGGAGCTGGCCCGCAGGGGATTCCCCGTTGACTTGGCTTGGTGTAGCCCTTGCGGCGGGGGCGATAAGCCTTTGTCCCCCCGAGACTTTCGGCCAACGTCCTCCCTGGCCTCATCCGCCCGTGCATTACTATCATCAGGGGCTCTTGTCGCCGGGATTGATCGGGCAAATCCGCCTCCAACAAGGCGGCGCTGTGTTGGGCTATTTTCAACCGGTGACCATCAAGACGCCCCCGGGAGCAAAAATCGCCTTTGCCGAGATGGGCACATTCGGCCCGAGTGAGCCGGGCTCGGTAACCGTCGGCTTGCTGGTGGGATCGGTCTACCGAATCCGTATCACCGAGATCCCACTGTGGGTCGGTCAGGAAGTCTTTCCCACGATCGAAATCATTGATCGGCTTTACACGCCGCTGGGCCTCGAGTGGCGTTATCCCATTCAGATCGATCTGACGCTGGAAGACTTGCAGCTTGCCCTCCAGGGCAAATTCATCACGCGAGTGGTTTATCTGGAAGAGCCGAAGACGGCCTTGCCGGTCGCTCAAGCCGGGGAAGAGCAGAGTTGGTTCGAAGTCCCGCCGGGAGCCGATCCGCTTGCGGTGGCCGATCAATTGGGTCGGCCCGTGGCGATTTTGCGTCTGGGGGGCCGAGTGCCGAGCACCGACCCGGTCCCGCCGCCGGATTTCCTTTTTGGATTTCCGCCGGTTTTGCGGCCCGCGAGCCTGCCAGCAGATGCCCCGGCTAACCCCATGCCTCAAAGTCCCGGCCCCTCGCATCCTCAAAGCCCCGGCCCCTCGTATCCACAGAGCCCCGGCTCACAGCCGGTGGGCCCGGCCCCACCGCACGGCTTACAAGCTTCCACGGCGAAGGCAAGTTTAAGCGAATAAATGAATAAATGATAGATAAATGGGTCGAGGGAAACTCCAACCAACGGCAGAGCGAATTTCAAAGAACCGATTCAGGGAAGCTCAAATAAGCGGTAAACGATCACGAAGGAGGTAGGGCCAATGAGGTTTTGGCCCCGGTGGTGGAAATGGACCACGATCGCCATTAGCGTGCTGGTACTTTGCTCGTGCCGAGTTACGCAGAACCACCCCGGTCCAACTCCCCCTCCCCTCCCCTCCCTCGGTACAGGAGCGACATCTACGACTGCGACCCTACCTCCCCCGGTTCACACCGCTCCTCATACGCTCTCGGCTCACGCCGCAATTCCGCAGGCTCAAGGCGCGGCTTTCGGGGCGGAAAAGCTCGCTAAGAAAGACTTCGAAAGTGCATCCCGGGAAAGCCCTTCTGCATACTCGCCGCAAGTAGGTAGCGCCGTACGGCCGGTAAGCGCCGAGGAACCACTTGGGTCATCAGCTCCACCGTCTTTGGGGCGTGCTTCTGGCGGCCAAGCCCTACCTCTTGCCACTAGGGCGGACGATCAAGCGGTGGAACGATCGGCTCCCCTGCCCCGAACCCCGCTTTTTGAGGGCGGTTTGCCGCCGTACCGGTCCCCGGTTTTCATCGCGCCTTGGACGCCTCCCGGTTTTCGACAGCCTTGGCCCGAGGATGAATATATCGTGCAAGGCGGCGATGCCCCACCGGCTGTGCGAGTCATGCGGGACTGGGAAACGCGCGGACTGAATGTAGGCGACACCATCGCCCATTACGACACCCTATCCGGTTCCCGGGTGACGGAGCCGGCTCCTCCCCTTTATCTTTATAGCCCCCGCTTTGGCTCCGTAAGACAAGTGGTCAGCTTTCAGCAGAACGAGCAGAGCGAAACGGCCCTTGCGGTTTTCGCCCCCTTTGGCACGCGAACCCAAGTGGAGCCGGTCCTTTCTGCCTCAAGCAAGCAGCACTATCAGGCCCGGACCGAACGCGGCCATCGTTCCCTGCATGCCGCGAGCACACAGCAGTGGGGCGGAGTGGTGTCCTGTGCGCTCGGCCCGGAATCCTTCCACAATGGTTTTCAACCTTACGAAAACTTCCACGTGATTCGTTCTGGCAAGTTCGAGTTAACCGAAGCCCTTCAATTGGCCCGCAGCGCCGAATCGGCCCAGGCCTGGTCACAGACCATCGTTCTCCAGGTTTTTATCGACCACCAGCAAGCGACCGAATCGGCTGGCGTCACTCGAGTCGATCGCCTCTATACGGTTGACCGACCGCCTTCCCGCCCGAAATTACGAATCATCAAGCTGGCCTCCACCCCCCATGCAGCCCCGGGAGAGACCGTGCACTTCACCATCCGATTTGATAACGTGGGCAACGAGCTGATTGGAAATGTGACAATTATCGACAGCCTTGCCCCGCGGTTGGAATTCGTCCCCGGATCCGCTCAGTGCTCGCTACCGGCTAACTTCTCCACCCAGCCCCACGAAAACGGTTCGGAGATTCTCCGCTGGGAGATCATCGACCCCCTCCCCTCTGGGGAAGGCGGTGTCATCCGTTTCCAATGCCGCGTTCGTTGAGCTAGATGAGCCGGGGGGAAAGCCCCCGAAATTCTCTCCGCAGCCGCTCCGCGTTTGTTGCCGCGATCTCCCGTAGTTTTTTCCCAATCTTGCCTACCTTTTACCGCTCCTTACACCGGAGCGATGGAGTGTGTCATTGCTCAAGGGGGCAGTACGGGCAGAATACGGATTCTCAGAGGCCGGAGCCCCCTCCCGCCGAGAGTGGATCCGCATAAGCGGAGCGGGCCGATAGTTCGGGCACTATGCCTTCGAGAAAGCAGAATGTACCCCTCGTAAGCGCAAACGAACTTAGCCCCTGTTGGAGGGCGCAGTTTTCAAGGGAACGTTTTCAAGGGAACGATTGTCAGGGGAACGGGGTGGCCATGGGCTCATTGCGTATCGTATATCGGACGAAAACCCCAAGCACCCGAGGAGGCAACCTAAAGCGCCTTGATCCCCTTTTTAACGGGGGGACTTGCCGGAGCAGATTTCAGGGTAAATCGAACTCGCCTATCTTCTTCAAGGGCGTAACCCAGAGATAGATCGTGTGCTCGCGGTGATCCTCCTCAGACTCGACCCGCAGCACTTTCTGCGGCTTGACGCCATCGATATCGAAATCATGCGAGACGATTCGCGACCCCGGCTTCATCTTTTCAATTTGCGGAACCAATGCGTTGTTTAGCTGCGGCAGAAGATAAAGCGTGACAACCGTCGCCGGAGAAAGGTCGATATTGAAGATATCATCCTGAATGAACTGTACGCGACCTTGCACTCCCTCTTTTTCCGCATTCGCGCGGCTCTCGGCAATACGCTTTGGGTCCTTATCCACTCCCACAGCCTTACAACCGTAGGTCTTCGCGGCGGCAATCACAATCCGCCCATCGCCGCAACCCAAATCGTACACCACGTCATTCGGGCCCACCTCGGCTAACTTCAGCATCTCTGCCACAATGTCGTGGGGGGTAGGAACAAACGGTGCGTCATGCAGCGGACGCTTAGCCGGCGGGGCATAAGTCGGAGGGGCTGACCAGCTCTGCCACGCGATTCCCAATCCGATCAAAAATCCGACCAAAAGCAACCCGAAAATAATCTGAGTCCGCCACCGCAAAAACGGGCAGCAGCTTTTTTTTGTTGATGAATGTTTTGTTGATGAATGCTGTTCCGACGAGACTCCCTTGATATTAACACCGCAACAACTTCGCCCTTCGGACGCGGTATCCGCCATTTGACCGTCTTTCAAAGCTTCGAAATTACCCATGGAATCACCCTCCTCAACATGATGCCTTTCTGAACCGGATATTCGGATCGAGAAATCCTGAACCGAATTCCGGCGTGACAAAGTGCAGGTTACTCAAGCGAAATTTCAAACTGATTCCGATCCCTGTATCCAACGAATCCGATGAGTGAATCCAACGAAGTTTTGCCAAGTATTTGCCAAGCAATAGTCAATGCAATAGTCAATGAACCCCAAACAACAGTTAACCCGAAAAAATTAACGTAACCCAATTACACTTACCTGAGCACAGGATCAAACGCTCAATCACACACGATCAAACGCAAAACAAATCGAAGCGGGGCCAACCGCCGCTGGCTTACTCCCCTTCCTGCCACACATCGGCCGCAAGGTAGAGAGAGTAAAAAACAATATTAAAC
>CAKZMM010000179.1 GCA_937128505.1 uncultured Thermogutta sp.
AACATGCCGAATGAACATGCTGGGCGAGCATGCCGGGTGAATATCCCGGGTGAGGATGCCGGATGAACATGCCGACGGTCGCAGGATGCTCGGGAGCCGCTGATGAGGCAGGCGACGCAAATGACTTCCGGGCCGAAAATCTCTCTGGATTGCCTTGGCTATCTGACTTTAGATTCTCCCACCGATGTTTTTTCGACGTCCCTTTAGCAGGAAAAACTAGCGTGCCGAGTCGCAAGCGATTTTCGCTTTCTCTGATAGGATTCGCTTTCTCTGATAGAAAAAAACATCTCGCCTAGCCGCAAACGACTTTTACCAAATCTAAAAGCGAACTCCGGCGAACCTCTCGGTCCCCCCAGACCTTATTAATGCAGCCCCCAAGGGGCTGATGTTATACTGGCTTGAATACCTGGTCCAAAACCGGCCGCGAGCAATAGGAAAACTGGGGGAGCTGGGTCGGCGAAATGCGTTCTGGGCTCAACCATCGTAAAAGTTCGACATAATTTGTAATCATTAGAACACATACAAGGTAAGTTGTTTTTCAATTGATTTTGAGATGTTTGGAGGCGCAATCCTCACTTTCTGTTTTTTCGGGTTCCTATTTTTCTGTTTTTTCTGTGTTTCCGTTTTTCGGGGTTTTCTTGCTTCCTATTCACTTTTTAGGGATTTCAGATAGCTCATCCCCCGAGACATTAGAAATAGAAGATCACAGAATAATGTTAGCTTATAAAAATGACGGAACCGGAATCACCGTGGTAAATGACCGGCATCTTTGCGGTAAATAAAGCACTACCGCCAGTATTCGCTCTACACTCGATCAGACTCTTGCAAATCGAGATTCCTTCAGAGTATTCCTTCAAAGACCTTCGCAAAATGGCCAGATAAAACTCTTAACTTGCGGACGTTTTTCAACGCAGTTACTCCGTTTTTCGCAAAGCAGCATTAGCAAAGCAGTTGGCGGGCCCCCATCCCAAGACTTTTTGATTAGGAGCCTTCGAAAATGCGGCGGGCACTCATTACAGGAATCACCGGTCAAGATGGGGCCTATTTGGCAGAACTTCTGCTCGAAAAAGGCTACGAAGTACATGGGATGGTCCGCAGGGCAAGCACCGAGAATTTCGAGCGAATCGCCCATATGAGAAATCGGATCACTTTACATCAAGCAGATTTGCTTGACCAATTGTCGATCGTCGATCTCGTTCAAGCCGTCCGCCCGCACGAACTTTACAATTTAGCTGCCCAAAGTTTCGTGCCGACCAGTTGGGTTCAACCGCTGCTGACGGGCGAATTCACGGCGTTGGGCGTCACCCGGGTCTTAGAGGCCATTCGACTGGTCGACCGGTCCATTCGGTTTTATCAGGCAAGTTCCAGCGAAATGTTCGGCGCCACACCACACGAACCGCAAAACGAACAAACTCCGTTTTGGCCCCGAAGCCCGTATGCGGTGGCTAAGGTCTATGGGCATTGGATCACCGTCAATTACCGGGAAAGCTACGGGATTTTTGCCTGCTGTGGCATTTTGTTTAACCACGAGTCGCCACGTCGCGGAAAAGAGTTCGTCACCCGAAAGGTCACCGATGCGGTGGCCCGAATCAAGCTGGGCCTTCAAGATAAGCTTCACCTCGGCAACCTGGATGCCATGCGAGATTGGGGTTTTGCCGGGGATTATGTGCGAGCGATGTGGCTAATGCTCCAGCAGGATGAACCGGACGACTACGTGATCGCCACGGGCGAAAAACACTCCGTCAGAGAGTTCGTGGAACTGGCCTTTAGCTACGTGGGGCTGGACTGGCGGGATCACGTGGTGGTCGATCCGGCTTTGATGCGACCGGCGGAAGTTTATACCCTTCGTGGGGATGCAACCAAAGCACGCCGGAAGCTCGGCTGGGCGCCGACCGTCAACTTTCGCCAATTGGTCGAAATGATGGTGGAAGCAGACCTGGAGCGGGTGCGGCGGGAAATCGAAGAGCGAAATCGCTACGGAGAAAGACCGGTCTTCTGATGCCCTGTCGCCAACCAAAGCTTGGCGACTAACAACCGTGTTAAAACCCGCGTGGGCTGCAAGTTTCGTTGCCGCCACCGCGGTTCACATGAGGTGATGGCCACGGCAAATTCCGAGCAACTACATCAGGTTGAGGATGGGCGCGATTCCCTGGCAAAAGTGCTCGCATCCGTGGTCTTTCTATTCAATCCGAATGAACAAGCGAGTCTCCCGTGAGCGCTATTAGGCAAATTGCGATCAACCTTTTAAAGATTTTGGCTTCGCTGGCCATTGTGGGTTATCTCTTCTGGGATGCCGTTCGGAACGAAGCTTTTGATCGTCTTTGGAGTCAGGAAAAGCTTTGGGGGTTCTTAATACTTGGGGCACTCTTTTATGTGGCTTCCGCCATCCTTTGTTTCATCCGTTGGGGGTTTCTTGTCCGAGCTCTGGGGGTTCCGTTTACCCATCGGGAAGCCATTCGGCTAAGCCTCGTTGGTTATTTGGTGAATTTGGCGCCCATGGGTGTAGTCGGGGGGGATCTCGTCAAAATGATCCTCTTGGCCCGATTGCGACGATGCCCTCCCGCAGAGGCCGTGGCCAGTGTTCTGGTCGATCGTGCCTTAGGTTTGTACATGCTGTTTGTGGTGGCGTCGGCCGGGATTTTGTTCACGGGGTTTGCCGCCGTCGAAAACTCGGCTATTCAGCTCCTTTGCCGAGCGGTGCTCGGGATTGCATTCGTTGGCGCCTTGGCGGTGGTCGGAATCCTGGCTCCGGCTCAGGGACCAACGTGGCTTGTCCGGGTCGTGGGTGGGTTGCCTATTGTGGGAAAACACCTCCTGGATTTGGGCCGAGCGATTCGGCGCTACCGATCGGCCTGGCCAACCCTTCTAGGAGCTGCCGGGTTAACGGTCATTTTGCACAGCATGTTTACCACCGGAGTATACTTTTTTGCCCGAGGGCTTTTTGGTCATGTTCCTTCCTGGGGTATGCATTTTGTATTGGCGCCGGTGAGCATTTCGGCCGGCGTAATTCCGCTGCCGATGGGGCCTTTTGAGTTCGTGCTCGACCGATTGTACCTTTTTGCGCCGGTAGTCGGTGGCCAGGCTATGCAGCCGGGCCAGGGGCTCCTTGTCGCGTTGACAAACCGTGTGGTCAGTGTAATGTTGGCTGCAGCGGGGATCGGATATTATTTTGCGGCTAAAGGAGAGGTAGCTCAGGCCCTGGATTCCGGGCAATCCCCCCAAGAGATCGCTGAGCCGGATCCGTCGCGGCGGGATATCTCGGCGGTGGTCTCCTGAGCCAACGATTGACCCAACGATCGCCGTGTAGCCGCCGATCGCAATAGCGGTTGAAAAGCTTAGGGCTATTTGCCGCTTTTTTGATCCCCAGACCGTCGGCTGCCCCAGGATAAGATACGGAGTTTCCCGCCCAAATAGCGGGGCCCTAGGCCCCCAGATCCGCGTTAGGTGGGTGATTTCACCCACGCAGTAGAGCCTAAAATCTCCTCAATCCCGCCGGCACGAATCAGAGGGGGGCTTTTCTCTGCAATGGCTCAGCGTTGACTCCGCCAAATTCGTGGGCCCAAATAGTTTAAGGAAAGAATTCTCTGACATTTCTGACGAACGGTATTTGGGGGTTTCTTGCGGGGGTCCTTGGGGACCCTCGTCCCTTTCGAGACATGAAATGGTTTTGCCCCACCCAATTTCGGACTAAACCGGCCATTTGGCCGGTAAAACGCCCTTCGGGAGTTCGCCGCAGATTGGTGCGGTGTATCCGGGGACTTGGGAGCAGAAATTAAGGGATTTTTTGGCATTTAATGGTAAAGAATCATTGCGTTCATACTGACGAAATTATGATCCGCCTCCAAAATTAAGGGGGTTACTTGAGCTTCTGAACTTTCTGCTTGGAAATCTGGCTGACTTGGATTAGTCTAGACATAGGGACTTTTTCTTCGAATTAATTCGGGTTTGACGGATAATCGTACTCGCAGGAACTTTTTCGGAACAGGTGGCTTCTTTCCGGTTGACCGAGCACCTGTGCAATTGTTCAGCACGGTTTTTATAATTGGAGGAATATCCCGGTAAACCAGGTCGGATATGGCTGTACCACCGCTTTCGCTCCGTCAAAGACGGAATTTCCCAGTGAGCACGGGGCGGATAGTTGTTCCATAGACGCAGCGTGTATCGGACTGAGGAATTTCTCGGTGAGCGGGAGCGGATAACCTTATGCTTTTTCCGACGGTTTCCTCCGACCGATAACCAAGTTCTGCTAACTCAACCCTGAAAATCAACCCTTCGCGGCGTGAACATTGAATCCCGGCCGAAAACGAGGTGATTGACGGCCTCGGTGGCTACCAGGCGGTTGCTCGCATATGGTCGCGGCGGATCTATAAGATAGGACCGGTTCAGATTCCAAGTAACAGGAAATAGTGAATTGCAAAGCGCAAATCAATAGCGGGAAAAATTCGGGGAGGAAATGTTTATGAGATGGCATCGTTCTTGGGCGTTTTGGACGGCAATCGGTATGTTGGGAATCTGGCTGGCGAGCGTTTGCTTTTCGTTCACCCTCGCAGCAGAGCGGTCCCGAAGAGTTTCCCAGGAACAAAACAAGGAGGAGGTGGAACTCTTTCAGGCAATCAAGGCCGGTCAAATTTCTGTCCGGCTTATCCCGCAAGATTCAAAGCGGTGCACGGTAATGATCGAGAACAAAACGAAGCAGCCGCTGACGGTGCGACTGCCTTCGGCGTTTGCGGGCGTGCCGGTGCTAGCGCAATTGGACGGCGGTGGTGTCGGATTTGGTGGTCGGGGCGGTGGGTTTGATGGCGGTTATGGCGGCGGTTACGGAGGCGGACAAGCCTTTGGCGGCGGTTGGGGCGGTTGGGGCGGTTGGGGCGGAATGGGCGGAATGGGCGGAATGGGGATGGGGATGTGGTCCATTCCCCCAGAAAAAATCGCCACCCTCAAGGTTCCCACGGTTTGTCTCGAATTCGGCAAACCCGACCCTCGGCCGCAAATGCAGTACGAAATCAAGCCAATCGACGAGTACACCGATAACCAGGTGTTGCACGAGGTCATTCGAGCTTTAGCTTCGGGGGTCGTTCCCCAGCGGATTGCTCAATTGGCTGCCTGGCATTTGGCCAATGGTTTGAGCTGGCAAGAATTGGCTTCTCAGCAATATCGTCACGCTAATGGGACCCGATCGCCTGCCTATTCGCCGGCCGAAATCCAGGCCGCGATGAACCTTGTGGCAGCAGCCAGCCACCGGGTCGAGCAACAAAAGCGAAGCGCCGGTTACGACTCCCTAAGCCAGCGCTGATTTACGAAGCGAGCGTGCCTCGGGTAGGAAACGACCTTCATTTGCAAGGCAAACTTTAGTCCTCAGCACCGGGGGGCAATCGCCCCCTTTTCTGTTGATTGTTGCGACCCTGCGAGCGAACCCCGTGTTGGTTCTGGCTCCCGTCCCTCGTGGGTTGATTCCTCTTCTGTTGATTGGGTTACGGCGCGATGGTTCGCACCGCTGCCGAGATCTAACACCGCCGCCAAAATCTAACCCGGCGGCCGAAATCTAACACGATTGCTAAATTGCAAACGATGTGTGGCCGCACAATCCGATTGCGCAGCCAGAAATTGCCCGATCCGGTATTTCACCCGCTCCGGTCCGCTGAGGGGAAATGAGGCTTTTTTAAGTGGAAGCCGCAAGTTTGGGTCGTTGCCCTTATCGAGAATCCTCGAGCTTCAGATGCCCAAGTGCACCAATACGCGAGAATTCCTGTACCACGCGAGCACTCGGTTGTTTGACGACGATAGTTCGTGGGTGGACCAAAGCTGCGATTTGGTAAAGATCAAAGGCCTCCAAAAGCCCAAAGCAGAAAAGTTCCGGATAAGCATCGCCGGCCCAATCGTTTTCGATCACCTCTTTCAAACTTCCCAAGGGCGTCTGAAGCTGAACCTGATGAATCGCTTCCCGTTCCAAGGCCGCCGCAATTAGGCTAAATGTCGATGATCGATTCCCGAAGGCTGCCAGGAGGACCGGCGCCTCGTTGCGTTGCCGGAGCCATCGCGCAACAGCGGCTACTTGGCTTGCCTGAATCCCCAAAGGTCGGTCACCCACCGTCGCTACCAATATTGCGAAAAGATAACTGTGACTGGCTAACCGCGATTCTCCAAAATAGAAAGGATCGATGAGGAGCACCCGATAACCCTCGTTTAAAAAGCTGCTTGCCTCGCGGGAAAGAGCAGCCCTACCGTGATCGCCGACAAGGATTGCCCAAGGCCGATGATCCTCGTCGGTGGGTTTGGCGGAATCGATCAATTGAAGCTCGACTGCCGGCACCGTCCATGCATCATCCATCGCCAACCGCCACAAAATCGAGCGTAGCTGCCCTTGTTGGCCCTCGCCCAAGGGTGCGTCAGCCTGGACTACTGCGGTAGGGTGGACCGTGTACTGTTTTATCCGCACCACTTCTCCCAACTTTTTGCGGCTTGATGCTTGCCATTGGGCGAAAGCCTCCGGCGCTTGCGGCACCTCGGGATCAGCGGGCAACTGTTGCGCAAGTTTCAAAGCCAACGTGTGGAAATCCTCATTGGGCTCCGGCAGTGAAACGGCGAGTTCTTCTTCCGATTTGATCTCCGTTTCCGAGGGAATCTCTCGCACATCAAAGCTTTCATCCCCGGAGTAGAAATAGTCGCGTAGCATCCGATAAAAAGCTTGGCGATTGTCCACCTCGTAATTGTGAGTACCAGGTTCATCGTTGATGTGGGTCCGCAAAGCCTCTTCCCGCCCGAAAAGCGCATAAATAGGTTGGGCCGCGGCTACCAGCGGCTCGAGGGCGTAACCGGACTCGAAGCAGCACTCGTCTTTTGAGTTATAGGTCAGAAGCAAAGGCCGAGGAGCCATCAGGGCCGTCAAATGGGTATAGTCGGCCAAGGTAGCCAGATCGCATGGGGTCTGCTCCGCTTCGCCTAAATCTTTGAGATGCCACGCCCGAGTTTTGAAGCTCGAGTAGCCTGCCACAGGATTAGCCAAGGCGATCCGCGGATCCAAAGAGCTCAAAACGATTGTTTGCCAACCGCCGCCGGAAAGACCTGTCATGGCCACCCGGTTCGGATCGACATGCTCGAGGCTCAGCAGCAAATCGAGAGCCCGCTGCATGTTCAGGAAAAATGGTGCCAAACCGCTGGCTCCGCATAAATCCAGTTGATGCATTCTTGAGTGGGCAAAGCCCGGCGTCCGCAATTGGCCCATGCCTACCCATTCAACATTCAAGGCGATTATCCCCCGTTTCGCTTGGTTGATGCAACGAAGTTGTTTGGGGGGATATTGTTTACCCAACGGAGTATGACCATTGACATTGAGAACTCCTGGAACTTTGCCGGTGAGCGTTTCCGGTTCGTAAAGCAGAGCGGGAATCCACATTCCGGGCAGGGCCTCGAAACGGAGTTTCCGAATGCGATAACCGGGTCCGCCAAGTATTGCCTCCAACCATTCCACGCGAAGCGCGGAATCCCGCCAAGCTTTGGCTCTCCCGCGAAAAACAATCTGCTCCAAAATCCGCTGCCGTAAAGGCTCCGCGTAGGCTTGCCACTGAGTCACATTCCCAAAATAGGGCAACGTGGGTACCCGGGCATCGCAGTAATGTTGGCATTCGGTCATCGTCAAGGCTTTGCCGATGATTTCCTTTTCTAAGATCGGGTGAATTAGTCCGGGCTGCACCTTTGGAAGTTCCCCCGGGGAAACCTCCGCAGCCACAGCCATAAGCGACCCTCCGACGAGAAAGTCCGTTAGTAGGAGCAAAAAGCCAAAAAGAACAAATGCAGCCCAAATAATCTGGGCAAATTTAGCAGACCATATCCCCCCGATCTCATCTGGTAAACCGGCAGAGGAGGTGGCGTGCTTTAGGGAATAAGGTTTCGGACTCATCACGGCGGCAGCTCCTTGAGGTTTCATCACATTGGTAGATCACATGACCGGGCACAAACGACGCGATGAAAAACGGTCGGTAGGATCGAAGCAATATTGCCTTTGGTCCCGCGAAGAAGCAAGTAATCGTCAACGCTTCG
>CAKZMM010000180.1 GCA_937128505.1 uncultured Thermogutta sp.
TTAATTGAACGACACTATTGGAATCATCGCTTTGCCACTCGCGGTTCGACCTCAAACCGCCGAACATGTAATTTTCATCTTGCTCGATCCGCATCACTGCCGGCAACCTCTCCGAGAACCTGTGTCTTAGCAAGTCATCATCTTGATGGTGATCACCCGGCTTTAGGCCTCAATCACGAAAATTGACTTCCGAAGGCCGATTCCAAAAGACAGATTCCAAAACCGTTTTTAGGAAAATGTATCGCATCATTTTGTCCGCGGCCGGGAAGGTGGGGAAGTCCCCTCGGGTCAGCAAAAATTCGGCGTAAATTCCCTAGAAACAAGAAGCGTTGGAAACTGGGGTGGGAAGGCAGCTCTTTGCCGCGGTGCACTCAGGAGCGCAGCGATTTCCGAAGGAAGTGGAAATGCTTTCTGAAGAAAGTGTATGGGCGGGGCCTACTACCGCAAGCTTCCCGCGGGTCGATTGCTGATTCGTCAGGGCAGGATGCTAGCGCAAGAAATTGCCGGTCGAAAAAGCTGGGAATGAACCAACCCAGGGGTAACAATCGAAACTCCAAAGGAGCTTGCAAACGGTGGACGCGGCAAGAAATCGCATTTCTGGGAATAAAAACTTAAAGAGGGGCGTGTCGGCTTTTTGTGAGGGAATGTGCAGGGTTTCTCCCCGAAAGTATTGGAGGCCTCATGGATCTTTAAACTTTTTTCCGCCAGGCCAAATTTCGGGGTGCTGAGCCGATCGCAACTGCTGAAACCGCTAATGTACGCCTTTTGGATCCTTGACCCACGAAAACTAATGCCCGTACCCGAAAAACCTGGTGGGATCACCACCAGCCCCCAGGTATGATTACGGGGCCTTTGGGCATGCCGCAGGCCACCTACCGATGCCTTTGAAATGCTCTGAGAGGTCGGTCGGGAGGAGACCGAAAACTTGCTAGAAATTAGGATTGAACGCGATTAGGGCACCGGCAAGAGGCCGATTTTCTCGAATCTTCTCGTGGGACGCCTAACCAAAACTTAGAACTGCACGGCGACCCCCATTACCGCCCCGTGCAAAATGAGGTCGCCGTTGTGATCGATGTCCACAATCTCAATCGTATCCACAACATACGGGGTTATCTGAGGATCCGGCAGCGCAATTCCCGAGAGGGCAACCACACGATAGCCCCCTCGAATCTGAATCCTTTCCGTGACCATCCACTCCGCTACTAGATCAAGCTGAGCTAGTACCGCGATTGCATCCTCGTCTGTATCGAGCGGATAATCGGGGAAGTCAGGCGGATTGACGGCAAACAATTGACCGTCACCACGATAGGCATTGAAGAAATTCTCAATGTAATTAGCGTATACGCCCACCACCGGGGTTAGCAAGATGCGCCAGCGATTCCGCGGACGGAATTGGATTTCGCTTCCCACTTGGGGGCCGATGAGGTTATTCTCCGCGCGGTCTCGAAGATATCCCTCCCACTCGGGGTTAACACCCCACCCTGTCGCCCCCCCGCGCAAAGAGCCGAAAGTAAGCTCTTCGGCAAACCTAAAAAATCTAACTCCGAAGAGCCATCCCACTGCCCAACGGCTTCCACAGTCGGCGGCGGAGGATCTGTGGACAAAATTGAGCTCTACGTTGTGCAGCTCGGCCTCCCGCCATAGACGGTGGCCCTCGGCGTTATTAAACAGATCCTGTGGCAAACCGGGAATAAGTGGATCGGCATATGAAACGTCCATGAAGATTAAAGGGGTGCTCACGCTGTTGGGATGCCCCATCGCAGCGAATGTGTCGAACTTTGCCAATGACCAATACGCAGCCTCCACCGCCCAAGCGGAGTATCCAAACCTTCGCCCGAACCGAATCTCTCCGCCTCCTTGCCACTCGGTGGGTGTGTCTTGGGTATGCATCAGTTGGTTAGGATTATTTTGGGTCTCGTATGTGACCCAAATTTTGTTGCCTTTGTCTCGACTCATTACAAGCCCCGAAAAGGAGGCATACCACCCCGGCTCGCAGGCCAGGCACGCTCCACACCGCTGCCCACCGATGCTTCCTGCCCAGCACTTATCTTCGGTCGGGCAGCACGGCGCAGCAGGAAACGTCCTCAAGAGAGCGGTCCCCCCCAAGTGCTGCTGCGGGTTTTGTGCTTCCGATTCTTGCAGAAGTTGATCTACCAAGCGGGGACCGGACGCCGGCGAAGCACTGGAGGGTACTAGCGGCTTCGGATTGGCAGCGTGAATCGGTCCTCCAGAAAACGAAGGCATCGCTCCCGGCGCAGTATACGCAGAGTAACTCGGATCCGCCGGCACTTCTGAACTCGCCGGAACCGCAGGAGGTACCATGCCCGGCTTACCCAAATAGGGGTAAGGTTGGCTAGCAACAACCCCAGAAGTCGTTGGGCCCGTCTGATACGGCAAACCATTCTGAATTGAAATGGGGGGATTGGGCTGGCCGACCCCTGCGTATAGGCCAAGGCGTCGAAGAACGTTTTCCGTTCTTTGATGCTCGAAGGGCCGAGGAGTCCATTCGGATTGCGACGGCAATGGCGGCGGATTTCCTCCCTGATAATTTGACGGGGCGTTCGTCACACCAGAGATAGAGCCATACCCGGTGTTATAGCCATTTGGGGTAATCGGGGTTGACCACCCGATAACCAGGGGGTTGTCACTGGGAGGGATTTGGCCGGAGCTTGTCAAGCTCACCGACGGCATTGACGTGGATGCGCTGGAAACAGCTCCTACCCACCCATGTGGCCCAAGGTGTGGAGTCGAAGCCACGATACTTCCTGGCTCGGAACTGCCTTGCCCCCGGGATGACCACTCACTTGTTCCCGCCATCGGGGTAGCCATACGCCCGGGTTGTGCAATCGGAGGCAAATTGGTTGAAACCGTAGGGCGGGGGACCGAAGCAGGAATAGATTGGCTAGGATTCAGAACGCCGTTTTCCGGGCGAATTGAGACCCCGCTATCCCCGGGCATACCGGATGTCCATCGGGGCGGCGATATCGGGTTTAAGGCTGAAATTAGGGGGGGCGGAGCGGCGGAAAGATCGTATTGAGCCCAGGCTTCCCAGTAACCTTCGAACGAAAGGGATCCAATGAGAAAGACCACAGGAACGGCGACGACCGCGATTTGCCGGAAAAATCGCATCGTTTGTCATCCTTGACAGGATTTCGGTATGAGCCCCTTTTTTTGTCGAATCGGCCTAAAAAAAAGAAAAATTTAAAGCTTCCTATAACGCTGTAAAACTTCGCCAAGGCGGAAGTCAGGGATTGCCGAGCTTTTATGAAATTTATTCAGCGCGACAACAAAGTTTGGGTTCATTCCCTCTTGACTAAAAGTGGCTCCATTCAATGTCCCCGCTACTACAAACAGACCTCATTTCTTTTTCGAACGCTCCCCAAGGCTAAAAATATTTTGCCTATTGTTTATCGATAAACTTTTCATTTGAAGCTGTATGCGATACGCAAAACACGTAGTGTTGTACTGTTTAACACGTTGGTTTGTTTGGCAGCCTCGGATCGATTGGGGCCCAAAACCTCCTGCCTCAGTGTCTCATTGGATTGGAATGTTCAGTTCTTGATCTGTTTCAGCGGGTAAGCCAGCTCGTGAACAAGTGGGATAACTCGGGTAATCAGGGGAGATTAGAAAACAACTATAGTCCGCCGCCATGTTGAAAAGTTCTCGTTCGGAAAAAGAAGATTTAGCTTTGGGGAGTTGAAACGTGCCCCATCGGAATCACCGATTTACGTCGATTCCTGCGAGCTTTTCGTCACCGTTGGGATTTGTCCACCCTGGCTAACAAAATTCCAGTGGCGCCGAGCTCGCCGGATCACCGCGCTGGTTCTTAGCCTCTGCATAGAGATTCCCCCAGTCTTTTGGGGGAGTAGCCATAAGAACCACCGGGAGTTTTGACGTAAGGAATTTTCCGGCTTCGGGGGGCCTTCTGAGGGCAGCCTTAAGCTTTTTGACAACCGGAAAGTTTTGCCTCGCCACGCGGCTGAGGTTCGAGGTACACGCGAACCTCTCACAAAAAGGTTCGTAAATGGCTGGAGTGGCTTTCGACAACTGGGAAACGAGATTTCTCGGGGAAAAACTCCGCCTCGTTTGAAGGTTTCTTCGCAGCCGTGGCTCAGCCGAAAAAAAGGGCATTTTGAAGGCAGATTTTAAGGGAAAACGGGGGTGGACCCGCCGGGCGCAAATTAGATTAGATTTCCGGAGTCTTCCGGGAGGTTTCCGAATTTTCTTTCTGCTCACTGCCTCTGGCTTTTCGGCCGCAAATGCGTCATATTAAGTAGTAGGCTCGGCTTAAGTATTTAGGCTCGGCATCAGACGAATCCTCCCATTCTCCCGGGAATTGCGGCATGTTCCTCGGAAATTGGGGATCATGACCCAGGACATTGGGAACCCGATCTTCGGCGGAACACTAAACCGAAGCCAGACTCTTTTTGGTGAGGAGGCGGACCCGTGAGCGCCTACATTAACTCCCGTCTAAACTCCGTCGTGCGTCTTATGTCTGTCGGCCAGTCGCCCGGGGAAAGCTATTCACGAAGTTCGTCGCTTGCCTTTTCCTCGTGGGGATTGAAGTACGCGTGCAATTTATTGGCCACGGTCTGTTTAGGCATTTTACTGACCGCCGTCTTAGGCTGCGGGGGTGGTCAGCAGGCTGATAGCGGCACTCCTATGGCGGCAACTCCCACCCCCACGCCACCGATGGGCCCCCCGTCGCCTCCACCTCCTCCGGCGCCTAAGCCAGAGCAACCCGCTGATCAGGCACAGACTAAAGAGCTTCCTGAGGATATCGGGCAGTGGGGTCCCGAGGAATTTAAAGAGGCCCGAAAGCAGACCCACGAAAAATTAGCCGAGGCAGTCGAAGCCCTTGCGGAACGCACTGCGGGAACACCTGAGGCGGATCAGACTGCAGAATTACTGATCGCCTTGGTGCGGAAACTGCCTGAAGAAGAAAGACCAAAACCGACAAAGCCTTTACGACCACAGACGTCTCCATATGGTCCCCCGGGATATCCAGGAGCGCCCGGAGGAGAATCTGCTTATGCCGAGTCAACGGGAATGCCGCCGGAAGGGGGGTATCCTGGCTCAAGTCCTTACTCGGGTTACCCGGGTGGTTACCCTGGGGCGCCGGGTCAGCAGCAGGCCGCAACGGCTCTCGGCGTTCTCAATCCGGATCAAATCCGGGCGATTGTCGGCGCGCTGGGAATCACGAAAAGCGCGAAGGCAGACGAGGGTTTTCAACAAATCTTACAGGGGAAACTGGAAACGGACAACGACCGCGTAGCGCAGGAAGCTTCCTTGGAGGCGATGGTGAGCCACCTTACGCCGGCGCGCGAGGATTTGATTTTCGCCGTGTTGACCAGTCCTGATAAGTTCCGCCCGTTCGACAAACAAGCAGGACCGCGCAGGCAGCGCCCCGGCTATCCTGGAGCCCCTGGAGAATACTCGGACTATTACGGTCCGGGAATGGAAAGCGCTATGGATGCAAGTACCTATCCGGGGGCTTACCCCGGTTACCCCGGAGGTCCAGGCGCCGGCCAAGCATCACAGAAACCCATGTCAGCCCAGGAGTTGCAAGAAAAGGCATTCGAGTTGATTGCGCCGGTAGCTTCGCCGGAGTTTCGGCTGAGGCTGGCTACTTATGTGGCAAGTCCGAAAACGCCGCAAGAGGATTTTGATCTTTTCGCCCCGTATCTGCTCGAGTATGAACCGCGGAATATCTTGGCGCAAGTGGCACTGTATTTCAGTTCCGGTAGTGACCCGGAACTTATGAAATCTGTGGAAGATTTTCTGATTGGATATAGTTCCCAAGCAATGGCTGCCGCGCTCGGCATTCCGCATGATGTAATCGAGTCGACCAGTCTGATGTTAAGTCGGCGTAGTCGAACGTTGGCGAGCCGGCCTGGTCAGCCGCGTGCTGGGTACCCCGAGGGATATGGGTATATGGAAGCGCCCGGAGATTCTTCTACCATGCCGACCGGGGTATCGCCGGAGGATTATGCGGCCGCGAGGGGAGGTGGGCGACCGGACCGGCGGCCGAGTATGCCGCCTGGCGGCCGTCCAAGCACGGGAAGGCCGTCACGGTTTGGGAGTCCTGAGATCTCCATGACTCCTGGTGGTCCCACTCCGGGGCGGTCATCACGGGGGCAACCAACACCCTTGGAGCAGTTCCAAAGCGTGTTGAGATTGGATCCTGAATTGCCCTTGCGATTGGCACCGCGGCTTTGGTCTCCGCAGGTCACTACTTTTATCGAGCAACAGTTGGCACAAGGTCGTTCTTTGAATGACAGAGCCGCCATCGTGCTTTATGCCAGTACCATCCCGCTAGATACTACCCGAAAGAGTGTTTATCGGTTCCTCCAACAAACATGGCAAGATGGGCCGGGGGCTTTGGAGGAAGCCGGTCTACTCGACGATGTGGTAACCGATCCGGCATTTGCCGTGGTGCTCAAGACGTTGCCGCGAAGTTTGCCTAAAGCAGGGCCGGCGGCCCCAACGGGACCGGTGCGGCCTTCATTAAGTCGTCTGCGACAGCGTCAACGAATGCCGGGGCAACCCGGACAACCGGGCTCGTATCCAGGCGCCCCCGGGCAGATGCGACGTCCCGGCTTTCCCGAAGAGGTAGCAAGCGTACCGCCCGGCGCGATGGAACCAGGAATGCTTCCCGGAGGCGGAGTCATGCCGGGTGGCCCAGGGGGAGATCGCACTCGCAGTCGAGTTATTCCGGGCCTTGAGAACGCGGAACCTCGTGTCCGCGCTAGTGCGGAGTGGCTTTATGTTCACCATGATTTGCTCTACTTGATCTCCGATCGTCTTTATGAGGCAGCTCGTGGCGGTACTTTTGGCGGTGGCTTTTCGCTTTCGCCCACTGAACCCCAAGGGGCGGAGCAAACAATCATTGAAATGCCGCCCAATGCCCAAGTCCTCGCAAAGTACGAATTGGATTGGTCGCGTGTTGCGCAGGAGAAACTTGCCGGTTTACCGGCTGATACACTCCGCGTTCGGTATTGGCGGCTGGAGGATCCCAGCACGGTGAGGACCTTAACGGGATTTTTCCGGCGGAAGCTCCCCTCGGTTGAGGTCCGCGAACTCGAGGGGGTCACTTGGCTCGAAGTTTTTGAGGATGTTCCTGACTCAGGTGTTAAACGCTCGATCGATATCCTCATCGAAACGGGTGAATCTGGTCAGGGAGGGGAATTCTCACTGGGCGCGGGTCCATCCCGGGCCGGTACGACATCCGGGGTGCCTTTGCGGGTCGATATTTTGTGCATTGAGGTGAAGAACTTCACTTCCTAAATTCATCTTGCGGGATAAATTCATCTTGCGGGATGATTTTGAACTCGCGGCTGCCTTCTCATGAGAGAAGGAAGGTATTTGGTCGCCTCGCGGATTCACAGCTGGGCACACCGGGGAAAGAGCATGTAACGTGAGCGGTGAGACGCTAAATTCATGCGGAGCCGTAATAAGCGTAACCGCCACGAACAGTCGCTCGGAAAGTAGTTTGTAGAGGTTAGCAGGGGCGAAAATCCCAGTTTGCCTGTTGTAAGGCTCCCTGCCCATTCGGGAGAAAGAGCATCTCATACAAAGCGGCTCTCAAGACGCAGAGCGATCGCCGCAAACAGATGGTAGAAATTTTTGGAGTCCCGCATAAGCTCGCCCTGCAACAAAACCGGCGATTGGCGCGCGGGTACACCTTTATTTGCTCATGTGGTCTTCCAAAGGTTTGCACAAGACGGTATTGAGCTAACTTTGGCGTGCGCGATATAGCGGGGCGCAGGGGTCGTTCCGGATCGCAACGCACCGGCAAAAGGCTCGCTTCTGCGTGAAATTCATGACTGTAAAGTTTGTGATTCTCATTTGCGGGCCTCGGCATGACTTAAACTCAGACACACGTCTTTCACTTCGCGTGGGTCACCGTGGGTTTTCCCGGTGATTCGGATTAAGACGTTGTAATTAGGTTTACACTACATTTACCCCGCTTCTGCATTTTTGATTCGGATCGGATACTCTCGGCTGTTGCGTGATGCAAAGTGGCTCTCAAGGCGGCACGCTTGACCGAAATCTCCTTCCTCTCCTCTTGCCCAACCCGGTGTCGCGATTCATGTTGCGGGTTCATTTTTCAAGCGGGGCTTTGTGAGGCCGCAAAACCGATCCTCACTCCGGGCTTCTGTCGCGTTTAATCGGATTGCCAAGTTCACCAAGGCGAGAAATAAGATATAGTGTATCTTGATAGCGACCTATATCTGTGTTTTCGGGAGCCGACTGTATGTTGACCAAAAGTACTCGATCTGCCATCCGGGCCTTAGTGTTTCTTGGGTCTCAGAAAACGCAAAAACCGGTGTCTCCCAAAACGATCGCCGCAATGATCGGGGAATCTCCCAGCTATTTGGCTAAGGTCTTGGGGCAACTGGCGAAAGCAGGGATTTTAGAGCCCCATCGAGGGGCTTCCGGAGGTTTCACGCTTCGGCGCAGCGCTGCACGGATTACGCTTCGGGAGATTATCGAGGCAGCGCAAGGCCCCATCCTCGGCGACTTTTGTCAGGAAACTCCGGTGGGCATGGACACCTGCGCGTTCCACAAAGCCGCTGAAGAGCTCCATCACGCAATTCTTAAAACCTTAAACCGATGGCGGCTTGCCGACCTAATGGAGCATCCGGTTCCCGAACCGTGCCTCCGACGGCGCAACCCCTGCGTCTTGATGCCGTTACCGGTCTCTAAACCGGGGTGAAAGCCCGCCTTTGACACCGGACAACCGCGGCGGGTTAAGAAATGCCACCTACTACACGGCAAGGAACGGTACGTCGTCGTAATCGCTCCCTCACCCTGCCCCTCGAAGTATTCCTCTTCTCAGGAATCTATCTTCTCGCATTGCGAACTTCTAAAACCGTCGACGTAAAACGCCTGCCGACAGTCTTTCCCGCGAAATGCCGTCTCAGGCCGCGGGGCGATTCATTTGGCTAAGGCGGTCGATTAGTCGCCGGCGTCTCGGGGGTCAAGCCGAAAATATCCTACCGGTATGCGACGTTCGGCCCCAAGAAAGAGCTTACGAATTCTCAAGGAAAAACCAAGTGGCAAACGCAACGGTACCCGCGAGGCCATTGAGTTACTGGAGCCAGCAAGCTCAGGTTTCCGCGGCGAAATTGAAGCAGGGAATCATCTGCCCCGTAATACCGCATCTTTCGCGGCTTCTGCTGTGCAAAAACGTCGCCGAGTGACCTTCCTTATCTGTTATTCTGTTTTTTTGTGCACCGTTTCCACCTTGTTTTTCTTTCCTGCAGTGTTTTTCTTTCTTGCTCTGCTTCAAACTTTTGTTTCCTAATCTGCTTCGGATTTCGTTTCCTAATCTACCTCGAATCTTCGTTTCCTAATTTGCTTCAACCTTTTGTTTCCTGATCTGCTCCAAAAGCTCTTTATCCTAACCCTTTTCGTTGGTGGGAGATTTGGCGTCTGAAACTAACCGGAAAAATTGAAGATAGTGTCAAGCTGCTCGTCGCGAACCATAAACACCGTGTTATGCGGCGGAAGCTGCTCCGTATAGAAGAAGCGGGGCAGACGATCGTGCGCCGAGGTGAAGCCCGCCTCCTGATTGAACCGACGTTCGCGAAGAAGGGTTTCACGACCTAAGGCGTGGAAATCCGCGGCGGTGTATTCACGGCCCAAAAACGCACCAAGCATTTCGCAAATGGCGGCAAGGGCCTCCTGATCGTCCAATACAGCAAAAGCCACAAAGAGGCACAATCCCGTGGAGTCTACCGCGGCGGTAGCGATTTGAAGGTTCCGACTCAGCTCAACTTGCCCCTCGGGACTTAAAGGGTCCACTTTGCCGCCGACACCCAAGATATTTGGCGCGATGGCATATCCTGCCGTGTGATCAGCCCCCATCGTGGAAGTCGCATAAGTGACCCCGATTCCCTGCGCTGCCCGGGGGTCATACGCGGGCATGGCTTGACCTTTCACCGTTGGGATTCGTCTGACTCCATAAGCCTTGCCTAACACTTCAGCTCCGGATCCAATCAATCGCCCCAAGGGAGTCCCCTGCCGGACTTCCTCCAGGAGACGAATCGCCCCCGGAGCATCGCCAAACGGAAGAATGCCCGCCTCCATGGCCACCGCGATAGTTGCCCCGATCTCAATTGTGTCGAGGCCGATATCGTCGTCGAGCCGGTCCATTTGGGCAATAGCATCGAGGTCGTCAATACCGCAGTTGGCCCCGTGGGCCCAAACGGTTTCATATTCCGGCCCTTTTGTAAGGTATTCTCCCTGAGCATCGTGATAAATTCGAGAACATCGAATCGTGCAGCCGCGATGGCAAGCGTGGGCCACCAAGCCGTGACGCTCGAGGATCACATCCCGCTGCCGTTCACCACTAATGGCGTCGGTTCCCTCGAATTGCCCTGTCGAGAAATTCCGCGTAGGATAAGCGCCTGCCTCATTGATGACATGAGCCAGCGCATTGGTCCCGTAGGCAGGCAAAGTTTCTGAAGTCAGTGGGTGTTTTCGGAGGCAATCGGCAAACTTTCGGGCCGCTGCGAGAAATCGTTCTTGATCGACCGCCTTTTGCCGGGAAGCTTCGCTGGCGTCAATCGTGATCACTTTCAGCCCTTTTGAACCCATCACCGCTCCCAACCCCCCGCGACCACAATGCCGGGTAGGGCGGCCCTCCACGTCGGTAACTGCGATGCTTGCTGCCGCCAACCCCATTTCGCCCGCCGGGCCGATGCTGATGCATGAAACCTTTTGGCCGAACTGTTGAAACTCTCCGGCGACCGTCTCGTAATTCCCCTTCCGCGCAAGGTGGGATACTTCCTCCAAACGGGCACCATCACGGCCGACAAATAGGCGGAAAAGCTTTCCCGCCGGCGCTGCACCCTCGACCACAATCGCCTTGACTCCCAGCAGTGCGAGGTCGATTCCGGCCATGCCCCCCGCGTTGCTTTCCTTGATCGTGCCCGTCAAGGGACTTTTTCCCCCGGCCGACATTCGCCCGGAACATGCTGCCGTTGTCCCCGTGAGTATCCCCGGTGCGAGGACCAGCTTATTTTCCGCGGACAAGGGGTGCGCTCGGGGAGGAACCTCCGCAGCCACCACCGCGGAAGTCAAAGCACGCCCACCGAGCTCACGCCAATCCGGCGGGATCTCCTCCGTGCGCACCGTACCCTCCGTCATGTTGACGCGATAAATAATGGCCATGATCGCACCTCCTTTTTATCCTCCTCGAACCTCTTCAGCGCCCCGAGGGACAAAAACTCCGTGGCTTGTTGATCGGTCAAACGCGGGAAAGAAATTCACCTGTTCGCGTGTCCACTTTTACTTTATCACCTGGGCTTAGGTACTCAGGCACCTGGATGACTAACCCGGTTTCTACCTTAGCTGGCTTATTCCGCGAGGTTGCTGAGCTACCGCGAACCGCAGGGGAACATTCCACAATTCGTAGCTCCACCGCCACGGGGAGTTGAATGGCCACGCAGCGGTCGTTGTAAATCAGAGCCTGGATTCCCTCAAGCTCCTCGGTTAAGTAGTCTCGTTCCGCTGCCACTTCCTCATGCGTGAGAGAATATTGATTGAAATCCACTTGGTCCAAGAAATGATAATGGGTCGGATCCGAATACATAAACTTCACGGGCCGTCGCTGAAAATCGGCTTCCTCCAACTCATCCTGCCCTTTTAAAGTGATGTCGATCTTCTGTTTCGTGATGAGATTTCGTGCCCGATACTTGTACAGGGTCGCCGCCCCCCTAGCCGATGGGCTTTGGACCGATACCGATTCGATTAGGCACGGAGTGTCTTGGTATGTTACGACCATTCCCGGTTTGATATCTTTCGCCAGCATAGTCAAACTCTGTCTCGAACTGTCCCTTAGCCTAACTTTTTCTGACTATGGTTTAGCTATTCCGCCTCTTCGACGAAAAATGGAGTTTCACAGCACGACAAGTGGGATTTTCATGCCTCTCAATAACTGACTTGGCGTATTGCTCCTAACAATAACTCACATGAGGTATTTATTCCTCGAAAAACTCGTCTCGGTACTTATCCCTCGAAAAACTCGTGTGGGTACTTATCCCTCAAAAAACTCGTGTGGGTATTTATCTTTCAAGAAACTCCCATGAGCTATTTATCCCAAAAAACTCGCATGCGGTAAATGAAGCGTTCACGGAACTGGGATCACTCCGCATTAGGCAAACGTCCCGGATTGAGGATCGATAACGATCCCGTCTGTCATTTTTGCAAGGGCCTCGAGGACTAGGAGCAACGTTCCCGGATCCAACAATTGATCCTCATCTTCCTCCTCTTCGGAACTCTTTACAACTTGTTCGAAGTGGAACACGTCGAAGCGAGCATCGAATTTAAGGAGTTCTCTGAGTTTCTCTCGAGCCTCGGGATTACATTCGTTCTCACTAATTTGCATCGCTAATTCTTTACCCTCCTCGCGGACCTCATCCCCCTCCAGATAGCAAATATCCATGGCTGCAAAATCATCGAGGGAGATTAACGTCAGTGAGACGAAACGTCCTTGCTCATCAGCCACGAGGTTCGACAAAGCAAATGCCGGATTGATCTTTTGAAGCATGCGCTGAACCTTTGCCAAAGTCGGTCGTTTCTCGGAAGCGAACATCACAAAATACGTCTCGCGCCATTGATAATCTAAATTTTGAAAAAGCGACATGGCGCGACTCCTATCGTCTACATTTTTTTTCAAGAACACGAAAAAAGACTCATCTCCGCCTGAATGACTTCATTAAAACGACCGACCCCCGAGCGAAGCATTACACCCGGTGATGATTTCGAGATTTTCGTGTTTTTCGTTCTAATATTCTTTTATATTCTCATCCAAGTATTTACACCGATTTTTCAAGGGTCCTAGCTGGCTGAAAAACGGGTTGACTCTGTGCGGTTCACCCAACCGACACGAAGTTTCTTAAAAAACTTGCCAAATAGTAAATTTGCTAGGGATTAAGATAAAGCTTTTCGGGATTGTGGCAAACTTAGGGATTCGCGACCGGCAAATTTCGGTTTGCCGCACCTTCTCTTGATGATGAGATTTCTTTTTTAATTTTTGGATGCCAGCTTTCCCGACCAGCCACAGCTTTCCCCATCAGATAATTGCTGTTACTGAGCCTTCGAACCCCTCCCATGGGGTTTGGCAGCACCCCTTCGGTTTTCTTGCGGAATAGTCAGCGGAATTTTTTGGTGGAATAGTTGCCGGAAACAGCATGGATGCGGCCGATTGACCGCACCATAGAACTTGGCATCTGCCTTAGTTTTTGCGATCCGCCTTAGCAGTCAGGATCTGCCTTCGATTCTGCGCTGGATGAAAGTCAGCCCGCTCTCGGCAATTCGCTACTCAGGTTCTGAAATTAACTCACTACTGTGGTTCTGAAACGAAAGTCACCTTTTCCGCAAAGGGGAGCATTTCCTGTTTAGCAAAACTCTTCAGAATCCTCAAATCTACTAGGCTATTCAGCTTGCTTTTTATCCCTAAATTGCGCCGTACTCTTAAAAAGCTCAATTTTTTGTAGCAGCGAAGAGTTCTTTGGCTCGCCTCACTGCGGCTTCAACTCCCGCAATGAAGGCCGCCCTTACGGCTCGTTCTTCCAGGACCTTAAGCCCTGCAATTGTCGTGCCCCCAGGACTAGTCACCTGCGATTTCAGCACAGCGGGGTGCTCGCGAGTTTCCTGCGCCATTTCCGCAGCTCCGCGCACCGTTTGGATCGCGAGAAGCTCTGCCAGAGATCGCGGCAAGCCAACGGCAACGGCGGCATCGATCAGAGCTTCAATAACCAAATACACCATCGCGGGTCCGGATCCCGACAAAGCCGTTACCGCGTCCATCTGACTTTCTTCAACACGTACACAAACTCCCAAGGGGGCGAAAAGAGCCTGCACCAAAGCGGCATCCTCAGGCTTCGCTTTGGGAGGCAAGCTATAGGCACACACCCCCTGGCACACTTTTACCGAAGTATTGGGCATCACTCGGGCAAGCCTGACCTCACCCGGAAAAAATGCTAAGAGTGAGTCGATTGGAATGCCCGCGGCGATAGAAATCCAAAAGCGTTCGCCAACAAGACTTCCTCCCAGCGTTCCGATCTGCGTGAGGACCGCCGTCATTTGTGCCGGCTTGACCGCAACAACGATAACGTCCGCGGCTTCCACGACTTCCAAATTGTTCGTCTTACATTCTCCCCCCGTTAATTGGGAGAATCGAACCCGAGCTTCAGCACTGACATCGCTAGCCGTTATCTGGTCAGGTTGCAAAACTCCTCCACGAAGCCAGCCGCAAGCCAACGCTGTGGCCATCTGGCCTGCCCCGATGAAACCGACTTTGCCTTGAAATTTGTTTTGGGTATTCATGAGTCAAACTACGCTGAACCTAGCCTCGGCCTGGTCTCTCGGCAACGCATAAATCGTAAGCCCGCTATGAGGGATTTGCGGGTTGAGGACATCGCGTCTGATTCACCTATTAGGTTCCAAGGTCAAAGGGGACACACGACACGGTGCACGCCGTGACCTCTCACCCGCGTTTATACTTCGGGAAACACCTGGGCACCTAAGTCCCATCGCGCAACTGATCCGTGTACCCATAAGCTTGCATCATGCGTTTTAGGATCATGCGCTTTAAACGCCCATCATCCGGAAGATCCATCCCGGGGATCGCACAATTCAAAAAGAACAAATACCGCGGCTTGCCGAGGCTCCCTTTCGGACTGGAAACTGCCTAAGGCCGATCGGTTGATCAATCGGGTTTGGCCCAGGAATAAGGCGGTCTTTCCCAAGCAAGATGACTTCGACAGCGATTTATCACTCTTTGAGACCGCGGGTATCAAACTCCCATTTTTCGGCCGTCCTCATCATCTGATCCCAAGTCACCTCAGCGCGGCGGTAAGCGGCGGTCCGGCCCAAAATTGTCATCAAATTGCTCCGCACACTGGGCACAACCGTGGGATTGGAATAGTCACCACGCGTGATGCTCTCGTAGAAAGTTGCTATGTTAGCTTCCGCTCCTGTCGTGTAAAGATTACCTACGGGTCCCCCCGGGAAAGGTTTTTTGCCTTGAATGCTCACGGAACCGAAATAGTGAGTATCGATTGTACCATCGGGCCCAAACATTCGGCAGCCGATGTCGTCATAACCGGCTCCGTATTGTTTGGAGCTGAAAATTACGGGCACATCGTTCGGAAAATAAAACACCACGGCGAAGTGGTCAAAGCATGTATTTGGTTCCGGTCGAACCTTCCGGCCACCAGTGCCATAAGCTTTCAGCGGATGAGCATCCAAGATCCATGTGGCCACATCAAGCGCATGGATATTCTGCTCAGTGATCACATCGCCGGAAAGCACCCGGCTAATCCCCCAGCAGCGGAGCTGAAGCTCCTTATTGGTAGGGTCTTTTGCCAAGATTTGCTCTGCTGCCCAGGTGGCTCCGCAGTAATATACGGCTTCCCCGCTCGCGATCGGGCCGATATCCCCCGCGTGAACCCTTCGCACCGCCTCCTGGTAAAGGGGGTTCGCCCTAGTCTGAAAATCTACGAGGAAGCAGAGCTTGTTTTCGGAGGCTTTTTTCCCAGCGGCGGCAATGGTCAGACAGCCGGGGACATCGACAGCCACCGGTTTAGCAAGAAACACATGGCAGCCTGCATCCACGCCGGCTTGCGCTTGCTCGGGGTGGAAATAGGACGGAGTTTCGATAACCACCGCATCCGGCTTCTTGGTTTCGAGCAACCTGTGGTGACCTTTTAGGCCTGCGAACCGATTTTCCGCCGGCACACCAAACTTGTCCCCCAGAGCATCCACGCGGTCTTGAAAATAGTCGGTAGCCGCCACTATTTGATACCCACCGTGCTTGGAGAAAAGATCGGCAATCCATCGACCGCGGCCCCCACACCCAATCATACCGAGCGTCACCTTTTCATTCGCGGCATAGCTACGCACCACACCGCTCGGCATGACCATTAACCCCAAGGCGACCGAACCGGCCAAGAATCCGCGACGATCGAATCCGGCTTCCGCCGTCGGAGGTGTGGTTGACTCATTTTGTACCTCGTGGGACTGAATCGGGGTATTTGTCGGCTGAGAAATCCCGACCCCGAACCGCTCGCGAATCCCAGACATAAGCTTCTCCTTTTTCACGTCGATCCCCGCTATCCGAATTGAAGTTTGGGAACGCTTCAGCCTGCTACGCAACACCTAATCAGCTTGCCCGCTCTTTGGGTCAGCAGGCAGTTGACCCCTGCGTGATTTGGCGGATTGCCGCCTCGGCAGCGTCGAGGAACGCATATCCTCAAAGAGCTTGATGAAATCTCCTCAAATCGAAGGGTTTTAACAGGGGCGTTTGAAGCGAACACCCGCTGGTAACTTGACCCCTGCAATACAACATCATACTTCGGCAACGCTCGGATGCCACGCGGAGCGTGAAAGTTTCTCAAGTGTCGGGCGATGACCTATCGAACGCTTGAGTTACGCCACTTCTAAAGATATTGAATCGAGAGGATAGAAACTTTATGCGGAGGATAGCTCATGGGGTACACTCCCACCGGACTTTCGTACCCTCATGCTGGAAAAGCGATCTTTCCGCACCCACTGTCTTGCGAAAATTGTCGAAGAATCTTTCAGCAAGGATGTTTCGAGGCTTTACTGCGACGAGTTCACGTCTCGACTCTTACGTCGTTGACTTAAAAGCCAGCCACGGAGTTCCGGCTCGCAATATGCCCGACTCCAAACATTGTGCCCGACTCCATGATATTCCGTATAGCGGGGTTGCGCGCCGGCATCTTGGAGAGCCTTTATGGCTTTGCGGGAAAGCTCCGGCGATACAACCCGATCATCAGCACCGTGAAAAATCCACAGGGGGATGTGGGCAATCTCTTTCGCCCGGGACACATCCATCCCACCGCAAATCGGCACGCCCGCCGCAAACCAGTCGGGTTTGCGGAGCAGTAAATCGAAAGTTCCAAATCCCCCCATGGAAAGGCCCGTGACATACCACCGCGAACGGTCGAGATTGAATTCGCCGGCTAACTGCTCAAGAAGTTCAATCGTCAACTGCATCGGTTTGGTGGGGGCACCCGGCTCGCGGGAGGTGGGTCTCCCCCCCACGAGAAATGGAACCCAGGAATCCCCCGCGGGGCATTGGGGAGCCACGAGGAAGCACGGGTCTTGCGGGTCAAGAGCAAGCTGCAACACCTCGGAATGGTGAAGCTGGGCTTCGTTATCGCTTCCGCGCTCTCCAGCCCCATGCAGAAAAAGGATGAGTGGGTATTGCCGGGCCGCATCGTACCCTTTCGGCACCAACACTTGATATGGCAGCTCATCACCGTAGGCATTCCGATAAACCCGTTTCACCAGTTGTATTTCCTTGGGCGAATCTTCAGACGAAGATAACCCATTACCCGGCAAAAAAGCTGTTGAAACCAGTAACATCAACGATCCCGAAAGCGTAACCCAGTGCACGACCGGTCTCCTTGCTGCTGGCTGAGACTCAAGTCTTTTGATTTTGATCGACCTCACTTCAAATCAACACATATCGCCTCAATAGTACGCGTGTTACGTCGGCATGACCCTACACACTGAGCCATGCCTAAAATGCCTTGCTCCCGCTTAATTCTTGAAGTTTCCCGGTTTTCAAACTCGGTCTTCCGAAGTTGCTACCTGTGCCTTTGATCACCAGGGACTCCTTTCAAGTTTGCATGCCGTTTGGGGAAAAGCAGATTTTTCGCTTTCAAGCAAACTCCAATAAAGTAGGCGCGCTTCAAGAAAGGAATTCTAGCATTGATCGGCTCAATGCTGCCCCCAATTAAACTCAGCGATCTTGGGGCGTCAAGCAGAATCCGCCACTTTACGCAGATCGAATTGCGAGAGGGACTTTCTTGCTCGGATGCCTTCCTCCCCGAAGGCGCAACCAAGAACTCAACAACTGACGCGATTTCCCGCGGAGCAATCGCCGTGCGCTTTCGAAGGTTCACCCGGGCAACACAGCGGTATTTCAATTCTCGGAAGTCGGTGTAAGCGACACGGCGGAGGTTGGCAGGCGAGAAACATCTTTTCCGAGCAGGGTTGATGCATAAGCAGATTCAGAATTCCAAGAGCTCGTCAGCTCCGTCATCAACACCTCGATAACACCTGGGTACTGAAGACGAGCGTTAATGCGTTCACGGACCAATCTTTTTAGCTGGGTTAAGCTGGGATCTTCGAAGTCCAGGGAGCGAGCCTGCCGTAAAACCTCTTCCACATCTTGCCGAATTCGTGTTTTCCATGCCGTCAGTTGCCAACGCGAATGCCCTCGCCATCGCGGATCCAAGACGAGATGAACTTGAAACTGGCACCGGCGGATCGCTCCGGCGTCGTTAGGCTGTGCTTCGAAAACGAATTTGCCTAACGTGAGTTCGTCGCTTCCGTGCGCATCGATTAACCGCCAAGTGAGATAGCCGGCAAGGACCACGCCTTGGAGCACGGCCCAAATGCTGAGTCCCCACAGTATCCCTGTAATCCATCGGGACGGGGCAGCCGAAGGCTCGGAAGGCGATGGTTGGGTAGTAGCTACCGACTCCTCCGCCCCACCCGAATCGGGTCTTTTTTCGGAGGCGAGTCCGCTCATAGTCTTTTCAATAAACAGCGAAATTTCCAAATTTATTTGGGGCGCAAGTTCCTCAAATTAAACGTAGCTTATCGCGAAGGCACGGGCCAAAAACCGCGGCCGGGGGAGTGCCCGAGCTCATCACCAGATTTGTTTTCTAACGGTTTCTTTTTTTTCGAGCGTTCGGTTCGAAAGTTGTTTAGAGAGTGGCACAGATGGATCGGCAGCCACTTGCCGTTTAGAGGCGGAACTCCCATCGAAGGGCGCTTGCGAAGTTTCGGCCGATGATGGCTGAGTCAGAAAAGCCGATCCGCGGGGAGCCAGAAGGAGCTTTTGAGGTGAGGAGGGAACGCAACAGAAAGTCTATTTAGGTGACGACAGCACTAGCTCTTTCTGCGGATTCCGTGAAGGAG
>CAKZMM010000181.1 GCA_937128505.1 uncultured Thermogutta sp.
TTAAGGCTAACGTGTTCTGTTAACCGCCCAATGAAGTGAGCGGAGGCTATTTTCCGACTTATCGCCGGAATGTTTCCGAACTCAACGACGCATGTGAAAAAAGGGCGAGTGTACTTGTGCGCTCAGAGGCGAATTTCTTAGACTTTGAGCATTATTTTCTGGATTCATTCAACGGTAATTGAATGTTTTTACGCTCATCCGCCCGAGACTGTCGACCGTGCGGCTAATGGCTCCGAAGGCTCGTTCGCAACGGTGTGCGAAGCTTGCTCCTCGGCTGGTGTCGACCGGTTCATGCCGTTGCGAGCGCGGTCATCATCTTTGCAAAGCTTGTATTCGTAACTTTCCATTAGCGCGATCAAGCTTGCTTCGATGATGTTTTCGCTGACTCCCACCGTTCCCCAGACCTCTTCCTCATCTTGGCTTTCAATGAGCACGCGGACTTTCGCGGCGGTGTGCGCCTCGAAGTTGATCACCCGAACTTTATAGTCGATCAGACTCATTTGATGGAGATTTGGGTACTTGGGTGCCAAAGCCTTTCGAAAAGCGCGATCCAGGGCATCCACCGGCCCTAACCCTTTGGCCACCACGTGAAGGATTTCCCCGTCGACCTCTAATTCGACGGTTGCTTCGGTTTTTAAACCTTCAACAAAGTCCGGGCGGATATCCACGTGATAGTTCAATCGGCGGAAATGAGGCCGGAAAATATCGGCACAGCGCCGGACCAACAGATCAAATGAGCCGTCTGCCGCCTCGTACTGGTATCCCTCGGCTTCCTTCGATACGACGGCCGCCAAGATCTTCTCCGCCAGGGCTGCCTCGTTCTGGAGGTTGTACTTGCGGATTCGCGCGATGATGTTCGATCTTCCAGAAAGCTCGCTCACTAATACCCGGCGCTCGTTTCCGACCCACTCCGGATCGATGTGCTCATAAGCCCGGCTATCGCGACTGACGCCACTTACGTGCATTCCGCCTTTATGGGCGAAGGCACTTCGGCCGACGAATGGTTGTTGCGGTCGGAAATTCAGATTTCCCAACTCGTAAACAAAGCGGGATAACTCGGTCAGTTGACGAACTGCCTGCGGATTGAGGACATCGTATTGCCCCCGCTTTTTCAACGCGATATTGGCGATGACCGAAATGAGGTCGGCATTCCCGCAACGTTCGCCAAGCCCATTAATTGTCCCTTGTACGTGAACGGCACCTGCATCCACAGCCGCAAGGGTGTTTGCCACCGCTAAGTCGCCGTCATTATGGCAATGGATTCCCACCGGGATCCGTAGGCGGCTTACCACCTCGCGGGTGATATCGCCCACTTCCTCGGGCAGGCTGCCGCCGTTGGTATCGCAGAGAATGATGACCTCGGCACCGGCCTCTGCCGCCGTTTCGATGACTTGCCAGGTGCAGGCGCTATTGTGCTTCCAACCGTCGAAAAAGTGTTCTGCGTCAAAGAAAACACGCAATCCCCGGCTGCGGAGGAACCGGATAGTGTCGCGGACCATTGCCAGGTTTTCTTCCAGGGATGTTTGCAGGATGCACTCGACCTGAAAAGCCGAGGCTTTGCCGACGATGGTCGCAATCTCCACTCCACAGCTTATCAATTTCCCCAAGCCGGCATCGTGTTCGACGGGCACATTCTTACGCCGCGTCATCCCGAAGGCACAAATTTTTGTTCGGCCTGCGTCGATCCCCCGAATCTCTTGGAAATAGCGGTAATCTTTCTCGTTGGAGGCAGGATAACCCCCTTCAATGTAATCGAACCCCAGCTCGATGAGTCGGCGGGTAAAGAGCAGCTTGTCGCGGAGCGAAAAGCTGACCCCTTCCCCCTGAGCCCCGTCGCGGAGCGTGGTGTCGTAGATTTCAACCCGGCGTTTTTTGCTCGCCGAAACCTGATCGGAGTCCATGGCTTTAATTTCCGAATAAGGACGTTGGTCTTGGGGTTACGAGATTAACGGATTACCGTTGAACCTGGAGTAATCAGGATAATGTTTGCGAACTTGATCTAGTAAACGCAGTCAACTTTCACCGGTATACCCTGGTGAGAACAGCACGCATCCTCGCAAGAGCTCAAGCGAACTTTTTTAGTCCAACCTTAGCGGCTTTCTCATCCTGATCGTTTTTGGGCTGTTTGGTCCGAGGTTTCGAACGAGTTAAGTCTTCCTCATTTCGTCAAACTGAAAACTTTCAGCCTCTTTGGTTTATCACAATCTCAACTGCTTAACCAAAGTTCTTAATGCAACTTTTTGGTTCTTAGTGGACCTTCTTAACCCAAATTCTGAATGCTGACGTTTTTGCGGAACGCGTTGGGGATCCAGATTGCCTTGAGCTTCATTTGCTTGAGCCATTCGCTTTGATCAATTTCCGGTTCGATTCCCGGGTAACTTTTATTGTGTTACCTAGCCAATGTGAGCCGGAAAAAAAAGCCCTCAAGCCTTCGCGGGGCCTAAGGGCATCAATCTTTTTGGAACTTTGAAGTAATGACCCTCGGCCCCTGCCTCAGGAAATCGCGATAATAATAACTGCAATCCCGATAATTTCCATCGGGATTACCACACTTTTCCGGCAGGATCGACCGAGGTTTATAAGCATATTTACGAAGACTCTAAAGTCTGATTCCAACGACGAAAGACTCTAAAATGTTTTTCCAGAAATCCAAGCTTTCGAAGCAGAAGTATATGCCTTCGGATAACGGAGGGGCTCGAATGCACGCGAACAACTCAAGCCCTCGAATGAGTGAGGAAGCTCCTCAACCCTTCAGCGGAACTTGCTAATCGAAGCTCGTTGCTCATTCAAGAATTAGCGAGAGCTTCGAATATCTTGTTTTTTTCTTGTTTTTTGTTTTTTACCTCTCGACTTCAATTATCTCCCCAGATACTGGCGAGCCAAAGAGAATGTAGAACTCGGCTAAGTCGGTGTCAAGGGACGGGTGGGACGATTTTTCAGACCTCTTCTTATTTGTTCTGGATGCCTAGATTTGTTCTGGATGTTTATTTTTGTTGTAAATGGCATCCCCTGAGACATGTGATGAGGATAACGGTCGCGGAGAAGCTAAAACGAGGTGCTGCATATTCTTTTTCTTTTTTGCCACCCGTTGAAGACTTGATTCGCGGTCCATTCTCGCCGCTCATCGCACTTCGAGAAGCTAACCGCCCTCTCAGGGGGGCGCTAGGTCCAACTGAAATGCTGCCAGTTTCGTGGAGGCCCAACTTTATGTTTACTGAATTTCGCAACTTTGGGCACAACAAGCTCTTACGGCTGAGTAATTGCTTTTCGCCGTGCCTTGCGTTCATTCAATAGCGGCTTCGAAGGTAGGGGCACCCCGTGTTTGATGAGCCCTCTGACTAAAGCTTGACTAGGACGTTGTCTTGTAGGCACGCCACGGTCGCATCCTATTGCCGGCCTTATTTGCTTTCCCGATCCCGACAAAGCTTGCACGGGGTTAGTAGGTACCTTGGCCCCTTTTCGCGAAAGCCCATTGAGCTTTAAAATGGGCCCGATATTTGCGAAAAAGCGCAGGATACCCATAGTCTTTGCCGATTTTTGAAGCTTTGGCGGGGTGAACGGGCGCGTACGGACATCCGAATCCGTTGATCTTTAGACATTCGAAAGACACGTTAATCTATAGACATTCGAAAGACTATGGAATCCTTCGATCGATGGACGATCGATGGAAGGGTAAATTCCGATATTTCCAGGCCGAAGTAAACCCCGGCATAGGTAGGCGGTGGAATCTGAGAAGAACAAAATCGGTTGCCCATAGGATAGGATCGATTTGATTGGTAGGGCTTTTTGATCTGGGGGTGAGCTCATTGTACCGGACCCATACTTGTGGAGAACTTCGGACCGCTCATGTCGGTCAGACGGTCACCCTCTGTGGTTGGGTAGACACCTACCGCGACCATAGTGGCGTCCTTTTTGTAGATTTGAGGGATCGCTACGGCAAAACTCAAATTGTCTTCTCCCCGGAGGCGGGCGAAGAGTTGCTCGATCAAGCCAAGTCGCTTCGGGCGGAATACGTTGTTGCCGTCACCGGGACGGTGGCCCGGCGACCTGAGGGAACGGAAAACCCGAAGCTTGCCACAGGCGAGGTGGAACTCCGGGCAGAAAATCTGGAGATTTTGAACCGAAGTTTGACACCTCCTTTTCATCCGAGTGCGAAGGATCTGCCGGGCGAAGAAATCCGGTTGAAATATCGCTATATTGACCTCCGGCGGCCCGAGATGCAGCGCACTTTGCTTCTCCGGCATCGCATGATCAAGATCATTCGTGATTATTTTGATGAACTTGGTTTTGTCGATGTCGAAACGCCGATGCTCGGCAAAAGTACGCCAGAGGGAGCCCGCGACTACCTCGTTCCAAGCCGGATTCAACAGGGAAGTTTTTACGCTCTTCCGCAGTCGCCCCAGCTTTACAAGCAATTGCTCATGGTGGCCGGCTATGACCGATATGTGCAAATTGCTCGATGTTTTCGGGACGAGGACCTTCGGGCCGATCGCCAGCCGGAATTCACGCAACTCGATTTGGAAATGTCGTTCGTTCAAGCCGAGGACGTGATGGGAGTAATCGATGGCCTTATGGCCCGGTTGGCCAAGGAATTGCTCGGCCTTGAATTGAATCTCCCGCTTCCGCGAATGACTTACGACGAGGCCATGGAGCGATTCGGGCATGACGCTCCAGACCTACGTTTCGGCATGGAGCTTGTGGATGTAAGTGACGTGGCTGCTGCCTCGGAGTTCACCCCTTTTCGAGAGGTGGTGCTCAACGGGGGTCGAGTGCGGGCTTTGAATGCCCCTGCGGCGTCCCCACGATACTCCCGGAAACAGCTCGACGAATTGGAAGAATATGTTGTCCATGATTTCGGAGTCCGCGGCTTGAGTTGGTTGCGGGTCGAAGAGGGAGGAGTGCTGAGTGGGCCGATTAGCAAGCATTTTGTGGAGGGGCTTGCTACCCGGCTAAAAGAACGGATGCAGGCTAAGCCAGGGGATTTGATGTTCTTGGTAGCCGACAAAAGCGAGCCGGCCGGTAAAGCCCTGTACGGTTTGCGAAGGCGACTCGGGGCGGAATTGCAGCTTTACGATCCGGGGACCATGCATTTTTCTTGGATTGTGGAGTTCCCGATGTTCGCCTACGATGAGCAGGAGGGGTGGTGGGTAGCGATGCATCACCCGTTCACCTCGCCGCGGCCTCGGGATCTGCATCTGTTGGATACGGATCCGGCGGCGTGCCGGGCCCAAGCCTATGACCTTGTCATTAATGGTTACGAGGCGGGTGGGGGAACCATCCGGATTCACGACCAGGGGCTTCAGCAGAAGGTATTCGCGCTTTTGGGCCTGGATGAACGGGCGGCGAAGGAACGTTTCGGGTTTTTGCTCGAAGCCCTTCAATACGGTGCCCCACCTCACGGCGGTATTGCGCTGGGAATTGACCGGCTGGTCATGCTTTTCGCGGGCCTAGATAATATTCGAGATTGTATCGCGTTTCCGAAGACTCAGCGAGCGGTAGATTTGATGACCGGCGCGCCTAGTCCGGTGGATCCTCAACAGCTACGTGAATTGGGGATACGCATTGTCGGTTGAGGGGGTTCGGAGGGTTGACTCCGCTTTTTTACGCTGCAAACGTTTTTACCCCTGCAATTTGGAGGCGAAAGCGCTGCGGAAAATGAGCGAATGCGCCGAATGAGGGAACGGCATCAGAAGGATGAGTGTCGCAAAAGGCGCAACGAAGTTTTGAAGTTGGGTGGTTCGGGGAGCGCTGCCAACTGCACGGGCGGGTCGATGAAAAGGCTCGATCCTCACGGGGAAAAGTCTCCGGGCTGCGGGAGAGCGGTCAACTTTTTGGGGATTGTGGCTTTGTCCCAAAAAAGTCTTTTGCAGAGTTTCAGGTGCGCCGCGAAATACCCAAGGGAACGATCGAGGAAGTTATCGGATTAGATCGGTTTGCCGCTAAGCCGCCCGAATATCTTCCGGCAATTCGCCGGTTCCTCGCAGCAGGAGTTAGTCCCGATGAGAAGCTCCAGGAGTTAGCCCCGATGACGGTATCCCCGATGACAAGATCATTTTCTCCCGGAAGCAATCAACAGCTCTGTCGAGGGCGAAAGCCGGGTATGCGATCCGACGGTTCAGGGGCGAGCGTGAGCCATGCAATGGGGGCTACCGCTTTGTTTTTTGGAGTGGTGGTTTTCATAGCGGGATGCGGGGGACCCAGCACGACGACACCGACCGTGGAGAAAAAGCCGACTTCGTCGGTTCCCTCAGCTCCTTTGAAACCCTCTACCGCCGAAGAGGAAACTCCCCCACCTGTCGAAACAGCCGTGGCCACGACCAGCACGGCAACCGGTGCAAGTACGCCGCGGACGCTTCCGCAGGTTCTCTTGAGCCAAACCATGCGGCAAAGTTGCGTGGTTTGGGTCGGCGATCTCTTCCCGGGAGGCAGGCTGACCGATTTATCGGGGGAACAAAAATTGGTTCGCGAGCAGTTTGGCCCGCGGCTTACGGTAGTCCTCTTTTGGTCGACGGGGGGCTCGCAACTCGGGCAATTGGCGGCGCAGACTTTGCTGGCGGATTTGGAGCACGATGTGGCTCAGGCATTTGCGAACGACGGTCTTCGCGCCATCGCGATCAACGTGGGTGATCCGCCCGAAGTGGTGAAAGCCGTCGCAGCAGCAGCCGACACCAAACTGCCCGTATTGCTGGATGCTGCTAAAGCCTATTTTGCGTTGGTGGCTCGGGAATATTTGCCCCGAATCTACTTGCTCGATTCTCAAGGGCGAGTGCTGTGGTTGGACCTCCAATTCTCGGAGTTTGCCGGCCCCACGCGGGAGAAGCTGCTTCAAGCCATTCAAGTCGCTTTGAGCATGCCGGAAAGCCGGTCCCCGTGAGATCTCATCGGGCGGTGCGGTCAAACACCTCTTGGGGTCGTATCGTCTGCCAACACTTGCTCAGGTGGATTGATCGCCAGGCTGAAATAATGTTCATCGATCCACACCATTAAGCCCGAAGTTATCCAGCGGTCCAAGGTTTCTTTGACAGCTTTCTCGTTCAGATCCCGACGTTGCGCCAGGAATTGCCGCCCGATCGTCGACCAACTTCGTCCCACGTCGCAGAACAAGTAGAGATCTCGTTCCCAACCGTACAGGCGATGTTGGAAAGCGGTGGCGATGGGCCGCGTATCCGTGAGGATGAGGGTGCCATCGCCGCGGTCGTATTGCCTCAAGCTTGCTAAACCCTTTTGTTCCTGCCAAGCGGTGGCTGCACGGAGTGCTCGGGCAGCGTAATCCGCGGGGTTACGGGCATCCTGGTAATCGAATTCGAAATAGTAAGCCAGTTGCGCCAACACGGAGGGGGGAAAGGGAAAAACGAAGCGGAAAGCGCGGTGGGGCCGTCGCCGGGTCAGACCATAACGTTCAGGGTTTTCAAAATACGGCGAAAACCGGTCCATACGAACGCGGCCGATTGCGAGCGGTGGCGCCAAGTGCACTAACTTAGGCAACAACGTCTCTAACCACCGGTAATCCTTCGGATTTTCCTCGGGAAAACCGTACAGAAAGTTCCATTCCACTTCGATCGGGTAGGCCGAAAACCACTTCAGCGTTTGGAGATTCTGGAGCCCGGTCGCCCCTTTGTTGATGCTTTTCAGGACGCGGGTCACAAACGTCTCGATGCCCAGTTGTGCGGCACCCAATCCGGAGGAAACTAGTTCCCGGATTTGCTCGCGCGTCAAATTGCACTTCAATTCGTAAACAAGCTTTAGATCAAGGTGTTGCTCCCTGAACAACGGCAGAAAGCTTTTGAAATAGCGAAAATCGAAGATGTTATCTGCCGCGCTTGCCTTGCGCACGTTGTAACGTTTCGCGAGGGTCGTTAGCTCTGCAACCGCCCGGGGTGCGCTTTTGCTGCGGTAAACCAGTCGACTCCCATTGAGACCGCAGAAATTGCAGTGGTGTTTTTCTCCCCACCAACACCCTCGCGAGGTTTCAAAGAAAATGAGGGGGTCGATCCAAGGACGCAAATCACTGCCGTTTAGTCGGGCGAAATAGTCATCGAAATTCGGCACCGGCAAGCTGTCCAGGTCCACGACGAAAGGCGCCTCGGTAGGTCCGGGGGAAGGTACCACCGACAAATCGATTGTTTTTGCACCGGATGATCCCGCGAGCCATCTTCCTTTGCCGATCCTTTCTTTGGCGCTGCAAGTTTGCCCCGGTTGAAAAAGTCCCACAACACCAGGAGGCAGATGGGTAAGCGTTCCCTGGAAGATCTGCTCCACAAGCGGAGCGAACGTAAAATCGGCTTCGCCCAGGAAAACGAAGTCAATCTCGGGGAATTGCTCCCAAAGGGCCACGCCCATTTCGCCTTCGCAGGCCGCCCCGCCGAAAACAACAGTTGTGCCCGGGAAATGTTCCTTAATCTTTCGTGCCAAGCAAAGAGAAGCTAAGCTCTGCTGAAACGAGACAGCAAATCCTACCACTGAGTACTGGGGCCAATCGATCGCGTGCCAACACCGCTCAAGAAACTTAGGGATCACGGAGTACAAACGTTCGAAGTCGCGAAGCTCTTGGCTCGAGAGCTCGGGGTCGGCCGCCAAAAGGACCTCTTCAAAGTAGGTTTGATCGTCGGGTAACTGGTCGCCGAAGTACCACTTGGCAAAAAGGCGCTCGCCGCCGAGTACGAACGCGAAATTGTCGGCAATCCAGGTGTACACGTCGTACCCGATAAACTCGGCAAAGTCGAAGTTGAAATACGCGATATCGCACGGAATGCCGCGCTCTTGCAGCGCCGATTTAAGAAGGCTAGGCCCCAGGTTTGGCCAACGCAAATTCGCGAATGGCATATTGACGATGAGCACTTTCTGCATCGACTCACCTTAAGACCGGCCAGGTTCTCCAAAAAGTGGCATGCTTCCGATCGCTTTTTCTTGTTAGACTTCGTGATCCATTTAAACTCGAAGTATTCAGACTCGAACCATTCAGGCTTGAAACATTTACGCTTGAAACATTGAGACTTGAACCATTTAGACTTGAAACATTCACACTTCAAGCATTTAGACTTGAAGCATTTAGACTTTGCGATTACCTCCTAAAGTCGGTGACGATAGTCGCAGGAGGCGCGCTTCGCTCCGGCACCGCCCGGGGATTGTGGCGGCGTGAATCGCCCCGAGCTTACGGGAGCTCATGTGTTTTGGTCCGTCGTGGACCGGGATTTTCATTGTTCGGCACCGAATCTTACGCCTCCGAGTTTGATTTCCTGGTTTCATTCGCCGGCATGCTTTGAGAGCGATGCGCTTGCAGCGGCTTCGGCCGTTTCGGCTAAGGACCATATTTCGGCTGAATACGACTCCGCCATCGGAAAGCAGGCGTGCCGCCGCTGCCCGCTGAATTTCTACGCAGGGTTTTGCCCCCGTTAGATATCGGCTTTGTTTTTCTTTTTATTTTACCGCCGGATATGTACAATCGGTCTCGATTAGATGGGGTTTTTAACGCGCGACGGCGGCCGTAGTCATATGAAAATCTCAATTCGGTGTACCCGGGCTTTTGATTGTATTTGAGGGAAGCCACGAATCCGCATGCGGCAATGGGAGGGGTTTTTTGGTTGCACGGGAATCGGGGCGGAAAATCTCGACAAGTAAATCGCCACGGAAAATCTTGACAACTGAAGGAGACGCGGCTTCGCAGATAGGTGGGATTCATGTGGGATTCATATAGGCGGAATTCGTACCTACTCGAACATAGCGGGATTCATATCTCCAAGATAAAGGGCATCTTCGATGACGAGGATGGGTACCGTGACCGGTTGTCGGAATTTACGATCAAGCTTCGCACCGATGAATTCGCCGTGCCGGGACGCGCGGTCCGTTTCTAGCAAAAACGGGCGAATGGTTTCGCATGGGGCCGTGGTGTGGGGGTTGGTCGTTGCGGGCATATTTCTGGGCTATCCGGGTTGTGGTGGGCAAGGTTCGATGGATCGTCCTAAGGACTCCGCAACGCCGTCACAGCCGGAGGTGTCCGCGGTGCAATCCGGTGCAAGTCTGCCCCAGGGGACGCCGGCCGGGATGAGTGTCACGGCCGATTCGGGGATTGCCTCGCCGATCGTGTCCAAGGAGCAGCTGGTCGAGGCATTGAAAGGGCGAAACCCGGAATTTGGCGGCAGTTTGGAGGTCGAGATCGAGGGTGGGCAAATCGTGGCTTTAGAAATCCGAGATCCGCAGCTCCACGATATTTCCCCATTGGCGGGAATGCCCTTACGGTTTTTGGATCTGGCCCATTGCCCGGTAGAGGACCTCAGACCGTTGCGGGGGATGCCTCTTCAGGTCCTTTATTTGGAACGAACGGGAGTTCGCGACCTGCGGCCGTTGGAAGGAATGCCGCTGGTTGAATTGCGGTTGAATGACACCAAAGTGGAAGATCTCCGCCCGCTCCAGCGCGCTCCGATTCGGATGTTGTATTTAGCCGGAACGTGGGTCGAGGATCTTACGCCTTTAGCCGGCAACCGGTCGTTGGAAGCGCTGTGGTTGAATGATACGCCGGTGGAGGATTTGAGGCCTCTGGCCTCGTGCCCAAATCTCATCAGCTTGACGATCGCTGGCACGAAAGTTCGCGATCTCACTCCGCTCAAAGGTCTGCGACTTGAAAGGCTGCACCTCGCGCGAACTCCCGTCGAGGACCTCACCCCGCTTCGGTGGCTTCGGTTGACTCGGTTGGTGTTCAACCCAAGCCGAATACGAAGCGGTCTTGAGGAAGTCCGGTCAATGACTACCCTCAGAGAGATCGGAACTTCCTTCGGCGAAGAAGACAAGGGGAGGCCTGACGACCTTATGCCCCCAGCCATCTTCTGGGAAAAGTATGACGCGGGGGACTTCCGGTGACCTGCCCCTGAAGTGTTCGACCTTCGATGTAAGCGGCAGCCGAAAGGCGGCTAAAAAGTCTCACCGCCCAGCAATAAAAATGCATACGGGTGAAGCGTAAGCTTTGCCGCGCATGCGGAGAAAGAAAGTCTTCTCTGGTATTCCGAAGAAAGAATGATTTTTCATTATTTGCTTTATTTCCTTTGCGGGCAGGGTCCCCATTTGCTGAAGTTTGGGGCGTCAAATCTCGCCCGTTCGGAAAATTCGGCGTAAATCTCGTGTGCTGAATGCACTCTTTGGTCATTCCAAAGTTCGCTTTCGGCATTCCCCGAATAATCGGCAATCCCTTATCACCTATCACATATAAGGATTATGCGGTGCAGTCGTTTTGGCTTGTGACTCGGGGGTTTACGCATTTTAAGTAGGTGGCACGCTAGCTTCGATCCCCGACCTTTATCGGATCGATAAAAGAGGATAGTCTCGGCCGAGGAGTTGGGGGGATTGGCACCGCTGGTATCCAAGCAAGGTATGGGACTTTCTACTCTTTGGCGGTATATTGCGCTGGTGGCAGCGGGGCTTTTTACCATTTTTTTGGTGGTGAGCTTGCTTTCGTTTGATCCCGCCGATCCCCCGTATCCCAGCACCTTTCCGGGGCATGCTCAGCCACGAAATGCTTGTGGCTATGTGGGGGCTTATGTGGCGTGGTTTTTGCGGTGGCATGCGGGAATTACCGCCTATTTGTTGGCGTTAATTCTTGCGGTTTGGATCTTCCGTGTTGCCGCCGGCAAAACGATCGGTTGGTTCGAGGTGCGGGTAGTCGGATTGCTCCTTGCCATAGCCGGCTTTTCCGGGCTTGCCACCGTGGTGGGGATTCCGTGGTGGGGCGGCCCCCCCATTGGCCCAGGCGGATACTTGGGGGCAATTTTGCATCTTTGGATTCAGTCGGGTTTGGGCTGGTTGGGGACACTACTGTTTTTTTTCGCTTGTTCGGTTTGCGGACTTCTTCTTGCCGCGGATTGGTTCGCCCTACAGGTTGCCAGGTGGGCTATCGTTTTTCCTTCCCGGTTGATCGCAAGAATTCTGAGCCGGGCCTTCATGGAGCAATCTTCAACGGTAGGTTCAGCCGACGAGCCGGCGGGGGTAGAGAAAGAGAAATTGAGGCGGGCTTCGGCCTCCGGTGATTCGGCGGCGGGAAGCTCGAGCGGTTTGGTGGTCGTGCGAATGCCGGCATCTTCCGGGGGCAATCCTGGCGAAATCGCGGAAGGCCGCGGGATGGAAAAAGAGGGGCCGCAAAGCGAGCCGGATTCCCGCGGTCTTCCCCCTGCCAAACCGCAGCCTTCGACGCCAAAGATTCGCAAGCCGCGGAGTAATGAGCGGGAAGAGATCCGCGCCGAAATCGAGGCAGATGCCCGGACTCTTTCCCCCAGCGATTACTGCCTTCCTTCGATCGATTTACTCCTGCCCGGCGAACCGTTTTCCTTCGAGGAACACGAACGGGATGTGCGACAGAAGGCCGCCATCTTGGAAAAGACTTTCGCCGATTTTGGATATCATGTACGGGTGGTCGAGATCCAAACCGGGCCGGTGATTGCCCAGTTTGAAGTGGAGTTGGAAGCGGGGCTACGGGTGAGTCGGATCATGGCTTTGGCCGACGATCTGGCGATCGCCTTACGGGTGCCGTCGGTACGAATTGTGGCCCCGATACCGGGCAAGAACACCGTGGCTATCGAGGTCCCCAACGCCCAACGCCAAATTGTGAGACTGCGCGAGGTGATGGAGGAGGCTGAGGGGCTTACTCACTCGATGCGAATTCCGGTTTTTTTGGGGAAGGACGTCGCCGGCAATCCGATTGTCATCGATCTAACGAGTTTGCCGCACCTTTTGATCGCCGGTCGGACCGGCACGGGCAAGAGCGTCTGTTTGAATGCGATCATCATGTCGATTTTGATGTGCCGGCGGCCTGACGAAGTGCGCATGCTCCTGATTGACCCCAAGATGGTCGAACTTAGTCCTTACAAACAAATTCCGCACCTGATGCACCCGGTGGTTACCGACATGCGCAAGGCGGAAGCGATCCTTGCTTGGGCCGTGGACAAGATGGAAGAGAGGTACCACTTGCTGGCCCGGGCAGGTGTGCGTCATTTGAGCGTTTATAACCAATTAGGCGAAGAAGAGTTGCGCGATCGATTGGGGCCATTGAGCGAGGAAGAATGGGCCGCAATTCCCCGGCGAATGCCCTACATGGTAATGGTGGCCGACGAGATGGCCGATTTGATGATGACCGCCGCCAAAGAGGTGGAGGCTCATATCATCCGACTGGCTCAAAAAAGTAGGGCCGTGGGGATTCATCTGGTTTTGGCCACGCAAAAACCTACGGTCGACGTGATTACCGGACTCATCAAATCCAACTTGCCCGCTCGAATTTGTTTTGAAGTTTCCAGCCGTGTTGATAGCCGGGTGGTCCTCGACGAAATGGGGGCGGAACGGCTATTGGGCAACGGTGATATGCTGTTCTTGCGGCCCGGTACCAGCACGTTAATCCGAGGGCAAGGAACTTTCGTAAGCGATGACGAAATTGCACGGGTCATTGCGGCAGTGGCCACGACAGAACCGGACTATGTGGCGGAGTTAGTGGATCTCAGACCGACGGCGTTGGCCGATGGTGCGGAATCGTTCAAACATCGCGACGAGCTTTACGAGGCTGCGGTCGAGATTGTGGTCCGGGAAGGCCGCGGGAGTGTTTCTTTGCTTCAGCGGGCATTGGGAATTGGTTACGGGCGAGCAGCGCGGCTTATCGACTACATGGCCGAGGATGGAATTGTGGGGCCCTATAATGGCTCCCAGGCCCGCGACGTTCTGATCTCCATCGAGCAATGGGAAGAGCGCCGCGGGAGGCAGCAAGGCCCCCGTCCGGAGCCAAGGGAGCAGCGGCGTCCGGGGCGGATCCTCCTTCGTGGCGAAAGCGAGGGGAACTCTACGCCCGGCAAAGCCGGGGATGAAATTGACTCTTCCCCCCATCGGCGGGAGACGCCAGCCGGTTGGCCTTCGCCCGGTTCGAATGCGTCGAGCCCGCCTGTATCATCGGGAACAGAAGAATCGATGGGCGAGAAAATGGGCGAGAAAAAGGATGAACTTCCGCGACGGCCACACTTGCCGCCGGCATTTCGGCCTGGTTCTGCCGACCCCCCTTTCCTGAATTAATATGAGCGCGGCAGGCCTAAAACGCTCTTGGTTCTAACACAACCGCTTTGCCGCCGGCTCAAGAGTCTAGAGCAGACCCAGGGACCTCATCTCGGGGGTTACGGCGGCCCGCTTCTGCGCGGCTTGAACGCACCTTTTCCGCCCGATGAGGCCATTCATCAGGCATACGTTGGGGAAAGTCCCTTGGAGTCCGCGAACCGCTGTGGGCTCATTCATTGAGTAAGCGGCCCCCCTTCTGGACCGCTGCAAGCCGAAATTATAAACAAGGTGAAACTCTGAATCCGTCGCAGGCGAAGCCGCTCTCCTGCCCCCATGGTTCAGGGGCGCGGCCCAGATACGCTTCAAGCGGCTCTTAATGCCTTAGGGAGCCCGTTATTAGCCTGAGGAAGCGGAGGAGGTATCGGCCGGCTTTTGCGCCGATTCGCTAGCGGGTTGCGTCGCCGCACCTTACTGCGATTGAGTTTCCGCCGCGGGGGCCGAATCTGCCGGGATCGCCGGCTCCGCTGGCGGGAGTAAAGTCGGCAACGGAGCTTCAGGCATTTCCGCGGATGGCTCGGTCGTAGCCGGTGCCGTGGGTGCTCCTTCTAAAGCCGGTGGAGTCTCGCCGGTGCTCGGCTCCGAAGGGGTTCCCTCGGCCGGTGGGGGCGAGTGCTCGCGAGCCGGCCGAGCCGATGAAGCCGGCGGAGCCGGTTGCGGCGATTGTTGTCCGCATCCTCCGAGCCAAATCAAGGCTAAAGTTGCCAGCAAGACGAAAGTTATTCGCTTCATCACTCCCTCCTTGTGGTTGCAAGAACGTTTGATCCCCTCATTTGCGATTTAACCCCTGACACCTCATTTGCAATTTAACCCCTGATACACTGAATATTGGATATTTGGATAAACTACCCAGTGAGACCCGATTTGTAAACCGCCCTTGCGGAGATTGATCGGGCGGCAAGTCGGCAGTCTCAAGTGGGCAAGAGTGCTCTTCGAAATGCTCACAGGTGGCTACTATAGGTTTCGAGTCGCAAACTACTGTCTCATGTTGGGAACGGCATAGTTGCAAATACCTGCTGCTGCGCGGGTGAGGATGGGCGGTTGGCATTCCTGCCTACCGGTTGTTCCGGCTTTCAAAGGGCTTATCGGCGGAAGGTTGCCTCTTTTTGCCTGTTTGCGAAGATTTTAAGCGAGTGCGAATCTCTTCCAGTCGCTTGGCTAACTCTTTTTCAAATCCGCGGTCAACCGGCCGATAATAGATTCGATCGATTCCCAAATATTCCTGGGGTGCGATACCCTGCGGATCGTCGTGCGGATAGCGGTAACCTTCGCCCCGACCAAGCCGCCGAGCCCCGGCGTAGCTTGCATCCTGCAAGTGGACAGGAATCGGCACGATCCGGTTATGACGCACGTCATCCTGGGCTTCCCAAAGTCCTTTTGCCGCGGCGTTGGATTTCGGCGCACAAGCCAAATAGGTGACCGCCTGAGCCAAGTTGAGTTGACATTCCGGAAGCCCTACCAACTCGCATGCTTGGGCAGTTGCTACGGCGATTACTAAGGCCATCGGGTCGGCGTTACCGATATCTTCGCTTGCCAGGATCACCAATCGCCGGGCCAGGAAGCGAAAATCCTCGCCTCCTTCAAGCATGAGGACCAACCAATAGAGGGCGGCATCCGGGTCGCTGCCGCGAATGCTTTTGATTAGTGCACTGATCGTGTCGTAGTGGCGATCTCCCTGACGATCATATTGAACAATGCGATGTTGCACCGATTCCTCGGCTAACTTCCGGGTCACATGAATCGTCGGTTCATTGCAAGAGAGGACGCCGATTTCCAGCGCCGCGAGGGCGCGGCGGGCATCACCGTCGCAAGTGGCGGCCAAGTAGTCCAACGCCTCTTCATCGATCTGAATGTTGTACTTGCCCAGGCCGCGCTCCGAGTCGGCGATGGCTCGGCGGAGAATCAGCTTGATTTGCTCCCCGGTGAGCGGTTCGAACTGGAAAACTCGACTTCGGCTAAGCAGCGGGCCCGTGATGGCAAAAAACGGATTTTCCGTAGTTGCCCCAACCAGGGTAACGATTCCCGCTTCCACTTCGGGCAAGAGGACATCCTGCTGTGCCCGGTTGAACCGATGGATCTCGTCGATGAAAAGGAGCGTTTTTTGGCCCGAGGATTCAAGTCGGTAACGCGCTTCGTTCAAAAGGTCGCGGAGTTCTTTCACACCGCTTGCTACCGCACTGAGTTGCCGAAAGCAGCTCCGTGTTTCTTTCGCCAGAATAAGAGCTAAGGTTGTCTTGCCCGTTCCAGGGGGGCCGTAGAAGATCACCGAGCCGAGGCGATCTGCTCGGAGGAGCCGCCGTAGGAGTTTCCCCTCGCCTAAAAAGTGTTCTTGTCCCACGAATTCCTCGAGGGATTGCGGTCGCATTCTTGCGCCAAGCGGTAGCGCGGCTTGGAGCTGGGAACGTTTTTCAGTTTCGAAAAGCGACATGTTTGGTCCAAGGTTCGTGAAATACCCTCGAGGTACGCCCGGTGCTGGATTCCCCTCTTTCAAAAAGCCCGGTGTCCCGATTTCAGCAGGCGGAACAGGTCTTCTGGAACTTATGAGTCTGTATCTTTGCCCAGAAAACGTACGAATCAGCCGCTCAGAGTGCTTGCAGGCTCCGCGAATCTAATCCTGGGCTTGTGCCTGCTACTTTCTATACTAAAGGCTCGGCGGTAAGCGTCTAGTCTTTAAGCACGCCCAAGTGCAGCCCGGAGGAGCCCTGTTGCCA
>CAKZMM010000182.1 GCA_937128505.1 uncultured Thermogutta sp.
GGTCCTGCGGCAACTTTAGTAAAGTTACGTTTGGGCTTGGTATTAGAGAAGGGCCAGATTTCATGATGACCCATCGGACCGTATTTTTGGGGGTGCGCGTCGTTGGGGGGCTAATTCCGGCGCTGACCGCGTTGTTCTTGCTAGGTGTGTGTGGGCCGGTGCTTTCAGCGGCTGATTGGCCGCAATTTAAATTCGACGCCGGCCGAACGGGATACAGTCCAACAGAACTTCTCGACGGACCCATGGGCTTGGCGGGCTTTGCCCGGCTGACCGATGCCTGCCTTACCGCCCCTGCGGTGGCCGAAGGGCATGTGGTGGTTGTGGACGGCTCCGGGGTCGCCTTTTGCTTTGAGCAGAAAAGCCTCCGGGAAATCTGGCGGTTTGCTTCGCCGGGCGGACCGATGAATTGCAACAACGTCTCCAGCCCGGCAATCGTCCCGCCTTATGTGCACTTTGGAACGATGTCGGGTCGCTACTATGTGCTCGAGTTGAAAAGCGGTAGAAAGGTCCGGGAAATCGATTTTGGCGAGCCGATCTTCAGTTCCCCCGCCGTCACCGACACGGGGGTTTACTGTGCCACCTTAGGTGGTCGGGTTTTCGCTCTGGAAAGCGATGGAAGGCTCCGCTGGGTTTGGGACTATTGCAAGGAGCGATTAGGATTCGAGGGCGATCGGTGGAGACCGGAAGATTGGCTGCGGCATAAGCAGGGGCGGGTTACGTGGCGGGATCAGTTCGTTTGTCCTTGGGACCTGGTGGCCCGAGGCAAGCAGGTGGTTGTCCCGGTAGGAGGCGAGGTAGTCGTTTTGCGCGATCAAGGCGATAAAGCGCACCTGGAAGCGGCCATGATTATTCCGCCGCTTAAAGGAACGGAAAAGACCGGGCTATTCGGTTTATGTATGGATGACCGATGGATTTATTGTCAGTGGCATCGTCGCGACAACACCAGCCGCGTGGAGTTACTGCCCGTGCCGGGCACGAGCGAAAATCCCAGTTTCGTCTTGGGGACACTCACGCGGAATGATCTGCCGGGTTCAGTGGGGTTTGCTTCGGTCAGTTTCCGCGGAAATGAGATCTTCCGCACCCGGCCAGAACAGGGATTCGGATTGTGCCGGCATCGGCGTGCCTGGCAACCGGATCAAGCGGAGGAACCTGGGGAGGTACTGAGTCCCCATGCGGCGATTGCCGCGCCGGTTGTCGCTCGGGATTATGTCGTCTTTGGAACACTGGATGGCCGGATTTGTGGGGTGCCACTTGAGCCGGGTGGGGAAGCCTGGGAGTTTCAAACGCCTTTTGGCCAGCCGATTACCGCGCCGGCCGCGATTTCGAAGGGGCGAGTATATTTTGCGGGCGAAGATGGCTATTTGTATATGCTGGCGAAGGGGGCAAGCCACTCCCCCCCGGCGGAAGAGCTGCCACTTTGGGAGTTGCGGGGACCGCGTCCCGATCCGGCGCAGCGTCGGGAACAAAAGGAGTGGTTTACCAACTTTGGCGATTTTGAAAACCGGAACTCCACCGCGGAGCCGGTCAGTCCGCCGCTTCGACTCAAATGGATCCGCCGGTATGAGGGGACTTTCAAGCATTTACCCGTCTGCGGTGGTGGTCGTATGTACACTCATACGGCAGAAGGAATGATTTTCGCCGTGGAGCAAAGCACCGGCCGGCTTTTGTGGCGGAAGTTTTTCCCCGGGGTTTTCGTATCTTACACCTCGCCGCTTTACTGGCAGGAGCGGTTGATCGTTCCCCAAGCGGGGTTGCAAGGCTCGTTTTTACGGTGTCTGGATGCGGCTACAGGTCGACTTCTTTGGGAAGCTCCCTTTACTGGTTCACCTAGTTGGAGCCGGCAGCAACCCCCGGTTGTTCATAACAACATCCTGGTCTATATGTTCAGTACGGGCCACTACGCCCCGGAAGGAACGGGGATTTTCGTCTTTCGTGGCCAAGGCCGGCCAGCACCCAGTCCGGAGCTGGAGGTTATGAGCTGGCTTTATAGCCACGATAATCCCTACTATCCGGTTACCCATCGGCCGCTCGTTCGCGCATGGGACCTGGAAACAGGCCGAGTTTTGTGGACGCGGGATTTTTCCGAGCTCGGCAGCGGGGGCGATGACGGTGGATTATGTCTCATGGATGGAGTGATCTATTACTCCATGTTTTTCGGCTATAACGCTCAACGCCGGGGTGAGTCCACAGCCCGCGGAGTGACCGCAGCGCTGGAGCCGGAGACCGGTCGGGTGCTTTGGTTGACGACGGAATATTCGGTGACCGGCGGGGCCACGATCTCGGCGGATCAAGGCCGGCTCTACCTTGGCGGTTACAATGCCTGGGATTCTCGCGATGGGTCGCGGCATGTTTGGTGTCTGGATGCCCGAGATGGTTCGCTAGTATGGAAATCCGACCCTCTGGTCAAAGCCATCAATGTGGTGACCGTCGGGCCTGATTTCGTCTTCGCCTACGCTTACGGGGGAAATGGCTACCTGATAGATAAGAACACCGGAAAAATTCTTCAGCATTTCAACTTCCGACATGCGTGTACGCGATTTACCCTGGCGGGACGGTATCTCCTGGGACCGAATGGGGATCTGCTGGATACGGCCGACGGTTGCCGAATTGTCTCCACCGGACCTTCGCTGGATGTCCGCGAGTGTGTGGGCGGAGTAGCCTCGGGGGGATTGATATTCTTCACCGGGCAAGCTTCCGGGATGCAAATGGCTTTGGAATATGGTGCTCACAAGTAATGGGGGAAAAGTCGTCCCGGAATAAGTCTGCCCGTGGCCGCGGTGATGCCGCGCAAATGCTCGGCAAGTTGTGGTGTTGAGATATTGAGATTATGGTGTTTGGATATTCAGATACGGTGCAAGAGAAGTTGCACTGCGGTGCTGGTTGCGCGTCATCCGGAAGCTAAAAGGATTCTTTTACTTTTTGGAAATTATTAGGATGGCGTGTCGCACGTCTGGGCCCACGACTTCGCCGAAATGCTTTCAAGGCAGCGCAAAAATTAGAGGAAATCCGCTGTTGAATGATTTGTTTATCCCACGCCTTATTTCAATCAGCGGTCTACCGCGCGATCGCAGCCCCAAGTCCGGGGACACAGTCGCAAGAGATTTTCGCGGCGGGCTCCGCCGTGTGCGCTGGGCCCTTGTGCCGGTGTACCCGGGACAAACCCCATCCGCTACCTCCTCTTCTTCGCGGTGCCTAAGATTTGTGCGAAAGAACCGGCGGCAAAGCGAAGGATGGATTCTCTCGATTTGCTTTTTGGTGCTTTTGGGGTGGTGCGGTGGGTGTGGGGGGCGATCGCCCGTGGGAGTTGGCAGCGGCGATTCGGCCTCCGGGCGGCAAGCTGCTAGTGGGCGGACAGCAATCCGCTTGCCGTCGGATGCGGACCTCGGGGCGCCGGAATCGCGCGAAATCGATAAATGCGAAAAGAATGAAGTACCCTCCGGCGAATCTCTCGGTGGCGAGCCCCCGGGGCATCTGACTGAGCAAGCATCCGAGGGTGGTCGCGTGGCCTTGCCGGAGGAATTGGCCCGGTCGGCCGGCTGGCAGAAGGAGGGAACCATTTGGCGGCGAAATACCGGCGATTGTCCCGAGTGGCCCCGATATGCATTGCCTTTAGTCGAGATGCTCGAAGTTCCGGAGATAGCCCCGGGAATTGCTGAGCCTGCGTCGGTTGTCCCTCCGGAGCCATAGGCCGCAAATTCCGCGGCGAGTGGTTTCCGGGATCTGTTTCCCTTCTGTCTCCCAGAAAATGAACGCGGCTGGCATCTGCGATCGCTTCGTCCACTTGATTCGGCTCCGCGATCATCTTGTCCGGTTATTTCGGCTTTGAATTATCCTTCATGTGTATCTTCCGCTGGTATCCTCCATTCCTGCGCTTTATTCAAACCGGGGTTATCCGGCTTGACCGACAGGCGATCCTTTGAGGTTTTGGTCCTGGGTAGGGCCTTGCCATTTGTAGGGAATGTGCCGATCCGGAGGAGTTTGTGGATCGCCGGATTCCGGGTTTGCTTGTCCGCTGTAGCTCCGCGGGTGAGGAGGCAGGGCAGGAAAAGCTATACTGAGGGGCAGTCCGTGGCGTTGGGGCCGTTGGCCAATCGCCGGGGACTAACGACAGATGGCTGGCGGCGGTGGGCTTTCCTGCACACCAGCGGTCAAGGCGACGGGAGCGATTGATGCGATTGCAGCCTGCACGGAAGCGACGGGGCTCCGGACCGCATCATCGCTTACCGGCGGTTAATGGGATTGATGCGGCGAAATCCTAGTTGATTTGGTTCGACTTTCGTTTGGGTTATCTAGGTTATCTATGGCGGCGTGACTTAAGGGGAAGCAAGGTTCGGCTATGCAACTTTCAGCCGAACAAGCTTCGTTGTCGTAGGCGCGCGGGATTGGAATGCTTTGGGAAAGTTGGCCCACGATGTCACAGACAAGTCCCCGGAAGATATCCTCACTAATAATGCCGCGCAAGATACTCTTGTTTTGCGGTCTGCTCCAGGCGGGATTGATGCTCATCGTCTTGAACGGGAATCGGTCGGCCCATTCCCAAGACTTGGCAAATGTGTTACGCCCGCATGTCCAAAACCGTGAATCCGCAGACACGGAGGAAATATCGCCCCCGCCTGGGGGATGGACCGGTGGGTTTGATGAGCCGGCTTTAAACGTCGGGATTCTGCTCGGTAAGCAGCTTCAGGTCCTCGGTATTCCCACCGTCGCGATTTCGTTTGAGGAAATGAACTCCTGCCGCAAGCAAGCCCCCGGGGAGTTCGAAGACCTGCGGCTGCTTCAAGCTGCATGTGGTGCCTACGGAGTGAGCCGAAGCGATTGGCTCAAGCGCTATCGACCGCAAGTACAGCGGCTCATCGAGGAGATGGGCAGCGTGGTGAACTCCGACGACTCCCCGGCGGTTAAAGCAGATAAGATCTTGGCGTGGCTTCATGATAGGGTGTTCACGGGGGGCTATGAACTGAGGGCAACCGACCTGCGCGAGGTCCTTGATCGCGGTAAATTCAATTGCGTAAGTGCTACCATTTTATTCAACGAATTGGCGCGGCAGGTTGGCTTAGAGACGTCCGCCTGCGAGTGGCCCCAGCATATTGCAAGCTGTCTTCAGACCGGCACGCACGAATGGGTGATCGAAACTACGCAAAGACCGAAAGTACACGCTTCTTCGCGGGTTACAAGCACGCGGGTGGATTCCCCCGGCGATGAGCCGGGCGTTCATGGCGGCTTCCAACCGCCGAAAAACGCGCAGACAACCCCCGGCATAAATCCCCGGCGACTGAGCGATACGCAGCTTTTAGCTGTGGTTTTTTACAACCGGGCCTTGGACCATCTGTCCCACGAGGATTATCCGGCGGGCCTTGCCGCCAATTGGCAGGCGGTCGTCTTGGATCCGGACAATCGTTACGCTCGGGCCAATCTGCTGGCCATCATCAACAATTGGGCAGTTGCGGAGGCGAAAGCGCAGCGGTATGCGGAGGCCTTAAGGCTTCTGCAACTCGGGGAGAAGATCGACGGTAGCTATCCGCCTTTTCAAGCGAATTACGCGCGGATTCAACGGCGACTGGCACAACAGTCGACCGAGGGCCTGAGAGCTGTGCCGGATTCCTGATCGGGCGGGGAATTCCGTAAATTCGGTACCCCTATATCATGGGGAAATGCTCGTTGATCTCGTCATCGTGGATCACGACACACTGGTACCCCTGAACCATGGGAGATGTGCCCCCCAAAGTCATGAGCCAATGCTGCTGTTGTGTCATGGGGCGCTGTTGCCGCTATCCTGTGGGACAACGCTGCGTCCTACGTCGTGGCTTATGAGTGTCCGTGTGTCGTGGGGCAAATCAGGAGGGCCAAAGAGGCAATAGCGGCACGGGGCTTTTCTCCGGACAATACGGAGAGGATTAACCGACGCATGTGGACCGGAACAACCGGCCGCCATTGAAGGTCTCCTTCTCTTCGTTTTTCGATACAGGCATACGATTTTGCCTAGTCGCTATAAGTGCTTTTCTGAGCCGCGCGGATTTGACGGGCCGAAAAGCGTGAGCTAAGCTTCAAATGGTCGACTGATGACTTATCACGGCGAGTCAAGGCGAAGCTTTACCCTCGAGTTTGGGATTTCGGGCAGACGGCGCTCAGGCCGACGCACCGTCGGTTTACTCAGCGATCCGACCGATGCATGGCGCTCAGGTATCGACGCAGTGTTCGACCGGCGGCTGAGAGGTTGTTCACCGGAAGATCAAAGAAGACGAAAACCGGCGGTTTCAATCTCGAGCAAAGGCTTGACCCGCGATTGGGGCTACGATCCCACAGAAGCTCCGGCCTTCAGGAATCGTCAGAGGGATGTAAGCCGAACCGGTTTCTTAGCGATGTAAGGCGTTGGAGTTGGGAGCACAGGCATACTGGCTTTTCCGTGTGGAAAACTTGCCAAGAATCGGCAGCATGGCTTCGTGAGATAAACCTTGCTCAGAGGATGTATTTGGAGCTTTTGGGCAAAGCCGTCGAAAAGGATGAATTCTCGAAAGCCGGCAAGAAGGGCGAATTCTCGCCGGGCAAAGTCTTAGGGTGAAAATCTTGCTTGTTGGTTAGAGCTTATGCTGTTCGAGTGGGATAGGGTAAAAACGCTAATCACCGATCGGGGCTTATCATTCGGGTCGATCTCCTGGTCTTAAGAGTTCGTATCGGCAATTGGTTGACGGGTGAATCCGCGGCAGAGGGGATGAACACGGTTTTTGTGCGGTAATTGTCGGCTACAGAAGCGGCGCAAATCCTTCGGGTGGAGATCTTCAGGTGGTTCGGGAAGAGTTTACTCGCTTGACCAACGAGGATTGGCGGGCAATCATTCGGGAGCTTATCGAGGAATGGGGCCTCGCGGAGTACGCCAGGGTCGAGGATGGTTCGAGGCGGGAACCGTCTGCTGCGGATCGTCGTGCCCAAGTGCGGGCGTCGCTGAATCGGACCTTGCGGCTGATTCCGCTTCGCTATCCGGAGTGCCAAACCGTCGATGAACCGCTCGAAGTGATGGCCAAAAATATTTCGCCCGATGGCTTAGGGTTTTTGTACCATCGACCGGTTCCCTACCGCTATGTCGCGTTAGTATTTGAAGGCCCCCACCACGTGATTACCCTAGCGATGGAGCTGAATTGGTGCCAATTCTGTGGCGAGGGCTGGTATGAAACCGGCGGCCGATTCCTCGGCCCCATTCGGCTGGCAGCCCCTTGGGATTTCGCTTCCGTCTGAGGGAACCGCGCGCTCCGATCGCGACCGGTCTAGTGTTCCTTTGGTTGAGAACGCGATCTTCAGGCCGACTCGGCCGGTTTCGGCGGTGATACGTAACGCTGGTTGTCTTGCTCGCTTCGGAAGGCAACTTTAAGACCAACTAGGCGGCTGGAGCCAGCGCAGTTGATTCTCGACATTGCTATGGAGGCGGTACTGGCGGCGGTGGCGATCGATCGGCTCCCCGAGGATTTCCATTTGTGCCAAGTCGGCTTGTCCGAGCCCGGCCCGGGCACAGTAGTTCAGGTAACCCACCTTGGCAAAGTCAATTCCCATTAATTCCACGGCGACACGGTCGGCCGCCAACCAATCGGGGGAGACGACGCAAACCCGGTGGTCCACCGGCGTTCCGCCCACCGGACCGTTGCCTTCCATTCCTGCGAATCCGTCGATGACCGCCAGATCGGGATGGAGCTTCTCGGCAAGGGCAAAAAGGTTATAGTTGATCCCGTAGATCCCACTGCCGTGGGCGATCGGTTTTTGCGTCGTGGTGCCCGGTTTGCGTTTCGGTCCCCAGCGGAAGCCGAGGTCTTTTACCGGGGCGCCAAAGACAATGTTCTTTAACGACAGGGTGGCCACCACGCGGTCGTGAGTTTTCAGCACGGCCGCGGAAATGAGGTAGAAGTCTTTGTGGTTCAAGAGCAATCGGGCAACGCGCATCGCGTGCGGCTGCATGTCGCGCTCGTCGAAAACGTAGAGGGTCTCCGTCTCCGCTTCGTCAAGATCCACGAGCTTCACACCGTATTTGTCCGCCACCTGGTAATAGCCGAAGTTGCTGAACCCTTCCGGGGTGGGCCCCGTGCCGGCGGATTCCGCGATGAGCGTCCCCTCGAGTTTGCCGATGGATTTCAAAAACTCGAGGATTCCTACCAGTGCGTCCGCATGGGTCGCAGAAAGCTGCACATCTACAGAAACATTATTTGGTTTGATGATCACTCGCCGCGACCCAATGGCCTGGGCAATTTCCTGGCGGAAGACCTGAAGGGCACGGAAAAGATTGTCGGTGCGGTCATCGCCGGACATCAGCGCGACTCGCGTACGATCCGGCTGCGCGGCCAGCGCCCTGCTGCGGCGTATGAAGGGATCCACTCCCGCTGCGGCTAGCCAACCGATGCCGACTCCGATACCACTTTTTAGGAATGCCCGACGCGACTCACGCTGATTGAAGTGCATCTTTGACCTCCGGCTTCCTCTGATGGCATTGTTATGGGCGCGATCTCCATAGTTAAAAAATTTCGCAGAACCGCCCGCACATTTTGAGGGCGCATTCTCAACTGGATCTGAGCCTTGCCCATTACTCCCGGCCACCCATTGGGGATGACCTCTAATACATTACCACTAGACGTGTGCTTTTTGCAAGCTGCGGCAGAAAAATTGATCCGGGTTGCCCGTTCAATGGCTTAGAAAAGAGCGGCAAGTCAGCAGGGCATGCATGTTCCCCGGGGGAATCGCGTGCGTTTGCCGCGAGTTTTCCTCGTTAGGCCGACCGGCCCCGGTTGAGGCTTTATTCGAGCTCCCAGGTGGCCATTGGTGACTTGCACTCTCGAGCCGCTAATGAACTGGGCACGGGCCGAGTTCCTGCGGTACCCTTGTTCTCGGCTCATAACCTGGTCAAGATTGATCAAAATAATGTTGCAAAATTTCGAAAATTACGGATCTTGTGCAAGGTAAATTACGGATCTCGTACAAGGTAGTAGTGATGCCGGTCGGCAACCGAGTATGCGGATCAATAGGAGAATCAATGAATTAGGAGGATTAGGAAGGGGTTCGATCGATGAAAGTTTTAGGCATTTCGGGTAGTCCAAGGGCGGGTGGCAATACAGAAATCCTGGTCAACTTAGCGCTCGATGTCTTGGCCGAAGAGGGGATTGAAACTGAGTTTCTCTCGCTGGCGGATCGACCCATCAAACCGTGTCAAGGCTGCGGGCGATGTGCCGGGACCGATCCCCCGCGGTGTGCCCAAGATGACCCGGCATTCGAGGGGATTATCGAGCGGTTTGTCGAGGCCCAAGGCATCTTGGTTGGTTCGCCGGTGTACTTCGGTTCCGCCACGCCGCAAACGATGGCGATGCTCGATCGGGTGGGATACGTCTCGCGTTATGCGGGGAATTTCCTGCGGAGAAAGGTAGGGGCGGCCATCGTCGTGGCGCGACGCGCCGGACATAATTTCACTTTTGCCCAGATCAACTACTTCTTCCTGATTAGCGAGATGATTGTGCCAGGCTCCACGTACTGGAATTTGGCATTTGGCCGCGGAAAAGGCGAGGTTCTTCAGGACCAGGAGGGGCTGGATACGATCCGCACTTTGGCCCGAAACATGGCTTGGCTTATGAAAAAGATTTATGAGTAATCGAAAACCGCAAGCGGGGCATGAGCGACGCTCCCCGGGGTTTGTCTTGTGAAAAATGGGTTTGCCTCCTGAAAAAGACGTATTGACTTTTCGGGGAATGCAAACCTCACGATGATAGCGGATAAAAGTCACGATAGTAGCCGATAAAACCGTCGCCGGAACGACTGGCTAAGGACTTTTTTGTCCGGCAAACCGCTCGTTTCCCTCGGGCGTTTTGGGAAGAGGTAAGAGGAGCTTTTACACGCTGCTCAGAATTCTGGATCCATCGCTTTCGAATTTGCGGAAAAGAGTCGCGGTGTGCGCAGAGCTTGGTCGGCCGAATCGGTGGTTTGTCTACCACAGAGCATTTTAGCTTAAGACTTAATTAGGATGGCGGCATCCGGGCTTACGCTTTTCGCAAATTCCCTCGTTGGGGTCGCAGGGATCCAGCTTAAGGCGCACGGATCCCCTGTAGCCGGCGTGGAGCCGAATTATAAGCCGCGTGGCTTCGCGAGATGGGCTCTTTGACTCCGGGTGCGGCTGAAATTAGGTCGCGGGCTTTTCGGTACTTGCATGAAGGCGACTTAACCGGTAAAATGATTTTTAAAACCCCTCGCGGATGGTTGGCTTAGCCCTTTTTCCCGGATCGCCGCGATTGGTTTTGGATTGCGTTGGTAATCTGTGTGCCAGTCGATGCAGTTCAACGAGGGGGGTTAGCGTATGCCGACCTATGAATTCGAATGCACGCAGTGCAAAAAGACCTTCACGGAAAAAATGACCTTCGAGGAGCATAGCCGCAAACGGGTGAAGTGTCCGAAGTGCGGCAGCACTAAGGTCAACCAGCTCATCAGCACTGTTTTCGTCAAGACTTCCAAGAAGTCGTAGCTTTCGATCATGCGCCGATTCGGCAACGGGCGGCCTTCGGGGAAAGCGCTACGGGGATGGTTCTGTTTCGGTCGCCGTGCCTCGCCTGGCGGGTTTTTCGCCGAATAGGGGCTCATCTCCCAAGCGGCGACCGCGGCGAAGCAGGATTCATTTTTCGCCGCCTTTTGCCGCCGGCTTCTGTCTGAACGAGAAGAAAAGCCGATTTTTGCCGTGCCGGTGCGCTTACGAGGCGGCGGAGGTTCTTGCTGCGCAGCTCAACCGGAGTTGGTACTCGCAAGCGGCGGTATCGCGCCGTATTGCTTATCTAGCAGAGTATCTAGCGGAAGCAGAGTCGCTCCGCGCTAGCGGGAGCGATTCACTGGTTGCGGGCCGATACCCTGCACGCTAAAGAGCTGCTGCGTGCCAACGCAAACGATGCTCGCTGAATGACGTGCGGGTGTGAAATGCACAGAGCGGCTGCCCGCCAGGGTAACCGGCGCTACCGGCAAAACCGGTGGAAAGAGCAACAGCAAATGCGAAGTCGACCCAGCCAATTGATCGCCGACAAAACCACCGAACTTGAGATTTATCGTTTTTCCTGCAACTCGATTCGTGCAAGGAGGTTCCTGCAAGTACATTCCTGCAAATAAACTACATTCGTGCAAATAAACTACATTCCTCCAAATAGATTTTTGCAAATAGAGATTTGTGCAAAGAGATTCTTGCAAATAGATCAAATAGATCTTGTGCAAGTAGATTTTGCGAATAGATTCGTTCAAACAGGTTTGCGCAAATGGAGCGAATTCGTGCGGATGAAACGTGCACAACAAAACGGAAAGACGAAGCGTGCCGATGTGAAGCGAGACGTAGCGTGACGATGTAAAAGGAATGAGGAAATGAGGGCCCCGTCACCCTCGGCTAGCCCGGATTTGGGCAAAATCGCGCAAGTGATACCCAATTCCCACGTAGTCGAGCACGCGGCATAAAGCCCTCAGGGCCACGCCCATGCCGTCCGGGCCGCTTTGTCCACCGAATTGCCCACCCCCTTTGACGTGCGGTTCCAGGTCGAGGAAGACCCCGGGCACACCCAGGGATTTCAAACGGGCATCAAGCTGCGGAATATGCGCGGCAAAATCCCGCAAAATTCGCTCGTGGCCTGCGTCCCCTTGGTCCGCCGGCACGAAGTTGGCCAAGGCGTCCTCGTCGACATGACCGCCTTTCTCGCTGACCTGTGGGCTACGGTAGTCCTTGATGTGCATCCAGCCTAAACCAGGTTTCATGGCGAGATATTGCTGGAAGACCTCTTCCGGCGAAAAGCCTTGGACAATCAAGTTTGCCCCGTCGAAAACCAGCATCAAAGCCGAATGGTTCACCTGCCGATAGATTTCGGCCAGTAACCAGCCGTTGCTCCCTACGAGGTTGGCCTCGACCTCGAGGCCGAAAATCAAGCCGTGCTTAGCGCAGCGCTCGGCGATTCGCCCTAACTGATCCACCACTTGAGGGAGATGATCTTCGGCCCGAGTTCCTCGCGGATGATAGAATGAAAATCCTCGGACCAATTTCGTGCCAAATCTATGGGCCAATTGGCAGGCCCGCTCGACGTCTTCAGTCAAATACTTTTCGAACGGTACATAGCGGTTTTTGGTCCCATCGTCGACGTCCAGCAGCTTAACTTTTCCGATCGGTGAACCCAGGGATGATACCCGCAGACCAAACTGCTGCTGGAGGCGGCACACTTCCTCGACTTCGTCGTCGGTCAAGAGCATCACGTTTTTCGTCCCATGGCCGACGTCGATAAAGCGGATCGTATAGTACTCGAGGCCCAAAGCGGCAAATGCCGTGAATTGTCGCAAGGCTGACTTATCTTGGACATCAGCCGCCTCGTCGGCAAACCCGGAAAGAATGACGTACGGTTTGTCGGCCATGGCTTAAAGGTCCCTCCTAATCAGTTCGGATGCGAAACTCTGCGCCGATGAACGGGGCCCCGTTTTTAATCGGAAGTACTGGCGCGGTGCTCGACTTTTTGGTCACGCTCTCGGGGGGCAGCTTACCCTCTCCGGTGGAGGAGAGTGGTCTTGGGCACCGTGAATGTTCCCCGGGTTTGCTCCCCGGTGATCTTAATTTTGCCGGAGCACGAGGATTCGATCAAGGGGCCGACAGGCGTCCCGAGGCCACAACGCCGGGGGAGTAGCTTGCCGGGTCTGATGCAGCCGAGCTGGTCGAATGATAAGAAATGATAAGAAGGGATTGAATGATAAGAAATGATAAGAAGGGAATGTGCCGGAGGGTCCGGTGGGACTAGCCTCGAACTACTTCTGGTTTCATCTCGGCACTAGTCTCGGCGGTGAATCTCGGCGGTTAAGTCCGGCGGTTTTCGCCTGCGGTAAGCCAAGACCCTCCGGCATTGTTCCCCGGGGGCTGCCGACATAAGCCGGATCCAATGGGCTTAGAGGCCACCCAGAAGATTGTATGATCCGTCGGGTGCCAAAGTGTCTTCTTTTGTTACCGATATCGTCGCGGGATTGCCGACTTATTACGGCTAATCACGGCTCGTTACGGCTCAATAAGGTAGGTTTCGCCGCGGAAATTGATGAGGACCGGTTCGTCGAACATCAGGTATTGCGTAAAGGCCCGTCCGAACCGATGGGCCAAGGCGAAGTACTCGTCGCTAAACTGTCGGATGCGTCGGGCCTGAGACTCCTGCGCTTTTGTCACGGTGCTATCCACCCACTGGGAGCCCCGGCGGTAGAAAGCGCGGTCTGCCACTTGGCGGACGTTTTCGGCGGCGGTCTGGATCTCGCGTCTTGCTACCTGCTCGCCGACCACAGCCGCTGCTGCTTCGGCGGTGGCGGCTGGAGCAACTCCGGGAGCCAAACCGGACCTAAAGGCATCCATTTGCCCCGCGGCGCCCGAAGAGGGTGCCGAAAAATAACCGAAGCCTCCCGGCATGGCTTGAAGCGCCTGTTGCAGGGATCCCTTGTAGGCCCGCTGGTGGAAACCGGCGGCTCCGTCGCGGGCTTCCAGAGCGCTTAAGCGATCGCCGGCACGTCGGAGATTGGTAGCCAGATCGTCGAGCCGAACGTTTTCGTCGGCCAAGAAGGATGTGTAGGGGGTGAGGATACCGTGTTTAGTAGCCAAACTGACCAGTTCCGCAATAAGCTCTTCGTTTCGGCCATGTAGGTCGAGTTCCTCCAGGATTTCTCCCACGCGACGCATCGCCCAAAGCTTTTCCACGAAAGCCAGCGATTGATCGTCGGTTTGCTCGACGAGGGTTGCGGGAAAGCTGAACTGATGCGTCTGGTCGCGCAACTTTCCGCGAATGGTCACTTTAACGGTACCCGGTTTGCGATATCGCCCCAACATTACCAGTTGATCCCCCGCAAACAGATCGAAGGAGCCCTTTGGATAAACTCGCGAAATGGGCTTGGGTTCCCCGGTGGTAAGCTCATCGTATTCGAACGACAGTTCGACGTCGGTCAATACGGGAGCCCGAATTCGCTGATAGAGCCGCCCCACCCTTTCCTCGATATCTTCCTCGGGCCGGACATACTCGGTGGCCCCGAAATTTTCCACGGCCAATCGGTCCAGGAGGCGGCTATTCACATCGTAACCGACACCAAAGGGGAAGATGCGGGCCCGATATTTATTGGCCTGTTTTGCATTCTGAACGATTTTGCTTTCGTCGGTAACACCCGTGGTGGGCAGACCGTCTGTGAGGAAAAGGATGTAAGCGGGTTGACTGGGATCTTGAATTTGTTTGAGGGCCGACTCAAGGGCCGCATTGATATTGGTGCTGCCGCCTGCATAAAGCCCCTCGATAAAGCCTGAGGCTTCGGCCCGGGTTTGCTCGGAAAATCTTTGAAGTTCTGGCCGGAATACCTCGACCGTGCTATCGTAAGCGATCACATTGAAAAGATCTCCTTCCCTCAAGTTGTTGAGGACGAACTTGGCGGCCTGCCGCGCTTGCTCAATTTTTTTGCCACTCATGCTCCCGGAGCGGTCCACGACGAAGATCACCGTTTTTCGCACCGCGACCTCCTCGGTTGCCTCCAGGCTCGGAGTTGCCAGCAGGAGGAAGTAACCATCTTCTGAAGCTGTCGGCCGGTAACTGAGCAATTTGCTACTGACAACGCCGCGTCCGACGTCAAAAAACAGGCGAAAATCGCTGGCGGGGATGATCCGTTCGCCTTTGTATTCAACGATGGCTCGGCGACCATCGGGACGTTTGATCGCGACCGGGTGGGTGGGGCTATAGACGTTCTTGATCTCCTCCTTACTTTCAATGGCCACGCGAATCAGCAGCTCGTCCAAAGGTTCGGCGCTATACTTTGCCGTGCTTAGCGGGAAAAGGAGGTCCGTCAGCCCCGCGTGCATTCTCAAGATTTGCGAATATCGCAGGGAGACGGTCCGCTTGGCATTCGGTGGTACCGGGAAGACACTGGTGCGAAGGAGGCCGGTGCCGATCCATTCCAGTAAAGCGGGGTCCCGGTTGCGTCGGACGGTTTCCTCGTAGAATTTACGGGCTTCTTCGGCCGACATAAGTCGGGCAGGAAATTCCTTTCCATCCACCATCAAGGTCATCCGGTCCACCGCCCCCTCGTACGGCAGAGGGAAAACGAAACTAACCTCGAGTTGTCGGCTACCGGTATTCAGGAAGGTTTGCGAAACTTCCACCTGGGCCACCTGATCGCGCACTTGACCCTGAATGCTTAGTTCTTGAATTCGGTAAGTGGCCGGCGGGGGAACCGGAGGCGGAGGTGGCGGTATGGGCCGAGGTGGCCAGATAATGGGCGGACGGGGCAAACGGGCCGGCGATCCGTCACTGACCACCAACAGACCTTGTGCCAATAAAGCTGAGGTAACTCCTGCGCAGTACATCACCGCACTTAGACAGCAAAGCATCTTGCACAGCGTCCCGATCAGCAACTTCTTGTTCGCCATGGGTGAGCTCCTTTTGCCGTGCCGGGCCAAACTCTGTAGAAGTGTTCCGTTCCTTTTTGTAGCGTTTTTATAGAAATGATGCGTTTTTAACGAATCCCCCACAGTTGGCGGGTGCCGTTGGCACTAATCGGTAATGCTTATTGGAGCAATGTCTCCCTTTTCCAAGATCAAAGCAATGCCTTCGTTTGCAAGATAAAGATCAAAGCAATACCTTCGTGTGCAAGATAAATAAACAGATGAATAACTAGCGGATCTGTGGGGTCAAAGCCGCGGAGATTCCGGAACGCCCCGCCGCAAACAAGCCCGCTTAGGGGAAACAAAACCTTTTCAGTGTCAAGGGGGCTTTGTAGCGTTAAACGGGCGGACAAATCCTTTCATTTATGCCTTCTGATCCTTTTTGTTCGTACCTGCTTTTATTTGTGCCGGTTTTTTCTCCGAAAGCTTTTCTGTAGGTTCGACGCGGTAACCCGGAGAAAAGTTCCCTCCAAGGCTCAGCGATTGCCGTTTTTTGCGGGAAAATTCAGCCCCCAATTACGTACGATACTTCCTCCCGGGTTATCGGCCCTTTATTTGTCATTTGCATTCGACTTTTTCCGTTTTCCTTCAACATTCGTTTTGTTTGAGCTTCGGAGAGGCCATGCCGAGGGGGATTCGCCTTGAGTTCGCCCTTTTCCACCGGCAATGAGTCGTAAATCCTTTGCCACAGGAATGGGGCTATTCCATCGGCGATGAGTCCATTCCCCCCGGGAATAAGTCCAACCGGAATGAGGAATAACTCCAACCGGAATGAGTCCATCTGGAAGGGGCCCTCTTAAATGCTTGTTCAAGACGCGGTGCCTCCAAGCGGCTCAGGGCGTGAATCCCGACTCGTTCGCAAACGACGATTAATAAAAGACGATTAGTTAAGAGCGAATAGTTAAGAGCGAAAAAGACGTTTAATTAAAAGCGAAAACGGCACAATTCCTGAATCAAAAGCGGGAACGGCAGATCCTTGATTGGAACGGGCACGGATTAGAAACGGGCACGACAATCCCTGGATTGGAAATCTTTAACCTCAGACGAAGCAGAAACTGCAAAAGGGGCACCAATCTGCACAAATCCGAAAGTAACTTGAGTACTAAAGGTGCTGGCAAGTCAAAGTTGCCGAGATCGCTGCAAACGTTGGATCCCGTTGAACCTTCCGAGCGATCCCGGTTAATTTCCGGCTTCATAGCATTGACTCTGCTTATCTAGTGGCTATTATCAAATTTGGGGGTAGCAGGCCTTGAGTTTGACAGGGTGTCCAAAATCGGGCCTTGAATGAATCTTCTTGCCATGGGGTTCTTTTTGTCGGGTGCAGCGCGTTTGTGGGGATCTTTTCCAACGATTCGTTAACAGGAGATGTGCTTATGCACACGGCCAAACAACTCTCTGTGTCGCTGGTCAACAAACCCGGCCGATTGGCATCCATGCTAGTGGCCCTGAATAAACGAAAGGTCCATTTTCAAGCCTTATGCGTGATGGACTCTGGCGACCGAGGGACCGTGCGTTTTATCCCCGATAATTTCGACGCTGCCGTGCAAGTGCTCCAGGAGTTGAACCTGCCGTTTGAACAGTCGGATGTATTGGTGGTGGAAGTGGCGGCCCAACCCGGGGCGTTTCGGCGGGTTTGTGAGCGCTTGGCTTCGGAGCATATCAATATCGATTATGCGTATTGCTCTTTTGGAGGCGAAAGCGGTGTTCGGGGCGGAGGTTTGGCCGTCATTCGGGTGAACGATTTGTCGAAGGCCCAGCGGGTTCTTGCCGAAAATGGCAATCATGCCCGACGACGTGGAAGGACGCAACTGCCGGCTCGCCGACCGATTCGAGTTCGCCGCGGAGCAGAAACGGAGGTTTAGGGCGCGGCTTTGACCGGTTGTACGGCGGTTACCTTCCCGTCTTGATTTGGCAGATTGCAAGGAATGACTCGTTAAAAACCCGGCAGAAGGTGCGTTTTTGCGCAGCCGGTTCCCTGCTTGTGCCAAAATAAGTCTTTCACGATTTTTTAACCTTTTGCGTCTATTTCTCTTTCTCTATCTTTCTCTTTCTCTATCTTTGCCCAATGGCTCCCGAAAGACGTATCCTGTGTATGCTGGGGGAGCCTCCCGTCAGCCGCATCTGGATCATCGCGCGCCTGAAAGGGGAGGGATCGATGACCTGCCGCGCAAACTTCCGATAGGACGCATAGGCCCAAGCTTTCCGCCGGAATTCGCTTTAAGCGATTTTGCAACGGCCGCTTCTGGAGTTTGCGTATCCTAAACTTTGCCGCCGCTAGCGAAAAACCGCTGAAGGACCGAGGCGGTGGTACATCTCCTTTATGCGCGAAGGAGTACCTTCCCCAGAGCTTTGGTAATCCTAAGTGTGGTGCGCATCCCTTGTCCGGGGAAACGGAGTTCATTAAGCTCAGGGGGCGTCGGGTATATCTAAGCTGAAAGGCCGTTACGCCCAGGCCGATGGTAGCCGGTCATGGAGGTTGAGGGAGGAAAAATAGGGAGGGCCGATACTCACGCAGAGGCAATGGCGACGCGCGTGCCGAAATTTTCGGGGGATAAAGGTGGCTCATGGACCGCCGGTTGCAACCGCGGCTTTCAACCGAATACCTTCTGGCGTATTTTCAGTTAATCCGCCTGCCGAATCTCTTCACTGCGGCAGCCGACTCTTTATTCGGGTTTCTTGCCATTCAAGCCGGGAGCTGGGGATTTTCGCCGCAGACGCTTGTTGGGGTGGTTGCGGTTTCGGTGTTTTTCTATGCCGCCGGAGTCGTGCTGAATGATGTGGCCGATTTCGACCGCGATAGCCGCGAGCGGCCCGGTCGGCCATTGCCGTCCGGACGTATCAGCCGGCGCTGGGCCGCCATGCTAGGGATCGGAGCATGGTTACTTGGTTTGGGGCTTTGCGTCGGGTTAAGTATAAAAGGTTTAAGCCCCGGCATGGGGTTAACGGGGGTGGGGCTCGGATTGACGATTCTCGTTTACAACTTTTTGTTGAAAGAGACCTTCTTGGGTCCGATCTTGATCGGGATATGTCGCACCTTGAATGTGCTTTTGGGAATGACTTTGAGCGGGGCAAGCATGTCTGAAGGCGGCGGACTGATGACCGCACATTTCTTGGCCGCGGGGGCTATTGGGGTCTATGCGACGGGAATTTCTTGCTTTGCCCGGCAAGAGGCCGGCTCTAGCTCCCGATGGTCCCTGGCTTTGGGTGTGCTTCTCATGTTGGCCGGAGTCGCCATGGTAGCTTTATTGCCCTGGTGGGCCGCGGAGCATTTCAATCGTGCTTTATTAAATTTGGAGCGTTGGGGACTATTGATCGCCGTTATTGCCGGGATCATTGGGTACCGGTGTGCAGGAGCGATCATCGGGCCCACACCCCACCAAGTACAACGGGCTACGAAACAAGCCATTCTTTGGATTATTGTCCTGGACGCAGCCGCCTGTTTAGTTTTTGCCGGCAGTTTGCCCGCCGTGTTGGTTCTTTCGTTACTTTTGCCGGCGGTGGTCGCCACGGTTTGGATCAGCCCCACGTAGCTTGGTCGATATTAAGAGGGATGAGCGTTTCGCGGAAAGCTTCCCGGGGAAAATCATCTCAGAGATTTGCGAAAGATGTTTTTGACACATTGAAATCGGGCCATGTTTCTCGGATATAACACCAATGGCCTCGTGCATCATCGCTTGATGGATGCCTTAAGCGTGATTCAACAGATCGGTTACAAGGGCGTGGCCTTGACGATCGATCACCACGCCCTTTCGCCGCACGAGGCAAATTGGCGCGAGCAGCTTGCGGAGGTTTCGCGGTTCCTCAAAAGGTACGAGTTGCGGTCGGCGGTTGAGACGGGAGCCCGATACCTGCTTGACCCCTGGCACAAGCACGAGCCCACGCTGCTTCATCCGGATCCGGGCGAGCGATCTCGGCGGCTTTCCTTTTACCAATTCGCCATCAGATGTGCGGCGGAGTTGGGGAGCGATTGTGTGTCGGTATGGTCGGGGCGACTTCATTCGGGCCAATCACCGGAGGAAGCCTGGGAGCTGCTTTGCGCCGGGTTCGCGGAGATGTTGGAATTTGCGGGCAGGGCAGGGGTCCGCGTGGCCTTTGAGCCAGAACCCGGCATGTTCATCGACACCCTGGCCTCCTACGAAGCTTTGCTGAGCCGATTGGGGCGTGGGGACCTGTGGCTTACCCTGGATATCGGGCATCTCCAATGTCAGGGTGAGGTGCCGATTGCGGAGCAGATTCGGCGTTGGGCGCCGCGGATTGTCAATATCCACATCGAGGACATGCGTCGCGGGGTGCATGAGCATCTGATGTTTGGGGAAGGCGAAATCGATTTTCCGGCGGTCTTGCAAGCCTTGACCCAAGTAGATTATCAAGGGGGTATTTATGTCGAGCTAAGTCGCCACAGTGAACGTGGGCCCGAAATTTGCCGGCGGGCTTTCGAGTTTCTTCAACTCCTTGTGGAAAGGGCAAAAGGTGACTGACCACTCCGCAGTGATCTTGGTATCGGTGCCGAATTTGCGGGAAAAAGATGTTACGGTTATGCCGCTTCTTCGCGGTTGGATGGCCGGGGGGGAAATTGCCGAATTATCGCCCAGTTTCCCCTGTGTGACGTGTCCGGTGCAGGCAAACATGCTGACCGGGACGCTTCCGCGGGAGCATGGCGTGATCGCGAATGGGTTCTTCTGGCGAGAGCGGCGCGAGGTAGAGATGTGGACTTCGCCCAACGACTGCATCGAACGCCCCCAATTGTGGCAAGTGCTGGCCGCGAGTTCCCCACCGCGAAGATCCGCCATTTGGTTCGCCTTGCACACCAAAGGATGCCGGGCCGATTACGTGTGTACGCCGGCTCCGATCCACAATCCGGACGGCACGGAATCCCTGTGGTGCTACACGCAACCGCCGGAACTGTACGGGGAATTGAAGGGGAGGTTCGGCGATTTCCCGCTTCATCAATTCTGGGGACCGATGGCCTCGATCGGCTCGAGTGCGTGGATCGTCGATTCGGCGGTGTTTGCGGCACGACGCTGGCGACCGGATTTCTTCTTTATCTACCTCCCTCATTTAGATTATGCGGCGCAGCGTCGGGGTCCGGAAAGTCCGGAAGCCGCCGCGGCGGTCAGTCAATTGGATGAGGTGTTGGCCCGATTGGCGGAGGGTTTGGACGATGCCTATCCTGAGAAGCCGCTTTGGCTTATCGCCGGCGAATACGTGATCACGCCGGTGGAGCGAGTCAGTTATCCGAACCGCATCCTTCGGGAATGGGGGCTTTTGCGGACACGCTTTACGGAGGAGGGAGAGCTGATCGATTTTGCGGCCAGTCGGGCGTTTGCCTTGGTGGATCATCAATTGGCACACATCTTCGTGCTGGATGGTGAGCCGGAAACGCAGAAAATGGTTTGGGCGGCTTTCGCAAATCAGCCGGAGGTGGCCGAGGTGGTCACCGGAGAGACGCTGGGCCGCTACGGTTTGGATCATCCCCGCTCCGGCGAGTTGGTGCTGATCGCTCAGCCTGATAGTTGGTTCGCCTATTATTGGTGGTTGGACGATGGAGTGGCTCCGCGGTTTGCTCGTACGGTGGATATTCACCGAAAACCGGGGTATGACCCGGTGGAGCTTTGTTTCGACCCGGTGAGCCGGTCGATCCCCCTGGATGCGACTTTGATTCGCGGTTCGCATGGAGCGCCGGCACGGGACCCCAGTCAGCGGACCGTTCTTTTGGTTTCGGATCCGGGACTCCTGCCTCATAAAGCCTTGAGAGATGTCGATCTATTTTCGATCGTGTTGGGGCAGCTTGGGATTCGGGGTTAGGCCGGGTATCGCCGCCCGAAGCCCATCGAAAATGCTGGGCCAAAAGCCGAATTGGGTCGGTTGCTTGCGTGCTCGGTTCCTTGGGGGTTTCAATATCTCAATCCCTTGGAATTTTCAAATCTCAATCGCTTGGAATTTTCAATTTACGGCATCTGGCACGGGAGTGGGATGCAGGTCGTCGGCGGCAGCTTGGCAGGGTGATCGTGCGCTTAGCGAAGGGGGGATTAGCCGGATTGCTCGACCGGTAGAGACCACGGCAAAATAGAGAATGCAAAATAGAGAACGCGGCAAAATATGGTGGCAAATGTGGTTTAGAGGCCGGCATCGAGGTGTCGGTTATTCGGTGTGAATATACTCGAAAGGGTTGTTTGGGGCAAAGGACGAGAATAGGTGTTTGCTGGGACCCGGGAGTAGTCGGCAACTAACGGAGAAATTTCAGAATACTAAAAAACGAAGGAGACTGAGGATGGTACGGGTGTTGGTATTGGATCGGTTGTCGGAGGAGGGGATGCGGATTTTGCGGGCGGC
>CAKZMM010000183.1 GCA_937128505.1 uncultured Thermogutta sp.
CCAAGTCCTATAGGTAGATGAATAGGTAAATGAGTTTGTGCTAGGTAAATAATGTGCTAGGTAAATGAATTGAATTTCTCTTAGGTAAATGAATTGAATTTCTGGTAGGTAAATGAATTTGTGCAACTTGCTGCTTGCACTAAGGGCCGGCCTCGTTCCTGCGTTGCTAGGCGGACGCGGCTATCGACTGGCTCCTTGTGCACGAAAAGACGTGCTATTCAGATGAACCGGATAAACCAGCCAGATTAAAGTCACTCCTTGCTTGAAGGGGGGTCCTTCCGCGGAGCGGACCAGTAATCCCCAGCTCTACTCTCGGGTAAGATCGAGCCGACCGGTCGATCGGGGTGTGCGGTTAGCCCCACGGAACCGCACATCTGTTTTAAACACATCCCCCAGAGGGCGAAGTTTGCCGCGGGGGGCAAAGTTGCGCCAGGTTCGCATCGTCGCGGCAGCTCAATGACCTGCGTGATTTGCCGCTTCGCGCGAATTAGGCACCGCCGATTTTCTCTTCGGATTTTTCTCAATAGCCGAGGTGCCCTGGTTGCGCTGATGATCGGGACAATCTACCTGCAACTGGACCAACCGCAGCGGCTGCTCCAGCAAGCGGCAATAATGGGGGGATTGAGGATCGGAATACCGGTCCGGCTCGAAGAACACACAGGTCGTGCACATTCGTGTCAAGCTGATAAGACCTGCCTGCTGAAAGCCGCGTATCAAAAACAGTAGGGCGTTAAGCAAAAGTCCTTTTTCTTGATCGGAGAGCAGTTCCAGTTGCTCGCGGAGCACCTTGCTCCAAGTGGTCAGACGGGTTAAGACCTTTTTTCCGGCGGTAAGCACCCGCAAGTGGACCGTCCGGGCATCGTGGGGCGATCGGGCCCGCTCCAGCAAGCGTTTCTGCTCAAGCGCAACCACGGCGTCGGTAATTGTCGGTGGACGTAAGCCTAAATGGGCCGCAAGCTTCCCCATGGTGACTTCAGGGCCACTTGCCGCAACATAAGCCAAGATTTGGAGCTGAAGCGGTGTAAGTTGATAATTTTTTGTAACTTGCCGCATTGCCGAGCGGGTAGCCGTGGACAAGCGCTCGATGGCCGCCACGATCCTCGTATCCAAATCGCGCGTTTTCTCAGTCATCTCCCCCTCCGGATTACTCAATTTAGCTAGTCTCATTTGTTACGCACCCCCAAAGGTGCTGGCCCGCCTTTTTTGAGGGGCTCTTGATCGGCCCTACCGAGTCCCTCGGGCGGGTTACCAGTCGTCGGGCCCTGCGTAGGCTCGAGCCCACAATGCAACTTGCATTACCACTGATTTAAACCAAGCGGCATGCATTCTGTCAATTTGATCTTCCGACAGATCGTCACTTGTTAGGAATGTTCTTATGGTAGCGACGATCGGATAAATCAGGGCGATCAAAAACCGCAGGGGCACAGTTTCGGCCGCGGTTACCCCATCGGTGCGATTTTTCTTTTGCCGATGGTGCCGCCGGCCGATTTCTTGCTGCCAAGCCAACCAAGCCTGGTCATAAGGTCGGGTACAGGTATCGCGGATCCATTGGCCAAAACGAGCTCGTACCGCCGCCAAATATTGGTGGTTCGGGAGGCCATCGGGGCCGCAAAATGCCGCCAATAGGTGAGGTTGGGAACCCACAAAACCGTACCAAAGATCCAAAATCTCCTCGATTTTCGGCTCGAGCAACTGAGCGGCACGCCGAAGATGGGCCGCGTCTTCTTCGGACCACATCACCGATTGCTTGAGCTTCTCAAACTCTTCCAGAGATACCGGCGAAGGATCAAGAAGGTCACTACCATAAAGGTATCCGGGGATATTGGGCGAGGTCATCTTTCGATTCTCCTATCCGATAAGGGTCAGTGTTACAGTGGAACCTTTCAACCGGCGATTGAACGACACGGTAGTGGAGGAAGTATTCTCCCTCCGAGAAACGGTTAAAGTTTTTGGCCATCGTCCAAGCCTTCGGGCCGTGGTAGTGAGTTCAAACAAGGCAGAAAGTTCCGTGGGAGCGGCATTCCTTCTCGGGATATGGATATGCGGAAATGCGTAGCGATTAGCGAGGTAATGATACGCGGAAATGCGTAGCCATTAGCTAAAGGTATTTGCGGGGATAAGTGGCCCCAGAAAACGTTTTTGACCGAAAGGGCCGTTGGCAGGCGGTCCTCTAATGCCCTTCCATTTGGGGGAATTGAGCAAGGTTTTTCCCCGACGATTTGCTCCCCTTCGCTCGGAGAGTTGGTACGGGGGAGTGGTAACCCGGCGCTCGGTGTTCAGCCCCAACAAGGCGTTCTCCTCCAGTCAAAATGAACCCCTGATGGAAGAGCTTTTTGGAAGGGAGATTCGGCGATTTTGCTTCCGCAAACCTTCGGCGTTTAGCTAAATGATCGTCATTTGACAGCATATATTTAGGACTTCTAAATAAATATTTTGCTCACGGCAAATGGCGTCAAGGGCACTTTCGCAAAAAAGGCTGGTAAATTAGCGAGAAATGGCGCGGTTTTTAATTAGCACGGTAGGGAGGTTAAGCCGGCATGGTTTTCGGCTTTCCGGGGTATTCTGCGGAATGGGGCCGGCGCGAGCACTCCGTGCCTTTAGCGATAGTCCCGAAAGAGTACGCTAAGTTTTCGCGATCCAGAATCGGTTTTGGTAAGGTTTCACAGGGAGGAACGGGCAACGATTCGGCAGGGAGCAAACGATTTACCAAGGAGCAATCGACATCGGTTTCGCAGGGAGGAATCGGCATCGTGGCGGCAACTCCCCCGGTTAATGAGCAGGTTCGGAGCCGGACGGAGTCGTCTCAATCTGCGGGGATTCTGCCGAATACTGCTTGGGAATCGCCCTGGTAGCCATGACTCCGATGGAAAGATAGATCTGAAGCAGGGCGTCGACCGACATATCAAGGCGATAAACTTTTTGCTGGGGAACGAGCACCAAACCGCCGCTCATCGGAACGGGAGAAGTTGGAACATAAACAAGGTAGCATGGATGACCGTTGAAACGGTATAGTTGGCTGGAGACTTGTATTCCCAAAAAGCCGCCTCCATATTCTGCCCCAAAATGACAATAGACCACGGGCATGCTAGCCAATTGATCGGACTCTTGACGGCGAAATAGTTCGAGCACTTGAACGACCGGATTATAAAACCGGGCAATCAATGGCACTTGGGCGAAAAATCGCTCGATCATTTGGCTGAACCGTTTTCGTCCGATCGTTTGCACGAAGATTCCCAGAAGCCAGATCCCCACGAGGACGATAATCCAACCGGCAAAAATCGCGAGCGGTTCGCTAACCACGCGGAGGCCGACTTGTTTAAGCATGGTTCCGACGAAGCTCTCCGGCCCCACCCATTGATGGAGAAGCCGGCCCACCCACGCGAGGAGAATTCCCGTGATGACAATGGGGAGAATCGCGAAAAGCCCCGTGAGAAAGCTACCCACGACACCAGCCTGCCAAATCCAACGTAAGATCCAGTGCATAAGCCGTTCCTCCTCTCAACCCGCAACAGGGATCGACTTAGGTTTTTTGAATTGCTGGTTTTTTGAATTGCTTAATGATAAGCAGAACTTCGTGAATACGCTTACGGACCAGGAGACTGCCGCGCGTCTTCAGGGCGATGATCTTCCCGAAAATCTCCGGGCGATGCGTACGCGACATCGAATTCGGACGCGATATCTTAAGTATGGCGCCAGGTAACGGAGTGTAAAAAAGTGTCGTTGCCCTCGCAAATGGGTAGGAGAAGCAGACCGCTGAAAGAGTTTACGGTGGACCATGGCGGGAGAGAGTTTTGAGGATTACCTGTGGTTAGTGAGCGAGGAAGGTGCGCGATGCCTTCGGCAGATTGCGGAGGATCCGCGGGGGGATTTGGAGTTGGCGCGGAGTTTGCGCCGCGACTGGTCGGCAAGCCGGGTCCGACTCCTGCTGGAACAGCGTGAGCTGAGGCGGCGGGCATCCGAAAAATTCACTTGTGCGTCTCAAATGTTCTTTACCCGCAAAGGGCTGGAGCAGGCAACCGACGAGACGATTGCTTTGTGGAAATCCCGGCGTTTTACAGCCGGGAAGCCTGTTTGGGATCTTTGCTGCGGGATTGGGGGGGATTTGCTCGGATTTGCTACCCGAGGGGACGTGGAGGGATGGGAGCGCGATCGTGTGACGGCGCTTTTCGCACAAGCGAATGCCGAGCTCTGGAGCACTGCGGGTAAACTCCGAGGGCGTGCGGTCGTAACCTGTGCAGATGTTCGCGAAATTGAGACACGGCTAGAGGGGGTGGAATTGTGGCACTTGGATCCGGATAGACGTCCGGGAACCCATCGGGTCTCGCAAGCCCGGTGGTCGGAGCCTCCATGGGAATTCGCGGAAAGACTTTGGACGAACCAACCTCATGGGGCGATTAAGCTGGCACCTGCCGCTCGGGTTTGCTCCGCGTGGGAGGCGCAGTTGGAATGGGAGTGGATCGGTCATCGTGGCGAATGTCGCCAATTGATCGCGTGGGGAGGAAACCTTGCCCAGCAGTTAGGGATGCGTCGGGCCAGCATTCTCTTTCGCCGGGGGCTGCCGCAAGCCTTGGCAGCCCGAACGATCGTTGGGACGGGAAAGGAAACGCTCCTTTTCGGCGAGCGGATCGAGCGTTTTGTCTACGATCCGCATCCGGCCGTCTTAGCAGCCCGGCTGGTGCCGGCTTTGGCAGCCGAATTAAGTTTAAGGGCCTTGGCTCCACGGGGGGGTTATTTGACGGGCGAAAATCTGCTGGAAGACCCGGCCCTGAGCACTTATGAGGTGAAAGAGGTTCTTCCGTTCGATGTGAAAAAGCTTCGGGAATACTTGAGGCTACGCGATGCCGGATGGGTGGAAATCAAAAAGCGTGGAGTAGCGCTCGAACCTGAGCGATTGCGTGGTCAGCTTCGGCTTCGGGGTTCAAATACTGCGTGGCTGATAATTGCGCCTTTTTCCAAACGGGTCGTGGCCTTGATGGTGGAGCCGGTTTTCTCGAGCTCATCCGGCGATAGCGGGTAGGAGCCGAGATAGCAGGCTACAGAGTGCCGAAGCGGGGGAAGTGGGGAGAAATCGTAGGTAGTTTTTCCGTGTTTTTCCGTGGGGCCAAAGTTCATCGGAGTAACCCACGGCTGCCTCATAAGTCCGAAAAAAGCGGTTGTTTGAGCCTAACATCCCTCGATAAGATCCTTGTTACAAAGGGGCACGAATGTGAGGTGTTTGGTATATATGTAAAGTCCGGGTAATCTAAGAAGAAAAAACGTTCTGAGGCGAATAGATAATCTTGCAAGGACGGATGGAGTCCCACAAAGAGATTTAGGTTAGAGTTTGCTGAGAGTCCTCTCCTATTAGGGAGCTTTTTGAAATTAAAAGTCCTTAGAGCAAGGGACCTTGCTGAGGGAAAGGAAGTGTCATTCGATCCGAGGGTGTACATTTTCTCTCATTTTTCGGCATGTTTTCGAGAGGGACGAGTTTCATAAACCTAATCGGCAATTTTTTTCGAAAAATCGGGGAAAGCGCGGGCCGGGAGGGCGGGGTGAGATTACTTGGGGTGAGATTACTCATCGGTCGAAGCGATCTGATTTTTGTTTTGACCTAGGCATTGCCCCCGCAAAACCAAAATTTTTTCTTTGTCGCGGTAAGAGGGAAAGGAGGCCCCAATTGAACTGCAACGGCTTGATCGACCTGCATTGCCATATCTTACCGGGTTTGGACGACGGAGCGGCGGACTGGGAAGAAAGTTTGCAGATGGCCCGACTGGCTATTGCCGAAGGGATTTCGGCGATAGTCGCCACGCCGCACCAGCTCGGGGCTTTCGACCATAATTCGGCGGCACTTATCCGCAGCCGGTGTGCGGAGCTCCAAGCGCTATTGGTGCAACAGCAGATTCCCCTCGAGGTACGCCCCGGGGCGGACATCCGCATTGAGCCCGATATCCCGGAGCGCCTCCGGAACGGTGAGGTTCTGACTCTTGCGGACTTAGGGCGATATGTGCTCCTGGAGCTACCGCACGAATCATCGTTCCCGTTGGGTAAACTGTTGCAGAGGCTTCAAGCCCAGGAGGTAGTACCGGTACTATCTCATCCGGAGCGCAATCTGGAACTGAGCCGCAAGCCCGATGCTGTTCGTCGCTTGGTCGAGGCTGGTGTGGTAATCCAAGTGACAGCGGGGAGTTTTCTCGGCGCTTTTGGGCCTATAGCCCAGGCGGCAGCGGAGCAATTCTTAGCCCGGGGATTGATCCACGTGGTAGCTACGGATGCGCATGGGGCCCGGCGGCGGCGGCCGTTGATTCGTCGAGCCTTTGAGCACCTGGTGAGCCGAGTGGGCTGGGACGTGGCCATGCTTCTGTGTCGGGATAATCCCCAAGCGATTATTCGCGGCGAGGCTGTAGCGTCGCCTAGTGAATTGGAAGAATCATCCCAGTTTTTCTTTGGCTTTCTCCGCTGGAAACGCTTAGCCGGGTGAATCGGCCGTTAAAGGGCTGCCAAGGGCTGCGGCCTCTGTGCCGCCGGAAAGATGTCCTTGAAAAGGGGAGCGACCACAACAAGCCATCTGCCCGGTAAACCGCTTAATCTCCTATTACAAGCTTCCTATTACAAGTTCAAGTTAAAGAAAGCTAGACGATTGATCGCTCGAGAGAGGGG
>CAKZMM010000184.1 GCA_937128505.1 uncultured Thermogutta sp.
GCGGCTGGAGGAGCTTGAATTGGCTTGGGATAAACGCTCGCATATCCTCGAAGGAATCGACTAGTAGGTTGGGGAGATTATCGGTGTCCCAACCAAGGCAAAGTTTCGAGGGTGCGGGTTATCCGGCAGGCGTTCGGTATGGGCTAAACGGTGGCTACGGGGCAACGATGTTTACCCGACCGGGAAAATCTTCATATTGAACCTATTTCAATACGGCATGTTCACATTGAACCTATTTTAGCAGGGTAGTTTTTCTGGCAGGGAGGTTAATGCGGCTCGAGCGGTCTTGGATTTAGCCGTTTGCTCGGCCGAACTTGCCTCTTATAAGGAACGGGACTTAATAGAAGGGGTGAACTGATGGGAATTCGGTTGGAAGTAATCCAGTTTTTTGATGAGAGTAATCGCTCGCTGGTGCAACGAATTCCGCCGGAAGGCTCGGCAGATATAAAACTTGGTGCCCAACTCATCGTTCAGCAGAACCAAGAGGCCATTTTCTTCCGGGACGGAAAAGCGATGGACCGTTTCGGCCCGGGACGCTACACCTTGACGACGGCCAACTTACCGATCATCACGCGGCTGCTGACCATCCCGTGGGAGAGATCGCCATTTCAGTGTGTCGTCCTCTTTGTGGGGAAGCAGACATTTATCGATCAGAAATGGGGCACGCGGCAACCCATCGTCTTCCGCGATCCTGAATTTGGTGTTGTGCGTTTGCGGAGCTTCGGGAAATACTCATTTCGCGTAATTGACGCCCCGCTTCTGGTAAATACGTTGGTCGGAACGCAAGGAAAATATACCACCGACGAAGTCACGGCTTTCCTGAAAGATTTGGTTGTGGCCCGGCTTGCGGATCTGCTGGGTACGGTGCGCATCGGTCTACTGGATTTGGCCGGGCGATACGACGAAATTGCGTCGGGCACACGGGCCAAAGTCAGCGAGGAGTTCGCCAAGTACGGTTTGGAACTCGTCGACTTTTTCGTCAATGCTATCACTCCGCCGGAGGAGGTGCAGCGGGCCATCGACGCACGCACGGCAATGGGGGCGGTAGGCGACCTGGGGGCATACATGCGGTACCAAATGGCGCAAAGCGTGCCGCAAATGGCCCAGTCGGCCGGTCCCGCCGGCGGAGCTATGGCCATGGGAATGGGAGCCGGATTCGGCATGATGATGCCCGGCATGATTCAGCAAGCGATGGCCCAACAGGGGCAAGCCGCAGGAGGGGCGGGACCAGGAGCGGCTCCTCCGGGCTCCCAACCCCCGGGGGGCCCAACCGTTGGGGGACCATCGATTCCGGTGCCGCCCACTGGCGGTAGCCCTCAACCTCATGCAGGCAGTCCGGCAGCTTCTGGAGTTACCCCCACGGTGGTCCCCACGGCAGCAGCGGCGGTTAGCTTCGACGAACTGGGCACGACACCACCGGACCCCGTGTCGTTTGTGCGTTCCGTGGCAGAAAAAGCCGGTTATTCGGTGGATGCGGTGAACGATCAACTCCGCGTGACCGTCCCCACCGGTGCATTAAGGAAGCAAGTCGTTTACATGCAAGTCTCTGGGGCCGACGATGGTAAATCGCAGCTCGTGAGCTTTTGGTCAGTCTGCGGGCCGGCTCAAAGCAAGCATGCTATGGCGCTGTTGCGCTATAATGCAAAGCTGGTTCATGGGGCCTTCGCCGTTCGCGAATTCGGCGGTCCTCCCTTGGTGGTCCTCCAAGCAAACCTTCTGCCGGAGGAGTTGGAGCCGGTCCAAGTGAGCCGATTGCTCGCAGCGATTGCTTGGCAGGCCGATCAAGCAGAAGAAAAGCTTACCGGACGTGATGAACACTGAACCCGCAAGCGCGGCAGACTTCCTCCAGTACTTTTTCGGCGATTTGGCAAAAAGGCTTTGCTTTGAAAAAACAGGCCTTACTTTGAAAAAACAGCCTTACTTTGAAAGTAGTCACACGCCAGCCGGGAAGCGGCCAGTCAATTGCTGAATACGAGAATAAGCAACATCTCTAGTCAGATTGCCGTCGCACCGCAGCCGGGAACCGGCACGAAATCGCCCGGTCCAAAGAACCGCCGGATTTGCCGCCAAGACACCTTGCCCGCGGAGCAACAATTCCCGATTGGCAAATTGGCCATATTTCCCCCCTCTCCACGAAAAAACCGTTTTGGCGAGCCTAAGACCCACCGACGTAATACGCGGAGGCGTGCTGGAAAAAAGGCTGAATAACCACCGGGGGTCATAGAGTTTAAACGTCCCTTTGTTTCCGGCAGGTTAATCCGCTCGTGTTCCGCCGCAGAAGCGGATTCAGGGGGTGGATTCCTCCGGGCGACTTAAGTCCTCGGAGCTGAGAGCCACGATGATCAGGCGGTGACGATCGGCAAACTCGAGACACTCCTTCGCATCGAGAAAAATTGTTTTCCCAGCTTCCACCGCCAGAACTTCCGCCTTTGCTGCGACCATTGTTTCCAGCGTGCGTAGGCCGACTGTGGGCACGTCGAATCGCATGTCCTGTTGCGGTTTCGCGACTTTGACGACGGTAAATCCTCCGACCTCGCATAAGGTGCCGGCACGGCGAATACACTCATCGGTCCCTTCAATGGCTTCGACGGCAAGGACAGTTCCGTCTTTGACGGCAACGGCTTGACCGATATCCATTCGCCCGATTTGCTTCGCGATTTCCCATCCGAAAGAGATATCTTGCCTTTGACGGGCATTGGGACGACGAGCCGAGAGCTGTCCTGGCGGAACCAGCAATTCGGGCAAATAGTCGGTGGCCGGCTGAAAACTGAGGCCCTCCTTCTCGAAGACCTCTACCACACGACCAAGGAGCGAATCATCACGGCAATCGGCACGACGCCACAAGAAGTGTCGGGCGAAAGCTCGGATGGTAAACCAATCGGGCCGCTGGCGGAACCAAAACCACGGTTGGAAAAGTTGGGTTTTGAACACCTTCCCCGCCATGGTCAGCTCGCGAACGCCCCGCCGCCGAAAGTGCTTCACTGCGGCCCCCATTTGACCGAGACCCAACCAGCGAAATTCTCGACAGATTTCCCGCAATTTTGGATCGGCGTGCCCTAAAATTCCAAGACACACCACGTCTCGGCCAGAGCGACAAACGGCTTCCGCGACGACCACGGGCAAGCGGCCCCAACCTGCGATCAGCCCTATCCGACGTGAATCGGCCCGACTATCCTGCGAGTCAAGGGTCCTCTGGACTGCCGGTTTGCTCGGCTCTGAACTGGAGCGTTCACCGCATCTGCCCGATTGCACCGAACCGCTAATACTTGCACCGAAAAGCCGGGCCAAATCATATTCTCCCGCAGGAATACCCCCTCACAACAGTGGAAGCTCCTCCCCGCCTTGGTCTGCCATGTCTTCCTGCAGTTGATTCAGCTCCTCTTCAATCGATCGCGATAATCGCCCATTACTCTCTGCTGCCAACTTCTCCACGAGAACGCGGAGCCGTTTCAACTCCCGTCGCATTTCCGGCAACTTGGTCAATGCCGCTTGTTTGAGCATTTGCTCCCGTTCCGGAGTGGCGGGAATTCCCACTACGCGGGTCCGCGCCGGCACATCTTTCATAACTCCGGCCATGGCTCCCAAGACGGCCCCCTCGCCGATGTGAATATGATCCCGCACACCCGCTTGGCCCGCCATAGTGACGTAATCGCCCGTGGAACAACTTCCTGCGATGCCAACCTGCCCACAAATGAGGTTGTGCCTTCCAATGGAACAATTATGGGCAATGAGGACTAAATTATCGATCTTCGTTCCCTCACCGATCGTGGTGGGTCCGTAGGTACCACGGTCAATCGTCGCACACGCCCCCACCTCGACTTCTGCCTCAAGAATTACGTTACCGAGCTGCGCCGCCAGTTGGTGCCGGCCATCACGGCAACAGTAGCCAAAGCCGTGAGCCCCCAGCACTGCACCTGCGTGAATCACGCATCTGGGTCCCACCATGGTGTCTTCGTAAAGAACGGCATTGGGAAAGATGGTGACGTCTGCCCCGATCTTACAGCCGGCCATGATGTGGACACCACTGTGAATGGTGCAGCCGCGACCAATCTCGACATCATCGCCGATCGTCGCAAAGGGATAGATATCCACATCTTCGCCAATTTTGGCCGTGGGACTGATAACCGCTAGCGGGCTGATTCCCACCCGGCGCTGTGGCCGCGGCGGTCGGAAAAAGCTCACAATCTCGGCGAAAGCCTGATGGGGGTCCGCCACCTGGATGACGGCGATCTGACTGGGAGATAACCCTTCCGGCACCACTGCCGCGGACGCACCGAGCCTGATTGCTTGACCGACACGCTCCGGCTGGTCTACCAGCGTGATCTTGCCCGGTGCAGCCGCCGGAAGTGGCACCGCCCCGTCGACCGTAATGGATTTTTCCCCGACTACTCGGCCATTAACTAGGGCCGCAAGCTCAGCCAGTGTAGCCGGCATCCCAGTGAATTCCTTGCCGAAGTCCCACTCATTTCCCAAGCCACCGACTCCTCCGAATCAGCGGCGTGATCCTACTGGAATCCGGCCAAACGGGCAAGGCCATTCACATTGCACACTCAGGGTACACCCGCCGTATAGGTGGCACGACGGTTACAGAACCACGCAGCGATGTACCCCTCTTCGCTTGCTGAATTCAAGACCGTGCGGCGATATCCACAAACAAATGGCAGTAAAACTGCTGGAAGCAATAGAAATTAGGAGTCAGCCTTATTCGCTGCCAGAATTCCCCGCAATCACGCCGGAGCGCCTTCTTTAAATTCACCCGAATTAAATACCTCGTCAGTGCTACCGTGCACCTTGGGAAAATGCCGGGTTCTTGAGTCGTTGCCTCATCGAGAAGCACGACCTACTCCGCGGGGATACCCTCAAATGAGGACGAAAAAATCGTTATTTCCGTTCAAAGCGCCCCTAAATCCCTACAAAAAAACTTCGATCATCTAAATCAAGCACCGGGGGTCATGGCTGCCGGGCCCGGTAAAACCAGGGGAGCGGGGGCGGCTACTCCAGGGGAGCAAGGGTCGCAAGGATCAACGATTGCAGGCGCGCATGGGTCGCACGCAGGTGCTACCACCTCCGGTTGCCTCCACAGGGCTCCTCGACGGAACAAATCGAGGCGACAACCGGGCCCCGCCGTAAAAACCAGTCCAACCACTATCACCGCCAAAATCCGCAATTTCGTCATTTTCTACTCCCTCCAAATGCGGGCCTATTAACTCGCCGCTGAAACTCAGGGTGCTCCGCGGCCTTTGAAGAACTCTACCCCATGGTTTGAGATGTGCAAATTCAACGTGCGCATTTTTTCTGAAACAGCCATTTATTGCATTTTCACAACACTGCGCTGGTTATGTGCTATATTTTTCTTACGTAGATTTCCTGTTTCTTTTAAGGTGCTCAGCTTGCCCATTTGTGTTTTGGAAGCCCTCCTAACGATCGATGCTGGAATACGGCGATTGATTTAGCGATTCCCAGCTCCCCCACTTTTGGCACGAACTTGGAGGTCGAAATCTGCGGGTCGAAGAAAGGACGCCCCATGCGTCGAGAATTCTTACGAACGAAACTGATTCAATCCCCCCCATCGGTACGTAGCCGACATTTGCGCGCAACATGGCTTCGGAACTTCGTTTTTTGCTCGGTAGTCACGTGCTTAAGTTTGGCAGGGATGAGTTCCCCGGTAAGCCACGCAGCCGATCTGCCCATCGCTGACCCGGGGCGGGCTCGCCTTTCTGACACAGAATCCGCTCCAAGCTTTTGGATCTTGTCGACGCGCGAACTTCCCTGGACTTGGCCAAGCTCCAACAGCGTCTTCCAACCCATGTGCTATCACGTTCAACGCCACGGACTCCTCCAACCCGGGGAATGCGGGGATTTGCTGGCCGACGTCCGACGCGTCGGCCGCGTTTGGGTCTTCGTACATGGCAATCGCACAACCGCTTGGGATGCCCAAGTGGCGGGGAATGAACTATTCGGCTTATTGAACCAAGGGGCTGGGTCGAAAGAATGCGTTTATTTGGTTTGGTCCTGGCCCTCGGACCGAATCTGTGGATCAAATCGGCAAGATGTACTGCTCAAGGCCTACCGCAGCGAGATCGAGGGGATTTACCTGGCACAATGGCTGGCCAACCTAGGCCGCGATTGCTCGATCGGGATGGTAGGGTTTAGTTATGGTTGCCGTACCATCCTTATCGCCCTTCACTTGTTAGCGGGGGGAAAGTTCGGACCGAGCGAGTTGACGCCTTCGCCCTCAGATTTGCCCCAAGAAATCCGCATTGTTTTGATCGCCGCTGCTTCCGATCAAGAGGCACTTAGCCCCATGGGGGCGACGGATCAGGCTTTAAGCACAGTAGCCGCGGCGGTCATCACCGCCAATTTTCGCGATCGAGCCTTACGCCTCTACCCCCTCATGTACGGTTTGCGCGGTCCGAGGGCGTTGGGGCTGCTCGGTCCCGCCTATTTGTCCACAGAAGATGCCGAAAAAACAGCGGTATTGCCTCTTGAATGTTGGGTGGGTACCCGACACACTTGGGATGCCTACTTCTCCGCCCTGCCGCTTCAAGAGCATCTTATTCGACAGGCCCAACGACTCGGCGAACTCCAAGCTACGCAAAACCCCGTAAATTTGTCCAAAAGACAGTCTGCCGACAACAGGCACCCCTCACCAGGACCTATGTTGCTCGATTCGGCTACCATCGACGCAACCAGCTTACGATAAGATCGGAAACGCCGAGCTGCTGAGTCCCCCGGCTGCGGAGCCGGCTAGGGAACTCCAAGATGGGCAGAGCACCGAGCGGGAAAGAAAGACAATCGACCGGGCACCGAACTGGGGCGGAGGGCTGCCTGGCTTACCATCGGATCAAGGCAGTGCCCCAGGCTAAACCGGCTCCAAAGCCGCTGACCAAGATCAAATCCCCAGACGAAATTCTTCCCTGTTGGAACGCCTCGTCTAATGCCAAGGGGATACTCGCCGAAGAGGTATTGCCATAGCGCTCCAGGTTATTGAAGACCTTTGCCGGATCCACCCCTAGTGTTTCCACGGCCGATTGGATGATCCGCATGTTCGCCTGATGGAAAAGGAAAAGGTCCACCTCCTCAAGCGACACCTCGGCGGCGGAAAGCACTTCCTTAACCGTCTGCTCAAGTACTCGAATCGCCCATTTGAAGACAGGCTTGCCTTCCATTCGCAGATAGTGTGCTCCGTTTCGGCTTGGGTCGTAGCTAAAGGGCATCCGCGATCCGCCCATGGAGCGATACAAAAGATCCGCCCCGGAACCGTCGGCCCCTAAGGCGTACGATAGGAGCCCTTGCTCCCGAGAACCTGGTCCGAGCAGTACGGCCCCTGCGGCATCGCCAAAGAGGGGATAAGTCCGCTCGTCCGTAGGGTCGACTACCCTCGAATTGCAATCCGCCCCAATCACGAGCACACTTCGATGGGTACCGCAGGCCACGAAGTGGGCCCCCACCACCAGGGCATAAACGAAGCCGGCACAAGCTGCTTGAATATCCATGGCCGGGGCAACCAGCCCCAATTGATCCTGCACCAAGCAAGCTGTGGAGGGGAGCAAATAATCCGGCGTGTACGTGCCGACAAGAATCAAATCGACCTCTTCCCGGGGGATTTCCGCTTGTTGAAGGCACCGCTCCGCTGCCTCAACCGCTAGATCACTCGTCGCCAAATCCGGGGGAGCATGACGCCGTTCGAGTATCCCGGTTCGCTGGATGATCCACTGTGCGTCATACCCTAGAGAGGCCAAATCCTCATTACGCACCCGTTTCTCGGGGACACTGCTACCAATCCCCAAGATCTTCACACCCAACAACCTCCCCAAGCGAGAAGGTTTGAGGCTTATGATCCGATCCTTTCGGTCGGTCGGATCGGAGGGTTTTCCAGGAGTCTGAAAGGGAAGCATTGCTAGGGAGATAAAAACAATTTTGCTGTTAGTTATCGACCTGAAGCTTCGTTATCACCTGATGTAAAACTGAATCCTCCGAAGAAATTAGCCCGGTTGGAAAACTGAGACTTCCGCGTGTGAAATCGATGCGCTATTCTTTACGAAATCCGTTAGGGCATGATCTTGCGAGGGATCATTCCTCAATCTTCATGCTTGTACGAAAGCCTCGTTGAGCGGTCTCGGAGAGCCCCCAAAATACGTCATTTACCGATTTACGTTTTTTTCCCGATTTGTTCGGCGATCTTGATCAAAACACTTCTGCCCGCTCGAAACCCTTGAATGAGAGCCACACTATTACGCTCTCGGCGCAGCAAAAACCGCAGCAATCCCATTTCATCATGCAACGGGATCGGTCAGGTCCCTTATCCCGGATAAACAACGGTTTTTCGCCAAAAAGGTAAACTGGACAAAATAGGAAAAAGATGTGCGTTAGAGTTTGTTGAGGGTACACTACAGCAAAAACCCGATCAAGGGGTCTTTTCGCACCCATATGACCTATTCTCAGAAGGCTCAAAGCTTCGCCTAATGCACCTGAACAACTGCCCAGCGAAAAACTGGGTACATCTAGGTCTATTAGCTAACCTAATCCAATCGTGCAGCTTTATTAATTGAGAATTGGTCGCCTTTTCTGAATTAAACTGTGGTCACCAAAAAGAAAGTCGCTAATGATAACCGGGGAGAATTAACCCAAGAATGCATCGGGATCATTCCGGCGGGAAGTTTGAAGCATTCTCGATATGTACTCGGGACAAAACTAGGGGTAATTCACGCCGCCTCCCGAAATTTTTCGTCCCCCCGATTGCTCGCGGACCAACGGGTTTCGTTCCTTTTTTGGAACCGTCGATACGCTCTGATTGAGGAGTCATTCGAACCGGGCCATCCGGCCCCGGCTACGGAGCTTTTCTTGCAAGAAGGCGATGAGATTGGCTTGATCGTCCGTTCCCAAGCGAATGATTCGTCCCCGCACTCGCAGCCGCACACAATCGAAGCCCCAAATGTTGTAAGTAGTACCCCTGCCCGGCGTCCAATGCACCCCCCAACCATCTAGAAAACTTGATTTGTCTGCGGCCACCTCTTCAATCTGATCGTATGGTATCCGAGTACCCAGTATCGGTACCGGTCCAAACCGCACGAGCAGCGAGTCCCCGTCATCGCGAATGTTGAGCCAATGGAACGAGCTCGTCACAACGCAGACCAACAAGCCCCCAATAAGGAGGGATATCCGGGCTACCGGTTCCTCCTCAAGCGTGTAAGCCAGAAAAAGCATGATCAGCCCCACTGGGTACAAAAAAAGGTGGAACCTGCCGTACTGAATGTGGTCATAAAACATGATGTGCAGTTCCGCGGAAGCTAAGGGTGATCCAACCCACGTAAGACACAGGCCCTCTTTTTAACGAATTTCCGCCACATTTCAAGCTTACCCAGGGTTCGTAGCCCACTCATCGCGACCAGTGGTGTCGCGCCGCGAATATGAATGGCAGAGCAATAAGGGTTGCTCCAGTCCACAATGACCTTTTCATCGCACCGATGCGTTCTTCACCCAATAGGCCTCACGACACATGATTTGCCGGCACCTTGAGGTGATTCTTATATAACCCAAAACAGAGCAGAAACCCAGTTGCTCCCTAGGGCCGCTCGCAAGCGGCGCGCATAGACCGGCTCCGCCGTAGCTTCCTCACCAGCGGCCTTGAGCCGAAAATCAACCAACAAGTAATTTCTGCGCCTTACAAGAATCGGAGGAAATTAAAGGAAATTAATCGGAATAAAAATTGTGCCGCAGCCCAGTCCCTAGGGGACCGGTAACAAGCCGCTCCTGTTCATAAGCCTCGAAGCGCACGATAACCTCCAAGTGCACGGCCGATCGGGCACACCCCGAGGGGCAGCACTTGCTTCATTTATCCGCTGGGATTTCCCTTTTCGGCGGCTGGTTTCGGCCGAATGGCATCTCCCCAATCGGTGAAGACCGGGCCGGTCCATTCATCCACGAAGCTACTGGCTGCCCAATCGTCCCATAGTTTTTTCAGAAGGTCCGCCAGCTCGGGATGTTTTTCAATCAGGTTATTCTGCTCCGTGCGATCAGCCTCGAGGTGGTAAAGTTCCCAGTCCTGCGTATGTCGCATCACCAATTTCCAGGGACCAATTCGCACACCCCGGTTGCCCTCATGTTCCCAAAAGATGGGTTTTACTCGGTGGAGTGGCCTCCCGAGGAAAGCGGGCACCAAACTCACCCCCTCCAACGGCAAGATTCGATGGCCGCGGTACTCGGCCGGGTAAATCGCCCCGCTGACTTCCACCAGCGTGGGCATCACATCAATCAAATGAGCCGGCTGATGTTCCAGTTTTCCCCGCCTTTCAGGGGGAATTCCCGCAAGCCAATGGACGATAAAAGGCGTGGATATCCCGCCCTCGTGAATGAAGTGCTTGTAGCGGCGGAAAGGAGTATTGCTCAGCGTTGCCCAAGACATGCCGAGGAATACCCGACTGAAAGGCCCCCCAATAGCTTCCCCCTGAGTAATGCCTTGGGGACCACTCTCGGCATTACCCCCATTATCGCTCAGGAAAATGATCAGGGTATTCTCAAGGATGCCGCGTTCACGGAGGCCCTCCACCATCCGCCCTACACTTTGGTCAATGCAGTCGATCATCGCCGCATAAACGGCCATGATGTGATCGAATCGATCCTGCTGGGCGGCGTCCAAGCTATCCCATGCGGGAACCTCGGGAGGCCGCGCGGCCAAAGGCCACTTGGGGTCGACTAACCCCATTTCAACCTGGCGTCGATGCCGCTGGAGGCGCAGTTGATCCCAGCCGGCTCGGTATTTACCCCGATATTTAGCAATCACATCAGTCGGTGCCCGAAGGGGAAAATGCGCCGCCCCATGACAAAAGTACACGAAAAAGGGTTTCCCTTGAGCCCGGGCATCATCGATGAAGCGGAGGGCCCAATCCGTGAACATGAATGTGGAATACCATTCCCCTTCGCCTACCTCCGGTGAGTCGGCAGGGACTTTTCGCCCATCTAAATACACGTATTTCGTTGCCGGTGCGCCTTGTTCTTTGGGGAAATACAGCTCACCGTACTGTGTAACAGCGGTGCGATGAAAGCCGCGTTCCCAAGGGGGTGTTCCGTGTTGAAGCCCCATGTGCCATTTCCCTACGGTGGAAGTGTGGTATCCGGCTGCCCCCAGAACCTCCGCGATGGTGACGCAACGTTCATGCAGCCGCCCGTGGGTCCCGCGTGAGTCGGGATACCGAAAATTGTCCAGATGTCCCATCCCCGCTTGATGGGGATATAGACCGGTGATCAACGAGGCCCGAGTCGGGCTACATCGTGCGGTGTTGTAGAACTGGGTGAACCGCACACCTTGGGCCGCCAAATTATCCAGATTGGGAGTTGGGATCTCGCTCCCGTAACAACCTATGTCCGAAAAGCCGACATCGTCCACCAAAATTAAAAGCACATTAGGCCGCAGGGGAGATACGCTTTCCTGTGCCCAAGCTTCTTCGAAAAACCCGGCAGCAAGTACCAGCATCCCACTAAATAGTGCCCCTAACGAATAGCAATTCGAATGCTGAGATCGGATCCGGCTGCCCATAGCCCTCTTCCTCGTTCATGGTTTCTGACGATTTACCCTTCATGGTTTCTGACGATAGCTTTACATTTACAAGGGAATGCCTTGATCTGAAAGCTCCCCACTCGCCACGGGTATTCGAGCATCCATTAAATTTCTTCCAAGTGGACAAACCTCTTGATGAATCGAAGTCAACAGACCTCGTTGCAAGCGGATTTCCGCACCGGTCGCACACGACAACATCTTACCCTTCTTCCCGGCCAGACGCCATTTGATGAGGATCCTTAGCATCTTAATACCGCTAGACTAAGCTACCTTGACGGCTAGTTAAGCGACTGGTGTACGGAAGCTCCCAATAATAGGTTCGATTTAACTTTCGCGACTTTCGTTACTCAAGTTCAATAAGATATAAAACCGTGTCTGGGGCCTTTAATCGGTCGCGAAACTCGGAGGCACTTTCGGCCACGACTCGACCGCTAAAAAGCTCTCGAACTCGTGAGGCCCGAGTGGGAAGGCGAAATATTCTCTCACCGCCATCGGCCGTATGCGCGGCCAAGAGCTGCCGACTGGCATAAATTGGCTCCCCAGAGTCAGAGTAAATATGCACCCCCGCTCGCGCAGCCAGTTGTCGGAGCGTGGTTGCCGAAAGATTCGGCGTCGGCGAAAAAACCGAAATCCACCCGTCCATGCGACGTTCTGTTAACTCGCGGACATCGAGCGGAATACCAATAAGTCTTTCCACATTCGCCGGGTCGAAACGATCATCCGCGATGATCCCAGGTGCATAGATCCAAACGAGTGTTTTATTACCGGAAAATAGCCTACTCCGCAGATACGAACGTTTTCTTTCATCAACGACGAAGAGATTGGGCAGAATAACCAGCTTATGACGCGACAGATCGAGCTCAGGCAGATCGGCAAACGAATAGATCTCGTAGGGAGCTCCCATGCGACCCAGCCCGATTCGCTGCCTGCTTAACAAGTCGTTGATAAGCGGCGACTGACCATCCACATAGAAGATGCTTTCTGGATCAACCAGAACCGCTACCTCCGCCACCGGCTGATCGGCACCTGCGGGCAAGTTTTTCCAAATCTCGTGCATTTGACCGATCGCCTCAACCACCTCCTCGTCGTCATAGAGATGTCCGAAAATATTAAACCACCAAAGCGAGATCCCATGGATGAGTGCAGAGGCGAATTCTCGCCGCAATCCCGCAATGGTAGCCTCGCGATTCGGAAATCCGGAGCTATAACCCGGCGCAGGTTTTCCTAGCAAGGTGACCCCCGGGCAAGTATGGGTACGGTGGTCAAGCTCCCGGATGAAGCCTTTTTTGTGGTGCTTAAGCGAATGGAGGGGAACCATCGTGGTGCCTGCACCACCCACCGAACGATCTACATAGCTTGCCGGAGCAATGAAAAAATCGATGAGGGGTGAGGAAAAAACTCGGTCAAAATCCAAATGTCCTTCGGTGAGTAGTTGCCCCTGCCCATGCTCCAGAATGTACCCGTAGAAAGTCCCCAAGGGCACCCGATGCTTCAACACCTCCTGAGCGGCTGCAGCGAAGAAGAGGATGGTGTCCCCGATCAACCAATGGCTAAATCGCCAGTAATCGATGGCTACGGAATCTTGGACAGGATCGCGGAAAAAGCCCCGAGAACACCGTTCGCGCACCGAGGCTGGCGGAATATCAACCGGATCCGCTTTTTTTAAAACGCTTTGAACCCACTGCCGCCAGGCCGCCCTCTTGCTCGCGCTTTCTTGGCCGAGACTGTGATCCTGCCATTCTAAAGTCATCCCACAAAACAACGTATAACCGATTATGATTTCCGGGTAATTTGTTTCGGTGTGGCGAAGGAACTCCTGCAAATATCCCCGCGTCTCCTCTCGCCATTCTTGGCTGGCGGCAATCCGTCCCAATTCGCAAAAACTATCGATGCGACGACGCGACCACAGCGCGCGGGGCCACCATGCCGGGGTATTCAGATCAATCCCGCAGATCACTTTTGCCCGGGGATGATTTGCCCTCACTTCCGCCATGTAGCGGTCCACCGATGAAAAATCGTATTGCCCCGGACCTACCCAGCTTGGCGGGAATGGACTGTACGGCACCCCAAGCGACGTGAGCGTGTTAAGGGGCGAAATATGCACCACCTCGACGCCAACCTTGGCAAATCGCCGCAGTGTCTCCGCTTCAAAAATGGAATACGGGCATCGGTAAGCAAACCACCGCGGTGGTGTTCCTTTCGTGGGCACCGATTCCCCCGCGATTTGGGCAGCGGGAAGCGCAGGTCCCGCTAGCGAAGCCAAAGCACCCATTAAAGTTTGCGCGAATTGCCGGCGTGAAAAGGCCTCGGATTTCTCGCCAGAGTGCCTGAAGTATTGGCTTTTTCCTTTCCAGTTCATCTACTTCCCCCTCGCACGCAGAGAGCCCTACATCATCGTCACTAGCACGCCCAACACGTTCCTACTTCCCCCTCGCAGGCGGAAGGACCTGC
>CAKZMM010000185.1 GCA_937128505.1 uncultured Thermogutta sp.
TACTGGGTATACGGTTTGCGGGCACCGACCTCTTGCATTCACAGCCTGAAAGAGAAAAGTTCTGAAAGAGAAAAGTTATGTTGCAAGGGTCGCCCATTTAGGTGTCGACTATCCCGCAACAAACGGGTTCCATCTCCGCTCTTGTCCGACGGTTGTCGGCGGGCCGTGACCCGGCAGCAAAATCGTATCCTCCGGGTAGCCAAATATCACTGTGTTGATTCCCAAGATTAGCTTTTGGTAATCCCCACCGGGGAAATCGGTACGACCAATGCTCCCGGAAAAGATCACGTCACCGACAAAAATAATGATGGGTTTTGCAGCCTCGCAAACGAAAACTAGGTGACCTTCAGAATGACCCGGAACCTCGCGGGCCAATAACCATAAGCCTCCGTAATTCAGAGTTGCCTCACCACTTAATACCAAGTCGGGCGGGACGCTCCTCAAGGGGACGCCAAAGCCATGCGACAAGTTCTTTCGCGGGTCGGTCAATTTGTCCGAATCCTTTGCCCCGATTATTACCGGACAATCTGGCCAGATTTCTTTGAGCCGAGTATTGCCCGCGATGTGATCGACATGCCCGTGGGTATTGAGAATGGCTACGGGATTCAGATTTAGCCGCGAGATCGCCTCGATGACAAGTTCCGGTTCAAACCCGGGGTCTATGATCAAGCATTCATTCTTCCCGTCCTGCCAAACAAGATAGCAATTCTGATCAAAAAGGCCGGAAACAACGCGCTCCCAGAGTACGTTTCCGGCCCGATTGCATGTCGGTTGAAACCACTCGCTCATGTTTTGGCCATTACTCGATCGATAGCCCAATAGGTGGCGCTTTTTATTTGATAACCAAAACGGTCAGATTTTGCCCATGCAATGAAACATTTTTGATTTTGCGGCATGTCGATATACCAGCTTTATACTGTTTGAGTCCTCGTAGCTAAATACCGCCGGATACCGCCAGCTCAACTCGGGAGGACATCTTCGTTTTTCTTTAGTCTGATGTTGCCCTGAGGATTTTTCGCAACCGGCAAAATCCACCAATTCTTCTTCCCCGGAAGTATAAGGGATTCGGGAAGAGTTTGACGATATTGACTGACACACAGGCTGATGGGAAAATGCCGGTCCCCCGGCGGTGGTGGGGCACGCTTAAGGGGATTGGAGCGACCGTTACGAGCCTTTCTGCGGATAAAAGTCGATAAAAATAGTCAAGGAAGGAAAAATCGCAACTACTTTTTATAGGTGACAGCTGCGGGGAACTGACCATTTTTATGTGACAGGTGCGGGGAACTAACCAGGAGGTATCGGCCGAGAAATTTTCCGGGAAGATTGCCTCGCTAAACGGTGTCAGATTGTCACATTATCGACTTGCCCGGCTGATACCGGCACGGCTTATCGGAGCAAGTTGCCAAAATCGGTTGGGAAAGCTTTATCTTTTGCGGGGCTTTGTCCAGCGAATACACCGGGGATTTGCCCACCCGATGCGAAGGTATCGGAATTCCAGCTTAGCCTGAAGCTCTGAGAGCAGGAGGCAGCCGATAAAGAAATTGAAGGTAGAAAATCAATCAAAAAAGGGAGAAAACGGATGGATCCACGGAGGCTCCGGGTTGCTTGGATGCTTGGCCTGGTTCTCATGCTATTTGGTCCTATGGTTTCGGGATCTTTGGGGCAAAGCCCGGGACCAAGTGGTGGCGAAGGGCAACATTTCCATCCGCGCCCCACTAGAAGCACGCCACAGGTCGTCGAAGAAACCGAAAGCGCGGCAGGCCCAAAGTATCGCGTAGCGGATCATACGGCCGTTTCGCCCATCCTCACTGCCCTTTTGAGTTTCGCACAGCCGAACGAACATCCGCTCATGCCGGCAATCCGCTGGGCACGTCGTGAGTTGGAAAACGTGCGCCGACTCGAGGATTATTCGGCCATCATGGTCAAACGCGAAAGAATCAATGGGCAATTGAGTGAGGAAGAATGTGCATTTGTGAAGATTCGTCACCGCCCCTTCAGTGTTTATATGTATTTTTTGCGACCGGCGAGTATTCAGGGACAAGAGGTGATCTGGATCGAAGGAGCGAACAACGGTCGCATGTGGGCCCACGGAACCGGCTTCAAGCGAATTTTTGGCACCGTCTCCCTCAGCCCCACGAGCCCGATCGCCATGCAGAACAATCGATATCCGATCACCGAAATCGGATTGGTGAAGCTCGTGGAGCGGCTCATCGAGGTGGCCGAACGGGATGCCCAATACGGGGAATGCGAGGTCACGTACTATCCCGGGGCGAAGATCAACGATCGCTCGTGCCTCTGCATCCAAGTGACCCATCCGGTGCCGCGGCGAAACTTTATGTTTCATATCGCGCGGGTGTTCATCGACGAGGAGCTGAGCTTGCCCATTCGCTACGAGTCGTATGATTGGCCCACCGAACCGGGTGGCCCCCCCCTCTTGCAAGAGCAATACACGTATCTCAACCTGCGGATTAACAACGGGTTTACCGATTTGGATTTCGATATCAAGAATCCGCAGTACGGGTTCGTGTCCAGGTAGTCCGCCCACCGATTGGCACGCAAGACATCGGCCGTTTCGAAATGGGGGCAACTTTCGGAGAAAAACTGGGGGCAACCGTCGAATAAATTCGCGGTTGGTTCAATTAGCGAATAAACAGCGCTCAACCGAAGCAGTAAAGGCCTTGGTTGGAGGGTGGGACCCTTTCCCACCTCGCGGGTTCCAAGGCCTGTTCGTTTTCCGGCCGTATTTTTCGTAGGTGGATTTTGTAGGGGGATATTTTCTTGCAGGTGTATCTCCTGCGGCTACTTCGGCTGCGACGACCGCAGGCAAGCCTGACCTGCTTACGGCCTTTTCTGATTTTCCGCCGGGCCTCAACGCCGACATTCTCACGACCAACCCCCGCTAGAAAACCCGCTGACTCCCCAAAGTAGGCAATCTTGCTTTTCCCGGCTTTAGCCTCTTCATTTTGCCCATTTTCTTTTTACTCTTTCTTTTTCCTCTTGATCTTTCGCCGGTTAATTTCGCCCAGCCTGAGTGTTTTGCGGTTTTAAGTGGATAAAATGCATAGAAAAGGTGGATAAAATGCATAGAAAAGAACGAAGCCTAAGGGCGCACGCTCACGTCTCAGGGACGCTTTCCGAGGGGACGTTATGACGGATTGGTCTACGGGATTCCCCGCCGGAATGAAAAACTCGGCAGACCTGTCGCACAGGCCCGCAAGTCCTCAGGGTCGGTTGGGTTCGCCGGTTTTGCGGTTTCTTGGTGCAGTCACACTCACGTATCTGGGATTGGTCGCTATAACGATGATCGGAGAAGAGGCATTTATCTTTTTCCCCTCCCGGTATCCCGAGGGTCTTTGGAAGCTTCCTGCTGGGGTTGAGGAAGCCTTCTTTACCGCCGAGGATGGCGTGCGCCTTCACGGTTGGTTCGCAGCTCATCCCGCACCGCGCGCGATCGTGCTGTATTGCCATGGTAATGCGGGAAACGTCACACACCGGGCCGACATCCTTTATGCCCTGCGAAATTGGTCGGAGGTCTCGGTTTTGGTGCTCGATTATCGGGGGTACGGAAAAAGTGAAGGTTGGCCCACCGAGCACGGCGTCCTTGCCGACACTCGGGCTGCGCGAAAGTGGCTCGCCTCTCGTACGGGGGTGGAAGAAGCCGAGATTGTCCTCATGGGGCAATCCCTTGGCGGGGCAGTTGCGGCCGTGATAGCTGCTCGAGATGGGGCACGGGGCCTTGTCCTGGAGAGTACCTTTACATCAATCCCGGAGATGGCAGCGTATCATTACCCCTGGCTACCGACCCGTTGGGTCATCCGAACGCGGCTGGATGCACAAGCGGAAATCAAGAACTACCGCGGTCCCGTCTTTCTGTGCCATGCCGAGCACGACTCGATCGTCCCTTATGTCATGGGTCAGCGTTTGTTTGCGGCCGCCAATGAGCCGAAGGAATTCATGACCATTCCAGGCGCCGATCACAACGATCCCTTGCCCCGGGAATACTACATTCGGTTGCGAGAATTCTTCTCTCGGCTTCCTTCTCGTGTCGGGTTGGGGGGGTAAATCGTGCCGTGTCTGCGGCGTGACCGCGACAGAACGCCGGGTCGTTGCCCTTCTGTTGGGTGCCGCTCCGTCAACCCCTTCCTATTGGGCCGCTGCCCCTTCGCAGGGGTATCACAGCCGATAAAGCCGGCAAAAGCTTCCCTTTAAAAATTACACTTTTTACATGTTCTATACTTTTCTGTGTGGGGACTTTTAGCCGGGCTCTACCCCCCCCGGAGATGCCTGGACTTTGCAACCAAGTGGCGGTATGGGCGAGCCGGGCGGCTGTAATCGGAAGGCGCAAGTGCAGCAAATCGGTAGACAATCCGCGGAATGATAGCTTCCACAAGCTGCGAAGTCCTCGCGCGGAAGTTGGAAAAAGACGCGGGCTGTTGCGGGCATTGTCCCGGCGTATCGTCGCGTGTGCCCCTCCGGGGCCGAAAATGTCGGATTCGAACTGCGGAACACGTCAGCGGTTTTTTGGCGAAGTTCGCATCGATAGCTCTCGGAACGAATGGACCTGGGAAGCGATGGACCTTGGAGCGGATCAATCGGTAACCACCTCGAGCCACAAAGCTTTGGCGGAGGTTTCGGAGCGTCAGGAAAGTCCGAATTTTCAGCTTCTGGTGCCGTGTGACGACGAAGCGGCCATCGGGCAGACTTTAGAGGCAATAAGCTGGTGTGAAAAACTGCGAACACCCCCGCCGGTCAATCTCCGCCGCGTCCCCCGATTTCGATATACCGAAAAAGCCCTTCTCATCGTGGGCAAACAGGGCAAGGCCGCGCAGAAGCACCTTGTGGGATTTGCGGTGTGGTGTCGGGATTTGTCCCGGCGAGGGATGGGCGTGATCAGTTCCGCGCGCCTGGCACCTGTGGAACACTCGGGGGCACCGGTGAAAAGTTCCGAGACTATTCTGCTCGAAGAGCTGATTCAAATTGGCCACGTGTGCCGATGCGGACTCATCGCGCAAAATGCGTCGGTACTTTGGATCGATGGTCGGGTCGTGCGTATGCGAAAACTCCCGAATAGCCTTTTAGAGCTCGGGATCTCTTTCCTCCGCCGCGCTCAAGCTTCCGAATTACCGCCGATTAATCCGGGCAACCCGGGAATAATGAAAAAGGGGAGTACCGCGGAGTAAAACTTACGGCAAACGGCGCGCTTTCGTGGGATAGCCATTCCGGTGTCAGGTGTTCAGTTATCGACGAATGCGGTTATCGGGGAAAAGCTACCGCGAGAAAATCTCAGGGAAAACCGGGACACTCCGCGGCCGAGAAGCTCCGGGGGATCTTCGCAGGGAAACGAAACGGGCGGGTCTCACCGGCGAGCATCCCCCCATAACTCCGGGTTTGGCGCCAAACGTTGGGGCTTGGAGGGACCATGAGTTCGGCAGTGACCATCTATATCCTTGTCGGCCTGCTGTTGGGCGGCTTGCAGTTGGCGGTAGGAATCGTGTTGGGGGGAATTTTGGCAGATCGCCTCTTTCGCATGCGCGGCGCGGGCCAAAAGCCGCTGCATCAAGCCGCCGCCCAGCCGGGGACCGCTCCTCCGACAACTCCGCGGGAGATGGAGCTAGTGGTGGCCCGGCTTTACCGCCTGGTCAGCGAGGTGACCGCCGATGTCGGTAGCCACCGCGCTCAAATCGAGCGGCTTAGCCAAGAGCTAACGGCTGCCCATTCGGGCGAAACAGCACAGCTTGCCAGCGTTTTTCTGGAGGCCGTGTCGCGGGCCCTGCACATGAATCGTTGGCTTCAAGATCGTTTGCTGGCGGCCGAGCAAAAGCTTCAAACGCAGCGGGAACAAATCGAGCGATACAGTCGCGATGCTCGCCTGGATCCGCTCACCGGGCTTCCTAACCGCCGATCCTTTGACGATGCCCTGGCAACCGCGCTCAAAAAACTGCGCGAGGATAGGGAGCCGCTCCTTTTGTTTGTGCTGGACTTGGATCATTTCAAGGAACTGAACGACCGGTTTGGGCACCCGATTGGGGATCTTGCCCTGCGGGAATTGGGGTCCCATTTACGGCGGCTCCTGGGAGCGGGGAATATCGTGGCTCGAATTGGCGGGGAAGAGTTCGGGCTGATTATTTCGGCAATGGCACCCGAAGCGGGCATGGCGCTGGCCGCGCGGCTTCAAAGGCGAATCAGCCAAACGCCGCTGGCCACTCCGGAAGGAAACCTCACGATCACCGTAAGCCTGGGGGGAACCTTCGCAGTTCCAAGCGATACTTTCTCCACGATCTACCGGCGGGCCGACCAGGCCCTTTACGTGGCCAAACGGGCTGGACGAAATTGTGCCTATTTCTTCGATGGAAAGCGGTTCATTCGCTTAGGAGATATGTACCTAGGAGAGCAGGAAGCCTCCAGGCACGCCGAGCTTGCCCGAAGAAGCACTCCAGCGCGCTGGCCGGCCGAGGAGCACCCCATGGGACCACCGGGTACACTCCCCGCCCAGCCGACGTCAGCCGCTCACGCAGCCAATCCACCGGCTCAAGCCGATCACCGGGGCGAGCATCGAAAAGCCTCCGAAGATTTCCAGCTTGCGGGAGCTTCGCCCCTGGAACATTCCGCGGAATTGGAGCAAGCAAGCCGCCAAATGCGGGCGCGATTGGAAGAACTGCTTCGCGGTGCGGATGCGCCCCCCAGGAACGAACCCTAGGTGGCAACGGCGACCCAAGCATCGCCGCGTTAAGTTTCCGTCTCAAATCGCTGCGGTCCCCGGGGCCGATCGCCGGGGGCAAGCACGGAGGGCTGCCGCAAAGTTTCCTTAAGTGCCCCCTAAGAAGGCAAAGTTGCCGCGCGCTTTCCTTAGGTTTCGGCCGAACTCTGCTGCGATAGGTATTCGGCGACTGCCTGCTGCCAGGTGGGCATCGGCGGCACACCGGGTAAGCTGTGATAGCGCGAGGTGTCCAGCACGCTATACGCCGGTCTTCTTGCCTTGGCGGGGTACTGATCGGTCCGGATCGGCTCTAGATGGGGGGAAACGCCCGCAAGCCGGCAGATTTCCCGGGCAAAGCGGTACCATGTGGTTTCGCCCCGGTTGACCACGTGGATTATCCCTTGTTCTTTTCGGCGGATGAGGAAGACGATCGCCCGGGCCACGTCCACCACGTAGCTGGGGGTACAGAACTGATCGTCCACAACGCGCAAGGGTTGACCGGCCCGAGCACGTCGCAGGATGGTCTGGACGAAATTGCCCGGCGAACGCGGCCCTAATTTGCCGTACAGGCCGCAGGTACGGACGATGAGAAACTGCGGGGCTTGTGCGGCGCGTTGCTCGCCTTCCCATTTGCTGTGGCCATAGACGCTTAAAGGAGCCGGCGGATCGTCTTCCCGGTAGGGCCGCCGCCGGAAGGCATCGCCACCAAACACATAATCGGTACTAATCTGCACAAGGTCTCCGCCCGCTTCTCGACACCACTCGGCCATCCAGCCGACCGCCGTGGCGTTGACCGCGCGGCAAAGCTCTGGCTCGTCCTCGGCGCGGTCCACGAGGGTATAGGCGGCCGCATTGATGATGATTTGGGGTCTGAAGCGGTTCAAAGTCGCCTCGAGCTCTTGGCGGTTGGTCAGATCGCAATCGGCACGATCAATCCCCCGAGCCTCGCTTCCTAATTGCCGCGAGAGTTCCTGCCCCAATTGGCCTTCGGCGCCGGTAATCAGTATTGCCATGAGTAAACGCGGGTAAATCGCATTCGCTGGACCGATGTGGGTAACCGCCTTCGGAAACACAGATCGCTCAGGCCGCAGGTCGGACCTGCGCTGAAAAATACCGCGTAAATGCTGTCAAGATAACAGCCAAAACCAGCGAAGGCAAAATCGCTTGACGGTAAATCCAGCCTGAAAGAACAAATCCACACCGGGCAAAACACTCTTTCTTCCCACGGCACCGGGAAGCGGCGAAGCGCGGAGACGTCGCCCGAACGGCCTTGCCCCCTCTCCCCACTGGTCCAGTTTTTGCGTATAAAAGCTTTCTTGTCGGCAACAATCGCACAAATCTTGGGCGCTAAAGTGGGGTTTGATCCCCCCCCGACAAGGGCCTTCAAAAGGGGTTTCAGAGATTTTGATGAAGCTACGCGAGGACTCCTCAAATGGCGGGACTGGCGAGGCGGTTGATTGAGGTGGATTTTCCGCTCCGCAAGGTGTCGGAGGAATCAGCTCGGGAGAAAAGTATCCGCCA
>CAKZMM010000186.1 GCA_937128505.1 uncultured Thermogutta sp.
CTAGCCGCCTTAAATCCTTAAGTGCCTTCGCATCGAGTTGAAACCTTCGCATTGCTTTGAAACTCCCGGCGCCCAGCCTCACCCATGCCTCCGGGTTCGCATCACTTTGAAACCTTCACATTGCTTTGAAGCCAATGGCTGGTAAAAGGCATTTTAGGCGGCAAATCCCATGCGCGGGAATACCCTGAGGCCTTTCGCTGCGAGGTTTTCCGCAAATGAGATCTCAATCGTTACGGCGGTAAGCTCGTGCGGTCAATCCGAACGAGTTTGTTCAAAGGTTGCTTGTTCGGTGATCGCGTTAGATAAGAGGCTTATTTTTCAAAAGTCGAAACGGGCGGAGAGGCCAACGATATCCGTGTGTGTCATATTCGGCTGATTGCGAGGGTCGCCAAAGGCATGAATCCATTGAAACGTCCACTTGACCTCCGGGTTCCAGTACCAGGTGAGGCCGAGCGTCAGATCGTGCAATTGACCGGCTAGGGGCGAGGTTAAGGCCGGCTCGTCGAGATCGACCCATGACCACCGCACGCCCAATTCCCACGCCCCCCAACCGCGGCGAGAGGGATCCGCCGTGCGAATCCACCTGAAGTTACGGTTGGGAACCACGCGACCAAAAGTAGCGGTATCTCGCTCGTAAGGTCGATGCTCGCCCGTCAAAAACCAGGTTGCCATGGCGTAGGCACCGTAAAAACTGAAGTCGGGGTGATTTGCGATGCTATTGGTGGTTACGGCGAAAAGTTCGCTTTGAATCGAAAATCGCCCCCGCACCAAGGCAGCCTCCAAGTTGGCCCGATGAAGGCTATCCACCAACATCACCCCCGTGTCGAGTAAGTACTCGGATTCGTGGACCTCCGGACGGGTTCGGTAGCGCAAGCGGTTGTCGGCATCATCGGTAAACACATAGCCCGTGCCTAGGTGCAGCACGCGTCGTCCGTCATCGAGGTAAATGGGATTCCAGGTGGCTCGAAGGGCCCATTCCACACCTTGGCGATCCTCTGCCAACTCTTTGGTATCGAGCGATACATTTTCGAAGAAAACCCCGGAGGAAAGGGTCCAGTGCTCGGATTCCGGGCAAGCCATGAAGGCCGTCCCCACCTTTCTTTTTGGAGCAAAAAGATTTCCCGGGAGGGATCGCTCCATGAAGGTGATGAACCGTGAACTGGTGAGTTCTTCTAAGCAAAATGGTTCTTTAAAAGCGCCGAAACGCACTCGCTGGAAGATTGGCACCTCGTTTAGTCCGAGGTAAACGTCCCGGAGTTGGACGAAGTCAGTAGCGGCTAAGACCTGATTTTGGCGATCGTGAATGAGGGCCTCCGGTTCGAAATTCACCTCTAACTTATATTCCAGCACTTCATAGCCCTTGCCGGAGACCCCCAAGTAAAGCCGACGAAACTCGAAGTAATTTTGGAGGTCGCCATAAGCTGCTTCACTGGCCGAGTTTTGATGGGCGAAAGCGATTGCATCGGCCTGAATTCGCCCGATCGGAACTACCGTGAATTTTTCGCTTTTCTTATCGTCTTTAGAGGGCGACGTAGCCGCTGACGAGGCAGCAACAGTCGCGCGGTCACGCACCTCCCTCTCCAAAGCAGCCAGCCTTTCTTCAATCCCCTGCCACACCTCGGGCGAGATTCCGGGGGTGCCATGCGGTTGATTGATCGACCGAGGTGAGGGGGAAATGCTTGTCGACACCGGAGGGATGGTCTGCCATTCCGCTTCACCGGGCATAGCCGGAAACGGCGTTTGTGGAGGGGATTGAGCGGGCACTTCAGGACGGGATGCCAAGCTTATGTGGCCCGGGATTGTGCTCGGTTGGGCGAGCCGGTGAACCGATGTCAATGCCTGCGATGCGCTCGTAGTTCCCCATCGGCCGGCAACCAGAGCGAGTCGTTCCGGTTGCTCCGAGCGGGGGGCAATCTCCGGCCGATCACCCAAGGAACCAATCCTCCATCCGTCATGAGCGTGACCATTTGGCCACAAGGTTAACTCTGCTACTGGGGAGCCCGCGGAGACAAACGATCCGTGGTAGGTGCCGCCTAGATCGTTCGAGAGATAAGTTTGCGGTGGCGGCTCGGCAGCGCTTGCAGAGCCACGCAGGTCGGCTTCACCTGGCAACCACCACGATAAGATGTAGAAAAGGTAAAACGCTATCAAGGGATGGGCGTGAGCCGGAAACTTGAGCTTGGGCCGATGAACCCTTATCCGGCTCGTCCGGGACTTTCGCTCAAAAGGCCTTGCCGAAAAAAGCTTGTGATCACAAGCGGGTAAATTTCGTGCTGAGTGGACACTGTCCATGGGGCCTGGTTCCATGCTTTGGTGCTCAGTTTGCCTTAAAGGTTTTGCTCGGGCCTAAAAGACGCCGTCACATTCCGTTGAAACCGTGATTACGTCGAATGACCAGAGTTCCCATTTTGCATTCGGCCGAACCTCCAGCCGTAAAATTTTGGGGGCCATAAGTTCGTGTCGGCCTAATCGGGGGCAACTGGACAAAGCAATCCGGCGGAAGGACTTTTGGAGGACTCACTCGGGGCCAAAAGCCTCCTTGTAACCATTCAAATCGATCTCAGGCGGCGTTTTTCCAAGCTTCGGAAGCGGAATTTTACGAAGGTCATAAACGCAGTGCCTGAAGCCTACTCAACCGCGTCAATACCGCCTTGAGGTGGGCGCATTCCCCTTGCCGACCGACTTGGAAACGCTTTTACCGCTATCCGAAAGCATCGGCTATGTGGTTTTTAAGGGACAACCTTCATGCACGAATTTGGTGGATTATAAGGGCGGTTTGCTTGACCATCCCCGGAATATCAAATACAAATGGCATACTTGAAATTCCTGGCGACGGACAAGCTGAAGGGCCGGGAGGAAATGCCGCTTTTTGAGTGGAGAATCGGCGTATCAAGCGGCGAGAATCAGTCGGCAGGTCGGCGGATTTTGTCGGTTAGGAGGGCTTTGTTTTCGGGGAAAACTTTCCCGGTTTTTAGCCGTAGGCCTACTTGCCTTTTGACTCCCATCTGGCATTGGCCCCAAACAGCAAGCCGGTGAGGTGCGCGCAAGAATAATTTTGAGCATCGAGACGGTGGAAAGATTTTGAGCATCGGGACGGTTGAAAGAAGGCCGCGAAGGTCCTCGCCTGATTCCGGTGGAGGTTTCCGGCTAGGGGAATTTTCCGGGAATATTGGGCTTCGAATCTCAGGCTTTCGCCCGAAAACTTTAGCAAGCGTGAAAACCGAGTGGGGAGTCAGTTGACTATGGCGACGGAACTTCAGTGGTTAGGACACGGGAGTTGGCTCATAGAAACCAATGGCTCGCGAATCTTGCTGGATCCTTTTTTGGATGATTCGCCGGTAGCTCCCGTGAAATCCGATCAGGTTACGGCCGATTTCATCCTCGTTTCGCATGGTCATTTCGACCACATGGCGGATGTGGAAAAAATAGCGAAGCGGACGGGTGCGACCGTGGTCGGTATTTACGAGATTTGCGACTGGTTTTCACGAAAGGGGGTCGAGAATACCCATGCCATGAATATCGGTGGAAGCTACCGCTTCCGATTCGGCCGGGTGAAGATGACGCCCGCGATTCACTCTTCCATGTTGCCGGATGGTTCCGACGGGGGCCACGCAGCAGGATTTGTCCTCGTGCTTCCCGAGGGGAATGTGTACTTCGCGTGTGATACCGGCCTTTTCGGCGATATGCAACTGATCGGCGACCTGGGACTACGACTGGCCGCGCTGCCGATCGGAGACAATTTCACAATGGGGCCCGACGATGCCCTGATTGCCGTCAAGCTCCTTCGCCCTCGGCAAGTGGTGCCGGTACACACGGGGACGTGGCCTTTGATCGAGCAGGATCCACATCAGTGGGCCGAACGGGTCCGCCGGGAGACCTCCGCAGAGCCGGTCGTGTTGAAACCTGGGCAGTCGATTCGTCTGTAAGGAATGTCGCACCAGAGGGTGCCTACCATCGCGCAGGCTTAATGCAAAATCGGCGGCAAGGTGCCACCTCGGATTCACTTCTCCGCTAGAAACCATGTTTCGGCGGTTCCGAGGTTGTTGATCCCCCTGAGAACCTTGCAAAGGGGCAGAAGTTCGCGGGCTGCGGGAATCTTTCGCCGGCACCGTCGGTGGGAGAGTTCGGCGGCATTTTTGATCGGCCGGTTGGGCTGCCTCCAGCATTCAGACTTTTGCCATCCACTTCAGCAAAGGTGATCGCGGCAAGTCAAGACTTTTGCTGACCGCTCAGAGAAGTATGACTCCTACGCGGGCTAGCCATCCTGAAACCGAGCTTGCCCTTTGGAGCGTCTGGGATCACCGATCCCGCGTCGGCTGTGTCTTGGGTGAGTGACGACGAGGCGTCTAGCTGCCGGCCCGGGGTAGCTCACCGGGTTCGATTCATTTCGGTAAAGCCTTTCTCCGCACAATGTGCGTCGATTGAGCGCGCCGGGTTAAGCATTAACCAGGTCAATCCCGAAAGAATTCCCAATACGCCTGCGATTTGGAGTGCCGCAGACCAAGGTATGTGCCACACCCGAACAAAGGTGGGTAGCAGAGTGGTGGTCAGGGCTGCCCCTGTCCAATTGGCAGCATTCTGTAAGCCGCCGAGAAGGCCGGTGCCTCGTCGCGTGAGGTCGATCACCGTGGACCAGAAGCTCGAGGCAGCCGTGTAAAGCAGACCCGCTACCATCGCAAACGTAATCCCTGCTAGGAGATTGTTGGGGATAATCGGAGCAATAATCCCCAGGCAGCCCCCTAATGTGATGGAAGCCAGCGGCACCAGTCGGCGTCCCCAAGGGTTGCCGAATCGTCGGAAGGAAAGGTCCCCCAGCCATCCTCCCACGGTGGCCCCCACGGTCATCATCGCATAGGCGAGGGCCTGGAAGCCGGCCGATAATTCCGCGTCCGCCTGTCGGTGCTCAGTGAAATACGTATAAAACCACGAAAAGAACACGAATCCTGCACTTCCGAATAGGAATTGACTCAAGCACAGCAGATAGACCTCGCGAGATCGGGCCAATTGGGCCCACCAGAATCGGTCGGGGCGTAGGGGATTTTGCTCCTCGCGCTGCGATGCGATGGCCGCCATTTCGTGGGAACTAACACCCGGATGCTCTTCCGGACGGTTCCGCGCCTTAGCCCACCAGAGGAGGGCTACGAGAAACGTGAGAAAAGCCGAAACATAGAAGGCCTCGCGCCAGCCGAATTCGGCAATCACCCAACGCACGGCGAGCGGGGTCAAAGCGCCCCCGAGGGTGAAGGCCGATTGCACCAGACCGGTCGCCCGCGCCCGCTCATGGCGAAACATCCAGTTGGCGACAGTGCGGGCAAAGGCTGGAAACGCGCACGCTTCGCATAAGCCCAGCAAAAACCGGGCCACCACAAGAGCCGTCCAGGCCCCTTCAAACCCCAGTAATCCCTCCGCTCCCACCAAGCCGATTGCCAAAGTAAATATCCCCCAAAGGAAGGTAGCCGCGGCCAAAAGCGGCCGTGGCCCCCAACGATCGGCAAGCCAACCACCAGGAATTAGCCCCACCGCATACCCGAACATAAACGCCCCGAGTACACCGCCGAGACCTTCGTCGCTCATGCGAAAATGATCTCGGATGTGGGGGGCAGCCACCGTGATGTTGACCCGGTCCACCGATAGCACGAAGGCAACCCCGCAAAGAAGCACGACAATCACCCAGCGAAAACTGGTCCTTGGGCCGCTCGGCCCAGACGGCGCGTCGATCATGATTGATCCCCGATGGCTAGCTAAGACTCTTTCGTTTGAGTAATTTCTTTAATTGGGGAGTTGGCCTGATAGGGTAGCTCGGATTTGCCGGAGTTGTCTAGCTGGTTTCAAAGGGAAGCATGCGAAGGCAATTCATTGCATGAAGGAGCTCCCCGAACGCGTGCGACTTTCCACTTGTGCCTGGATTTCCGAAATTGGGGGTAAAAGCTTTTCGCGGTTGCGCCGGGACCTACCCACGGTCAGTTCTTTACGGCGACTTCGCACGGAAGCCGCTCGGTATCTTCCCAAGCGGGCCGATCCGAGCAGGGGCGGTCGTACCAAACAAAGGGTACGGTGCGGGAAGTGCGGCAAAATAAAAAGTGGCGGACGAGTGTAAATCGATCTCTTGTGAGCCCTTTAAACGGAGGTCTGCATTTTGGGCTTTCCTATCGGCAGCTCTCGCGGGTGATTAAGACTGGGATTAGGTCGGCTGCGGGATCCCTTGCGAATCGCAGGGGTTTCTGGTACATACTTTTAGCCAAGCTGACAGGGCTTGAATCGGCTGCAAAGTGGGACGACACTCTCGTGGTGTTGTCTCTCGGTTTATCCTTTGACTGCGTGGGCAACTGTGTAGAAAAAGGGAGTTCGACAAATGTCTGACCCGGTTTACAAGAAAATTCAAGTGGTAGGCACATCGACAAATTCCTTCAGTGAAGCGGCAGCCAATGCAATTGCGCGTGCCGCTCAAACCATTCGCAATTTGAGCTGGTTCGAGGTGGTGGAGCAACGCGGCAGTATTTCCGACGGCAAGATTCAACAGTACCAGGTGACCGTCAATATCGGTTTTCGCGTTGAATAGCGCCGAAGAGCCCTTGCTGCCTTTGATGTCTTTGTTCAGCCTGTTGACCCCGGTTGAGATTTGAATTGCCTTTGATGGGTAAAGGGGTCAGCATGTGCAGGCCGATTGGCCCGACGGCGAATGCAAGGCCGGGTAGCACGCATGCATTCCTCTGGAGCTGGCTACCGGGCTGACTTCGAAGGCTAAAGAGGCGGTGGTGGGTCCGGTACTGCGCCTGGATTCCTTAGAGGGTGTTTTCGAAGTTCATGCGGGGTGGGAAAATGGCCGAGCCCGATTTCGACCCGTATTACAAATGGCTAGGTATTCCGCGGAAGCATCAGCCGCCGAATCACTACCGCCTGCTCGGTTTAGAGCTTCTCGAGGATGACGCCGAGGTGATTCATGCGGCTGCCGCACGCCATTTATGGTATTTGCGGCAGCAAATTGGCGGGCAAAGATCGGCTTTGGCGGAGCAACTCATTGCCGAGGTTGAGCGGGCCGAAACTTGCCTGACGGATCCCGCGGCGAAAGCAAGCTACGATTCGGGCCTGAAAACCGCGGGGTTCACCACGCAAACCGGAGCGGATTCCGCCCCGCAACAAGAGGGTACTTCCCGCGGGGAGCCAGCAGCGCAAGAGGTGGGGGAAGGGGGTACAACTCCGTTTAATCAGATTGCTTTTGGGGCTGCGGAATACCTGCTTTTGTCGGCCCGGAGGTGGTGGATTCGTCGCGTGCGATTGACGCAGGCGTATCGTGCCCTGGGTCGGGATGCCTATGCCTCGCGACGGTACCCGGAGCAGCTGGGGGTTTTGTACACGAAGCTTGTTCAGTTGGATCGGCGGCTTTTCCCACCGGAGTCTCCTAGCCAGCCGCCGCCCCAGAAAGCGTGGGAACGCGCGATAAGATGGCCCGTAGGCGTGGTGCATCGAATCGCACGATGGGGCTGGGATTTTTCGCGACAGCGACTTTTGACGCAGGTGGGTCGGTTCGCGTTTCCAAGGGATTGTGCGGCGGGCCAACCCGCAGATTTGCTTCAGCCCATCAAGTTTCTCGAGGCTCGCGCCGCTAAGCTTGAAAGCCGCATGGAACGCCTCGCTACGCCCATACCCGGGCGGTGGTTGAATGCCAGGCGATTGGCAAGGCTAACGGTTTTGGCGGTTGTGCTCGTAGTGGCGTTCTCGAGTGGAGTACTCACGTTGCTCCTCAGTGCGCTCTTCGGCTGATAGTGATTGCGCCTGACGCCGATACATCCTTGGCGGCACTCAGCTACAACTACAAATCGGTAACTTACGCGCAACCAGGTAAAGGGTCCTCAGCGGGGATCCTTGGAGGTGGTTTCCTCCTGGGATAATCGTCGAAGAGTTTTCCAATAATGCAGTTTCCCATAATGCAAATCACCGAACTATGGATAAAAGAAGGGTAGTGACGGCTTATACGGCGAAAGTCATCCTGTTCGATGAGGATTTCGCCATAAGTTTTGTTTTGTGATCATGTTAGTAATCATGGTTGTTTATGCAAGTATTTGCTTCGTGAGGTTTATAGATAGCATCTTCTCATGCTTGATTAGGTCCCTGGTTGTGTGTGACGGTTGAGATGAGGGGGTTGTTTGGATAGGATAGGCAAGGTGATTTCCCGCAGTGAAATCAGTATTTTCTATTTTTTTTCGCATATCGCTGTTGCCAGAGCCTATATTGACTTAACATGAGGGTTGTTGGCAGGGGGACTGTTGCTGAGGCTAAGAGAAGCGGGGAACAATTTCCAGTATTCAGGTCGCGTTTGCAGTACTTAATGCGAGAACAATGAGTTCCTCGCAAACGAATTGCCTCGCCATGGGGATTAGTCTCACTCGGGTTTATAGAGTTTTGGTAACTCCGAGGAAGGTTGTTTTGGGAGAAAGTTCGTTAGAAACCGGAGGAGAGTGCCGTGTCGAGTCCTTTTGAAGATCGCTCAGAGCAGGGCGGCCAGGAAGCACGAGAGACCGCCGCAAGTGGGCCCCAGGCTCAGGCCGGGCAGATGCCCGTGCCCCGAATCCAGGTAGATGATAAGAAGGCGATTGCCTGCTATGCGAATTTCTGTCGGGTCACAGGGACCCCGGAGGAATTGATAATTGACTTCGGACTCAATCCGCAGCCGTTCGGAATACCGACCGACCCTATACCGATAAATCAGCGGATTATCACGAATTTCTACACTGCCAAACGGCTTCTGCACGCCCTTCAGTTGACGATCCAGCGACACGAGGCCACCTTTGGTGTGCTTGAAATCGACGTTCAGAAGCGCGTTCGGCCGAATCTGTTCCAGGCAGCCCCTCCGGTACCACCGCCGCAAACCTAGAGAGAGGTTGGTGCGAAAATTCCCTCGAGGGGCGGCTGGTGTCGCGCCGTTTTGACCCGATAAAAGGCCTAAATGTGTACTCAGTCAGGCGGGCCTCAGGGGTGAATAGAAGGCGGTGTTTTCGCGTCAGCTAAAGATTGCGGAAGCATAAAGTGCATCCGCCGGACCGACGAAATCGACGGCGGAGACCGCCGATAATTCACGGTGTTCATTCGGGGAAAAAGCGATGGGCGTCTCGGGATTTTCCGTGACTCTCATCGCTTTAGATTTTCGTCAAGTCTCTTTATTGGGCTTTTCCCCCAAAATTCTTGGAGTGATGCACGAGGTTTCTGAACGTTGCTTAGAGGAGATAGCTTTTTATAAGCAAGCTCCCACTAACGCATACAAGAAGAGGGGATCCAACCGGGTACCGGTCAGCTCAACTCAATCAGCTCAACTCAAAAGGTCATCCGAATTCTGCGGGAGACCATTTCGCGGAAAGATGCGATTTTCTTTCCGGTGGTAATCAGCGGAAAACTCCCCTATTGTCCGCGTTGCATGCGCTGCCAAGCCTCCATCTGAGCTCGACGCGCCTCCATCAAGGCCATCTCGGCCTTGCGGATTTCCCCTGCTTTTTGGCAAATCAAGCTCAAGGCAACAAAGCTAAAGGGATCCTCCGGCTCAAGCTCGCATACCTTTTCAGCACAAGCAACCGCTTCTGCATGGCGCTCTTGCCGACTGTAGAAGACACTCAGGGCTGCGTAGGCCAGGGCATAATCGGGCCATTGACGAACGATTTCCTCGAGCCTCTTAACAGCTTCATCCAACTGCCCTTTTTGTTGGAGCTCAATGGCCTGATCGTATAGCTCTTCTTTGATAGCCAAGGATCGGTCCTTTCATTCAAACGTACCGAACGATGTTCGCTTATGAGTTTCCACTCGGCGCCCCATAAACCCCCGACTACTAAAACGAAGTTCGTCCCCGGAATTTGCTGAAGGCGTACTCAATTTTTTCTGCCAACGGAGCAATTCTTCGCTCGACAGTTGCCACGATTTGGTGCCGGAGCTTGCCGGAATGATACCGGCGGATTTTCCCTCCGACAAGATCCTGCATAGATGAGGTAATTTTTGGGCCAAGCGGGTCCTTTAACCGTGGGTTAGCAAACCGGTTTAACCTCGGGTAAGCGAATCGGATGAACCCGCAAGCACATAATGCCGCAAATGGAGCCAAGTGGTTCCAAATCATAGCAAAGCCGGGGGTATGCTATTCGACTCGCTGGGAAGTCGTAACTGCCTTCAACGCAGGATTCTCTCCTCGTCGCTTGCAGTAGATGGAATCGTGTTTTAAATCGAATGGTGGATGTACGGAAAGGTATTGACTGGAATAAGTAGGCTGCCTGTCCGGCGAGATCTAAACCAGATACTTACGTCTTCGACTTAACCTTAAGCCTTCGACTTAACTGGGATCACCTATCCAGATTTCTGACTCATTTAAGATCACGTAGCAACGCTTAACCCCCGGAAAGAATTACTCACATATCCCTCCAGCTTGACTGCCATCAAGTGTGTGATCTATGCCGAATCATCTCGCCAATCGTTCGCTACTGGGGATACGAGAGCCCTAAGCGGTGGCGCCAACCCGGTCAAAAGAGGGAAAAGGTGCAATTCCGTGCATCTTGCTGAAAAGCTTCTGGGTCTTTAAATTGTGGTGAGAGCTTGAAACTCAAGTGGGTGTGGAAGTTTTGTCGGACGTAAGACTCACAACTAGGGCATCAACGCCAAGAGTCCCCCATGACCTCGCGGGAAATTGTACGCAGGGCTATTGAATTTCGCGGCCCCCCACGGCTTCCATTCTGGCAGCGCGTCGTGGATTGGGCTCCGGACGATGTGTGGGACATCTGGGAGATGGATCGGGCGATTGCCGGCTGGTTTTTCGACCAAGCGGGCTGGGACGACTGGGGATGTCGATGGAAACAGACCGAAGTAAAGAACATGGGTTGCGTGGTGGAGCACCCTTTGGCCGACTGGTCGGCTTTCCAGCATTATAAACCGCCGAATCCTCGAGCTTCGTTTTATTTCGAACGACTGGGGCCTTTGCTCGATCAAGCCGGCGAGCGGTATGTGGTGATTACTTCCCATTTCAATCTCATCGAGCGATTCCACATGCTTCGCGGTATGCAGGGGGCGATGGAAGATTTGTACTTGGCGCCCTCGCAGGCCGAGAAGCTCCTTGATGTGATTTTGGAATTCAAGTTGGAGCTTTTCGAGGAGTTGTTTCGCCGATTTGGAGATCGAATCGATGGCTTGTTTTTGACCGATGACTGGGGCACGCAAACCGGCACTCTCATCAGCCAGCAGATGTTTGATCAGTACTTCGCACCGCGCTATGCTGCGCTTTTTGGAGCGATTCACCATCATGGTTGGCATGTTATTTTGCATAGTTGTGGGAAGATCAACGCGTTTGTGCCTCGACTCATCGAGTTAGGGGTCGACGTACTGAATATGCAGCAGCCGCGGGCTTATGGGCTGGTGGAGTTCGGACAGCAATTTCGCGGCAAAGTCTGCTTTCTTACCACGGTGGATATCCAGGCCACACTCCCCACAGTAAACGAAACGGGTATACGCGAGGAAGCGCGCTTACTCGTAGAACATTGGAGCACGCCCGAGGGTGGCTTCATTGTGTTTAATTATGGGGATCCGGAAGCGCTGGGCGTCCCACCTGGGGTGACAGAAGTTATGTTTGACGAATTTGTGCGCCTCCAAAGCTATTGGAAGGATGCCTTGCCGGAGCTCGAAGGTCAGAGAAAGCGACAAGAGGTGCGTTGAGATCCTCGAACGTTCATTCGCGTGGTGGGGGAACGTCTACGAAATAGCAAAACAAAGGGGAGGCGTGAACTGGCTCGAGGTGCCTAAAGTAACATAAAGCGTAGGAAAGTTCAAAAGGGGGGGTTCCTAACGCGAGTTAAAGCGAAGAGGAGTTGACGTGCGATAAACAGCTTCTGTTGGAAGTCCTAATGATAGAGCTGATCTTCGATGCCGAAATGGGATTAGTGACGCCCCAGAGCTTAGAGAGGATTGTAGGATTTCCCGGCAAAATCCGCCCTTTTCGGTTGCGGTATGACTTCTTTTGCGGCATAAGATCGTATTCAAATCGTACTCTTCCTACGTGGTGTTTGACTCGGCGCCTGAAGTGATGAACTCCAACTCAGAAAAGCCGCGGAGCATCGAGGCGTATAGCACGGCTTTTGTGCGGAGCTCGGACTGGCTCGAGCGATTTCCGCTGGTTGCAGTGGACGTTGGGAATAACCGAATTAAGTTCGGTTATTTCGAGAGTTTCGCGGGCGACCTTTTGCCGGAGCCGGCCAAGGAGTTTGCGGCAGCAGGCACGCCGGAAGCCTTGGGTACCGTGGTAGGCCAAATCAGGGCTTTACCGCCGGTTCGTGGATGGTGGATTGCGACGGTAAACCGGCCTGCGAGTACCGAGCTTATCGATCTACTGCGTAATGAGCGCCGGGGCGAAAGGATTATTTTGCTGACCGCTAGTGATCTTCCCTTAAAGGTGACGGTGCCACGCCCTGATATGGTGGGCATCGATCGACTGGTGGATGCGTTGGCGGCGAATCGGCTGCGGCGTCCGGCGACGGCAGCCGTCTTGGTGGATATTGGCTCGGCAATCACGGTGGATTTGATATCGCCGGAGGGTGCCTTCGAAGGAGGTGCAATTCTGCCTGGGTTTCAGTTGTTGGCATGGGCGCTCCATCATTTCACGGACATGCTTCCGGCAATCGACGTAACCTCGCTTCAGTATCCCCCCGTGATAGGCACGAATACTGTGGCGGCGATGGAAGCCGGGGTTTTTTGGGGTGCGGTGGGGGGTATTCGGGAGTTAATCACGCGAATGACCAGCCAGTTTGGAGGCGAAGTAGATGTCTTCCTCACGGGCGGCGGAAGTCCCCGGATTGCCGAGTTGCTTGCTCCTTTCAAAGTTTCCAACGTTCCTCATCTAACACTGGCGGGAATCGTCTTGGGAGCGATGGTGGCACCGATTTAAGGGGTCTGGCCCTTGTTTTTAGTCACCTACAAAGGATGCAACGACCGCAGGGATTTTAGGCGGATGCTTTTTGCCGCCGTCTTCGCGTGACGAATTTCGGCCAGAATTTCGACGGGTAGATTTTCAATTTCGTAAAAAATTCACAGTTGGAAGGCGGCTGGCCAAGGATTCAGCCGTGAGAGATCGGAAACTGCCGAAAGGCAACAAACAATCGGGAGGAAAGGATTATGTGGCGACTTGCACTTCATACGGTAAGCTACGCGGGATTTTGGCGGGGTCAGGCTCGCCTCAATGTCGAGGATGTTATCCGCAGAGTGAAGAACTTGGGTTTCGACGGTGTAATGCTGATGGCTAAACGCCCGCATGTTTCGCCGCTCGATTACCGTCAGGAAGACTACCAGCGGCTGCGCGACTTGTTGGAAGAGCAGGGAGTGGCCGTGGCCTGTATCGCGGCTTATCCCGACTTGACGGCGGGAATTGACCGGCCCATGGCTCCCTTTACCGAAATTCAGGTGCTCTACCTAACAGAATTGGCGAAAATGGCGCGGGCATTAAATACGGACCTCGTGCGGGTATTTACGGGTTTTGAGCGGTCGGGGATTCCTTTCGAAACGCACTGGGAAGCTTGCGTCCGGGGGTTGAAAGAGGCCGCAAAACGAGCAGCGGAGTTCGGGGTGACCCTTGCCGTTCAAAACCATCATGACATCGCGTGTCATTGCGATAGCATGTTCTGGCTTTTAGAGGAAATTAATGAGCCGAATTGCCGGGCGGCTTTCGACGCATGGTCGCCGGTGTTGCACGGACTTCGGGGCGAAAAGCTCGCCGAGGCGGTGCGGCGAATGGCTCCATGGATTGCCTACACAACGTGTGCGGATTATTGGGCTCTGCCGCGGGTTGAGTACAATGTGCCGATGAATAGCTTTCGCTTCCCATCGGAGCCGGCCTATTGGGCAGTTCCAATGGGCGAGGGAGTGATCGATTACCCGAGCTTCTTCACCGCACTGGAGGCGGTGGGGTACAAGGGATGGGTTGCGTATGAGATGTGTTCGCCGCTTCGCGGTGGCGGAAGCCTAGAAAACCTCGACCGCGCCGCTGCTATGTTCGTGAGCTATATGAGGGAAGAAAAGTGGCGCCGCGGCCCGGGTGCTTAGTTAACCTGTCCGAATCCGGTGGCACATATCGAAGTCGTCCGAAGCGGAGTTCCGCTCAAAGCGTGACAATTAAAAGCCCCTGCCGGTAACGAAGGGCTTGAATGGTGGACGTCCGTCCGTCATGCACAAGCAGTACCGGCGTGGTGTCTATTCGCAGTTTTTGTGCCCAACCCAGCAGGGTTGAAGGCGAAAGCCTCACGTACAATTGACTGATCTTTGAACGAATCCAAGTCATTGGTCAGAACCTCCGGCTGCAAGACCGGCCAAAAAGACATCAGAAATCCAGTTGATGCCGAGTTGGATCATAGCGCGCGATGTTGATCGCCGCTTCGGGGTATTTTACCAGCCTTGCGGAGGGTAGTCTTTTCCTTCCTGCGGATTTTCGAGTTTAGTGCCCCGGCACAATGGGCAAGGAAATCTCCCCCTGGCCCCACAGACATCGCAAGGGGCGGTCGCAGGTTCTCGGAAGGGGGCGTAACCTTGTCCGTCTGCACGAGGAACAAGTCGAATGCGGGTTGTGGGAACGCTACCGTTGCTGCATCGACGATTCGGGCAATCCACAGTTCCTAATCCATTGCAACGGCTGCACCAAGGATCCGGTAAGCCAAATAAGCTGGGAGGTTTACGCAATCCGCTCCAAGTAACAGGCACGCGCTGTGAATAAACGGTGATCAGTACCACAGAAGGACTGACTTGTCGGTCCACGTCAGGCCACTCTAGTCTCTGATCCTTGGGTATAAGGGGAGCAAACCCCGGAATAGCCTCTTTCAATAGTGATTGAGCTAATTGAATGGGGGTGCCCAACGTCATGTTAAAATCCAGGTGGCGTGTAAAGGCGGTAAGCACGGCGACGACGGAACCACTTCGATCGCAGATTGGGCCACCACTGTTTCCGGGGTTTGAAATCGCGTCGAGCATGTAAAGGCCGCGCAAGTCCTCGTCAACCTCTAAATCCGTTGGCACGCCACTGATCACCCCTTGCGTTAGTTTCAATTTGATACCGAGAGTATCAGTCTCAGGGTAGCCGAAGACCGCTATCTCAGTCCCGCGGCTTGCAAGAGGGCCAAATGCTAGGGGCAATGGCTCCGCTTTCAATTCCGTACAGTGAAGCAAGCCCAAATCCACAAGCGGATTGCTGTGAAGGGCGATCTTCTTCGCCGGGAAGGCCTGGGGGAGGCCTTCACGTTTGACAAGGAACGCATCGCCGCTATCAAGGACGTGCCGATTCGTCAGGATGTAACCAGGAAACACCACGAAACCGGTTCCACTACCAACCGCCGTCAAATTGGCAAACTGATCAGGTGGGCGAGTGCTATGCTGGGGTCTTTCGGGGATCACCACGCCGATTAGGTCCTCACGGGTGGGCAGCATGTAAACCCAACCGACTTCAAGTTGCAAAGGGGCTCCAGGACCTTGTTCAAGAGCCTGTTGGAGCACTTCTTCGAAAGACCCCTTCGTGGCCGGCGGAAGCGGAATAATGCCCTGTTCTGAAACCATCAGCAATCGGGATATGTTATGGATGACCTCAGGCGGCGGAGTGCCGAGCTCGACAATATCTCGAAAGTGGCGTAAAGCACTGGCAAACTGGTCCAACCGGATTTCGGTCAAAGCCAGGTTATTAAGTGCCCCCACATGATCGGGGTTTCGCCGCACACAACGTTGAAAACGGTTTCGCGCATCCTGAAAGGCGGCAAATCCAACAGCATGAAGCAAGCCGAGTATGAAATCTGGACCGACGATCTCCGGATCTTTTCGGCTGGCATCTTCAAATTATCGCACGGCAGCTTGAAGGTTACCGCTACTTTCAAGCATCCGCCATGCGACTTGGGATGCACTCAACGCCTCTTTTTTCCGTTGGAGCCAAACATCGGCGGTCACCCACTCGTCGCCCAGCCGTACCAACTGCTTTTCGGCCCGAACTTGCCAGGTTCTGCGCATCTCGCTTACTTTTTGCTTTTCTTTGTCAGGCAAATCCTCGGCAGTGATAAACCAATCGCATAGAGCCAGCATTTCACTGGCATAACGCACTTTCGAGGCAAGCGCTTCTAGCTTTCCCGCAGTGTCCACTTTAAACATTCGCAGAACGGCAGACGGTTCGATAGACTTTCCTATTGTTTCGCGCGGAAGCTGAAGCCCGAGCTGAGCATGGCCTGGCTCGCCCAACAAAGCTCGTTCTATATCTTGAGCTTCATCAGCCGAGCCGGTAGAGGTCGCTCCTTCCGGTTCCGTTTTCTGCGGGGGGGCGTCCGCGGGTGGGGGCGGTGGTTCGAGGGCTTGTACCCCAAACGGTCCTGGGCTATGAGCTGGGGGAAGTACTGGGGATCTGCTCCCGGTGGGCGGTAACCGTGCCCCCCAACCTAGACCCGCCGGTTTGGATGGGCCCGGTGTGAGTGAAGCACCTGTAGCTGCTGAGTCCCCCGCCGGTTTCTGAACTGCGTCAACTTCCGGGGCATGGGGGCTTTCGACTGAACGATCGGCGTGCTTTGCCGTGTGTGATTCGCTCATTGCTTCGGTCTGGGTGCTGGGCTGGGGAGGAGTTCGCGAAGCAGAGTGCGTCGGGTTTGCACTTGGAGTTGTGGAGGCGGCAGTCGGTGCACGACTTTCGGAATTTTTATTTCCGGTTTCCGCAGTCGCCTCTTGTGCAGAAGCTAAGCTGCGCGCAGCCCCGGCTTCGACCTTTTTCAAATCTCCTGCTTGAAGGCCGACGCGAAACCATATCGCCGCCGCAAGAATCAGAATGCCGAATCCGCAAACGGCAACTGCGGTAAGTACCCAAGTAGTAACACGGTCTTCGTTCTGTGGAAGGCTGTGAGCTAATGATCTACTCTCACCGATTTTTGAGCTATCCTGCGTCCGCGGCGTTTCTTCTACTGCCTTGCTTTGATATGGTCGAGGCTTTGGAGGGAGCTGCTTGAGGGGAATCTAAATCGGAGGCCAAAATCGCGTACTCATCGGATTGTTGCTGATTTGCTGAGGTAGAGCTTCCGCTTGACAGCAAGCCTTCACCCGGAGTTACGGCGACAACCTCGACAGCCGATTGGGCGATCGCCGCTGCGTCAGTTTGCGGATGAAGTGGCGGAGGTCCTTTTCGCAGTTTTGCTCGAAGCCGTTCGTCATACTGCCTGCGTCTGGACGGATCGAGCAAGCATGCTTTGGCGTCCTCGATTAGTTTCAGAATTCGCCGGGCCTCATCGGGATGAGAACCACTGAGAAACCTTTCCACCATAGCGCGGCGTAAATCGGCCGCTTGGCTGATCAGCTTGGAATCGTTCTCAAAGATCCTCAGACCCAAAAGCGTGTAAAAATCGATGGGGCGCTGTTTCGGTGGAATGCCAAGCCATTGTTGGAAGGGATCGAACGTCTGGCTCATACTTTAGCCCCTTTTCAAGTTATGAGTGCTAAGCGAATTGAACTTTCGCGATTTGCCACAGGTCGAGACCAGTGATTGCAGCCCCTTCGCGCCGAAGTCTCACCCCGAACTTAATGCGACGGTCAAGCTAGGCCTCCGATTCACCAATAGCTGAATCCGGCAGCCGGTACATCAAAGACTTTAGTTGGGGTTTCTGCGCTGTGTCAACGAGATCCGTGGTCAAACTGTGTCCAATCTGAAATTTTTCGGGGAGGGGGGGTTCCCTCAAACCATAGATTGCTCATCGCATATGGTTGCGGTCAGTAGTGTTCAACGCATCGAGAAGTCCCCAAGTCGAAAGGCACCGCTGTGCGTGGCTATGTGCTGCACGGATTCAAGCAGGATTTGAGAGTGGATGTAGCTACCGCGCTACCCGAACGGGGAGGCTTGCGATCCTCATTACTAGGCTCAGAATTGTCCCATGGAAAAGAACCTATCCCGGAAGGTGGCGTAAGGATTGATGTGACCGCTGCTCACCATGAAGGAAAGTCACAGCCGAGAGGGACTTTCGGAGACTGTGGCCTCATCTCTTGAATCTGGTTTTCGGGCATAGTGGTGGGCCTTGGGTGAAAGGAATCTCTAACCTTTCTTCAGCGTCACCGGAAAAGTGTCCTGGGGTTGAGGCCCTCGGGTGAAACTCCTTGAAAGAGGTGATGGAAAACTTGGATGTCGCTCGAGAAGGGGAAAGAAAAGTGCAAAAGAGTTCTCCCTCACGAAGGCCGAAACAAAACGGGGCTGATCCCGTTGCCTGATTTGTCGAAATGTCGGATTTCCTGTGCGGCGAAGGTTGCAGCGGGCTGAGGCTCACGACCACCGGCAGAGGGAACGACCTAGTGAAAAGTATCAAACGAGAACCCGTTAAGAAGACTACCCCCGGCAGGCGGGACGAACACCTGAAGGCATGCCGGCGGTTCAGGACTAGGATTTGGTTTGAAATTCCAGCGAGGGGTCGTTGTCAATTTTTGCCAGCTTGTGAATTTTGTCCTCTTTAACATCGGGTGCGCAAAATTAGGCGATTAGGCGACTGTCGACGCGGGTAACATTTTGACCTGATATTTTTCGAGATATTATTGCTGGTTCCGGATTCCAGAAAGTTTCGCTAACAGGGTTGACCGGTTGACTGCGAATGGCTTGTACCGGCGGGACAAGCAAGAGCGTGTGCAAAGATTTCTTCCCAGTCTTCCGTTTTCATCGATTTCAGGGCCTTGGCTCAGATAAAGTTGCAGCGGGAGCCACTAGTGCACCTGAAATTCCCATAGGGATGGCATTTTGAATGATGATTGGCAGTCGCTAATTGGAAGTATCTCGATCAATATTGGGTGTTATCGCCCACCGATTTGTCAACCGGCTGAGGGGCGGCCGCGTTAATTCTTTTGAGGGTAGTGGTTATTCTCACGTCGTATCAAACTTTCCCATTTTGGGGTTAACCGAGGCGTTTCGTCAGGAAAGAATAGGGATAGGGAATTGGTAAAGTCCCCGAGGATTTTGGTTAACTTGACATGCTTTTGAGGGTGGTTAGAATCCTCGAGAAACTCTGAATCAGCTTATTCTGCAACGGGGCGGATTTACCGGATCCGGGTCAACGTCATTCAACCCCTTTTTATGTCATATGTGATAATCTTCGTGAACAAAAAGATTAAACAAGTAGGAAAATAAACTCATGCGTTGTCAGCGATGCGATAAACCTGCAACGTTTCATATTACAGAGTTAGCCGGCGGGAGCCATGTCGAATTGCACCTGTGTGAAGACCACGCGAGGGAGTACTTGACGGAGGCTTCGCAGGGGCCGGCTACCGCAGCAAGCGCGGCAGCCGCTTTGGCCCAACATATGTTTCAGGCCATGGCGGTCAGTCAGACGGCGGAAGAGCTGGAAAGGCTGGATCAAAAAACCTGTCCTGTTTGCGGGATCAGTTTCTATCAATTTCGCACCCAAGGCCGTTTCGGGTGTGCCCATGATTACACGGCTTTCCGTAAGGAATTGGAGCCACTACTAGCAAACATTCACGGCGAAATAGAACATAAAGGGAAGCGTCCCACTCACTCCGCCAAGTTGAGTGAAAAGCGCACGCAGTTGATCCGGCTCCGTCGGGAAATGCAAGAAGCCATCGAAACAGAAAATTATGAGCGGGCCGGCCAACTGCGAGATGAGATCCGCCGAATTGAAAGTGCGACTTGAGCGCAACTTGTTCCTGAAGAGCTGAAGCTTGTGGTTCCCTTGACCTTCTAGGAGCAGGGTGGTACTTTCGGAATCCTAGGGGGGCGGGTCGGGAAAGCAGTCTCGGGCCTGCTTGATAACGAGTAACCTGCGAGAATTCTGGTGCTGTAGGCTTACTACCAGAGCAGCCCTTCAACACTCCGCCGGATGATAACGTTCGACCAGGTGGGGAAAGTTTCCAGTGACGTTAGACGACTTGACTAAAAGACGCAGTGAGTGGCTCCGGGGAGAAGGCCCGGAATGCGATATCGTCATATCCACCCGAATTCGTCTGGCGCGCAACCTGGCCGAGTTTCCTTTTATTTCACGTGCAAGTCAGCCGGATCGGGAGCGGATTGAGGAGACCGTGCGCCACGCGATTTCTCAGTCCAGCCAGTTCCAAAATGTTCTGTACTTGAATTTGGAAGAGTTGGGCGGGCTGGATCGCCAGCTTTTGGTCGAGCGGCAACTGATAAGCCGAGAGCATGCCGAGGGAGAAGGCAGGCGAGCGGTTGCGATTCATCCGGAAGAACGATTTAGTTTGATGATCAACGAGGAGGATCACCTGCGCATTCAGGTCATGAAAAGCGGCTTCGACTTGACGGCAGCGTGGGAGCTCGTTGATCAGATCGACGCGGAAATCGAGAAGCATGTCGTTTATGCTTTCCACGAAAAATGGGGCCATTTGACGGCTTGTCCGACGAATGTCGGAACGGGAATGCGGGTCAGTCTGATGCTGCACTTGCCCGCGCTGGTAATGACCCGGCAAATTGAGAAGGTATTCCGTAGTTTACAGAAGTTAAGTCTCGCTGTGCGGGGCCTCTACGGTGAAGGCTCGCAGGCGATGGGTGATTTTTACCAGATAAGTAATCAGATCACCCTCGGGTTGAGTGAGCAGGAGCTCCTTAGGAAGTTGGGGGACATCATCCCTGTGATCGTGGGTTACGAACGTGAGGCCCGAAACGTCTTGATCCGAGATAGCCAAGAAAACCTGCATGATCGGGTAAGCCGGGCATACGGGATCCTACGAACTGCGCAAACCATTACTTCCGAAGAGACGATGCACCTTTTGAGCAGTGTGCGTATGGGGGTAAACCTCGGGTTGATTGAAGACCTGGAAATTCCTACGCTTAACGATCTTTTCCTCCAAACGCAGCCGGCCCACCTTCAAAAAATCAGCGGTACCGAGATGGACATTCAGGACCGCAATATCGAACGAGCTCGGTATTTGCGGCGGCAGTTGAGCAAGGATCGCTCGTAGGACAGATGCCAACGGAACTGAGCGGCGCATTCTCGGACGACACCCCCTGTTTCCCGGCCTATTGCCGGAAATATCGCTAAGTGCCGACTCTCTCTGCGAACGGTAGAGCTCGGCCAATCAAACCCCGATTCCCGGGACAGCCTACGGATTGGTCCTTAAGAATATCATTCTCTGCAAATAAATATCGTTATTTGATAAATCTCGTCACTCGGTGCTATTGGATCGCGGGTCGAAATCGGAGTCACCATCTTCGGACGTTTTGTCAAAATAGTTCGTTGATCTGGCGGAAAAGTTTGCCCGATTGTCGGACAGGATCATCCCAATTTGTTCTTTTTTGCCGCACTTCCACCTGATCGGCTCAATGGTTCGTTCTTTGCCCAACTAATCCCTCGCTCAACACTGCGAATCATCGCTTTTTCTAAACCGATGTTTGGCGGCAACGCACGGCCGTGTGCCTCCTTCTCTTTTTATCATTCCGCTCGATTTATCACCCGGCTGGATGCTTGGGGTCGAAGGTGGAATTCGGCCTACGAGGAGCTTGGGAACACCCGGGGAGCACGACGCAGTGACTCGCTTGAGCCCGGATGCGGAGTCAGCCTGAGGTGGCAAATACAAAAGGCGAGATACTTCCGTGCTGCTATCCCCGGCACCGGTGCGCAAGGTAAAATTAATGAGTTAAAGTACAAGGATGTTTGAGATATGCACGACCCGCGGGCTCCGGCAGGGTTAGCTTCGTACAAAAATTAGGTGGATTGATGCTTGATAAATTAGAAATGCCGCGGACTTCGTTGCCCCAAGCGGCGGGCCGCGACCCACCATCACGATATTACACAGAACTTGGATCTATCGAAAATGCGCCTGGATTGGTGGGTATTTTTTCTCGGCCGAATGGGGAATGAGTCATCAATGAGAATTTTGGTTCTCGGGTTAGGGAATCCTATTCTCCGGGACGACCGAGTCGGGCTTGAGGTCCTCAACTACGTTCAGCAGGTCATGCCGGAATCATGGAAGAGCACCGTCGAACTTGACTTCGAGTGTTGCGGCGGCCTGCGGCTTATGGAACGTTTGGTGGGTTATGACTGCGCTATTGTTTTAGATGCCATTTGCACAGGTGGCGAACCGGGGAGTATTTACTGCCTAAGTCCCTCCGAGATCATGACGCAAAGAACGGCAGGCCCGCATGATATGAACCTGACTACGGCAATCAAACTTGGACGGCTGGTTGGGCTATCATTACCGCACGATGACAAGATTGAGATCGTTGCGGTAGAAGCCGAGGATGTTCTGAGTTTTTCAGAAAAATGCTCGGAACCGGTGCAATCGGCGGTGCCCAAGGCAGGGGAGAAGGTCCTTGAAATACTGCGGGAGTGGTTGGGAGATCGTTGAGATTGTTCGAGGGATTCCCGGGGGGAGTGCCGGAGTTTTATTGTTCCAGAGTTTTATTGTTCCAGATTTTGCTCCAGATCTGGAGAGAATGATTATTCGAGAATGATTATTCAAATGATTAAGACCTCACCGAAGAATTTTGAGTTCAGCTTGGTTAGATGAACGACTTGCTCGCTGCGGAAGCGCCGAGGCTGCGGGGATTGCCGGTTTTTTTGGGGGGTGGTTTTCCCTAGTCACACGAAGTTTTTTGAATTGGATTCCAGCTAAAAGAGGGCACGAAAGAAGCGGTATTCTTCGAGGAGGTTTTTCGGTTGCGAACCCTCTATGTAAGGAAATACCGCACAGGAGTCGTGCTTTGTCGGCCGAATCATGCATGAGCTCAGCATAGCTGAAGCCCTCCTGGAGCAAATTGAAGGGGAGCTGCAAGCTCGTCAACTTACGGGTGTGGTACGGCGGGTAGAGGTTGCCGTAGGAAGATTCGCCGGTGTGGTGCCGGATGCCCTACGGTTTGCCTTCGAAGTTTTGATAGCGGAAACCCCACTGCAAGGGACACGCTTGGAGATTCGCGTAGTCGACCCCACATGCTCGTGTAAGCGGTGTGCGGCGAAGATGTTCGTTCAGGAGTGGCCTTTGGAGTGTCCGCAGTGTTGCTCCCCGGAAATCGAGGTGGTAGGCGGAAGAGAATTATTGCTCGAGGCCATTGAAATAGATGATTAGAAGGTTTTGAGAAGAATGGCGAAAAGCTGAGACGGCAAATTGAATAAAGTTGCATTCCTTAAATGGGACAATTGCTTTTACGAGAAATTGTAATAACGGCTTTTACTACCGATTAACTTGAAGGCTTTCAGGCTGGGCATAAGGTTCACAAGGGCTCCAAGAGGGAATAAATAGATCTCAGTTACCAGAGCTCGGTTGTCAGATTTCAGTTGTCAAAGGCGGTCTTTCAACCCTTGCATCCTTCGAGGAGTTGAATGATTGCATCCTCGGAAGGAAGCAGGCCACTGGCGATTGGAAAAGCCGAATTTTGTCGCTTAATCCGCGATAATGGTTTCCACTTGGGTCAGTCCCCCGTGCTTAGAAGCTTAAGATTTGCGGCTTTGAGACCCTACTGGAGAAAGCTTGGAGTCGGACTTGATGGTGAGAATTGTAGCCGCGCAGAATATTTTGAAGGCGAATGACCAAATCGCCTCGATGAACCGGAGTCGGTTTGCCGCCTTGAGCCTTTTGGTGGTCAACGTGATGGGTTCGCCGGGGTCGGGCAAGACAACCTTGCTCGAATCCATCGCTGCACAATGTGCGAACCGATTACGGGTCGGGGTGATCGAGGGGGATTTAGCCGGCTCAGTGGATGCCGAAAGGTTGGAGAAACTTGGGCTGCCCACGGTTCAAATCAACACACAAGGGGCTTGTCACCTCGATGCCAGCATGATCGCCACGGCTTGCGAATCACTCCCGCTGGAGAAGCTCGATCTCCTTTTCATTGAAAACGTGGGCAACTTGGTGTGTCCGGCAAGCTTCGATTTAGGTGAAGATCTTCGGCTTCTTGTTTTGAGTGTACCCGAGGGGGATGATAAGCTGGTCAAATACCCGGTCATCTTTCAGGTCGCAGACGTCTTGGTGGTCACCAAAGCGGATTTGTGCGGTTTTGTCAGCTTTGATGTAGAAAGGATTCGAAAGGATTTCGCGCGGATTCAGCCGACGGCAGCACTTTTCGAAACGGCCGCAACCCGTAATCAGGGCATCGAGCCTTTGGTCGATTGGTTGGCGGAAAAATATCGGGAAAAGCAAGTGCTTCGCAGGTGTGAATAGGTTGACTTTCGGCCTCGTGCGTTGGGGGTCTGGAAAGGCTGTGAGGCGACTGCTGACGTTTCAAGACGCGTCTTTTCCTTGGAAAAATGAGATCAGCCACGTGATACCGAAGGGTTCGGCACTCCGCCCCCGACGTAATCATGCCAGCCTCGAAAATCGGGAAGTTGATCGGTGAGTCGCGCGGTGTTGATCTTCAAAGGGTAAATTGAACCATTTGGCCCTGTTGGTGGTGCTGGGGCTATATTGCCGAAGCTCTCGCCATCGCGTGAATTCCTGGGTATGGGTAAAGGAGCGTCCAAATGAGGTGGGTCGCACTTGTCGTAACGATGTGTTTACTTTGGGGCTTGATCATGCAATTCGGTGAAGATGCTGGAGGACTTTTTTCCGACTATGCTTTCGCCCAGGCTTCATCCGCGGTGATGAAGGTCGGTTTCGCGGAGCGAGACATCACGCCGGATCTCGGAATGGAACAGCCGGGCGGTTACGGCAAGGCTTATCATCGGAGTTTTCACGATCCGTGTAAGGTCCGGGCGGCGGTTTTTGACGACGGAAACAAGCGGGTGGCAGTGGTGGGCATCGACGCGCTAGTGATCCTCCGCCCTCAGGTGGTACAAGCTCGCCAGCAAATCGCTGAACGCTGTGGGATCGAACCGGAGGCAATTCTTCTGGCTGCTTCTCATTCTCACTCCTCGGGGCCCACAGGAATGATCCATCCGGGGCAATACGATCATGCGTCCGACTTTGTGAAGCACTTGGCCTACGAAAAATCTTCGTGTGCCGATCCTGAATACCTTCGACGGGTGGTTGCGGCAATTGTCGATGCCGTTTGCGAGGCGAACGATCGGCGTGTGGAGGCACGCTGTGGTGCCGGCAAAGGCATCGAAGACAAAGTGGCCTTCAATCGTCGCTTCCGGATGAAGAACGGTTTGACCCATACTCATCCGGGTCAGGGAAACCCGGATATTATCGAAGTGGGAGGTCCCGTGGATCCGGAGGTGGGAGTGATCGGAGCGTGGAGTACTGACGGAAAGTTTCTTGGCTGCTTGGTCAACTTCGCCTGTCATGCTACGACCAGCCCGGGCGGCATTTCGGCAAACTACATCTACTATCTGGAGCGCGTCATCCGCGGGGCGATGCAGGCACCTGACGCTGTGGTGGTGTTTCTGCCGGGGGCATGCGGCGACGTGACCCAAGTCGACAATTTGAGTCCTTATGCTTACCCCAGCGGTGATCGCTGGGCCGAATTGGTCGGCGGCCGAGTGGGGGCCGAGGCAGTGAAGGTCCTCATTGCCATGGAGCGCGGAGCACTTGTTCCCGTAGACTATCGCGTCAAAACGTGGCCCATTCGCCGGCGAATCCCCAATCCGGAGCGTGTCCGAAGATGCCTGGAAATTGTTCAGAAAGACCCGGCGGAAGTTGGTGCAACAGAGTGGACCTTTGCCAAAGAAATTGTCCTCCTGGATGCCTTGGTACAGCAGTCAAAAGAGGTTGAGGTGGAAGTGCAAGCGATTCAAATCGGGCCGGTCGTTTTGTTGGCAAATCCAGCGGAATTTTTCTGCCAATTGGGGCTGGACATGAAGGCCGGTAGTCCTTTCCCTCTGACTTTTCCGGTGACCTATTCCAACGGTTGCGTCGGTTACGTTCCTACGGAGGAGGCGTTGGGACCACGGGGGGGTGGGTACGAAACGCGGCTAACTAGCTACAGTAATTTGGAACCGACGGCCGGCACCCAGATTGTGCGCGAATCGTTGGCCTTGGCCCGCGAGTTGACCCCTGGATCGATCCCCACCCCTCGGCCTGCACCACCATTTAAGGGGCAAGGTTGGTCTTACGGTAACGTGCCCCCGGAATTGGAGTGATTTCAAAACTGCTGAAAGTAACGTGCTTGAAGTAACAACAGAGCTGATTGAAGTAGCGTGAAAGCGGCTTAAAGAGACCTTAAAAGAGCGTAATTGGAGATTCGGCCCACCTTGAGCGCATACCTCAAACTCCCAATCGCAAAGGCCCCATACGCCTGCTACCTTCACAGCGAAAAACGGGTAACTTCGGCGGACCGAAACTGATTCAGAGTGAAAAACGGCTTCGGGCTGAAAGCCGGGCTCAAAATCGGCGGATGGAACCTCTCGTTTGCAGGGAAAGCCCTTGCATTGCGCGACAATCAGCGCTTTAATAGAAGATTTGCCGCCGAAGGGTAGCTTTCCAGCAGATTTACAATCCTCGTCACGAGTTGGTCTAATCCCTGTCCCGTTACGGCTGAAACGAGTAGCACCTCACGCCCCAAATGTTGCTGCAAAGCCTCTCTGATCGCCGCTGCTTGGGGTAAGTCGGCTTTGGTGAGCACGACGATCTCAGGCCGCTCCGCTAGGCTCGGGTCGAAAAGTCGCAATTCCTCGCGAATGACCTCGTAATTGCGAAGCGGATCACTCCCGTCCATGGGTTCGGGCTCCACTAAATGAACAAGGATGCCGGCCCGCTGGATGTGCCGCAGGAACTCGTGCCCCAATCCTGCGCCCTGATGTGCTCCCTCGATCAGTCCGGGAATATCGGCCATGACAAACGAGCGATTCCACTCGATTTGAACCCGGCCGAGGTTGGGATATTTTGTTGTAAAGGGATAAGAGGCAATTTTCGGACGCGCTCGAGTCAGCCGGCTTAAAAGAGTACTCTTCCCGGCATTGGGTTTGCCAACAAGCCCGACATCCGCAATGATCTTCAGTTCCAGCTTAAGCCGACGGCTTTCGCCTTCCTGACCGGGTGTTGCAATCCGCGGTGCGCGCACCGTCGCCGATTTGAAATGCGTATTCCCTTTCCCACCTTTACCCCCGCGTGCGACGACGATCTCCTCCCCAGGCACCGTGAGGTCTTTGAGCACGAAGTTCCGGTCGGCGTCCCGAACCACCGTTCCCACGGGAACCCGGATAATCAAATCTTCCCCATTCGCTCCGTGACAATTCGAGCCTCGACCGCGCTCCCCGTCTGCGGCGTTCCAGTGCTTCCTATGAGCGATAGGGGCTAAGTTTTCCACGCTGGGATCGGCGACGAGGATCACACTCCCGCCGTCTCCGCCATCGCCGCCATCAGGGCCGCCACGCGGGACGTATTTTTCACGGCGAAAACTAATGCATCCGTCGCCACCCCGTCCCCCTTGGACATAGATCTCCACTTCGTCGACAAACACAGTTTTGAAACCTCCGACGAAGTCAACGATCTCACACCAAATTTCATACCAAACATGAGCAACTTAGGTTCACAAGAGGCCTTGCGGGGCGGCTTGACTTAAAAGACCGAATTTGGCAGATCTTGCAAACCAAAAAGCGGCCAAACCTGACGGTTTGGCCGCTGCCAGTTATTAATTTCAGACTCTGATTTTCAACGCGAAAACACCAAATACTGACTTTCACACTTCCCAGCAAAGAGCGCGACTTAAGAGGATTCCGCCATTTCGCAGGACCGCGAACTTTCTAACGTCACCTCCCGACCGGAACATCAAACACAAATAACTGCAAGCAAAATAACCTCAAAAAAGTCGGCTTAATTCATACAAAGAAGGTTCAGTTCGAGCTGGACATACTCGGCAACACGTGAACCCGTCGACCACCCCGGTCAAAGTGAACATAACCGTCCGTCAAAGCGAAGAGCGTGTAATCTCGACCTATTCCAACCCCCTTGCCCGGGTAATACTTCGTCCCCAGTTGCCGGACCAAAATATTACCCGCCTGAACGAATTGACCGGCGAATCGCTTGACTCCTCGCCTTTGGGCGTTGGAATCGCGACCATTTCGGCTGGAACCTTGACCCTTTTTATGAGCCATAACCACTCCTTAAGCAATCTTTGCAGGCAATGGATCGTGCCAACAATGGACATGCCGATTGGTTACCCAAACTTATCTTGCTCCGTATCGGCGCTGTAAATCCTACCGCATGACCCATTCGTAATCAACCTGCCCTGGAATACCGTATCTGATTTCCTTTTCGTGCTCGTAATACTCATCGCCGGGCCGCCAAAAGTTTATCTTCAACATCTTTCTGGTAAACTTTCTGCCCTCCCCTGGTGGCATATCTGGTCGGTACGCACCCGGGGGATCTTCCCAGCGATAAGCATTTGTCAGTCCGCCCACGTAAAGCGAGATATAGTCTGTCCGTGGATCTATATCGACCCAGGTGGCGATTCCCCAATACGTCTCACCCACCTGGATTTCGCGAGTCAGCTGAACCGAGTTTAGAAATTCGCGATTCCGATCCTCCCGCTCCCGAATGGCGGGGATCGCGACGGGGATGAGCTGGTCCCGGTACACGTTGATCTGACTATCCAGGTTATCCCTAGCCTCCAAATAAAACTCCGGTACGAAAAACACCGGTTGATCGACCGTTTCGACCTCGAAGGTCCCATCGGGCCGAGGTCTCGGTCTAATCGCTTTCCCAGGATTTGTCACGCTGTAAACCAGATACCACACTAATTTGCGTTCCAATTTTCCATCCGGCTGAGGAATGTCAACGAAACCGAATCGCAAATCCTTGAACTTAAAATCCAAATACCAAACCGTCCGACGGAACCAAATGTTCTTTGCCCAATCAAGATCGCCGCGCCTGGCAAGGATCTCCACGACGTCGTGACGACTAAAGGTGTCGTCATAAGTGAGAGGAGGAACCACCTCGCGCATTACCCCGGGTGCAAGCTTCCGGTAAACCGGAGGACCTTCCGGCTGAGTGGATGCCCCGCCCAAATCCTGCCCCGTGGCCCCACACACCAAAAGGCCAAGAAGGAGCGCCAAAGCGCAACCAATCGCTGTTAAAGGTTTTGCGACGCGCTTTTGATCTGAAAACCGGCGACCACCGCACCTTTTACTCATTTGTTCTGCACCCGGTTTCTGTGGCCAAACTAAAGACTTTATTCTGAACTTTATTCTGACAATACGACTGAGGATCGCGCACTAAACCTCGATTGTTGCTAATATTGCTAAGCACGAACCTTAATTACTGACAAGCTCGCTTGCCACAATGATTGTCAAATTTGCTGCGAGATTTATGCAACGAATGGCTAGGACCACCTTGAAATCGCAAGTCAGTCCTTCGCCATCATCAGCCGGCAAACTTTGTGAACACGCGGTCCCGAAAAAGACCTAATTTTCCCAAAAACCGGTTCTTAACCAGCCGTCCGGCTAGTCGTCTTTTTTGCCTCGAATACCCAAGTTTTGGAGCACGGAAAGCGCCGCCATCTCCTCAAGATTACTATAGTTAGCGCTGTCGGGGTCCGCAAACACAAAACCTGACTACGGCTGCGGCTCAAGCGGGGTAACCGCGGCCCAATCACGAAATTACATTTCTCTGCCACCCGCGTGTCCGCCCCACCCCCTGAGAGCTATGCATGATTTCGACGATTGAGCCATGGATAATTTCGACGATTGAAGAGCAGCCCTACCCGGGGTTTATCACGACGCGGCTTGCTCCAACGTTATTTGACGCGAAAAAGGCAGCCCGCCAAATCACGGCTTGACCGTCAGATCGAACGAAGCGAGAGCCCCGCCACCACAAAAGTTTCTGCCTGGATTCTTTCTGCCTGATGCGCGCCCCCCAAAGGCACACTGCGATTTCGATACGTTTTTAAGTGTGTTTTCGATTGGGGATGGTGTGTATTGCCCCGACTATTTTAGTCTCGACAAAAGGAGGCCTCCGTGTCCCGTAAAATCGCACTGCAACAACTCTGCCGCAAGAGGCGGTCGCTTAAACGCATTAAAAAACGCGTTAAAAAAAGCTACGATCGTGCGAGGACCTCCCGAGTTGCCGAACGCGCAGCAACTTGTGCGGAGTCAAGCTCTGCTTGACAGATTCCGCGTAATCGTCCCTGCGGATCAAGGTGAACCTTAACCGTCACGAGTTCTCCTACCAACTTCGCCCCACCTTCGACAAGCACGGGGACGTATCGGTCCGCCATCGCCCACGCGCTCCCCGGCTCCGAAGCCTCAACGTTTTCCACGAGTACCTGAAGATAAGACCCATCCAGCTTTGAAATATATTCCGCGCGGAGTTTCTCACCCAGATTGATCAGGCTCTCGGCCCGTTGCTGCTTGATATATCCGGGGATTTGGTCCGGCATCTCCATTGCGGGTGTGCCTTCGCGGGGGCTAAAACGAAAAACATGGAGCTTAGCGAAGCGCACCGCCTCAATCACCCGACGAGTGGCTTCGAAGTCCTCGGCTGTTTCTCCCGGAAACCCCACCATTACGTCCGTGGTCAGGGCGGGTAAATGTAAGGCCGCCTGCACGGCCAAACATCGTTCGACGAATTGCGGGGCTGCCCACCGGCGCCGCATCCGCGCCAAGATACGATCCGAGCCGCTTTGCATCGGCAAATGGAGGTGGTGGCAGATCCTAGTCGGAAAAGCCTTCATCAAATTTAGTAATTCCGGCGACAATTCCACGGCTTCCAGGCTCGAAAGCCGAATTCGGAACCCTTCTCCCAGGGTCAAGATGCGCTCAAGCAATTCGACCAAGCGGTGTGTGCGCCCTTGTTTAAGGGAGACTAGTCCGCCGAGGCCAGTAGATTGAGCTCCGCCCCTTGCTGAGTGACCCGTGCGGCTACTTGGAGCCGTCCTATCAATTTTGAATTCTTTCGGGGCGAAATCTATGCCATAATGTCCCAAATGAATTCCAGTTAGGACGATCTCGCGATAGTCCGCTTCCAACAACCGGCGGATTTCCTCCAGTATCTCGTCCACTGGTCGGCTGACCACTTTCTGCCGAACGGACGGAATGATGCAATAGCTGCATCGCAGAGCGCAACCGTCTTGAACTTTTACGAAAGCCCGATGACGCCGGCCAAATCCGCTGATGCCGGTCGGCGGGTTGTCCAAACCTAACTGTCGAAGAAAATTCGGAAGCTCCGATTTGTCGGTGATTACCCGGGTCACGCCGGGAAGTCGCGCTACTTCCGCCGGTGAGCGGGTTGCATAACAGCCGGTCACCAGTAATTCTGCCTGCGGATGGACCCGGGCAAGATGCCGAATGTATTTCCTGCTTTTCTGATCTGCATCCCCGGTCACTGTGCAAGTGTTCACGATGCACAAATCGGTAGGCTCATCATCCCGAGCTTCCTCCCAACCGAGCATTAGCAGCCCCTCGCGGAGGTACTCTGATTCGTACTGATTAACTTTGCATCCCAAAGTGACGATTTTGAAACGATTCATCAAACGCTATCCTTAAACGCTATCCTTCGCCTAAAGCCCAGGATTCGAGGGCTATTCGAAATCGTATCAACGTCTGCCCTAGAAGAACGGCTGCCGCGGAAGAGTGGTACCGCCAAAATCAAATTATGTTCTCGAGATAATAAACCCCGCTAATAACTGGCCTTTACCGGAAATTCTTTTAAAGTGGTTAAAAAAGTGAATACAAACAGTCAAAAAACTGCAACTTGAACGTGGCGGGAATACCGGCACAAACGCAGTTGTTCGTTATTACACGCAAAAAACATTATCGGTGTTACAAAAATGATAATCACACTCTTGGATAAAATTGCTAAAAATGGGAAAAATAGTCGTGCCGTGGACCTGCAACCTACTCCAAAGCGTCCGAGAGTACAACTCCGAACCCAGGACCAGCTTCCTCAGCAGCTGTCGAAGTGAGCGCGAAACACCGGCAAAGTTAAAGACATTGACGTTACAAGTTTTTGGCCATTATCCCCTGCTTAGGGTATGAGACATTCTCCAGCTCGAAAAGCTATCAGCAATCCGCAAATTCCTCGGCCTTCGAAGAGCATCGGCTTTGCAAGTGCAGATGTGGCCCTCGTACCCATTCATCATTGATTTTGATTTTTCGCTCCGGCTTTTTA
>CAKZMM010000187.1 GCA_937128505.1 uncultured Thermogutta sp.
TCTTCGACTTGATTTACTTCGATTTTCTTCGCAGCTCCTGGTTTTCTCCGATTAACTTTTGATCCTGGCTTTTCTTAACACCATTGATTTGCCTCGCTAAAGCTCCGTAAGCTGCGAGAAACACCGTACCCACCAAGCATACGCCGGCTGGCCAATCGCCGTACAGAAGGTACGGGCTGATCCGGCCGTCCGGGACCACTTCGGCCAAAAGGACGTCACAAGCCCGGCGGAGACCCTGGGCCAGGACTCGGCCGGAACCATCAATCCATGCGGAAAAGCCGGTATTCGCGGCGATCAACATCACCTTCCTGCATTCCACTGCCCGGAAGATCCCGCAGATCAGATGCAAATCTAGCTCGCTCGATCCCCAAAACCATCCGTCGTTCGTAAGGTTTACCAACACATCGGGTTCGCTGCCCGCCCGTTTTAGCTCCAGCACTTGGCGATGAATAAGATGCGGAATGATTGTCTCGAAGCAAATGTTGGGCGAGAACTTCAGGTGCCGTAGCGAAAAGCTTTTTGCCGCTCGACCCGGTTGAGTGGCTACTTGAAGGGTACTGAGCGGCGTAAGCCGAATGAGCCACTCCAACTGATCGGCGAATGGCACATACTCCCCAAACATGACCAGGTGCATTTTGTCATAGACTTCGATCGGGTACAAATCCGGCTCTAATGAGCCAACCGGCCGAATAACCGACGAATCAACACCCGGCGAATCGTGCTTGGAAGCCGAATTGAGTGGGCCGAGCCCCGGGCCATGCGGTGTTTCGGCACCCGCGAAGGCCTCCGAGGCTTCGGCACCCGATGGTGTACTAAAGATCACATGACTTTCTATGTTCACCTCTGATCTTGTAAGCAATCTGCTTTCATTCCGGGTGACCGGCTCGGGCCTCCCGCCCGCATCCGGAGCAAGCGGATTCGCTCCGGCGGAGACAAGTGGAACAAATGCCGCCGAATTGTAGTACAGGGATTTATCCCCCGTAAAATGCACCCGGGTTATACCCACCAGCATGGAACTTCCGAGCAACCGAGCTGATTGCCAAAGCCGATAGCGGCTCTGCCGTTCCAGGGCCGCCAGCCTCTCAAGGTAGGAATCGCGGCTTCCTTGCCAATCGGCCGGCGGAGTTGCGTCCGGGGAAAAACCGATGAGAAATCCCGCGAAAACCGTCTCGGGCCAGATAATCAGATCAACCTTGCCAAAACGCCGTACCGCTTCCTGCGACAATTCCCAGTACTGTTGATGCATCTTTTCGGTGGTGCCCGGCGGCGGATTGAGCACAATGTCGATGGAACCCTGAATCAGAGCGATTCTCAAAGGTTCAACCGCTGGTGGTTGGTGGGTCACAAGCCGCCATTGACCGTAGCCCAAAGCCGCACCCAAAACGAGCCCGGCCAAGATCACAGGGCCGATGCGGATCCGCACCCTCCAGAAGCCTGCTACGCCAACGATCCTAGTACGCGTGATCCCCAACAAGTTGCGAAGCCGCAGGACAGGCGTGTGGATCCGCGAAGAGCTTGCGCCCTCATCTTCCTTGTCGCCGGAAGGTAGAAAGGAGTACGCCTGAGCCAGGCATGCAGACACAAACATCATGAGGCAACCGACCAGGTAGCACCCTCCCAAATCGCTGAGCTGGATCAGCGTAATCCAGCGGTACTGCGTGTGTGCCAGACTGGCCATGGTGAAGCCTGTCAGAAGATGCCCCCGGGCAAACTCGAGACCCGTCCATACCATCGGGGCTGCCAAGATGACGGATAGCCTCAGCCCATGAACCGCCACCCGCGTTAACCCCACGAAGACCGGTAAGTAAAAGGCCAGATAAAACGACAAAGCGACCCAGCCAATTGAAGTAAGCGGATGAGGGTATCGCAACCAGTGTAAAACCGCTAACCAGAATCCAAAGCCGACCAACCATAGTTGCACAAAAGGCCGGGTAAAAAAGCGGATTCTCCCGCCGGCTGCCCGAACTGCTGCATCTTCCGCCCTTCGAGTCTCCGGTACTTGAGCTGCGACATCCGGGCTACGAGATCGTTTCCGAGATGAAAAGAACTTCCAAGGAAAGACCTGCCAATTTCTTTTGCGTGCAGCAACTGGGTTTGGATTTTTGTGGCGGCCTTTATGCCGCGTAGCCAAGTCTTGACGAGGACTGAAGCTCTCCGTGGGAGGCAGGCTTTTTCGAAGGATGAGCTTAATCCACGGAATGGGGGCAAACCATGCTAACACCCAAAACCCTAGATTTCCTAACGGTGGTAGCGATATCCAGAGCAAAAGGGCGCCCAGTCCCGCTTGGCACAGAATCGACCGAAAAAAGGGCCGCAATCGCGCAAACATTTCAGCTAAACAAACGTCTCGGCGTTTGGAAAAAAGCGGGAGGAACTTTGCATTTATCCAGAAGAATGCATCAATACACCGGTAAAAAAGCGGCTTGATTGCCGCTTATTGTACCTTCAAACATTAGATGGCGGAGCGCCGAGCTACCCGGGGGGACAAGTCGACGAAAGCCGCAATAGATCGATGCGTCGAAAACCCGCCGCCGACTTTCATCCCTGTCGGGTCGGCCGACACAACAGTTCGGAGTTGTCGCTAACGTCTCTGCGATTGAATACGGCTTTCAGCTTCGCGGTTAGCATCAATCCGTGGCTTCGTGGCAACCGGCCATGTGAGGCCTGCGTGATATTGCCCCGTATTAAACTTAGATTCCCCCGGTATTATAAGCGATTCCCCCTCTGCGAATTTCCGGGGGATTTACGATTCAACTCGATTTGATCCACTCTAGCACGCAAGCCGCGATCAAGTTATCCCGGGGCTGGAGACGGCGAGAAAACGACGCAGCAATTCGTGTCCAACTTCAGTTAAGAAACTCTCGGGGTGAAACTGCATTCCGAAGACCGCGTATTTCTTGTGGCGGATCCCCATGATTACCCCCGGATCCTCGGGTGCCTCGCTCCACGCGCAAATCTCAAAATCATCCGAAAGCGTTTCCCGCTGAATGATGAGGCTATGATAGCGGGTCGCACAAAACGGATTGTCTAGCCCCGCATAAAAGTCGCAATTTCCGTGATAAATCCAATCGGTCTTTCCATGCATAATCACTCGGGCCCGGACAATCGCGGCACCAAATGCCTCGCCGATTGCCTGATGTCCGAGGCAGACTCCCAAGATGGGGATTTTGCCGGCGAAACGTCGGATACAGTCGACGGAGATTCCCGCCTCTTTCGGGGTACAGGGGCCCGGCGAAATAATCACGTGGCTCGGGCCCATGGCCTCGATTTCGTCGAGCGATATTTTGTCGTTTCGGTGGACCTCGATCTCGAGCGCCGGATCGATCTCACCAAGGCGATGAACCAAGTTGTACGTGAAGGAGTCGTAGTTATCGATTACCAGAATCATGTGTCTTTAGTCTTATCACAGGTATTTCGCGGCACATTCGGGCCTTCATGTCACCCAAAAATTGCCGGCGCGATTCCGCTTGGTATCTTCGGGGATCCTCGCCCGGCTTCCGGCCCTCATCAGGTCAACTCGGCAAATGTTCACAACCCAAGAATTAAGGTTTACGGCCCGCACCGTTTGATGCATCCCACGATTCGCTCAACGTGAGCAAACGCAATTTGTTCGAACCTAGCCTATCTTGTTCTCAACGTTTCCAACACCACAAAGAATCCGCCATAAAAAACAACTACTAAGATCAAAAGAACAACCGAAAGGCGAAAGAATACTGAATAATGATTTAGGCTCGCGGCCGCTTCACCGATTGGTTCCTGTCTTAATTCCTGCGTTTCGCCCGCTCAAAATCCGCCGAAGTCGTTTTCGACACTAACCCTCCTAAACTCAAGAATTATAGCCTTCTGCTTGCCAAAGAGGACCTGACCGTGACGGAAGAAGTTTGCCCCGGTATTCTTCGCATAGTTACGAAGGAGCCCCTACGGCCCGTGGGTTGGCGATTGCCACGTTGTTCTCGGTGTCGGAATTTTCATTGACACCTTGACGCCCGGTGCTGGCAAGCGAAAGCTCAGTGCTGTTTTTGGGAGCATCTCCCCAGAGGAAAAGGCGGCGCCCGCACACTCTACCACTTACCGAGAGACATTCGCGGTGGCCGGCTTCACGGACTGAGACGCTTCTGTATTGGCCGGGTGACTGCCGGCTTTCGGCCGCAGCGACTTGAGCCGCTCCGGAGGCGGAACCATCGAGGTGATTCTTAAACCGAACTTATCGCCGACTTTTACCGCTTCTCCCAAAGCGATGACGCGGCCGGCAACTTCCAGTTCCAAAGCCTCCTCACAAGATTTTTCAAATTGCAGGATAGCACCGGAGCTAATCCTCAGCACCGTTCCCAGCGGCTGCCGCCGCCGTGCCAACATCACGGTTACCGGAAGTTCAATGTGAAGTAAATTCTTCGCGTAAGCGGGCAGATCCGCGGGGGTTATTCTCCTCGATGTCGAGCCTTTTGCGGAGCGCAAATCGGCCGAGGGTACCGGAGTAGGAGCGTCGGTAGAAGTTCGAGTTTCCCCCGAGTCAAAGCCGCGAACCGAGTCGGCAATTCCCGCCGCACCTTGTTGGCGGCTTGCGGGCTCAAGCGACTCCCTGGCAAAAGTTGCACTTTGATCTAACCCGGCAACCGCGGACTTCTCGCCTCTTGGAGGCGTTCCTTCGAGGGGTTTGTTCGCGAAAGGTCCGAGGAGGAAGAATTCCCCGGGGGGACTGCCTCCCCAATCAACGGCGAAGCGCAGGAACTTCGATTGCTCGTTACGGAGAGCTCCTGACAAAAGCTCGGCAAGTTTATCTGCGGTTTGGTAGGTGCATTTTTCTGGGTCACATGTATCCGGAAACAAGATCATCCCTAATTCGACCGCTAAAGTAGACAGCTTCGAGCGGCTGGTGGGATCGGTGTTTTTGTACCATGATCCAATCCACGGGCATTCCGGAAATGCCACTAAAACGATCGAATCGGGCAACTCGATTTTCGCGATGAATCCGGGGGTTAGTAAGCGCGGGTCGTCGATTTTGTCTGAAAGCGGAGATACCCTTTCCGGGGTCAAAGCCCTCAAGGGAAAAACGCGTCCGATCGCCTCGCTAAGCTCCGGCAAGGTTAGGGCGAGACTTTCCAAAAGTTCATCCAGACCGGACACACCGCTGGCACTCATGGGACGACTAGTTCATGTATCCGATTCACTATTAGTTGATGTGCCCGATTTACTAACCCAGGGAATCGTTCCCGGAACACGTTGCGAAGAGCCTTCTAACGGAAAATTAGATTGCCAGATTGCAGCACGGCTTAAATACTCTGCACCACTGCCGCACTTCGAATCCCAATTAATATCATGCTTTTGATGGCTTATATGACATTAAGGGCGCGGACCTTGGGCTTTTCATCGGATTATCGGGTTTGACGCACATTAAACTTTGCACCAACGGAAAAATTTTCCGGGTCATAAAAGCCAGTTTAATCAACCAACACGGACCATCCGCATTTTGCGGGTCATTAGGACGAAGTTCTTGTCATTCTGGGGTAAACCTTCTCCCTAAGGCGTTGATACATTAGCAAGTTTGTCAATGTGATCTTGTCGGAAATCGCGGAGATCTTTTCCCAAGCCCGATTACTCTCCCTGAGTACCATTTTCGTGGAGTGACTCGCCCCAAAACACTACGCCTTCATTACGCCTTGACAAGGGAATGACAAAGCAAAGACAACCGAACAGGGGTCGACGGCTCCCCCGGGGGACCACCCCCCGGGTACCGAAGAATCAGAAGGCGAAAAGAACCGAGCAGGGGTCGACCCACCCGGGAAATCGCGTCCTCCACGAACCGTCTTCCGTCACCTACTGCGGATTGATACCTAAAAAAGCTTTTTAAATCTCTTAGGCATTCGGCTTGCGGAAACCCCGCGAGCCGGCGGTGCTGCTATCCAGCCCTCAACTACGGGTTTCAGACCACATAACTCCTCAGAGCAAGTTCCTTGGGGTGGGGGTTGAGATAGGTCTGGTCGCGGAGGTAATCCACGGAAAATAACCTGACATAATGTCGAACCAACACCAACGGGACCACGAGCGGCACCAAACCGCGGCGGAAGTCCTGAATTTCTCCCAGTAATTCTTGCCGCGAAGCCTTATCGAGCTTATCGCTGAAATACCCGAGCATATGGTGGAGCACATTACAGTGTTTATTCCGCGTAGCCATCGTCGATAGTGCTTTCATAAAAGCCGCTTCATATCGCTCGCGAAGTTCTTGTCGATTGATCTGCTTCGCATGTGCCACCAGTCTTCCCAACTCCTCGTAGAGTTTGGGCGAATGCGCTAGAAGCAAGAACTTGTGCCGGGTATGAAACTCGACCAATTTCCCGATGGTCCACCTTGATCGCCAAAGCTGCTTAAGCCGGTGATAACCGAAAACTTGTTCGATCCAATTCTCGCGCAACTGGGGATCGTGAAGACGCCCTTCTTCAATGACCGGAAGATGAGGCATCGCCTCCATCAAAGCGGCCGCGAAACGTCCAAGTGCCCAAGGGGCCATACGCCCGTCCGAATAAAAAGTCCGAACTCGCAGACCACAACTCGGACTATTCTTCTTTAAAACGTAACCGCATAGGTCCAATTCGCGGAGGGCGTGTATTCGAGTTTTCGCCCAACGGGCCATCTTTTCGGTGTAATCCTCCCCTGTCTGCGGCATGATTAGCCGCACATTTTCAGAACTGTGAAATTGGAGGCGTAAGGTCGGCCGCGGTACGCCCAGTCCAACTTCCACCTCCGGACAAACCGGGACATACTCAAAGTACTGCCCCAAGGTCTCCGTCAGGTAGCGGTCACGTTTGTGCCCGCCGTTGAAACGAACGGCTTCTCCAAGCAGACAACTGGAAATGCCGATTCGGATAGGCAACAATTCAGCGGCACTAGGGTCTGAATTGCCCAGGGAGGACGCTTCGTTTGCCGCCGGCATATCGGGAGTCTTTTCCTCTTGATTCATCATATTCGGATAGTTTCCTTTCTCTTTTGGTTTCATTTCTCTGTTGATTGACAATCTCCAATTTCTCTTTCCGCAGACAATCTCGAATTGTAAGTAGCCGCCAATCTCGGATTGTAAGAGTGATACTCCCCATTCTAGCAATTTTATCCGTGAGCCTCTTTGCCTAGGGTTCAATGAACGGCGGTTTGGTCACAGCAAAATCTCTCTGCGTTCATGAAAAGGGGTTCCGCCGCTTAGGGCGCAACCTTCTTACCAAATTTATCGCTCATGTAAATTCATCACCTACCGTCGTGGGAATACGAGGCTATTTCCGTATCTACCGCCACTCCATTTTTTGAGTGCTTTTCACATAGAGGTTAAGAACCATGAGCCCTTAAAACGAAGCGTGGAATGGCTAAGGGCCTCAAATTAGAATAGATCGCGGCATTTACGGTGATGACGGATCGAACCCTAATTGTTGGCGCAAGAATCCGGTTGCAAGCGGCGGGATTCATGCCTTCCTTGTTGCCCCCGGAAAACTACTTTGAGGACCTTCCCGCAAACCGCTTTGATGAGCTTTCGGCAAACCACTTTGATGAGCTTTCGGGAAACCGCCTTAAGAAGCTCGAGACGAAGACGAACCTTGAGACAGAGACGATAAGAGAAAGAGAGTGAGACACAGGCAAAATGACACAATTCCGGCTGGTGTTTCGGCAAATGATCCTGGGCAGGATTGCGTTTAATGATTAAAGGCGAAAGGTTGTCCTTCGCCATCAAAAGTTGCACTCTACAAGTAGCAGTAGGAGCGGTTTGGTTTCGTAATCGCGCGGCGTAGAAATCTTGCACCACAAAATGCTCAAGGCAGGTGGAGCCCTTTACGCCTTGTGCCTTTGAATCGAAGGCTGCATGACCGCATAACAAATCGCATGTTCCGGCCTCTTAACGGCGTACAAGGTAGGATCAAAAAGGCATCGTATCTTTTGGAGGATGAAGAAAAAGGAGCTCGCACATGTCACTCCACCGTAAGCTAATCCGACTATGGGGGGGATTTGGTTTTGCCCTGGTTGGGTGCGCCCTTTTGGGAATGTCTGCCCCCTGCGACCAGATCCTATCCAACCTAAGCGTTCTTGCTGCCGAAGAAGTGGAGCCCCCTTCACTGAACTTGTTTGCCCGCAAACGGATAAAGACGTCGGAGGAAGGGGAGTACCAGGTGGTCTATGAGGTCTTGAATTGGCCGGCGCGAAAAACGGCTGCTATTGTCTGTGATATGTGGGATAATCATCACTGCCCTTCAGCCGCCCGCCGCGTCAACGAGATGGCTCCCCGAATGAATAACCTGCTAAAAGCCCTGCGAAAGCAAGGGGTTTTGATCATTCATTGCCCGAGCGGGACGATGAAATATTACGAAGGCACATCGGGCCGGCTGCTTGCTTTGCAAGCGCCGAAGGTCGAAACAGCTGTCCCGCTTCAAGGGTGGTGCAAGTTGGACCCGACCTGCGAGGGGCCTTTACCTATCGACGATAGCGACGGCGGCTGCGAAGATCCCGGCAGTAAACCCGCTGCGGTTTGGACCCGGCAAAACGACCTGATCGAGATCGAGTCCGGCGATGCGATCGGTGACAATGTCGAAGTGATTTACTTGCTGAAGCAGCGGCAGATCGAGAATGTGATCATCATGGGTGTACATGTGAACATGTGTGTGCTCGGTCGGCCGTTCGGGATCCGCCAACTCGTTCGCCAGGGTTTCAACGTGGTTTTGGTCCGGGACATGACCGACAGTATGTACAACCCGGCTCGGCCGCCGTACGTGAGCCATGTTCGCGGCACAGAGCTCGTCGTGGAACATATCGAGAAGTTTTGGTGTCCGACCATTACCTCCGGCGATATCCTCGGGGGGCCAGCTTTCCGGTTTGCAGAAGATCGCCGGCCCCATGTCGCCTTTTTGGTGAGCGACGATCATTACCAGGCGGACAAGCTGTTGCCGCAGTTCGCCCAGTGGCTTACCGAGAAGTACGACTGCTATACTTCGGTCATGCATGGTCTGGGTAAACAGTACATCCATGGAATCGACGAACTTGAGGCTGCCGATTGCCTTGTGCTGTATATCCGCCGCTTGGCTTTGCCGGATTTCCAATTGGAAAAGGTGAAGCGATATCTGTCTTCCGGAAAACCGTTAGTCGCTTTGCGGACTGCAAGCCACGCCTTTGCTTTGCGGGGAAATACTCAGCCACCGGCGGGACACGCCCAGTGGCCGGAATTCGATCACGAAGTTTTGGGTGGAAACTACCGAAACCACACCGCGAAACCGGGGACGGAAATCGAGGTTTTGCCCGAAGCCCAGGCACATCCGATTGTCGCAGGCTTGCCGGTAAAAACCTGGGTAAGTGAAGGCACACTATATCTTGTATCGCCTCTCCGCGAGGATGCGCAGGTGCTCATGCTGGGTCGACAGGGGACAATCAGCGAACCAGTGACTTGGGTTCGACAATACCAAGGTGGGCGGATCTTCTACACCTCTTTAGGGCATCCTTCCGATTTTCAGCAGCCGATGTTTCGGCAACTATTGGTGAATGCCATTTTCTGGTCCATAAATCGTCCGATTCCGGAACCGCGGTAGTGACTCAGGCGATCGCCCGGTGCGCTTACTTTCCCGGCGGTCACGAAAAACAACTATCCCTGGTACACAAGGGGCGGATACGAAAATCAGGAACTTGCCGTTAACTCTCGACAAGCATATCCCTTACACCACTTTAGCTCGAACGCGGAATGGCTGTATTCTCGGTCGACCGGGGGGATTTGCGGGGAAGAATCGACGGCTTCGAGACTATCTGCGCAAAAGAGGCTATTAATCCTGAAAGAAAATGGGTGCTGAGCTAAGCACTCGACGTTTGGGAAATGAATCGAAGCGAAGGGCGAAATCTCGATGGGAAAAATTGCGAGATTACTTCGGGGCAAGCTGGAAGATCTGATCTTAGCCGGTGTGACGGCGATACCGCGAGCTGTGTCCAAGTTGTCGTCGGACCAATCAAGCGAGGGGCCGGTAAGCTTGAATGATGCCGCTTCCCCGGCGGTAAGCACCGCCGCCAGGAGCGCATCCGATACGACGGAACTAAAACCCAAACAGGAGGGTCGTTTGGCTGGGGGCGTTTCCGGCGCACAAGTTGTCAGCGATTTATTTAGCCTTTCGCAGCACCCAACCGGTGATCGAACCACCCCAATGCCGTGCACCCCTGGTGACCGCATCAAAGCCCTTCAACAGTTGGCGGAGCGCGTGGCCCAATGCACCCGCTGCCGCGAGCTGGTCATGAATCGCACGCAAACGGTTTTTGGTGTGGGAAATCCTCACTCTACCCTCGTATTTGTGGGCGAGGCGCCGGGGGCCGACGAAGACCGCCAAGGCTTCCCCTTTGTTGGTCGGGCAGGTCAGCTCCTGACGGACATTATCGTCAAAGGAATGGGAATGCGTCGTGAGGACGTTTACATTTGCAATGTCATCAAGTGTCGACCTCCCGGTAATCGAACCCCTCAACCTTCCGAGGTTGCAGCCTGTGCCGAATATTTGGATGAGCAACTTCGCTTGATCGCCCCACAATTTATCTGCTGCCTTGGAAGCGTGGCCGCTCAGCGGATCCTCGATTCCAAACTGCCGATGAGTCGGTTACGCGGCAAGGTTTACGAGAAGCTTTTCCACTGGGGTGCCGCTAAGGTGATCTGTACATTTCATCCGGCTTACTTGCTGCGAAATCCGGAGGCGAAGCGAGACACTTGGGAAGATATCAAGCTGCTCTTGCGCGAAATGGGTCGTGAACCGCCCAGTCAAAAACGTTGAAGGGTGCCGATGGAAGAAGCCGCTGGTATCTGCTCGCCGATAAGGGAGGTCATCCTGCGGAAATCCGCTTCCAGCGAGTTGCCCACCATTTGAAATCTTTCGCCGTTAAAGGCTGCCGAAATCGATGAGGTTTCTAGAGCTTTCCGCACATGCCGTAACTTTCGGCAGAGGTCAAATTCCGGCAGACAAATTGTGGCAGACAAATTTCAGCAGACAAATTCCGGCCGAACCCCACAAACGATTATCCGGCAGCCGTCTTAAGTGATTGAACCGCCGTCGAAATCTTCGGGAATCATCGGTGAATGTCGGAAGGTTGCCTCCGGCGACTGTGAGCATGTCGGCCACTAGCCGGCAGATCATCGGCGGTACCTCGATCGGTCTGTGACGGCATGTAATCTTCCGGCGATGCGGCGACGCCGGTAGCACTACAGGGTCCAGCCCTCGCGATAAGGCGGATTTAGCAGCGCATTGGCTTCGTCGGAATTGGTAAACCGCAAGTTTACCGGGTCCCAATACAGTTTCTTTTGCACGCCAATGGCGATATTACCCATGAGTACCACGGCGGCCAAGTGCGCCGCATGATCGACGAAGTTGCTTCCGGGCGGCGGACCACCCTTGCAAGCCTGTACCCACTCGACATAGTGGCCCGGCGAACGCGGCAACACTTGAGGTGGCTTGCCCACTTCCTTGGCCCGAGATTCCGGTAGGAGGGTTGAACCGAGAAGCATCCCTTCATCACCCACGATCAACGTCCCATCTCCTTCGAAGATATTTCGATCGCCAAAGATCTTGGGTAGTGGAGGCATCATCCCCCCGTCATACCAGCGGATAACGATTTCCGGTCGGTCTCCCTGTGCCGGAAATCGGTAGGTTACGATCGAGGCGAGGGGAGCCGTCTCGTTCTTGATTTCAGGGGGGGCATTCCAGTGCGTGGAGCAAGCCTCGACCGACTCAGGCCAGCCCAACTTGAGCGCTTTAAAGGCGGCCGAAAGGTTGTGGCAGCCGATGTCGCCGAGAACCCCAGTGCCAAAATCCCACCAACCCCGCCAAGCGAACGGGTGATAGCACGGATGGTAAGGCCGCTCCGGAGCTGGTCCTAACCAAAGATCCCAATTCAGGTGCGATGGGACGGGCGGAGTCTCCTTTGGTCGGGGAATCTGCCGGGGCGAGATATCGGGACGGCGATTGGACCATGAATGAATTTCTCGAACCTTCCCCAGGGCACCGGCCCAAATATATTCGCAGATTAACCGCGCACCTTCGCTGGCTTGCCCCTGATTACCCATTTGAGTGGCGACCTTGGCCTCTGCTGCGGCCTGCTTGACTTTAAGAGCCTCGTAAACACTGTGGGTCAGCGGCTTTTGGCAAAAAACGTGTTTCCCTTTTTTCAAAGCCGCCACGGTGATCACCGCGTGAGTATGGTCCGGGGTGGCTACCATGACCGCGTCCAAATCCTTTTCCTGCTCGAGCATTTCCCGATAGTCCGCGTAGATTCGGGCCCCGGGATACCGTGCCGCGACCCGGCGGGCTGCTTCCGCATCCACGTCGCATATCGCCACGACGTTCTCCGTCTTGGCAACCTCGCCTATATCCGCGCTTCCCATTCCAAGGACGCCCACCGCAGCGACATTGAGCTTATTGTTGGCCGACGGCTGGAGCGCCGTACCGAGGACATGCCGAGGGATGATGGTGGCCAAAGCCGCGGCTCCACCGGCGGCCACAAACGAGCGACGAGGATGGCGTAACGGAGTATTCATGGCAAATTCCTCCTTTACAACTGATTTGAGACTTACCCGGCGTAAATAGGCCCTTGGTGCGATAAACCGAAGGGCCTTTGCCAATCCACGGGCAGTCGCTTGGACTATTCCGAAGCCCAGCATAAACCCGGCCCCCGGCGAAAGCAAGGGCTTACCCCTACTACGGGAGAACGCACGCTAGAGCATTTGAGAGCGTTTTTCCTTCGGCTGTCCCACAAAAGTCGTGGGGGCGATTCGGTGTTGCCGTCTCGGCCGGCATCACGTGTGCGTTCGGCAATCTACTTACCGCCCTCCATGCGAAGCGCTAAGGTGCTACCGGCTTGCGTCGTGTCATCCAGCAGCAAGTTGCTCCGTATTACCCAGGAGGAGGTCGCTTACTCGCGTGGTGTTTGCCAATGCCAATAGTTGCTCTGTATTACCCAGGGGGAACTCTTTATTTGGCGTTGGCTTTTTAAACAGCTTCGAAAGACCGCCCTATCCGCGGCCTTTAAAGGCTGTGATGGCCTGGTGCCCCGGGGATGCATCACGTACCGGTTTCAAAATCATGTACCGTTTTTGAATTGCGAGGTTTGATAGCGGTCGAAAATCTAGGTCATACAGGCAAATCGCGTGAGTGGGAAACGATCATGCTCTTTGCGTTTTGAAGGTCAATTCGGCTATCGATATAATCGATATAATAGTCTGCGATTAAATGGTTGATTCAACGCACACTCGTACGATCTACCTGAAAGATGGGGGAAGGTAAGGTCGCATTTTAGGGTGGCGAGCATCGCAATTATCCCCACTGGGAAATTGCACCCTTTGCGAGGCAACCTTACGGAATCGAACCATGGACCCCTTGGACGCGGTCCAAGTCGCGATCGAATTACTTCGGGGAAATACCGAGAACGCTATCTTTTTTGTTACCGGGGCCGCGACCGTCGTGAGTATCTGGCTTTTTGTGGCCCAGGTTTACCGCCGACGTGCCCGCAAAGGGAGCGAGTATTATAGGGCTCTATACGAGCAGTCTCTTACCTCGCTGGCCCCGCAGACCTTGGAGCTAGACGAGTTACACCGCAAGCAGGGGAAAGCTGAAAAGGAAAAAAACGCTCTTGAGGAAGCTTCTCAAACCGCGAATCAACATATTCACGAACGAGAGGAAGGACAAAGGGATTTGTTTCAACGTTATCCTTCAGTCTGGCAGGAGGGAGAATCAAAACTGGCTCAGTTGGCCCACCAGCGGGCGATCTCAAAGATCGAGAGTGATCGAGTGCAAAAAGTACCGGATCAATCGCCGGGCGAGATTGTCGGCACCTGGACGATCCCGAAAACACAAATGGAAATGTGGGGTCGGTCGGCAAAGCAACCGGCCCCTTTCATCCCCAAAAGCGAACGCACTTGTCGCATCATTTCCCTGGTTAACCTGAAGGGCGGCGTGGGCAAAACCACTTTGACGGCAAACCTCGGGGTAGCGCTGGGTTGTCGCGGACGTCGGGTTTTGCTGGTCGATTTGGATTATCAGGGGACATTAAGTGGGTTATGTCTTCCCCAATCCGATCGCATACATGTCACGAATTTTCGCCGAACTGTGGCGGAGCTTTTCCGCAGTGCGACACCTAACCTCGATGTGCTCAATAAACTGAAGGTATCCGTCGGATTTGCGCCACAGGAGGCTGCGGCACGCGGCTCCTTTTTTTTGCTGGCCGCGGACGAAAGCTTGGGAGAGGTGGAAGGGGAGGCCTATGCGCTGCTTCAGTGCGGCGAAAGGGACCCCCGTTACTGCTTTCGCCAAGTTTTTCATCATTCGGATTTCAGCAATCACTTCGATCATGTCTTGATCGACTGTCCTCCACGTTGGACTGCACCGGCCGTAGCGGCTTTAGCAGCCAGCGACTACGTGCTGATTCCGGTCATTCCCGATCCGCCTTCGGCTGAAGCGGTTCCTCGTCTCCTCCAGTGGCTGAGCAAATTCAAGGTAAGCGCACAGATTTGCCCCCAGATCGAGTTGCTCGGCGTGGTCGCCAATAAAGTGAGTATGTACGGCCGGGATTTGATCATCAGTCAACGGAATGTTCTCGAGGAATTGGAGGCCCAATGTAGGGATCGCTGGGGAGGACCGGTGTACTTTTTCCGGTCGAAAATTAAATTAAGCAACGAGTTTGGTCGGATTGCACGGCGGCCAGGTTTCGCCGCATTATCCGGAAAGCTCCAAATGACTTTTCGCGACTTGGCGGCGGAGTTCGAAGCGAAAATCAAGGGTCATAACCCGTGAAAATCGGCGAACTTTGTGCATTCCTAGTGAAAGTGAGCGACTTGGTCGACTTGGTGGGAAAGAAGTCGGCTGCCGACGGATTGCGGCAATTCGTCGCCGGTTTGGAGCCGTTTCAGGCGTGGGATGTCTCCAGATTGATGACCTTTCTCCATCAGTGCGACGAATACCAACGAACCGGGCAGGTTTCAGCCGGTCGCAGGGGGACCGGCAAGGCGAAAGTGCGACAGGAGGTGGTTGATCGCTGGAAAAATCGTTTGGAGGCTTTTTACGAACGAGTGATTCAGCCAGAGGTCACCTACGAGAGTATCGAGGCGGAGTTGGAACGCCTCAATAAGGAGTGCAACAAGGAGGAAGCGTTAGCCATTGCTCAAGCTTTGAATATTGCCACAAGTTCCAAGACCAAAAAGGGAATTGTTGAGGTATTGCGTCAGCGTTTTGCAGCGCGCAAGTCAAGCTACGAGCGAACCGATTTCTGAATGAACCTTTTTCGTGCCCAAACCTCTCCTGGGTTCCGATCGTTCGAGGCTTGCTCGAAGCCGTAAGTTTTCGTAGAAATTTAACCACCGGCGATTGATAATCGCCTTAGGGTGTAGGGTTGGGTGAAGTAATTGACCCACTAGGGTAGGAAGGACTCCACGGACTTTCTTCTGGCGTCGATCCGATGTAAAAATTTTCGACAGCGAATCTAACTCGAAGAGGGGAAACGCACATGCAATACGAAGCTCGCAGTCGCGGTGATTTGATTTCCGCGTCGCACTCTGGGTGCCTTCAAAGCGGAGCTGCTCAAGGGACGGTTTCGCGGCGCGGCATTCTGAAAAGTTTGTCGGTAGCAGGGATGGGCATGGGTTTGGGAATCTCTACTGGCACAGTTACTTTGGGATCGGCTGGCGAGGCGACCTTTGAAGCGGGCAGCTCCTTGCCCACGCTTCCTACTTCCGCTGCTATTTTCGCAGATAGCTCCGGCTCTAACCCCGCGGAGCCTTTCGGGTATTCTCTCAACACCGCGACGATCATGGGTTTTAAGCTGCCTGTGCCGGAGCAGATTTCAATTGCCGCGAAAGCGGGCTATCAAGGAATTGAGCTTTGGATTCGCGACATCGAACAATTCGTTTCGTCTGGAAAATCGCTTAAGGAGATCCGCAAGCAGATTGAAGATAGCGGGCTCCAGGTTACGGGTGCGATCGGCTTCTGCGCCTGGGCTGCCGAGGACGACTCGCAGCGGGCAAAAGCCCTCGAGCAACTTCGTCGCGAGATGGATTGGGTCTCGCAAGTGGGGGGTAAGACAATCGCCGCGCCGCCAGCCGGCATCAATCAAATCCCTAATATCGATCTTCGCCGCATCGCCGAGCGGTATCGCACAATCCTCGAGCTCGGCGAGTTGCTCGGCGTTGTCCCGCAACTAGAAATTTGGGGAGCCTCGCTCAATCTAAGCCGCGTGAGCGAGGCCCTTTTTGTGGCAATTGAATGTGGGCATCCTCGCGCCACCGTCCTTTTGGATGCCTACCACATGTATCGGGGCGGATCGAGCTTCGAATCGCTTCGTCTGGTCAACGGTGCGGCCATGACCCTCTTTCATCTGAACGATTATCCGGCCGATCCCCCTCGCGAGAAGATCACCGACGCCTATCGAGTCTTTCCCGGCGACGGTGTGGCTCCGCTTTCCCAATTGCTTCGCCTCCTTCACGAGACCGGTTTTCGCGGCATGCTTTCGCTGGAACTTTTCAATCGCCAATATTGGCAAGGCGATCCCCTGGAGGTGGCCAAATTGGGTCTCGCCAAGATGAAAACTTCCGTCCGCAACGCGCTGGAAGCAACTTGATCGGCTCGAATCGCCCCCGGCAAACTCGAGCTGAGGAACTCGCCGCCACGAAACGCCCAGCGCTGTGCTTCTTGCGGCTTGGCGTCCGGCGGCAGTGGCAAACGCCGCGCAGCTATACAATAGAGCGAGAGTATCAATTTCAGTATACGTCAAGTTCAAAAAGGGCTAACCGCAGCGCTAGGCCCGGCAGCGTGGGAGATTTCTCGGTTCGCTTTGTGCTTCGTTTATTAGTCGGTGATTGGTTTTGTATTACTCAAACTGTAAACGGAAAGGCAGGATCTGTAAATTAACCTCTTTTCGGACAATCAGTTAAGTGTATTCAAGAAATGGGTGTGTTCTTTGCATTCGCCGCTGGTCTAGCAGGCCGTTCTCGCTCCCTCCAGGCGATGCCATTTACAGTTTGAGGTACTAGTCGTTCATTGGTCCTGGCAGCCGGGGGCGAGGTGGCAAATCCGGGGAAGAAACGAAAGGAGTCAGTGGACTGCCACTGTTCACCTCTTGGAGCTCGGCCACCCACGCCGACCCGTCTGCCGCGATTAGCACTTTGGCCCAGACCTTCTCGGAACCGATTTTATCTTGCCATATTGGGGCGCTTCCTTCGGGAACGAAAATGCTTTCGATGCCGAAAGCTAAAAAGGCTACGACGCTCGGCGATCCGGCCCGATGATAGACATATAAGCAGCTTAAAATACGACCCTTCAAAAACGGTCCTGGCTCTGGTTTTTCCAAGACAGGGCGACCCAACCTGTATTGCTGGCCGCCGGGTAACTCCTCCAAAGGTAGGAAGAGCGTACGGCCGCGCAGCATCTCGGAAACTCGATCTTCTCTTAAAGTGCCTCGCTCCTCAGGAGATGAAGGACCGGGCTGCCGGCCGGGTGACGAACTGGCGAGTTTCTCCTGAACCAAATCCGTCACATCGAGCTCAGAAATATCGTAGCGGAGACTCAAATACCGTCCCCCCGGCGACCATCCATTACTAACACGCAACGATACGGTTAAAGGTTCCGCCACCCAGAAAGGCCAAACACGCAAAACAATAACCGAGGCTAAGATGGCGATTTGGACGGCAAAACCAACGCCCAAGCACAAGCTTTTTCGCTGCTCGAACCAAGAGAAAACTCGGCCCTTGAGCCCAGAACCCTCCAGGATCGCTTCTTCAAGAGAAAGCTCTGCGTCGGCTCCCTCTCGGGTAATTCTCTGGCTGATCCAACCCCACCATCGCACCAATGCGAAAAGGGCCACTCCGGCTATGGCAAAGAAACCGGCAGCCGCCAACATATCCAACCCAAATAAATCTGCATAACGCCAGATGGCCCAAACAAATAAGTAGACAGTCCCGGCTGCAAATAGTGGGGGTGTGGCCTCCTTGAACCCGCGCCACATCAGCCAGAGGGACAATCCCAGCATCGCGCCATTGCTGAGAATGACCCCACCTTCCTCGACCCATTCCGTCGGCATTTCCCGAATGATCCAAGCGGCGCCGTCCGGTCCAATTCCCAAGCGCGCTGCGGGAATCCACGCCGCCCGGAAGGCTTCAAGTCCGGCGAAAAACGTCGCGAGCAATAGGAAGACCGCCGGGCCCGATAACCGGCGAACCACTCGTCGCCCTCCTGCCCCGGTGAGCCACTGCCCGCTCCGCAAGTTCACCGTTAAACGAACCCCAAGCAGACCGAGTACAAGAACCGAGCAGCTTGCGACTAACCAAAAAACCCTCGCTGCCGCAAGATCCACGTGTGAATAAACCGTGAAAGCCTTTGATGCAGAAATCGTTTCGGCGCTGTAAAAACCCAGGGCAATACACAGCAGCACCACACCGCACCACCAAAAGGCCCGACCGAGCTGGTTCTTCCAGCTCAAAAGCTCCCCGCCTAACCAAAGCAAAGATCCCCAAAAAACCGCCCAAGGGACTAAGACCTCACCTCGAACGTTTAGGACTTCTGCGGCCACCTCGTGAACCCATAAGAACAGGACCAAGCAGCAAAATACCGCTGCGATAGTCGAGCGGCCGCGCGCTGCTAATCCGAACCCCCAAAGCAGTAATACAATCGCCCAGATGTATTGGGAATTGAATCCTGCTGAATATGCCGGACCCGATACCCACCACGGCACCAACGTTCCCCCGAGGGCCCAACCGAATAGTAGGACGGGATAAGCCAACGCGGAGAAAAAATTCGGGTACGCAGCCACGGGCCAGGCAATCCCCAGGACCCACCAGAGGAAAAGTCCCCTCCAGGGTGCCGTGACCTGTAGGGCCTGTCCAGCTTGAAAAATAGCGATGCCGAAAAGAACCGTCACAGCGGTAAGTCCCACTTCCGTCCAAAGACGTGATGGGAGCTTCCGGAGCATGATCCCCACGGCAATCTGAGCCAACGCAAGGACGATGGTAACAATCGCGATCTTGGCCGCCGGGGAAATCACATCCCAATTGAATAACACCACAAGGTATACCGCCAACCCAAGAAACAAGGTGGCAACGGCAGCCAAGAGTTGGAGCAAAATCTGCCGCCACCGTCGCTGCTGCGCAACTTCGGGATAGAGATTGAGGATTTCACTCCGCTGCTCGCTGCTAATGAGTCCCTGAGCCTCCCAGTGCGATAATTCCGATTCAAGCCAACGGCGCTGACGGAGCGATAAGTTTCGGGTCGCCGACGCTTTTTCTTGGAAATTTTCTGCTGGCACTGGCGGAGACCTCAGATAGACTCATCCCAGGAAAAAAGCCCAATCCCGATCATCCCCATTCGTAAGAAGGAGCCAGGCGGATCCTCGCGCTTTGCTGCGGATTCTAAGACCGAACGAACTTCCGTTCAACCTCGCGGGGCACAGCACCTTCCCCGGGCACAAACTCGCCCATCGCCGAAGTGAGACTGAATCTTTGCCCCTCCTTTGTCGTCGCGAGCACCAGGGCAAGCACCGCGAACCTGTGTTGGCTGCCGCACTAGACCGTAATGGCGACTAATGGCAAGCTGCTCCCCCGCTGTGTTTCTCACCTGAGCTACGACCGGTTACATGTTCGTCAAGTCATCGTCACGTTCGCCGGCGATCATGCTATCGAGAATGCGTGCCAATAAGGCACGGTGCTCCGTTGTGCGTGCGTAAACCCGACAGATGCGATAACTCAGCGGAATTTGCCGGAAAAGCTCGCGGTCCTCAAGCCGCCGGGTCTCGCCCGTGGCGGCATCAAAAAGGAAGTTTTGGCCGGCGGTGGGCATTTGCGACCCAGGTCGATACACATGCCGAGCAGGATCAAAACGAAGCGGCAGATCCCGTAGCTCCTGCCGCAATCGAGCCCGAAATGCCCTTTCGAAAAGCTCCTCGTCACTAAAGACACTGGCTTGCTCGGATTGCCCCGGCTCAAAAACAATGATCCTCTCACAAGCAAGTTTCCACGGAATTTCTCGTCGCAAAAACGATCGCCACTTCTCCCCCAATTCCCTCAACTTCGCATTCGGATGCTTCACCCATCGGGCCACCTCCGTAAATACCCACCAGTCCGTGAAAAGTAAGTACTCGTCGAGGTGATCGAGGGGACTGCCGGGAAACAAATACGATTTACTCTCCAGAAAAAGATCTCTGAGCGTTAGATCGATCGCCCTCACGGTACGGTGGTAATACACGGAACTGAAGAGCTCGGCCCGGACTGAAAGAAACCGGACCAGTGCACTAAGGCCCCGTTCGTGAATGGTCAACCCCCGCTCGGTAAAGGCCGAGTAATGGAGAAGTCGCTCAAGGTCGAAAGCCCGAGTGTTGTACCCCGTCATATAGGCATCGCGAAGAACAAAATCCATGTTGTCCAGCGTATAAAGGCCGCAAAATAAGCTGCGCAAAAAAACCAACCACCGTGGCAAGGTGTGAGGAAGATCCGGTCGAGGACGCACCACGAGGATAGCAACTTGCTCAGGATCGAGCCTTTCGCCCGGTTCCAAAGCTGAGAAGGGATTGCGCCGAAGCCCGCGGATCAAATCCGCAAAAAAGTGGTGAATGATCTCCGCTCCGAGGCTTTCGTGGGTCAACCCGAAATCGGCCAGGAAATATTGATCCAAAAAATGCCCGAAGGGGCCGTGACCCACATCGTGCAGAAGCGCTGCCACCCGCAATAGGCTTTCCACATAACCCCGGCTCGGTACATCGGGGCAAACGGCTCGGAGACTTGGATACAATCGCTCGGCGGCACGCGATGCCAGGTGCATTGCACCCAAAACGTGTTGAAATCGTGTGTGTTGAGCCGCCGGAAAAACCCACCATGCGCATTGCAGTTGGTGGATTTGTCGCAATCTTTGAATCCAAGGGTTATCGACCAAATCCCTTTCCGAAACTTCTCCCGGCGGAAGCCCATCCCGTGCGGTAAAGGGAATGTAGCCATGAATCGGATCATGGCTCAGGGTTTGATAAGCGAATGGTTCCGATCCAAGCGGAGTCATGATTCATCCTGCCTTTCCGCCGTTTGTCCCAAGGTTTGGCAACCAACGTCCGTGAATCTTACAAGATTTTTGTTGGATCGATTGATCGATCAATTTAGGCCGAAGCCTCCGGATATATTGCGGCGCAACCTTGTGGCTGTGATTCGTTAACCCCCTGCTTCGCGTATCCTGAAAGCTGCGTATCCTGAGATCTGCGTATCCTGAGACTGGAGGATGGTGCTCCAACGCATATCGAATTTGCCCTCCGGCTTAGCCGGAAAGCTAAGCGGTTTCCGGCCGGAGGTCACAACGACGTTTAAGATCCCCGTTTAGGGCAGAAGACTCGATTCCAAGGCAGCGTGGGGCTCCACTTTGCTCTACCCACGTCCGGAGTACCCTCCAAGGAGCGAACGGATGTTCGAACAAACGGAGGCTTACGCCCTACAGCTACCATCACGCGATGCTGTGCAAAGGGATTGTTGCGATTTCATGAATACTTTCCCATGCTCTTCATCCAGTCTATTCCAGACAGTTTTCCAATTTTGCAAAATCCGGAAGATTCCTGGTAAATCCCTCACTTTTACAGTTTTTGGGTATTTTTCGGCAGAGAGCCCTCTTTTGTGTCAGCCGTCTGTTGTCCCCGAGGACCTCGCTTCGTTCAAAAGGTGTCCGATGTTACCGTTCCCATTCAACGAGGGATGCTGCTAAGTGTTTTGAAGGAGTTTTCGAGCCGTCTTTTGAGGCAAACAAAACCTCATTAATCTTCTCTTCTATGGCAAATTTAAATACGCCGGTTTTGAAGTCATTTTAAGGACGCTAGCATTCTGCATTACCTTCGAAAGACTTGCTTTACGGCGCGATGCCGCCCGTTGCTACCGCAATTCCCGCATCAAATAGTTGCACCCGATCCAGAAATTTCCCAAAACTCTCAAAATCTAAACACCTACCATATCTTCCATTCATCCGTGCCTATGTATTCATTCTGTACTAAGCATAACCGTCAGACTTTCTATCTTATCAAGTGCAGAACTATTGATCTGGCAATAGAACGATTGAAACGGTATGAATTCCGCCCGATCGAGGGGATCTTGTGTCAAGCCTACGACCCGTTGGCGTCCTCAGACTCCATCTGGAAGGCTCGATCTTCTGCCGCACCCACTAGTGCAACATGGAGGGAACAGCAGTGCAACATAGAGGGAACGGGAGAAACATAGAAGAAAAACATGAAGGAACAACATAGAAGAGAAATCCGGGTAGGAAATTGGAGCACGCGAGAAATCCAAATCCGAATGTAGAACCTGGCGAAACACCGACCTGCGAGCGTCCTGGGAACCAACAAAAAAGTTTGGATTGTGGAAAGAATAACTCTGTTTCCGCGAGGTTAAAACTTCGCAACTCGGATGATCGATCGACGGTTTTGGCTTTCTGACGACAGGGGGAGTTTCCTGGGGGCGTATCCCGATATCGGGCTTAAATGGGCGCATAAGATCGCATTCGGAGGAAACCCCTCTGCTTCGCGATTGAAGGGCGTGGCCAATCACACTCCATGGCTTCGGGATAGGCAAAACCAAGTTTTTGCAAGATAGAGCCACACTATGATCGGCGGGGATTCACACGACTTACGGGCCGAAAACAATTTTGAGGACACGCAACATTTTGAGGCTTCTCGTCTCGAGGGTCCTCACGAGGCCCACTCCCGGGCCGAGGAACCCGGGCCGGAGAAGCTTCGGCCCGATGCGACTTCAAGCTGCTGTTCGCGCGAAAGCCATGAACATCTCACAGACGAATCGAGCCTCCAGCCGGAGCTTCGCGATGCAGATCGCACGCCGGATTCGGCCGCACCAAGCGCGGAGCAATCAAATGACGACCTTTTTCTCGCCGAAAAACTGTCCCGGCACCGTCGATTTGTCCGAATGGGCACTGTTGGCGCGATATGTGTCGCGGTGGTACTCGTCGGGATCGGCGCGATCGGTTACCTAATGGATTTTTCTGCGAACTCGCCGAAGACCGGTTCCTCCCCCGACGGAGACACAATTGCGCGTGCGGCTCCGAATAATCTAAGTCATTCTCTCAGAAGCTTTGGCGAACTGCCGGGCGGTCAGACCTCTATTCTTCGTACACCGGAGCATCAGGGGCTTGCCACACTAGGGGATCAGGGCAGTGGACATTCGGCCGTTCACCATCCGGGTCGTGATTCTGAGCGATGGCAGACGGCAAGACTCGATGTTGCCACCGGCCGCCACCAAGAGGCTATGCCGGCGGCGGGCTTCTCGGCAACTGCGGCCGGTTCAACGCGGGGGGCTACTAGAACCGATTTACGAAGCCAGTCGGTAGCAAGCAATGCGGTCTTCCGCAGCCCGGATGGCAATTTAGAGCCGACGGCCGAGGGAAATCTTTCAGCACGGCCCCCGATCGCCGGAGGCCAAACCGCCGAGGTATTACTCGCTGCGCAGGCCACCGGTTCAAGCAGCCCCACAACCGAACTCGGTGACGCTCGAACTTCCAACGTCCCGGAAGGATCCCTGAGGCCCACTTCGGGAGATACGGGGCTTGTTCCTGTGGAAGGTGGAGATGAGGCGTCGCCGAGGGATCCTTCGGCTGAAGCACCCACGGCGGTTTCCTTTGAAACTCCGGAGACTTCTCAAAATCCTCTTCGCTCGGGGAATCCTCTTCGCACAGCTGTTTACACTGAAGAGATGCAGGGTGAACCTGCCGCGCGGCCGGCAAGCCCCGATCAAGCCCTTCCGTTTAACCTACCGCCAATTGGTGTGCTGGAGCTGCCCGCACGACAACCCCAAGAAGTCGCCGCTATGGGACCCGAAACCGCCGGATTGACGAGGCCGCGCTCGGGCGCAACAGCCCCGGTGATGCAGCCGGAGAGCACCGGAGCTCCTGATACCAAAATTACCGGTAATCCCACCGGCTCTTTGCCGCCGGATTTCGCCCCTTTCGGCAGGCGAGGACAGGCCGATGCCAGCGCGGCTCTGCCGAGTCCTCAAGCCACAGGCAATCCCCGGTCATTGTCGGCATCGGCTAACCCTGGCCATGCTGAGCCTTTGCCCTTCGATCCACCTGGTCCAAGCGCCGGCGGGTTAACGCGATTGCCGTCCAGGGCCGCCGAAGCTTTTCCCCCTCCTAAGCCGGCAGGAAACCCGGCAAGCGATACGCCCTTTAACGCCGGCGGCTTGGCTATCCTTGGTTCGGGGCTTCCGGGCGATATTTCCCTGGAAGGACCGCAAACGCCGCGGTTACTCATTGAAAAACTTGCTCCGGAGGAGGTCCAGGTAAATGAACCTGCGGTGTTCAAAATTCGGGTGATGAATCAGGGTCAGACAACCGCTCGCTCGATTGAAATTCGCGATACGCTTCCCAGGGGAATGGAGCTACTGAAAACTCATCCGCCTGCAATCACCAACGATCAGGGGGAGTTGCTCTGGCGTTTGGGGCCGCTTCAGGCCGGCCAACAACTTACCGTAGAAGTCCATGCCTTAGCCCGGCAGGAGGGGGTTTTGGGTTCAGTCGCTAGCGTGCAAATCGTAGCGGAGGCAGCGGCAAAGACCCGCGCAACTAAACCCGAGCTGGAACTAGAGGTTTCTGCACCGGAGCAGGTGTTGATCGGGGCCGAAGTCCCCTTCCATTTGACGGTGAGCAATCCTGGCAGCGGAGTTGCCGAGGGTGTTGTGGTGGAGGCCCATCTAGGTCCCGAGTTGGACCACCCCGCCGGTTCGGCAATCATGTATGAGGTTGGCTCACTCCGCCCCGGCGAAACGCGCGAGCTGGAGCTACGTGTGCTGGCCAAAAAACCAGGCCCCTGCACCACAAGCGTGTTGGTCATGGGCCAAAAGAATTTGCAGGTGGAAGCCGATATCGCTCTACAAATTGTTTCTCCGCAGCTTCAGTTGGCCATCAACGGCCCCAAACGCCGCTTTTTGGACTGGCCTTCGGCTTTCGAACTGCTGGTGCAAAATGTCGGCACGGCCGCGGCCGAGAATGTACAACTGTTGTTGGCTGTACCGCCCGGTTTCGAGTTTGTTTCGGCCAATAACTCCGGACAATATGATGGCACGACCCGGCAGGTCCTTTGGTTGCTGGAGGAGTTGCCCATCGGGGAAAGCGGTTCGGTTCGCGTAACCTTGCTTCCTCGCCAATTGGGTACATTCGACCTGCGACTGAGGGCGGAAGCCGATTTGGGCGCTCAAGCCGAAATAAAGTTGCCGGTCGAGGTCGCCGGAATTGCGGCCCTCCAGTTCGAAGTGAGCGATCAAAATGACCCGGTCGCCTTGGGAGGTGAAGCCGCGTACGAAATCCGGGTGGTCAATCAGGGTTCTCAAGCGGCTAGCAATGTACAGGTAAGCGTGACCTTACCCTCGGGCCTAACGCCCATCAGTGCCGAGGGGCCAGTTCGCCATGCCATGGAACTCAATCGGCTGGTGTTCGATGTTTTGCCGCAGCTTGCCCCCAAAGCCGAAGCCGTCTTTCGGCTGCGCGCTCAGGCGGTGGAACCTGGGGATAAACGCTTCCGCGTTCAGCTTACAAGTGACGACCTGCAAACTCCGATCCTGAAGGAGGAAAGTACCCGCGTGTTTGCGGAGGAATAGGCTGATATCCTTTGAGGCTGGTTGCTCGGGGTATCGAGGCATCATGGGCCGCCACGCATCAGGGTGGCAGAGGGGTGCTTGCCTCGGGGGCGAGGATGTTGTCGCTGATGCGACAATCGCTTGCTCCTTCTAGGGCAATGGCCCCGGTGGGCTGTGGGGCACGGCGATTCACATCGCGGATAATATTCCCCGTCACGCAGATTCGCGCTGCCCCGGATGTTGCGGCAACGGCCGGCCCATCTAAGCCACTAAACTGATTTCCGCAGATCACCACATCGCACGCATCTTGGACTTGAATGCCGCCGGCAAAATTTTGGTCTCCCGAGCGGCGGGTAGTCTCCCCGATAAAGCTATCGCAGAAATGGTTGCCGGTGATGGTCAGCCGACCACTACTGGGGCCGACGAATAGGCCGTCTTGTCCGTTGAGGGTAAAGGTATTGGCCGATATGGCACAACCCCAAGCATCCAGCAGCTTGACCCCGCCACCAAAATTGTGGGCCAGGACGTTGGCACTCACCGTGATGCCGTAGCAATCGCGATCCAAGATCACTGCCGCCCCCTGACATTCCTCGATCATATTGCCCGTGAGGACCGAGCCGTAGGTATTTTCGATGATCACCCCGTCCCCTAGATGATCGTCGATATTATTCCCCGTCATGCACAGGTTGAAGCTATCGACGCAGCGGATGGCCAGTTGATTCTCTTCAAATTGATTACTACTGACAACGATATCGTGACCACCTTCAATGTTGAGTCCCGCCTTGCGGTTGTAGGTGAGGATGCAATTGATAATCCGCGGATCCTCGTAGCAATTAATCAGGTTGATCCCATTACCACCGTGATGATCAATCCCCACGGCTTCGATTAAAATCTCGTTGATGTTCTGGGCCAAGATACCATCGCCACTAACCGACTCGCTCCCCTTGCCATCCACCGCCTGAGGATCGCCTTGAAGCCGCAAGTGAGCGATCTCCACCCGCCAGAGGTGGACCCTCGGGTTTTGCTCGAGATTAGCAGGCCGGACGATCAACGTGGGCTGCCCACCGGTCATGCAATTGATCAAACACGTAGCAGGCCCCGAACCTTGCAGCCGGGTGTTGCCCCGCGAGAGAACTAGCGGCTTCTCGAGCCTGAATACCCCGGGTGGCAGGTGCACTACACCGCCGGTTTCCGGGAGGGCATCCAATGCGGCTTGGAGCGTGGGATATCGCGCGGCATCGATGATCGCCGGAGGTGGAGGGCCCGGAACCTCGGCCCGAGCGGTTTGCTCGGCCACCGCCGGCCCTTTGCCTCGGTTTACCATGGGAATACCCACCACGATAGCCAGAATGGTGAGGAGGCACATCCATCTGGCGACGATGATTCTTGCACGATTCGGCAGGGTAGCATCGGAAGGATTCTTCGCCGAACTTGCTCCAACCTGGCAAAAGATGAGTAACATCCCAATGACCTCCCTAAAACTTAACCAAGCCTAAGGGCAGTTTCGCGGACCTTCTTCGTGGGGCCAAATTAGGCAGAATGCAAGGAGGCTCGACGAAGTTCTGCTCGCATGGGAGCCCCAATTCCAAACCGATTGAAAAAGCCCCAATTCTAACCGATTGAAAACAGGCAGTACCTGAAGGAAAAACCCCTGATTATGTTCGACGGTTCAAGGGTCGACCTGAAGTCTTCTCGAACCGAACTTGCCAGTGAGGTTTTGCTTGGTGAAATCAATGTGCTAATTGGGCGACTACTTGAGAAAATACCAAGCATCATTTAATCAGCAGGGTTGGTTGCCTTGCACTAGGAAGCTGGAGCGCCGAAAGGCTCAGCCGTCTCCGAAATTTTCGTCATGCGGTCTAATACCGGGCTATTCGAACTGCATTCTGCTTACGGCAGGCTCCTTTGTCAATCAACCCGGTGATCTCCGAGTTCCACGGTTTGAAAAGCCGTTTGACGAGCCTTCATTTTGCCTTCTCTCAGCGAAGCGGAAATTAAGAAGCGGAAATCGAGTGGAAAGGTTTGCCTGGATTTTGCCCCGCGATTGCTTTATTTTGAGAAAACGCTTCAATAATAGATCCCAGCACCGTTATCGGTTTGCATCGATACCGGGAAAGAATATCTCGGGTAAACCGGGGTTGGTAAAAACTCAGTCGTCTTCGGCTCATTTGGGGAAAAGATCCGCCTGAATAGCTCGCCCTGCTACCGCATGATCCTTTCCCACCAATGCGGGGAAAAGGTTATGATGAAGAACGTCGCCCCGATTAAGAGAGTCTCTTTCCATCGATGACGGCAAAGATGTCAAGACAGGATGTCGGCTCTACAAATGTTGAGCCGCTTTCCCTCCATGGCGATGGATATTTCGTGGAAAACGCGGGCTGAAGTGCACGTGAGCCATTTCCCCTCGGAAGGAGGGAATCGTGAGCCGTTGACAGATCGCTCCTAACTGACCGAGCACCGGCGAGACATCACATGGATTTTTACCCATCGGTTTACGAACACGCGGCTTTTTTGATCGGACGCACGCCCTGGGAGGTATCGCGGAATTCTGAGCTGCTCTACCAGGCCCACCGAGCTGCGTATTTGCTGTATCGGCACAGCCCGATTGTTGTCGGCATCGACATCTACAACTTGGAGGCGGAAGCCTACGGGGCACGGGTGCAACGCCCTTCCGGTACCGGAGTACCGGGCATTGTGGAACCGGCTTTCGAGCGCGTGGACCAACTTCAGGGTCTACCCTTTTTGCGGGGAACTGAAGGGCGGATCCCTATGGTCCTCGAAGTGGCCCAGCGGCTGGCTGCCGAATTCCCGGAGGCCGACGTTCGCATCCCCTTGAGCGGTCCGTTCTCGATTGCCAGCAACCTGCTCACGGTGGAGCGACTGTTGGTCGAAGTGGCTGACCGTCCAACGAAGGTGATGGAAGCCCTTTTCCACCTGGCGGAGGCTCAGGCGGCGTTTTGCCGGCTGATCCATGAGCGCGGCTTGGATGTGGCTTTTTTCGAATCAGCGGCCGCTCCGCCCCTGCTATCGCCCAAGCAGTTTCGAGATCTCGAACTCCCGGCGCTCAAAGCCACGATGCGAGCCGTCGAAGCCATTCTTCAGCATCCCGTTCCGTGTATCATCGGGGGGAACACGGCCCCGATCGTGGAGGCACTGCTCGAAACGGGTACGCAGTATTTGGTCTGCCCTATCGAAACGAATCAGGAAGCCTTCATGCAGAAAGTTTGGCACCGAACCGATGTGCGAATTCGCATCAACACCTCTTCGGAGGTCATGGTGCGTGGAGATCGGCAAATGCTGCAACAAGAGGCCGAGCGGATTGCTCGACTTGCGGCGGGCCGACCCAATGTCTGCATGGGCACCGGGGCACTTCCGTACGAAACACCGCCGGAAAACGTTCTTTTCCTCAAAAGCTATTGCGAAAAGTTATAAGGAGGCTTGCCGGCGGGGCGAAAATCGCGACGAATCATCAATGACAACGACTCAGTAATACAGGCTGGCGCGGATGAGAGCTGTATCGCTGGGACGAATCCCTGGTGACTGACTTTCATAGCTCAGTTTCCGCCCGAACACGTATCCGCCTTCCACTCGCCAACTTAAGGCACGAAGAACCTTGTTTTCGATTCCGAGCATCAATCGAAAGTCGCGATAGGTGGCGATATCCTCCAGACCCGAGGCCCGGGTAATGGCCCAGCTTCCGCCCCCAAATTCGCCGGCTAGATACAGCCATTTTTCCGCCCCTTCTCTTTGGAGGACTGGCCAATCGACCCGGCGTGCAATCCGCGGACGTGGTGGCAAGAGTTCGAACAGCCAATCGTCGGAGGGTCTCCAGATCAAACCGGCCACCGGTATCAAGGAGATATCCTCTCGGTCCAAATAAGCAGCTCCGAGGATCAACTTCAGCTCAGGTCTAAAGGTGATCACACCGGCTGCATATCCGGGGATACGGAGGGCTTCCGATTGCCAGTGATCGAAATCGCTATAGGCTCCTACACCGACGCTTGCATCCAACGTCAGCCACGACAAAGCCGGCCAAAGGCACCGAAGTTGCAAATATGCGTCGTAAACCCGGGGCGGTAAATCGGTTACCTCCGGACCATCCAAAAAATACATCGAGAAGCCTGGAGTGATGAGTAAGGGCGCTTGCCGAATGGGCGTGGGAAGTGCCCAAACCGACTTCGCCTCCCATTGATAAATCCCCAAGTCATCCCCCCCTCCCGGAGCAAGCCAAGTGTTATGAAGGATAAGTTTCTGGAAAAAACCTTCCCGAGCGTCGGGCGGGCGGCCCGGGCCCATCGACCCGCGGAGCTCGGGGCCGGTTCGCGGCGTTTGCTGGGCATAAGGGCTGCCCGATGGATCATCCCAATCCCCGGTGAGCTCCGGTCCAGCCGGTGTCAGCGACTGCGGTGCCAGCGACGGTAAGGGCACACTGGGACCGAGATCAATTCTCAGAGGTTCGGAGGCGGGCATCTGCTGAGGTGGGATCAGATTTCCACCCGTGGCTCCCGCCTGAGCGACGATCCACCAACTGATGCTGCTGGCCAATGGAATAATGAAAAGGTTCATCGAGTTTTGGGCGACCGCAGACGCAACACAAGCGCCTACGCCTCTCCGGATTTCAATAAAAGTCTCGCTTTTGTGTCTGCACCTTCTGCCTTCGAGGCCACCCGGCCGCAAGAGGCAAGCGACTCATACTTTGTCACAAATCCGACTTTGTCACAAATCCGATTTTTTCGCCGGCACTCGGCCCCTGGCGTACTCATCAAAAGCGCGTGGCTCGCGCCTTGGGGGGCCAACGCTCGGAATCGCTAATGAAACCGAATTTCCTAGGTTCGATCTTTGGACTTCCTTGCAAGGATAACTTGGACCTCCAACCAAAAATAATTCGACGGCGAGCTCCCAAAGCTTTGTGCACGTCGAAAAGCCGGTGGTGTTAATACGCCAATCCGCCCCGAATGTACACGACGGGATCGGGACGAAACGGCGGGATGGGAGCCTGACCAATCGGCTCGAAATAGAGCAATTCGCGCCCAAAGGCTCCGCCGACTTCAACCAGTCCGCTGAACCCGCGGACCGTCTTGAATTCCACCCCCAGTCCCAACCGCAGATCGTTATAGTCTACCTCGTACGGATGAGGGGTATGGCCTGGAGCATCGAGCTCCGCTGTCCAGGAATCGCCCCCGTACTCACCTCGCAAGTAAATCCACCAGTCCGTGCTCCGGTAGCCTGGGAAACGAATGGCCAGGCGAGGATTGGGGAAGACCGCATCGAGTTGGATATCGGCCGACGGTGTCCAGACGAGCCCCCCGGCCGGCAGCATTTTCACATCATTTCGATCCAAGTACCAAACCCCTAATTTCAGGCGGATTCCCGGCGATAGGGCGATCACCCCGAGTCCGCGCCCATGGATGCGGATACTTTCTTCAACCACGGCACTCAAGTCGGAATAAACGCCGATCCGAACCGCCAGTTCCGCACCCACAATCTCCGTCACTTGGGGGAGCCAAGCCCCCTGCAAATATGCCTCGAAGGTACGTGGGGGCAGCTCTTGCGGCGGTCCTTCCGGCCCGGTCCAAAATTGTGCGGCAAAGCCGGGGGTAATCAACAGAGGATGTTCAATATCCCAACCAAGCGGAATGGCGAAAGTCGCACTCAGCTCAGTGTCGTTCAAACCCAATTCCGACGCAGAATCCCCGGGCATCCACACATTATCCAGGCGAATTTCTTGCAGAAAACGCTGCACACTAGACCAACTCTCGCGGGAAACCCCGGGAACAAGAGGATCCTTCGGAAGCAAGGTTGGCGGCGGGTCAGCTCCGGCAGGTCCGAAGGGATCCCAATTTGGCGGGAGCGTGCTCTGTCCTGCCCCCTGCGGCAACCCAATCCCGGGTGGTCCGCCGGGAGATGAAGGCGGGAAAGGTGCCCCCAAATTCGGCGAGTTCCCCAATCCGCTTGAAACCGTGCCGCCAAAAGCACCGGGTGATGAACCGGGAGCCGGAGCCGGATTGGCCAACGTCCCAACTCCCCCCGATGCTCGCGACGTTGCCCCGTTCGGGGGGGGTACTATTCCCGCCCTACCCGCTTGCGCCGAACCGGGCTCAGCTCTCACACCGGCAGTAACGCCTCGTGAGGCTGCCGCCGGATCATTTACCGACAATGGGGTTTCCGGAATTCGCGAGGGGAATCGAATGCGTTGTCCCCACGACCGTCCCTCGAGGATTCCCCCCGATAAAAGCAAAAAAAAGCAAAGGCGGATCAAAACCGCCCCTATGGGGCCGTTTCGGGAACGAGGTGGAGACTTTGCGCCGTTTTTCACCCCAATGCCCTCGATCGGAATTCCTTGCGATAAGGCTGGAGTCTGGAAAAGCGAATATCCGGAAAAGCTCGGCTACATTCCATGTAGCGTTGCTAGCGCAACTTTCTTCGAATTTCTTCGAAACAATTGATTGCCGTTTGGGGCCCGGCTCACTTCATGAGGAACTGACGTTGCTTACTTCGCCGCGGAGAAATTCCGTACCGCCGATTCGTACGCCATCTTAGTAAACGTTAGTTCCGGTTAGTAGACGTTAGTTCCTGCTGGGAAAATAGACATTAGTTCCTGCTGGAGTTCCTGCTAGGAAAATAGACATTAGTTCCCGACGGGGAAAAAAGACAAGTAGACTCGCCCCGCGTTCTTTCCCGGGCGCGCAAAGCGAGTCTATTCTGTGTACCGACAAAACTTTAGACAAATCTTCCTGCGGTTTGTACCCAAGATCGATCTCTCGGTCAAGGCGGAACCAGAAAAGGAAAGCTGGGGTCTATGGGTGGATAAAACATCATGCAAAGCTTGAGCAAACGAGCAAAAAAGGGCTGTTTAGCGAAATAAGTGGCAATTAAGAGGAAAAAGCCCTTCGGAGATCATTTCTGCGACGGCGGTCCTAACATCCGATCAATAAACCGATAAGCTGCCTCCCGCACGTCTTGGGGGAAGTCGTGCCCCGTCTCAGGGTAAAGAGCCACCAGTCGATCCAGGACCCGAAATTTTTGGTATAAGGGTTGCGCGGCGGCAACGCAGTCCTTGACTCCGGAGACGTCGAAAATGTCATCACCCGTGGGCGCATTGATGAAAACTCCTCGCGGTGCGATGACCGCCAAGACATCCGGAAAATCGAAGGGCATCTTTGCCGGATCTTTCCCATACACGGAGGCAATCCGCGGCATGTGCCCCCGGTGCGACCAACCCGTCAAATCTCCCTTGCGGTATTTCGGGAAAGAAGTGAAGCCACAACTGCTTACCGCCACTTCGATCCGAGTATCGAAAGCCGCGAGGAACAGCGAGTTATACCCGCCCAAGGAGTGGCCGATGACCCCAATCCGCCCCGGGTCCACAAACGGAAGCGTTTGAAGGAAGTCCACGGCCCGCATGTGGTTCCAAATACCTTTCATACTGCCGCTCACGTAACCGAGCGCATACGGATCGGTGCGATACTCGCCGAAGCCCCCGCGCAGTCCTACCTCCGGAATATCTCCCCCGAGATAATCCGGGGCTAAAGTCACATAACCGCGCTGGGCCAACTCTTTTGCATAATGGAGATTGGGATTGCCGCCCAAACCGGCCGGCTCTGCTTTGCCCAGCGGTGTTGTTTGATGAAGGCAAAGCACGGCCGGCAGCTTGAGTCCCGGCTCCTTCAACGCCGATTGGGGAATGAGCAAGTAAGCCGGGACCCGATCCCCGGGTTCCGTGGCGTAAGTTATCTTTCGGAGCACATATTTGGCTAGAGCTACTTCCTCCAGAGTTTCCACGTCCAAAGCGACCTTTCGCTCTGGGCCCGGCAGCGGTCCCATAACCTGCTGCATTCTCTGCAAAATCTCCTGCCGATAGCTTTCGTGCTTTTGAAGTTGATGGGCAAGATCGTCGGCACGCTCCGCTTTTTGTTGATTATCCCCGGCGGCTTGTTGATGATCTCCAACGGCTTGTTGCCTTAATTCTGTCGGCCTATTTTCAGTACGAATTCTCTGACCGCTTTCAGGATGTATTCTTTGACTGCGAGATTCAGTAACCCCAGCAGCTTCACCACTTCCATTAGCTCCTTCACCGCCGGTTCCCTCTTTTTTGGAAGCAGTCTGGGAATAGGAGTTGCCCCGGAGCGGCGCCGCCGACTCCGTTTCAGCCGGCACCAGCCGAATCCAGTCAATTTCGACCACAACGTCCTTCGCGGAGCACGGATCCAGCCGCAGGGATCGAATCACCCCCCGCCAAAAAGGATGGTTTTTTGTTTCAAGCCGATAGATTCGCATCTGCCCGTCCGCTAGGAGGGGGATACGCAAGCTGGTTTTTTCGGTCATCCGGGCAAATGCTGTTGACCAGAACAGTTGCAACAGGTCCTGCGGCCGGGGACCTCGGGCTGCCATGCGGATTTCAATGGCCGGATACCTTTCTGCCCGAAAAGAAACCACCGTGGTGAGGGCCGGATCGTCCGTTCGGCTTCGTAGCCGCAATAGCCCTCGTTCAACCTCTGCTGAGGCAATTGCCCCCGAGGTCGACCACCCTTCCAGATTGCCCGGTTCATCAAAGGTCCATTCCGCGGCGAATTTCGGCGTTGGAGCCTCGCGAAGGGGCAAACCCACATCTTGCGGTCCAAAGTCCACATGCTCAGCGGCATCCGGACAGAATACGCGGCGGATCGCCTCCAGATGGCCGAAGCCAAATTCCTTATGCGGCTCGCAATACGAGCCTTCTCCCCACTCATTCCAAGCTTCGATAAACACGACCTTCGGCTGCTTGGTTTCGTCGATAAACCGCTTGGCCCACCGCAAATGTTCTTCGAAGGCCTCCGGGGTTCGATCTAGCTGAACAAACGCCTTGTCCCCATGCCAAGGTCTTGCGTCCCAACCCGGGGATGTCGGGACGAAAACCGGCATCAAACCCGCCTCAGCCATGGGCATCCACCAATACGCAAATTGGTTCCGTGCCACTTCGATATAAGGGACCCAGTTTCGGCCTGCTACCCCGCAATAAGGCCAGTTATAGCCGGTGACCGCGTCGAAACCCATTTCCTTCATCTTGGCAAGCATCTCCGGTCGACCACACCCGGCCACTAACACCTCGCCTACGCCCGCTTCCCGGGTCAGCTTGTGCCATAGCTCGATAGCCTGACGTGTTCCTTCGATTCCCAGATCGCGTTCCATCGAATAAACCGAGAATATCACCACGACCGGACGCCCCTCCACTTTGAAATATTCCGGACGGCGGAAGTACTCCTCGATCCAATAGCGGCAGACGCGTTCATTGTCAGCCGGTGAATGCTCCCCCCGGCCGAAATGGTTGGCCCAAAGCAGACAGAACTTTATTAACGATCGATACCGGGCGTGGAAAAAGCCCTCGTGGATTGCGTGTTCGTGGTGACGGCTCCCTTGAATCCAATACCAGTCATAACAGAAAAACGTTATTCCGTGCTCCACGGCCCATTTGATGTGCCAATCCGCCACCTCCGGAGAGCCTTCCGCGTACCAGCCGAGCACCGGGCGCCGCTCCGGGAAGTACCGAATCGGTTCCCACCGCGAGGAATCCTTCCAGCCTGGGTAGTAATAAACGCCTACCTCGTAGGGACCGCGGACCGGCTTTGGCTCCGGTACATAGGAAGCCGCAGGCAGGTTCAACGCCGGAAGGAATGTCTCCGTAATTTCCGACCGGATTTGATGGGTCAAAGAAGCTTCCTGCCAACTTGCCACCACGGCGATGGATTTCGGCCCCGGCTCGCGACTGGTAAGCTCCCACGAGACGGACTGCGGCTCATAAAAGTCCACCCACTCGATGGTTTGTACCGGTTTACTTTCGGCGACTAACTCGACCCCGTCCGGTACTTTCAATTCGATGGCCACATGTCGCGCCGGTTGTCCCCCGCGGTTTCCCACCGTCACAACAAATCGCGAGGCACGCCCCACCCGCGGCAGAGCATCCTCTAAACCAATCGCACGGATTTCCGGCTCGGCAGCTCCCTGGGGCTCGGAAGCGAACTCAACGCCTTTTAACCATAGTTGAACCGGCTCAGGGCTTTTGACCCGCAAAGCTAGAAAAACTACCGGCGATTGCCAATTCGGATCCACCCCCAGGGGCACGTTAAACCCGTGGAACTGCCCATCTCCTGCAATCCTGAGTGCATAGCTGTGTTCGCCGTGGGTTTTTCCCGTGGCCCATTGAATTTCAAGCTCGGTACCCCGGTTGCTCGCCAGCACAAGGTGCAAAAAGGGTTTCTCATCCACTTCGACCTTTAGCGGCGGGGCGATCAGGGCCGATTGCCCGCTCAGCTCCGCAGTCAGATAACCCTCGGCAAAACGGACACTCCCGGTTCCTTCAATCTGCCAGCCTTCAGCCAGATCGATGCGATCTCCTGCCAGCGGTGCCAAACCGGTTGGCGGAGCCAGCTCGATAATTCGGATATAGTCGATTTCAAATTTGCGGCTTTCACCGACCGACATCGGCGGCAAATCGAACCGCAGTTTTATGATCTTTCCCTCTGCCTGCCAGAAAGGGCGTACACGATAGACCTTCCACCCCGGTTGAACGTCAAAAGGGGTTTCCTTCCCAGGGGAAAATCCTCCGTATTGAGTGTGCAAAGTATTGGTCCAGAAGAATTCGGCCGTACCCACTATCGGGCTAAAAAGGCGAATTTCAATCACTTGAAAAGGGCTGGCTGAAAGCGGCTCCGCAAATCCGTCGTGGACCAAGATCGGATCCGCGCCCACCGCGGTAGCCTTCAGCGTGCCACCGCTTACCACCAGATCGCGAAGATGACGACCCCCATGCCATCCCTGGGTATCACCGTCGTTATTAAACTCCCAAGCGACGAGAACCTCTTCGCCATGAACCTGCCGCACATGAGCAGTGGTGGCGACCGGTCCACAAAGCAGTACACCCACCCAGAAAACTTGCCACAGAAGCCTCGTCTGCATGCTTAGATCTCCGAAAGATTCTGCGGAATCGCGATCTCTATACTTTCGTAACACGCCTAGTATTCTTCTGGCCGAATAATCAACGAAATGAACTTCGCGTTGAATGCTGGAATGCTAAGACAAAACACCGCAGATGGTGAGGTAGGAGACAAAGCTAGAAAAACCTACCACAAAAAAGCTGGAAAAACCTACAACAAAAATGTAGCACAACTCCGAACCTAAAAAAGAAAAAACTGACGATGAAATAATTGCAGAGACAAAAAGGTAGATATTTGAGGGTCTTGTGGCGGGCAGAAAGATCCAAATCGGCAGGCTGAATATGCTTATGCCTCAGGCTGAAAATCTTTATCCGTGTCCCCAAAAATCTTTATCCGTGCGGACATTGAGCTCCTTTTTTGCCCTTTCTTACACGTTTTGCCCTTTCATGCACGGGAGAACCAATCGCATCAACGGAATCGTCCCCTTCGCCGCAGCGGCCGCACTGGGTTCTGGATACACCAGAGTCACTCGGGAGTTTGACGATATCCAGAATGCAATCGGGGCTTAAGTCCGGCATGCCGAGGAAGGCACGCTGCCAGGTTCGCTCCGAGATTTTAAGGGGCGGATCGGCCCCGGTGCAATATCCAGATCTAACGTCTCGAATAGTCCTGCGCGATAGCGTTCCCACGCGATGGCCCCCATGACGGCATTATCCGTGCAAAGTTTCAAGGGGGCGATGAACAGTCGGATCCCGGCGCGGTCCGCTTCGGCCTGCAATCGCTCCCGAAACCGTCGATTGGCCGCCACACCGCCGCCGACACATAGCGTTCGCAGGCCCGTCATCTCTAGCGCCAGAAGTGCCTTTCCCACCAAACAATCAACCACGGCCTCCTGAAAGCTGGCCGCCAAATCCGCCACCTGCTTCGGCGATAGCGGTACGGATCCGAAGTCGAACTTCCCGGGCCCGGTAATGGCATAGCGCACGGCCGTTTTCAACCCACTGAAACTAAAATCCAATCGCGTTCGATCCTCAAGCATAGAACGTGGAAAATCATACGCTTTGGGATCACCCTGCAACGCCGCCTTCTCCACCACTGGCCCGCCGGGAAAGCCCAACCCCAGCATGCTCGCGACCTTATCAAACGCCTCGCCGGCTGCATCATCGATGGTGTTACCCAGCAGACGAAATTCAAGCGGACTGGGGCAATGATACAGACTGGTGTGCCCGCCGCTGACGACAAGTCCAACACAAGGAAAGACTTCTTCCCCACTTGAAAGCCGACAAGCATACACATGGGCCTGAAGATGGTTCACGGCAATCAGCGGCACTTCCAGTACTAACGCGAAAGTTTTGGCCGCCATTAACCCCACCATGAGCGAGCCGGCAAGTCCTGGGGTATGAGCCACGGCCACGGCTTTCAGATCTTCCAGCCGAACCCCTGCACGCCGAATTGCCTCGTCAATCACCGGCACAATCCGCTCCACCTGAGCGCGGGAAGCGATCTCTGGCACCACCCCGCCGAAGCGCTCGTGGAGCCGGTCCTGCGAAGCAACCACGGAGCTTAGCACCGAAAGGTCCTCGCCAATCACTGCCGCGGCCGTTTCGTCGCAAGTGGTTTCAATGCTCAGTAAGTATTTCATTCGCACGATAATTCCCTTATTCTCTCGAAATCTGTCCGAAGTCGCCTCCTTACCCCCCGTAATACCTCTAGCACCTAAACCGAGGTCATATCACTAACACCCGAAGCCCCGCAATCTCGCCACCATGCAAAAATGAACCTCGTCGAAGCGTTCCCCGCCTTTACTCGGCTTATACTCGACTTGCCAAACTGAAGGTTCCTTTTTTTTGAAGCCTCCTCGGGGATCAACACTTCCCTCAGATCCAACCCAAACGATGCGAGCTAACTAATTTCTCCCTCAAGACTCCACGAATCCCTACGTTAAGCACTTCAGAAGAAACCCGCCCGCTTGCCAGCAAATCGTTTCCTTTCCCGCGAACTCGCTTTTTTGCGGAACGAAAAGCCCTTTGGATATTCACTTGGCCGCGAAAGCCTTGCTCTTGCGCGGTTGACCGGGCTGATGATCAAGGCTCGGGCTGATGAGCTCCCGCAAGTTCCCGGGATTCGGACTTTCTTCCAATTTTCGTCCGCAGATACTCTAGCGCCAGTCGGAGCTGTGGGTCACTGGCCAGGGCCGAATCCAAATCGAATTCCACCGACCCCTCAGAGTCCTTTTCCCGCGGCATTTCCCGCTCCGGGTCGGCTGTATTCGTCCCGGAACTCGGCGAGGAATCCTCGCCTGCTGAAGGAGCGGAGCCGTTATCGGAGCTGTCGGCCTGGTTCTCCGGCTCCGTGTCTGGCTGAGGCGGTTGCCCGGACTGTGTTCCCGTGCTTCCACCGTTTGCCTCCGGAGCCTGGGGCCGATCGCTTTGCTGTTGGGTTTCCCCGGAGGTACTAACCTCACGCCGCTGACGGATTTCGCGAAGCCGCTGCTCCTGGATCAATTCGGCCATCTGCTCCATGGTCAAACGGAGCTCTAAACCCGGATCGGGTACCACACCCCAGTCATCGGCATCAGAATCGACTGGTAGCCGATGAATTTTTTTGCCACTTGGCCGGTAGTAACTGGCGGTGGTTAGCTTCAAGGCGCTTTTTGCCCCCTCCAAGGGGATCACATTTTGAACGCTCCCCTTGCCCCAGGTGCGCTCGCCGGCAATCGCAGCGCGTTGATGGTCCTGAAGGGCACCGGCAACAATTTCGCTGCCGCTTGCACTGAAGCGATTGACCAACACCACCATCGGGAAGCCGGGAAAGCTCTCCTCCGGGTGAGCTTCCCAAGCTCGTTCCGCCAAGTTACGGCCCGCGATTTTGACGATCATCCCCTCGGTGAGAAAAAGATCCGCCGTCCGAATGGCCGCACCGAGAATTCCGCCCGGATTAAACCGCAAATCCAAAATCAATCCCGCGATGCCGTCTTTGGAAAGCTCCTGGAGCACCTGCTTGAGTTCCTCGGCGGTTTCCCGACCGAAAACCGTCACACGCACATAGGCGATACGGGCTGATGGGTCCACCCAAAATTCCCAACTGTGATTGCCTCGGCGATGGAACCCCAAAACTGTGGGTACGTGGATGAGCTCTCGTACCAGGGTCAATTCCTCCGTTTGTCGCGAGGCGGAACGCTGGATTTTGACTCGCACCGATGTCCCCGGCTCACCTTTCAACAATCGGACTACTTGCTCCAGAGTCATGCCCGCCGTGGATTTGCCTTCAACTTCAAGAATCACGTCCCCGGCCATGATGCCCGCTCGATAGGCCGGTGTCCCCGGGAGGGGGCTAATCACCTGCAAGCGGCCTTTTTCCATTCCCACTTGCAGACCCACTCCGCCGAATTGCCCCTCCAAAGATCCGCGAAATTCGTCCAGCTCTTCCGGCGGTATGTAGGACGAATAGGGATCCAATTCTTGAAGGATCCCCCGAATGGCCGCCTCAACGAGTTTCCGGCGGTCGATCTTCGTCACATAATTCCGCTCCACCTGATCGATCGTGTCGACAAGCAGTTTCTGAAGGTCGTAGAGTTCGCGAATTTCTTCTTCGCTAATGGCTGCGGGATGGGGACCGGTTGCTTGGGACAAATCCGCCGGGCCTGTCGCACCCTCCTGGCCCCACGCGCCCGAGCCCAAAGCAAAGGCCCATATCGTTAGCGCGATCAAGCCGTAAAAGCAATAGATGGTACGTGAGAGAACCACTCCATGCCGGCAACGGCGCGACCTTAGTGAAGAAATAAGACAATGATACATTTTAGTGGATTCCTTCTGCGAAACGCTCACGCCGCCAAACCAATTTCACCCCCCCAAGCCTACGATTGAGCTTACCGAGGCCCACCCCCTTTTCCAAACATTTTAGGCACAGGCGGCTCAAATAAAGAATTCCCCTTTCGCGAATCGATGAAATGAGGGGAACACAGCCGCAACCATTTCGCCGTGAGTTTGTCCCCCCAAATCGCAACCGTTTTCCGGGCTTTCCCCGGCAAGACCGTCACGAATAACCCTGCTTGTCGCGGTCTGTTGGCCGATAATCCACTCTCGAAACCCTTTAGGCCGATAATCCACTCTCTAAAGATTGATGTGGATTCCCCGCTTTTCTAACTCCTCCGCAAGCGCCTTTGGCCCCTGAAAAGTTACAGCATCCCAACCACAGGCCCGAGCCCCCTCCACATTCGCCGCGTTATCATCCACGAAGAAGATTTTCTCCGGAGGAAGCCCGGCAGATTTCGTCGCAGCCTCAAAAATGGCAGCATTGGGTTTCATGGCGTGAACCTCGAAGCTCAAAACCCAGACCGGAAAAAGTTCGATGATGCCTCGGAACCGCGTTCCGATGAATTCCCAATGATTGATGCAGGTATTGGAAAGTAATCCGATTCGATAGCCCGCATGGGCAACCTGGGCAACCAGAGGCACCACATCGACATTGAGGCTAAAAATATCATTGGCAGCCGCAAGTAAAGCCGCGAAATCCGGCCGTTTCCCGATACGGTTACAGAACTCCTCGTAAAAGCCCTCTAAATCGAGAAGCCCTAACTCTAATCGCCGCTGAAGCCCGTTTGAATAAATGACCCGGTAAACCTGCTCAGTGCTGAGGCCGGCAACCTCGCCCATCTGCCGGCACATCCGGGTAACATCAAAATCCACCAAAACCTTGCCCAGATCGAAATAAAGGAATCTTTCGTTTCTGATCATCAGTTTCCCCAGGAGCATATGAGGATTTGCCCGCAATTCCTCCCGTACCTGTAAAATCACTGGAATCAGCTCCAAGACCGTACGATCTTCCGGCGATTGCATTTCGGATCATTCTGGGATCGTGTTTTCGCAACCGAGCCTCTTCAATGCATTGCATGACGCCGCGGGATCCCTCCCCTGGACGGCTTGTCTTAGGCTTTCGAGCCATCCGTGTTGCCGGCTTGTAAAAGGCACGGGCTCATCGCTAGCGAGTTCCCCGGGGACCAATCGCCGGACGATTGCCGCGACAAGCTCTGCAATCCCCTCACCGGTTTTGGCACTTACTAAATAAAAGCCTGTCTGGCAAGATTCGGAGCCGGACGGTTGCCCCGCCGAGTGTGTTGATAGTAGGTCAATTTTATTAAAAACCGTCAGGATGCGGTCCGGCGGCAGGATCGTTTCTTCCAACAACGCGGCCCGGTTCTGCGTCACGTCGAGCACGAAGAGTCCGAGATCCAGTTCCGTGAATGTATTACGGGCTCGAGCCATTGCCGCCTTTTCCAGGGGGTCGTCGGTGGGGCCGTAGCCCGGTGTATCGATGAGGGTCACCGGCCAACCATCCAAAGAAATCGTGGCCCGGAGTAAGTCGCGAGTGGTTCCGGCGGTTGGGTGGACGATCGCTCGGTCCTCGGCCAAAAGGCGATTAAAAAGGCTGCTTTTTCCGGCGTTTGGGGGGCCCACCAGGGCCACGACCCACCCGTCGACCATTCGCCCGCCAATGGCCCATCGAGCCACCAATCGATCAACCCGCTCCAAAGCAGTATCCCAAGCTTGGGAGAGGATGTGTTCGCGAATGGTTCGGATCTCCCTGTCCCAGTTTTCCGCCGTCTGAGCTGAGAGAATGGATGCAACCCTTCGCGTTTTGGCTTGGGTCAACGCCACGAGGGCCTCGGCCGTGATAAGCGATGGATGTGTGAGGCTCAACCAATCTTCCCATGAGATGACGGATGCACCGTGCTGCTGCGCTGCTGTCAGAATGCGACTGACCGCGACCGGCCCACCGTGACAGTAGATTTCAAATTGATGAGGGCCGATTTGAGCCGCAATAACCTTCTCGGGCGGATACTGGGCAAATTGGAATTCACACAGCCGGACAGTGCCTAGTGTAAACGGCCGCAACGGCCGGCCCGAAATGCTGCGCAACAGTCGCGTGATTAGTCGCTCAGCCCCCAACCCGAGAATTCCTACGGAGGCGATGGCTCCTCGATTGGGGCTGGTCAACTGAGCCACGACGATGCGATCACAAAGCGTGGGCGGTACAGCCATTGATCAAAAGCAGTAATGACACTTTTATTTTGCAAACTTGGTAATCTTTATAGCGCCTTCAGTTCATTCTTCCTGATTCAGCCTTTTGACAGCCTTTCCATTATTAGCTTTAGTAACTCTTGGTTATTACGTCCGATAACTCGATAACTTTGGCTTGACTGTGCATTGGATTACCAAGGTACATGCAGGGAAAAACTTTCATGAGCCCGGTGGACCATGGCGAAATCCCAAAGTTTATCCCCAAACTCCGAGTTTTTCCCAGAGTCTTACCGGGGTTAGGTCCTCCACGTTTCCCACGTCAAACTTCAGAAGCGCTTGTTTTTTGTTGAGTAAATTGCATTTCGAAATAATGTTTACTAACAGCAAATTTGATCACGAAATGTTGCTTTTTTCTTGCGCATTTTGATGTCGTCGGGTTATTCTTTGCTCCCATATCTTCTGGAAGATTAACTAGCCCGCTTATATTAACCGCATTTTGTGTTGCTAATGCTTGCGATTTCTGTGTTAATAGTGATAACCTACTTTGAATTACGACGTATTTTGTGCTGATAATGAATGCGTTCGGAGGAGGATAGAGCATCACCTTACCGACGAACGGTGTCTGCTCGCCAGGCTTGAGGTTACCAGCGGAGGGGACCAAACTTACCCCGCCATGTTACCGCAAACAGGTGTTGACATAAGGTAGGTAGGCCCAAATCGGAAAGCTCAAACTGGAGATTCGTAGTGAAGTTATGAGGAAATCCGCCCAACATAATGCTAAATACTAAGCAAGGTTATAGTAAGAATTGCTTACAGCTGATCCCTCCCGGGCGATTGGGCCCGAATCCTCTTCCTAGATAGTTAAAACAGTTTTTCTGAAGGTTGCTCCAGTTAAAGAGAAAAAACGTTTTCATCAGCCGTGAACTGAAATGTTGTCATCAGCCATGAAGTTAGTAGACAATGTGCGTTATTCTAGGTTTCGAATTTTTATGGTCGTCTTTGCCGATGTGTCGTCTCCCCGAGCATGTGAATCCTTCAAAATCCTCAACGCCATTTCTTGATGTCGATAGTTCCTCCGGGGTCGATGAGATCCCCGATTCTCATTTCCAAAGAACTGAAGCAATTCAAAGCAGGTCAGGTGGCCCCATATTGTCTCCGGCCTCGATCTGATTTAGTTTAGTAGGGTTAGGGTGCGTCGAGGAAAAAGAAGATTAGGGTTTGATATTCCAAAACACTCTTAGTGCGGGGTGGCTCGGGGTGCGGGGGAATTCATGAATCGTGAGTGAGGAGACGTTTGTGATGGCGGAAAAGAAAGCGTCAGCGGTCTCCAGCAAGACCGAAGGCGACGGGACGCAGGAAAGACCCCGAAATCGCATCCTTTTGGTGGATGATGACGCCGATATTGTAGAGTCGATCCGGGCGGCTTTGGAGGCAAACGGCTATCAAGTCTTCGTCGCCAAGGACGGCAATCAAGGCCTTGTCATGGCCGAAAAAGAAGACCCGGACCTCATCATCTTGGATATGATGATGCCCAAGCGAAGCGGCTTTCTGGTCCTCGAACGCCTTCGCCGTACCCGTCGCGTTCCGGTGCGCATTATCATGATCACCGCCAACGAAGGGAGCCGCCACAAAGCTTATGCCGAAATGCTGGGCGTAGACGACTACATTCGCAAGCCCTTTGCGATGGATCGCTTGCTTGAGAGTGTACACCGGCTCTTGGCATGATCCGGAAGGATTTCTTATCGCTCCATCCTCCCCGTGGCCCAGCGGCGGACGGTTACCGTCATGGGGGGACCCATCTGCAAGTTATTTTTGCAAAAAATCCGTAAAATCTCCCGTTTGAAGCTGTTGTTTAGGGCAGGGTGTTCCCGGTCCCCCAGTAGAAGGCGCGTCTTAGGCGATCGGTGCGATTTTCGGTAGCCTATCGCGTGACCTCAAAACCCCTTCGGTGCTACCCCCACCAGGCGAGGTTTTACCTCGGTCTATTGAAGCGGGTCAAAATCCCGCCGCCTGCATTTTTGTTGACTCAATCTGATAAAATTTTGGAAAGATTGGGTAATCTCGCTGGCAAGATACATCGTGATGGAGCTAAGGCACGCATGCAGAATGTAAAATCGCACCCACACCCCGAAGTCGCGCAGATGGCCGAAACGCCGTCGTTAATCCCGCTCAGCGGATGGCACTGTCGGCACTATCTTTATCGTTTTAATCGCGATGTTCTTCAGACGCTCTCCAAAGACGATCTTGCGTTGGGGATTCAGCAGTTTATCGCGGCTTTCGACCCGCAAAGTATGGACAGCCCGGCGCAGCTACAAGTTTTGCTTATCGGCGGTCACAAAGCCGATTTCGGCTATATTGCCTTAGATGCGGACCCTTGTCGTGTCGACGGCATTCATTATCGACTCCTTTCCGGCCGGCTTGGGCCTGCTTTGCAACCGGCGTACTCTTTTGTATCGCTGACGGAAGTATCCGAGTATCTTCCCACGCCAGCTCAATATGCCGAAAGACTTCGGGCCGAAGGTTGGGATCCGGAAAGCGAGGAGTTCAAAAAGCAGCTCCGGCAATTCGAGAAGCGGTTGGAGGTGATGTATCGACGGCGTCTTACCCCGGATCTGCCGATGTGGCCTGCGGTTTCTTTCTACCCCATGAATAAACGACGCACGGCTGATGCCAATTGGTTTTTACTCCCTTTTGAAGAGCGCGAGAGATTGATGCACGAGCACGGCGAAACGGGAATGAAATTCGCCGGAAAGGTGGTGCAGATGGTAACCGCGGGCATCGGCTTGGAAGATTGGGAGTGGGGGGTAACGCTCTGGGCCACCAACCCCCAGTATTTAAAGGACATCGTTTACCGGATGCGGTTTGATCAGGTCAGTGCGCGCTACGCAGAATTTGGGCCCTTCTATTTCGGTTGGTTGGCCGACCCGAAGGAGGTCTTGCGCTTTTGCCGCGTCGGGCTTTCCGAAGTGCCACAGTAGCCGGGGGTCATCCCGAAGCCTTTGAATTGCGGAAGGCGATTGGGGAGTTTACTCTCGAGCTTACCAGCGCGCTAGTTTGACAGACGGTTTTGGTTCGGGGATTAGCCGCGCTTCAGGCCTTCCCATCAATCACGGAGTTGGCGTTACCGTGCCGCTTCCGGCTTCGGCTTGAGGACAAGTGTAACCGTTGTGCCGATCGGCGGAATCCGCTCCTCATAGCAGCGGAAAAGCAGCGCGGCATTGGCCGCCGTGCTTTCGATAGGTACATCCAAAACAGCGGCGGGAAAATTCGAGACACAAATGAGTTCGCCCTCCTGATCGGCCAAATAAACTTGTCGGCCCGTCCGCTCGTCCCGTACAAACGCGCTGCCTGCAAACACCCACGGAAGCCGCATGGGTTGCCAAGCTTCCCAGCCATCCTTCGGATCCAGTTCGTCATCCCAAGAATTGGCGGAGACCCCGTCAAAGAGCCGAAACATCAGCGACAGATCCTGAATCCAATCCTGGCCGGCTGCTGACCGGCGGTTGCCTTGCTCGTCAATCCAGCGGACTTCCACCGCAATTTCGCTTCCACTAGGGGGACGAAATTCGGGAGCAAACTGCACGGGCGATCCCTCTCTCGCCCCCAGCGCTAGAAGTCCGGCGTGGACCACGTAAGCCGGGCATCCCACGCTTAGGATTGATTCATGCTCCTTTGAGCCGCGGACACACGCGAAGAGCTCCAGGGGAACCTGGTTCTGGCAAACCTGCGCGATCAGCACTAATTCCCGAGTCACGGGATCCACCCACGCCGGATAACTGGGGTGTAATCGTTGAAGACGATCCGGAGCCGCCACCAACGGCACCGGCTCAGTATCCGCCGGTTTTGATGCCGGACGGTTTTCATCTGCTTTTGAGCGATCCGGTTGTAAGCCCCGGCTGTCCGAGCTTCCAAGTCCAGCGCTCCTCGGAAGCCCATCGGGGCTGACCGCGAGGGTGTTTTTCTCTTGCTGCCTGGCTGAGCCGGTTACCCCCGCCAAAGGACCTTGCCGAACCTCCGGTTTGGAGCTCACTTCCGGTGTTGTGGCATCTTCTGAGGCCGTGGCAGGGAGCCCTCTGCTTTCGGCCAAAACATCAGTTGAAGCCGGTGATTGAACCGCGCTAGTCGAATCCTCCGTGGGAAGGGCCGCTCTAGCGGAATCCTCGCCAGGAATTCGCAACTCCCCTCTACCCCCGCCAAGATCAACCGAGGAAGGGCCGGGTAGACCCTCTTTTCGAGCAAGTTGCCAGGGTTCGCCTCCGTGATCCTGAGATGCCGCTCCATCGATCGGCTCCCCCCTAAGACGTTGCCGCAGCTCTGCCGTGCCGACGCTTTCCGAGGATTCCCTCGGAAGAACTTTCCCCGACATTTGATCAGAGACTGCGGGCCACTGATCAGAGACTTCAGGCCGTTGCCCCCCGGGGGGTCGGATGGCATCATCCCTGCCTGGCTCGCCCGATCCACACCCCGCCAAGACCATCACACATCCTATCGAGACCAACCATAGCGAAAGCGTGCAAAAAACGGGCGTTTCGCCCGCGAAGCCCCCGCGAGGAGTGCCGGTACCTGAAGTTTCGCGGACCCATGACGGAAAGCGTCGGATTAACCTGGGGGACATTATTCCTCCCTCCGGAAGCGGTTAACATTCACCTCGTTCTTGCCGGTTCCATGATATTTTACTCCCAAAGGTGCTTTTTCGGGAAAAGCTCCGCCAGCAAATCCACCGGGGAAAGCTTCGGCAGCAAATCCCGACTGCGCCCGACGGTTATGAGACCACTGCGATTCTCCTCGAGAGGAAGCGATACGCCCGGCGGGGGACCGAGTCTCCACGAAGTGACTCAAGATTTGACACGATGGAGGAAGCCATGCGGATATGGAGATGGAAAAAGGGCTTAGCCTCGAATCGGCCTCGGCTAAGCCAAAGGGTCAATCTATCGGGCGGTTTTCGAACCCGACAAGCGAACGGCATCGGTGCATTGCCTCGAAGGGCCTCCCCTCTATAGGATTGTTAACCGCTCCGCCGAATTTACTTCTGATGGGATAAAGCTGCTACTAAAGTAGCTTCGGCTTTGCCATGGAAAAGTTTCAAAAGCTCGAGCACCTGGACCAAGAAGCGATGCCCGCCCGCCGGGCGAGGACGTACATCTTGCATGTCGGCCCATTGCCGGACGCTCGTCAATCGGCAGCGGAAAGCGATTTGCAGAAACGGCCGGAAATCCGCTTAATCGTTCGCGGCAATACGGTTCAAATCGTAATGCGCGTGCAGGAACAGCTAATTCTTCAGGGGCTTTGGCCCGTGAAGTTACGGTGGAATGACCCCTCGCTAGCTTCTGAGTCAGAATGGGAACTCTTGGGGCGTTGCCGCCGGCCCGAGGCGCAATACCTCGAAATCGAGCAAAAGCTGCCCCCGTTCGGGCGAGTGAATCGGCAGATAATTTTCGTGCCGCGCGATCAATTGGTCCTGATTACCGAGGCTATCTACCGCGATCATGGAGATTCCGCTTGGGCAGAACCTCTGGAGCACTCCGTAAGCTTACCGTTGGCCGGCGGCGTCCGATGGGAAGGTAACGGTGAGCCGGCGGAAGGATTTTTGGTTTCCGGCAGGCGGCTAGCACGCGTGGCAGCGCTAAGCGTCCCGGAGTGGTGTCCGCGGGGCTTTTCCGGACCATTTGCGGCCGAACCAGGCTGGCTTCGACACGATTGCCAAAGCCGATCACCGCGATGGCAGCTATCGTTTGTTTTCGACTTGTCTCCCCGGCGCTGGCGATTCCCGTGCGTGTGCCGCCGGCTGACGGTCACCGAGCAAAAGGTTGTTCAACCCCCGGAGGCTGCGGTGGCTTATCGGTGGCAAATCGGGCGAGCGCAATGGGTCTATTACCGATCTCTGGCAAAGCCGGCCGGGCGAGCTTTCTTTGGGCAGCACCTAAGAAGCGAAACGTTCTTGGGCCGCGTGGACTACGACAAAGGGTGTCAACTGATATTAGAGGTCACATGAGCGGGCGGCATGACCGCTGGCCCGCTGGAAATAGCCAGCGGCACCGCCACGCGATTTTCGCTGACAATCTGCCGCAAATCGTCCCGAATCCGGAGGACAATATCGATGACTTCCGGGTCCCATTGCTCTCCGGCCCCTGATTTAAGAATGGCGTCGATCTTTTCATCCGGTAACCGGGGACGGTAAGGCCGATCGCTGGCCATCGCATCGAAGGCATCCGCCACCGCGACAATGCGGGCCGCGATGGGAATATCTTGACCCGCCAAGTTCTGAGGATAGCCGCGTCCGTTCCAAGCTTCGTGATGATGCAACACCACAGGAAGCACGCCATCTAGCTTCTTCAGGTCCATGAGGATCCGATAGCCGATCGTGACGTGCTGCTTGATGTACTCGTATTCTTCGGGGGTGAGCTTCCCGGGTTTGCGGAGGACACTGTCGTCGATGCCGATCTTGCCGATATCGTGCAGAAGTCCCGCGAGATATATGCTTTGAAGCTCACTGCTATCCCGGCCCATTTCTTGGGCAATACGGACGGCAATTCGAGCGACCCGGTCGCTGTGACCGCAGGTATATTCATCCTTGGCATCGATCGCGGAGATCAGAGCCCGCAGCACTCCCGCCATGAGTTCTGCCTGCTCGCGATACAGATCGCGGTTGGCCCGGTGAATGGCCAAAAGGGTGGCGATCGAGCTGAGGAGGCTTGCTTCGATGGTTCCAAATTCCTTGCCCTGAGTGTGGTTGACGGCGGCTAAGAAGCCGTAGGAATGCTCGCCCAGGGCAATTTGCGTAATGACTAGTTGACGTACTTGGGGAAAGGGCCATTCTTCCGCCTGCCCAACCAAACGATTCAGGACGACAGGTCGAGCGACGCCCTTTAGCCCGAGGCGGCAGATCAAGTGGCTGAAATCCTCGGCCTCTAATAGATGCTTTCCACGTGTTAAGAATAATCCTTCTGAATCGGAGGAAACCCCGGCTCCAGAGGCCTGCGAGCCGACAAGCTGAAGGACCACCGCCTCGGCAACAATCACCTCCTGAAGACGATCCAAAACCAGCTCGGCAAGATCTCGATCGGTAGCCGAAAGCCGTAAATTCTCCGCCACCCGGTGAAGAAGTGTGATTTCCTCGTAAGTGGCGGCCAGATCGACGGAGAGGTTTTGCGTCTCCGTTTCAAGCTCGTCCACCCGCTTTTCCGTGAGGAAGTATCGCAGCGTCAACCCCGCGGTTCGCTTGAGGTGAGAAAGCGGCCAGGGAGTCTGCTGGCAGAGCCCCTCGTAAAGCTCCGCCTGATCGATTCCCATTAAGTTCAACGCAAGCCGCACCTCATGGGGCGAAGCCCCAGGGTATGTCACGAATATCCCGACCGCAGCCAGATTTTTCCCCTCGATATTTGGCAGCGGAATAGCCAGGAGGAGCAGCGGCGTTTCCTCTAGCAAAATCTGAGCGCCTCGGCCTAAGGTGAATCCTTGCAGAGGGCCGGAGCAGAGCTCCTTGATTTCGGAGGGATGGATCGGCGCAAGATGCCAAATTTCAGCCCCGGGAGCCTCGAGGACCGAAAACTCGACTCCAAACACGTGGCGTAGTTGCCCCAGCCGATCTTGGAGCTTCGCGGGAAGCCGCTTATTGGGAGTCGATTGACAAGCCGATCGCTTTGACTGGGTTAAGGACATTGATACCTCGGTTCTTGTTTTCCTATCGCACCGCTGCAAGCCACCTCGCTACCGTTCGTGAAGCCGAATCTTGAAGCCGAAGGAGTCCTGGCAAAACCCTCCGAATCCCTGATTTGCCTTCGTTTGGTGGTGCCAAAAGCTTCGATTTTGGGTTTCAAAAAAAAACTTTTCTTAATGGCAACAACCGCCTACATTGCGCAGATCGCCTTCGCCGCTTTGAACTAGACAGTGCCGTGATTACCAGGCCGTGGGACAAATGTTCCTCCGTTCCTCGGCTCCGAGTCTCGACCACATTTCGTCGGATTCGAACCTCAACCACTTCCACTTGCCGCAGCTTCCAGCCAAGAACGATTGGGTCTTGTGGCGTGGGATTTTTTAAATCGTGCCAAAAAAAGAATCTTTAAATCGTGCCAAAATAACTCGGAAACCGCCCCGATTAAACCCGCCCCAATTTAACCTAGAATCGTGGTCAACTTAGAATCGTCGTCCGATGGTGCAAATGCCACACGCAGTTTCAGCAGTCAAAATTTCAGGATGGCATCCTACCAAAAGTCTAGGTTACTTTTCCGAGAGGAAGAAAAAACTTCTAGAGTTTTACCCCCAATGTGACGATTGATAAGTTCACCTGTGTCACAGAACTTTTTTGAGGAAGCTTCGGGTCTTCGTCGCGCAGGGTCTTCTCGGATCTTCTTTCCGCCACACTCGACTTGCCTTCAGAATGTGACGAGTTGCCAGACGAGGGAGATAAACCGTTTTCTTTTGACGTTGGTCTTTTCCGAACGGTAGCTCCTCCACGCGAAAATTCGAGAGGAAGCCCCCTCGCCGTGTGGCCATAAGGCAACGGTGCGGAAAACCACCGGTTACATTCGACTACGGCCGGAATGCGAAAAACAAAGTTTTTGAAGATTCCGATAGTAACGAATGGCTCAATACTAGCGCAGCCGTGGTGGGGGCTAGTTCCCGCATAATCGCTACTTTCCTTCGATTTAGGCACGCCGGTTTAAGCATGACGCTTGCCTTGCGCATGCTGCGTTGATCTGGGCAGGGGGTCCGTCCGAAATCGCGATTTAGCCGGCGATCGACTCTTCCCGGTCCCACCGAAAATTCCTTGATTCCTCCGAAATTCCTCCAAAGAGCACACAGGCGGCATTTGCGGCGAGGCGGCTAGGATTGGGTACCACGCCATCAAAAGCCTTCCGATTCCTCGCGAAAACCGAAAAATTTTTCCTGGAATGGGAATCGCACGCCTTCTCAATCGCGTGATCCGAAGCCAGACTAATGGGCCCGAACCGATGGGGCGGAACACTCGGAGCGCCGAAAATGTTTCAATGTTTCGTACTCGGGTTTCTTGAGCGACGGAAACAAAAGAAGGAAACAAAAGAAAAAAAGACGGAGAAAAAAGGATTTAGCCTGTGGATCAACAGCTTCAAGAAAAGGTGGTTTTTCGGGGCAATGTGTTCGATGTCGTCATCCGCGGGTTCCAAACCCTGCGCGGTGTCGCCCAGCAACCGATCGTGCGTCACCCCGGTTCCGTTGCCATTTTGCCCCTGCTGGATGAATCTCATGTGGTCCTCATCCGGCAATTTCGGCCGGCAGTAGCCCGGGAAATGCTGGAGATACCGGCCGGCACATTGAAGGCTGGCGAATCCCCGGACGAGGCGGCCAAGCGCGAACTTCAAGAAGAAACCGGTTACCAGGCGGACTCTTGGCATTTATTAACCACTGTATTTCCCTCGCCCGGCACCTTAACGGAGCAAATGCATCTATTCTTGGCGGAAAAGCTTCAAGCCGGTCGGGCCCATCCCGATCCCGACGAAAGTATCGAAACAGTGGTCACCTCGCTGGCGGAAAGTATCCGACTCATTCGACTTGGACAGATTATCGACGCCAAGACGATTATTGCCATCCTGTGGTATACGCAGTTTGGGACCTCCCTCACATGATGAGACGCGCAGCAACGGCGTTCAAATGACGATCGATTCTGCCTGGGAACTACGTCACACGATGAGACGTGAAGGAACGACGTTGAAATGGCGCCCGGTTCCGTGGCGGAGTCCCTCCAATGGGGGCTCAAACCGGGGCATCGCCTCTACCAAGCAAAAAGAGGATACTCTCATCCCAACGAGATTCCGTGACTTTCCCGGGTGATTACCCCCAAACTCTCACCGCCCGAAAAAACTTACATTAAAGTTAAGACCAACACCAAAGACAAGAAAATGCTATCCGCCTGCCCCTAAGCGGGAAAAAACTGGAGGATGGTGCGCACCGAGTTTTGCCAAAGTGCGAGAACATTCGTGCCAAGGAGCACCACCGCGCCAAATACGAGGGCGATCATGGCCCCGAGGACGACGGCGTATTCGACTGAGGTGACCGCATCCTCTTGCTTTAAAAATGCAGATAGTTTAGATAGGCGAGTGCTCATGCCAAATCGTTCCCCAAGCTGGACGCCGAGTCCTCAGGCGTTGTTGCTATGGTGATTGATCCTTTCGCGATTGTCTGTTTCGTCCGATTTTTTCTTTTGTTCTCCCGCCGATCGTATCTCGATCCGTGATTTCCATTTCTCCGCTTTATAGTCGATTTCCATTTCTCCAGCCTGCGAGTTCCACTTGTCCACTTTATACGCGTTTTCCTTTTCTTCAGCTTGCATTTGCTCGTCGCTCTCCGGCTTTGTTCACCCCTTAAGTGGGTTGTGTGCCGAAAGGATCGTTGCGCTTTCGAGATAAATTCGCACGACACATTCTTTTTGACACACAGCTCGTGGATGCAGCCGATGGCTGATTTTTCCTTGCTTCCGGTTCAAGGCTACGCATTTCGGTCTAAAGCCGCAGTAGCGCGTTGCGGTTTCGCCCGCGACCCCTTCTCGCGCTTAACCCCGGTCATGATCCTCTGATACCGGCGGTCGCGCTATTAAGGTGTCTTTTGCCGACAAACCTTCCGGTTTGTTTATAGCCAATCTCCCGCAGGGTCTTGTTATGATCCGTTTGGTTTGGAGCTAATCTCCCACAAGGCTTTCTTACGATCCGAAGGGGCTTTAGATCAAAAATCCGTCAATTGCCCCTTGCAAGGACCTCCCGATTTTTGATTCCTGGCAGCGAAGCCACCTACCTACCTTCTTGCTTCCCGAAAGATGTCGCCACCTTGCTTAAAGGCAATTCGGGAAAGCTGAAACCCCCTTACCTACCCGATCATACAATTCAGAAATAGATAATAGATCAAGACTGCGACGAGGAAGTTGCGATCCCCCTCTCATTAAACCATAGTTCACCTGCACAAGTTGTCAAAAAGCGAATTGCTTGAAAAAGGCTTTGTCAGATCGGCTTGCGGGGCGATTGATCGGGACGACGCCTCGTAATCGAGACGATACCTCGCGAAGCCTCGCGGGCAAGGTTTGAGCGTGGAGCACCGGCCTGCAAAGGTAAGGCTTCGAGCGAAAGCCTTCCAGTACTCCGAACGATTTAAGCGAGCGATCCTTCGGTCGAAAAAAGAGGCATTTCCCCCTGCAGAGTATAACCGCAGATAACAGGCTAATAGACACAAAGTGAATGGTCGCACCACCTACTCCATCAGATGGTTTCCACCGCGTGTTTCGCTTTGACAACATAAGGATGTTATTCAAAACATGAGTCTGTCGACTTTGGGTTACTCGTCGCGCGGCAGGTGCGAAAGTCATGGTATGAGTATGCGGCAGTACGATTGAAACTAGAAAGGGTCGGGCGTCCGCCATGGCGTCAAAGTGGCGGTTTGATTATACGGCAGTAGGAAGCCTCAAAAAGCAGCGTAAAATTGGTCAACATGGCCTGATTGTTCCCCCGCAGATCGCGGAAAAGGACGGCAGTTCGCTTCCGATTGACCATCGCCAGTGAGGGAACATCGTCAGCCGCTCCGCTGCTTGCTCATTCGGCAAAAAATTAGGATTGCTCGCGCAGTCTTTCGCAGTTGAGATATTCCGCGTATGGAGAGAATTTTCACGAGGTCAGAAGACGCATCGGCGAATTTCGAAGGTAGGATCGAGGACCTCAATCGCCTCGAGGTGCAATCGGATGGCGCCTTTGTCGTCTACTGGATGCACGCACAACGGCGTCTGCAATTCAATCACGCCTTGGAGCGGGCTGTAGCCTGGGCGACACAGTTGCAAAAGCCCCTGGTCATCATCGAGACCTTGGGACTTAGCCGCTGGCCGAGCGAGCGGCATTACGCTTTCGTCCTCGACGGTATGGCCGAACATGCACAGGCCCTGGAAAAGTCGTCCGTACACTACTTGCCGTTTATAGAAACCCGCCATGGAGAGGTAGTGGAGCGGATCTGTCGGCTCGGCGAACTTGCAGCAGTAATCGTCGCGGATGATTTCCCGATCCGCGACATGCGGGAACCTCTTTTCAAGGTCGCTCGGCAAAACACCACGAAATTCGAGGCGGTAGATTCCAACGGTCTTCTTCCTTTGCGCCAAGCCCCGAAGGTGTTTCTAACGGCAGCCAGTTTCCGGCGATTTATGCAGAAGAATTTACCCCGGCTTCTCGGCCGATTTCCTAAGCCGCAACCGCTTGCCGCACCTTTGCCCCGCTTGGGCAGGACGCGGAATGCGTTGAAATCGCTGGACTCGCTCCGAGAGTTATTCCCTCGGATGAAGCAGGAATCCGCTCGGGGCCGAGATGCAATTTTAGCTTCCCTCTCGCTCGACCACCGGGCAACAAAGGTCGATTTGAAGGGGGGCACCGCTAGAGCAATTCAACTATGGCGAACATTTCTGGAACATAAGCTGGAGGATTACCACCGCAATCGCAATCACCCAGACCTCGATGCCACCAGCGGGCTTGCGCCCTATCTGCATCACGGTTATATTTCTACCTATCAAATCTTTTGCGAGCTTATCGAAGCATTCTCGGCCGAGACGCCACGGACCGGTAGTCAACTTGAATTTGCATTCGAAGATAAGTCAACGAAAAATAAGTCAACTAGAGTTAGCGGAGATCGGTGGTTGAAACTTCCGGAGGCGGCCTCCGCGTTTCTCGACCAGGTAATCACGTGGCGTGAACTCGGTTTCAATTGCTGCCATTGCCGGCATGATTACGACCAGTACGACTCCCTGCCCGCTTGGGCCAAAAATACCCTGGAGACGCACAAGAAGGACCGCAGGCCGTGGCTTTACTCGCCAGAGGAGTTCGAGGCGGCCCGCACGCACGATCCGCTGTGGAATGCAGCCCAGCGGCAGCTAGTCACCGAGGGTAAACTGCATAATTATGCGCGGATGCTTTGGGGAAAGAAGATTCTGGAGTGGTCTTCCTCCCCAGAGGAGGCCCTGCAAACGATGATTGATTTGAATAACCGCTACGGTCTCGATGGAAACGACCCCAACTCCTACACGGGTATTTTTTGGATTTTGGGGCGTTACGATCGACCCTGGGGACCCGAGCGGCCCATTTTCGGCACCATCCGCTACATGAGTTCAGAAAGTGCCCGGCGGAAGTTGAAGGTCAAGAACTATCTTGCCCGGTATAGCGATTGAACCGACCACAAAACGCGCAGTTCACTCGAATCCATGCTTCGTTTCAATTGGAACCCGTATATTCCGGAGAAGATTCCGATTCTTGTATATTCCGGGGAAAATTCCGCTTCTTCAAAGCCGCGGTTTTTCGGCGTATCCTGCCTCCTCCATAACTTTCGGCAACTTTCCCCAAGGCAGCAGACCGAGCAATCCGCATCCGCGGCAAGCGTCGCCGTCCAAAAGGGCAAGCCCACCTGTTTTTAGAAAGAGGTTTGCTACCGGGTAATCCGCGCAAGGTTCGCTTGATAATCCCGCAGGATCAGGCTTAAGAAGATCCTGCTTTGGCAACGTTCTTCTAATTTTTGGGCCTGTTAATCCGCTTGTTTTAGGCCCCTTAACTTCGGCTCGGTTCTTTGATCCCCTCCTCCGATTGAACCGAGTTTGGGGTGCAGATGATCACTTCAAGCCGGCCCGCAAATAATCGATCGCAAACTCCACATTCGCTCCGCCGGCGATGGGGTCGATCCGCAGGCTTGTGATTGTCTGTCCCTTCCAGGCGGAGTGCCCACCCAGTTCGAGACGATACTCGTGCCAATTCCCGTCACCATGAACCGGAAAACGGATCGATTTCGCCTCTGTAAAGTTCGGTTCTTCTGCCGTGGCCCAAAAGAGTTGACCACCCCCGAACTGGGAAACTTTCATCCGCAAATAAAGCACAGGTGCCGAATCCCCCGGAACTCTCATGAGCGGACGAATGAGATACGGATCACCGCCGGTTGTGATACCCAGCAACTCGTCCTCGGAAGTGTGAAACTCGCTGATGTCATGGGCAGCGACCCAACCTTCGGTCGACCGCTCGAATTCGAACGCAATCTTTTGAGCGAGACTCGGCAGCCTTTCCAGGGCGGCGAACCGCGCAGGCTCCACCACAATTTCGATGGGTCCGGGGTTGGGAATTCGCATGGCCAGAAAATGGTAGCCGCGATCGAAGTACCAAGACGGTTCATCTAACACCTCTCCCGGTCTGCGCTCGGGCATTATTTGTCCGTTAACACCGACCGCGGTCGGACGATCAATGTTAGTGACAAGAATCAAGGCCGGTTCCCCCGGGGAAACCACGGCGGCCAGTTCTAGCCGACTTGCCTCCCAGCGTACATTCTGCAAGCGCACCGTCGAACTCAGGTGCAAACGGTTTCCATCACGAGAGAGGATTGTAGTTTGCGGCTCCGGGTCGCGATCCATCAGCTTTAGCAGGCAATCAATGATTTGCCGCGGGGCGAAGACCCAGGGACATTTTTCCGCGTCAATCGCACTGATATTGTCGGGCCAAAGCGCGACATTTTCGCCGCCTTGATCTTGCTGGTGAATCGCACTGGTGACGATGAGTCGCGCGATTTCGTCCCACGGCAAGCGCCGATCGTACTTGACCAAAGCAAGGAGCGCTTCAGCGTATCGCAAACCATTCCACTGCACGGGTCGGCCAAACCAGGAGCCTTCATACCACGTGGCTCCAAAAACAGGAATGCTCGCCCCAAGCAAAAACGGTTTTTCCGCGTCTGCCCAAAGGTAGATAAACGGAAGCCCTCGCCGGGCCCAGAGCACCGCTTCCTCCAGCCAGCGTCGTTCTCCGCTGAACCGATAGGCCTCTAAGAATGCTTCGACAGCTTCGGCTGCCGCCAGCACATCCGGGGTATGAACCGGAACCTCCCAAACCTGCGCCGCGCGGGGAACCCGAAAACTCTGCATTCGTTCCAAAGTCGGTAGCATCGCTTGATAGGCTTGCAGATCGCCCGCAATCCGGGCATATCGAAGCACAGCCGTCGCTTTGGCCGCACAAATGCCGATTTCCAACGCTTCATGCGGGCCGAGATCGCGGTAGTCTTTCCCGACAAAAGGACCGCTACCTTCGCGGTCCGCGTCGTAGCGCCAAGTTCCGTCGGGGGCACGACTCATCAGCAAATTGGCCACAAGAAGCGGGTTGGCCCAAGCAAGGTCAAATCGCGCACCGTATCGCAGCATATCTAGGCGTGGGGGCTGCTCGATCAATTTGCAGACCAATTCTGCCCGTTGGCGGCATGCGCGCTTCAGCTCCTCATCTTCCGTAAAGAGTTCCCCTAAGAGCAGGTCGGCACAGAATGCCGCTGGGCGAGCCTTCTGCGAGAGAATCCCGCCATTTTTGCTGGTCCACCACTCCTGGGTTTGCGCATCCCAAAGCGACTCCAAATAAGCCTGCATTGAGAAGGCGATTTCCCCCGCATAATCCCCATGCGGAAGACGGGCGGGATCCGGCAATCCGAATGTCCGCAAATACTCCTCAATGGCGGCCAATGAATCTTTTGCCATCCCATCGGCAAAGATTCTGGCCGAAAGCTCGAGCGTCTGCCCTACCTTCAACGGGTACCCTTTTTCTGCCCGGCGGGAATTGACCGGCGTAAATTCAGGCACCGAAGGCAGGAAAAGGCCCATCAAATGCCCCCGTTGGTTATTGAAACGATCCGGCGATCCAAACACGAACGCCGGACGATCGCGATTGCCGTCCCATTTTTGATGAACATCCCACAGTAAGCCGACCGTTCCAAAGTTTCCATGCACCCCCACTGCTGGCACCGTGATCATGTTCGGATGGACCACGTAGCGTTGCTGATCGGGGTGTCCCTCGGCAATATCCAGGCTATCACTTGAAAGTTCATCCTCAACCAGCCATTCCAGACCCGGGAAAACCGCTTCATCTCGGTCCAAGGCATAGAGCATCGGTCCGTCAAAGCCCAAGATTTCCAGCGGCTCTTCGCTGCGGAGGCGGTAGGAGGCTTCGACTTGATGGCTTTCCCGTGATAATGCGAACCGGATCTCAATCGAAATCGGCCCGATACCGTCCAGCAGCAGTTTGCACGGGAAAAACAACTCCGCTTTTGTGTCACTCAAATCGACTTGGGGTTCCGCCGAACAATGAACGACCACTTCCAGAGGTCTCCGCTCCCGGGCGCGAAATACAAGTTGCGACAGGTACGGCATCCACGCTGCTTGTCGCCAGGAGGACGCCCCCCGCGTTTCAATCAATGCCGGGCCGAATCCTGATTGCTCCCGCAACCAGATACATCGAAGAGATTCATTTTCCAGAACGGCCCATCCGCTTCCCACGGAGGCATTAAGCCGCCCGGCAGGCTTGCCCACACTTACGCGTGGTACTACCTTGAGGCTCGAGATTAGCGTTTGGGAAAGGACTTTTCCACGCGATTGTATTGAAACGGTAAGCGGAAAGGTCCCTACCGCGGTCGGCCTCAATTCAAATTTCAAAATGGTCTTTTGCCGCGGTGGCAAGAAGGCAACCTTTTTCTGGATTTTAGCGTTGGGGCCCTCCAACTCGGCGATGATATCCTGATAAAAAACATCGCCGGTATTTTCCAGCTCGCACTCCACGCCGATTGCTTCTCCGAGGAATGTGACGGGACTCACCGGCCCAAAGCTTCTGATCCGCACCCCTTCACGCAGCCAAAAAGTTCTCTGCGCAGGCAGCACACCGCCGCTCGCGGACACTTGGATTTTGCCCGGCGTTATCCGCCGTCCGGAAAGGGTCCAGCGGATTACCCGCCTTTCACCGGGGCGAAATGTTCCCAGCGATTGTTCGGCCGGTACTGCGGTCAGTCCCTCGGGCACAATGAGCCGCAGTGTGGCATTTTCCGCCGGCTGATCGCCCGCATTAGTGGCTACGATGCGGACGCTGGCTTCTTCGCCGGGTTGTTGGGGATCTTCATCTAGGGTAATCGTCCCCAATTCAACGAGCGGGCCCACTTGCTCCAAATATTTGAAATCATCCAAAAGCAACTCCCCTGCCTGGCCGTAAATTCGTGCCGCAAAATGAACCCATTTAACCTTCGGATTCTGTGTGAAATCGTACTTCAGAAGACCGCGATGCCACTTTCCGTCTCCTATATGCTCTTCCGGCACCTCAAAAGTGGCCCGCGGTGAACCCGTGCGCTCCACCGGTTCTTCGTCCATGGGAATGACCGTAACCACGAGCCGCGCATTTTCCGCAGAAATCGCTTTGTACCAAAACTCAACTCCCCCCCGCAGTTGAGTAATTAAAGCCGGACGATTTGCCCCCGGATCCCACCCGCGGTTCAATCCCGTCTCGGGGGTTCTTGCATCCGGTGTGCGAAGCAGGCGAAGACTAAACTTGCCGCTGTGGGCGTCCTCCCACAGCTGTACCGTCCGTCCCACCGGGCCCCAAAATTCAGGAAAACCGTTAGGGGTAAGCCGTTCAAATCCCCCGTTGGTGCAGGGATTCTCCTCGGCTACTGCCGCTGCACAAATCATCCATGCGAGAAAAGAAAATGCGAGAAAAGAAAATTCGAGAAAACAAAATACGCTTAAGCCGCGCATGCCGGAGCGCAAGCGGTGCCCGAGTTGCCTTCGCATCATTGCATCGCCCTTCCGCTGAAAATGCATCGAAAGTAATTCCCACTAAATTGCCGCAAGTGAAGCTGGAAAACCGCGAGTCAAACTGGAAATCAGTCTAGCTTAACTTACGCTAAAGTGTGACTTACAGCGTAGCGTAATTTGGCAGGGTACCCCTTGCGGGCCAACTTGCCCCACACTGTAAGCGCAAAAACTGTAAGCATAAAAAGGTGGCGTCCCGAGGAATCGCACCCCCTGTAAAAAGGGTGAATCAATCCACCCCCGCGACGGCTTTAATCCCAGCAAGTACGTCGATTTACATCACGGTGTTACGCCACACGGACCCAAAACATACACCCTTTTTCACCGAAATGTTAGTAGTGCGATCCGATTTTAGATCCACGGCGCATTTGCAGTTGTGGGGTGGATCCAACGGCTGCAGCACGCGAATGAGTGGAGTCTATCAAGCGAGAATGCCCGGTCAATGGAGGCTGTATCCAATTACCCCCAAACTTGAGCCGGGGTTTTGACGGCACAGATTCGGTTGGGTTCCGTTGAGCGGTTATCACGCGGCCGGCGGCAGGCTCATCAGAGAACGAACGAGATTCGCAGCGGGTTTTTGGTCTCCGAGGCGTACGTTTTTGGGAGGAGAATGTGCTGAGTAAAGCCGGCCTTCACGGCAAGAAAAATCGCATGCTGGGCAACGCTAATAAGGCAATTTCCTGCAAGGAACGCGCTTGTGCCTCAGTGCTCAACGGAGTTTCTCGGCGGAACCAGTGGGAATGAGTCACGATCGGTGGAGCCGCGGGAAAACCTTTTCCCCCTGTGCCCCTGTCTACTCCTGGAAGCTGAACTTTGCCGAGCAATCCGCTGCACGCCTCGGGATAGAAACTTTTTTGCTGATTGGTAATTTCTTTCTTGTTCTTTCTTGTCGGGGGGCTTCGGCTTGGCTTCAAGCTAAATCGCCTAATCTGGAAGAAAGGAGGAGAGAGAATCCTATATGGGGAGAAAGGAGGAAAAGGAACCAATTGTGATAGCCATCTTTATGCTGCAAGCGCTTTAGATGGCCGCAAAGCGAAGATCTTGTCATGTCCCATGAATCCACCGACCTTGCCGGCTTTGAGAGGGGAAAAACCGCGGCTCAACGAGGGCGATTCGGGGGTGTAGGGCGCCCCGAGGTATACCCCCAGCATTTCGCCCGGATTCAGGCTCCTGCAAAGTCGCGGCGACAAAATCGGGTGAATCCGCCGCGACAAATTCCGGTAAATCGAGGAAACCCTTGCGCGAGGTATCGTGCCGGATTCCTTGTTCGGAAAAAGCGGCGCGCCAAGAATGCGGCGTTTTGGGGGGCATCTGTAGTCCGAATGTCTGAATCAGTTCATTTTCCGCGGTGGGGCGATCCATGTCTGATGGCGGTGGTTCCACTGCGGGCAGTTCCTCCGGAACGAAAAGTTCCGGCGGAATCTCCACGGCTGGTGGTAGCGACTCCGGTTCTGATGATTCGGCACGGCTTGCTGCTTGACCGCCTGTGATCGGGCCGGGGTCGACCCACATGCCGCTTTCATCCAGTTGCATGGTCCCCAGATTATAATCCAACACCATGCGTTGAATCTCGTACCGCACCCAACCATCGAGAAACTCGTTTTGTGCCCGAAGCAAGGCATCCAAAGCGGTGACGAGGTCGCGGGCGGTGGTCGGCCCCAAAGTGAATTCCTCTTGGCCCGGCCGCGGGGGCCGCATCAATTCTAGACGCTGCTGTTCCACCCGACCAATCGCCGTGACCACGTTCGCACGTTGCAACTCGAATTGCAGTTGACTTAACTGAATGGCTCGCAGATTTTCCCGGAGAATTTGGCTGACACGATCCTCGAACACGTAATAATCCCTCCGGGCTCGTTGGTATTGGATGAGTACTTGCCGGTATTGGTTTCGCTCCGCAAGCCGCGTCAGAGGGGCATCGAATTCAACCCCCACCCGAACACTTCCAGTGGTATTGTGAACCCGATCCAAGGTGCTGCTGGTTGTGGTCAAGTTCCCGTCGAAAACAAGGCTCAAATCGCTCTTCAGCCGATTGGCGATGATTTCAACCTGCCGCCATTGATCCACCAGCGCCGCCCGCATATTCATCCAGTCCAAGCGGTGGGTCCGTGCGATCTCGAAAGCTTCCTCCGGGGATAGCTCCACCACAGTGAGGACCGGTACATCTAGCCGAACTCGCGCTTGGAGTAACGACAGACCGAGGAGTTTGCCGGCCAGTTCGTCCAGGTTGCGCTCCACCAGCGAAAGAAGCCGGTTCCATTGGGCCAAGTCCATTTCCGCGGTGCGGGTTAGCTGCGGGATATCCGCCAAAAATTTTTGGAGTTCCGCAACCAAGTCGCGCAGCTCGTTCTGGGCGCCCGGCATTTCGCGAAGTCCTACGAACCACCGCCGGTCGGATTCATCCAGCAAAAATCTTTGCACAAGCTGCTCGACGATCGGCGCATTCTTGCCAAAAAATTCGGCATGGAGTTCTACGACTCGCCGGCGAAAAGCTTGAGGGTCCACGACACGCGGATCCACATCGCCTTGTTGGAATTCCGGCCGCTCAGATAAACGTGCAAGCGACTCCTCCCGGCTTGCCGCCGCCTCCACAAGTCGCTGCAAATCCTCGGCAACCCCCTGTAAATGCGTCTCCACCTGCTCGAGTAAAGGGGGAAGTTTTTCGCCCGTAGCCTCTAGCACACCTGCTGCTTTCGGAATCACTTGGGCGCGGGAAGCCACTGCGGCTGTTTCCGCGTCCTCGACCAGTTGTTGAGCCTCATCCAGCAATTCGTTCAAAGCCTCCCCCCGCTGATCGGCAGGAAGTTTAGCGGCCTCAGCCGCACCGGCTCGAAGGCTTAAGCCCGACTCGGCAAGCTTTCCTTCTCGTAGCGCCAGAGCCAGGGTTAAAACCCTATCGCTCAACCGGTCCAAAGCGGTTGCCAAACTAGCGAGATCTTGAACGGTGACTGCTTGCGACACCTCTTGTCCGGCTGCTTGGATGCTTGCCAACGCCGCGTTTGCCTCCACAATATCTCGAAGCTCTGCCCACACCTCGCGTATCGGGTTGATAAGGGAGCTGATTTCGTCCTGAGTTGTGCTCAAATCCGGATCCAAAAGGTCGAAAGCTTGAAGTTGCGGATCCTGAATCCGCACCGGGATCCGCGGCGGCAAACCCAGCGTGATTTTGTAGGCATCGAGTTGATTCTGGTAGGTATTTTGCCGACTCAACAGTTGCAATTGTGACGTGTAAAGGCTTTGCCGGATTTCGTCGACCTGACGCCGGCTGATGCGACCGGCTGCATAAAAGGCATCGATTCTTTCCAAGCTATCCCGTAAGGAAACCACGTTGGCCCGCTGGTTGCGGATTTGAAGCTCTTGCTCTAAAAGCGATAAATATCCCCCGACACTGGCCGTTAGCCCCGGTGATGCAGCCCCCAAAGACCAGAGGCCACCTGTGGGTCCGAGACCGGCGCTGAGTCCCGCCACGACATTGAGGTAAAAACCCTGGCGAAATCGTTCCCATTGACGAATGTTGGCCAAAAGCGAGCGCTCTGCCCGCGTTAGCTCTTCGAGGATTACCGCGCGACCTGCACCGCGCAAAAGCGGTTGCAAAAACGAAATATTCACAGGCGTGATCGCACTGTAGCCATCCCGTCCCGCAAACTGCCATGTGACCGAGTTTGCGACCTCGACGAGAAGCTGTGCCCCGGTGGCGAAGGCGCGTCGAGCACTAATGGGGCTTGAAGTCTGCAAAGTGCTCGAATTGCCCGCTCTGCCGCTAAGAGGTCCGCGCCGGGTAAAGAAGGTCGAATTGCCGCCGAAAAACTGCACGTCGAAGCGGAACCGCTCCAGGGTCACGGCCAAAGCCGATAGATAAAGATCTTCGAGCTCCTGCTGGTATTGAGGCGAATGGAGCAAGGCCAATTGGAAAGCTGTGCGTTGGTCGAGGACCAAAGCGCCGGTTTCATCGCGGGGGAGGAAACTTTCCCAATCCGGATTCTCCACGCCGCGCGCGCAACCATATTTAGCCTCCCAGGCCCATCCCCGCTTTCCGTCCACCCAGTGCATGAGTTGATGGGAAGCAGGGTCGTCGGGGGGCATCGGGGGCCGATCCGGGTGATGGGGATCAAAGAACCGGGACCGAGGATCGGGATCGATGGTAAGCCGCTCAATACCCCAACGCGGATCGGACGCTTTTTCGCGGATGGTGGCGTATACCTCCGCATCGGCACGCCAACGGTAATGTTCGCGGCTACAACCGGAGCCAAACCCCACCGCCAGCATTGCTGCAATAAGCACAGCAAGACCTGGCATCGGGCGAGCCTCAAACTGCGTCCGTGTTACTCCAGACTCCCAAGCACATGGAAAACACTGGTTTCTTGAGGAGAAGGCTTCAGGAGAACGGCCGCGGTGGGGTGCCTCGTTAGAAGCAAGAAATGACCGGCGATTTTGGTTAGCGAGTTTCGCCATAAGAATAGTACTCCCTACCTCGTCGGCACCATCCCCTCAAAGCCGGTGTGGAACCCCCCGCGTGAACCGCAGGCGTTTGACCGATAACCGTTATGGCAGATTGCCGGGATAAGAAGGATTGAGATTAGTAGTTCAACTCCTCCGGTTCTTTATCCTTCTGTTGTGGCGTGCACCAAACCGGGAGACTCAATCGGGCGTAAAACCCGGTGTTTGATCCTCGGTAAATTGCCCACCAAAATCCGAGTGACCCCTAGGCACGGAATGGCTCTCTTGGAGTCTAAGGAAACCGAGAAGCAATGCCCCAGTTTGCTGAGTAAAACTACCTATCAAAAAATTACACACCGATTTGTCGAGCAAAAACCCGTGTGATTGTCCGAGGATGCCTTAGGCGAAAATACCAATGGCAAAATACCTCTTGAACGGTAGTCGAAAGGAGTTTCGGGCTCGAACCAAAATTTATGCCAAAAAATGCGAAGGGATTTTCTGAGATCGATAAAGGTTTTGGACCGAGGAGCGAGCCGAGAAGGGCATCGCGTTTTCCAGATAAGCTGTTGGATCAAGTCCCTACCGACACTAAGTCTTCCCTAAGTCTTCCGTAACTCTAATGCCTCCGTAGGTAGACTGGGTTTGGACGGGGGACTTTCCCCGAATTCTTATCTGCGTTGATCATTGCTCCCAGAACCTGGGGAACGACCGCATCAAGCATCGATTGAAGCTGCTACCGGAGTCTTTGCGAAATAATGGGTTTTAAAATGACGTCTATCGTTTTCTTTCTTCGGTAACAAAATTTATAACTTTTGTAAGGTAAGTGATAATAGTGATAGTATTTATAACCTTTTAAACGCCGATGAATGAGATAAGTGTTCGTCATTCTCTCAATGAGCGTTTACAAGGCTCTGCCAAGTTTGAACGAAGTATGGAAGAAACTGAGTCCTGATGGACGCTCATTCGATCGACTACAAAACCGGAAAACTTTAGAAACTCTCCCACCTTAACAACCAAGAGGAATCCGGATCGGCTGTCGGGCCGATTTTTAAGCAGATTTTGAGGGATAGCGGAGGATGGCTTATACCGTCAATGCGTTCATAAATTCATTTGGTAATCAAAATAGTCGTCATTGTTGATTTTTTACCGTTTTTCCATCAATCCAATCGTTGCTAATAGCTAAATCCTGCTAATGCTTATCATTCCCCGTGCGTGTCTCACCCTGTAAAAAACAATGCCAATCGCTCCAGAGTAGTGGTTCTCCGTATCCGTGTGGGTCGCCGTCGATCCCCGTGCCCAATTCCGGGAACCCGTACCCGAAAACCAGAAACGGTAAGTGCATATATTTGGTAGGCTTTCCCGAGATACGATTCGCAGCGACTAGCCGCGCGTTAATGGATGGGGAGATTCGCCGGAGGCACGAGCACCCAAGGCGGTGCAGATGGGCAAAACCCTTTCCGTAGGTGCTCTGGGCGAGAAGGTTTTTTATTACGGTTTTAGGCCTAGACATTCACTCCCGAAGTACTTTTGGGCACTCCGGGCCAAGCTCTTTTTGCCTAAATTTTTTATTTGCTGAGTCATTCGGCGAGTGTGGCCAAATCCCGGGTTTTGCCATGCCAAGGCAGCATGATCGCTAATCCCCTTATTCCGGCTGGTGCCAGCCGGCTCCTAACAACCGCAATTCCAGGCTCGCGATGCCCGCGGCTCCCTAAGATTGCCCCACGGGGATGCCGCCGAAATGGGTTGCCCCAAGGCGGCTGCTTGACAGGGGTGACCCCCGCAAATAGTATCGAAGTATCCAAGGCCTTCGGTATTCTCGGCTTCTGAGCGGTTGCTTGTTCTTCTAAACGAGTTTGAGGCCACAACGATCAAGGCTTTTTGGAAACAAGGATTGAGTGGATAGGCTGATGGGTTCTTTGCCCGTCGGTAGTTCTCGCTCCGACCTCAAGCAGCAACAGAATCTTCGCTTATGAGCATCTGGAACAAGGTCCTCCTGGCATTGATTTTCCTGGCTTCGCTGGCGATGTTGGCGCTTGGGGCTCGGGCACTAAAAACCCACCAATATTGGCGGGAATTGGCTGCTCGGCACGAAGCCGCCATTGCGGAGCAACAGCTCCGCGCCCGGCTTTTAAGAGGTACGGCCACTAAGCAGGAAATCGAGGAAGCTCGAAAGAAGGGCGAACTCCCGCCGAATCTTCGCGAGTTGGAAATCCAGGTTCATTCGGCCCTATTAGCTCGCGGACCGGCGTGGTACGGTTGCATTCCGCAGCGAGTGGATCCGCAATCCGGGCAAGTGACGCTTTTAATGGAAAGCCCGCAACATCAGCTCGCTGAGAAAACCGTGCTATGGGTTTTCGATGAACGGCCGCTAGGGCAAGGCGGGCAATTCCTCGGGTTATTTACCGTCCAGGGAATAGGCGGGGAGGAAAATCGTCAGGTTCAAATAGCGCCGGCTGTTTTCATGGAACCTTCGGAGCTCCAGCGGCTTGTTCAAAGTTCGGCCGGTCAGGCAACGTGGGCTTTTTATCAGTGGATGCCACCGGATACGCACGAGGCTTTTGCGGACTTGACGGCCGACCAACTAACCGCCTTATTTCCCGCCGGTGCTTTCCCGAATGAGTCGGTCCGGCAGCGTGTGATTGCCGAGCGCTTGACTCACGAGAAGCGGATCAGTGTGGATGAGGCCAAACGTCAAGGTTTGCGCGGGGTGGTAGCGGCTGTGGACGAGAGCGGACAGGTGGTTTTTGAGGATGGCCTCCCGAAAGCTCTGGATTCCGGCGAGGGCATTTTCTTGCGTGAACTCCGCGATTATGAGCGCCTGATCCACTCTTACCATCAGGAGCGCACAGAAATGGCGGATCGACTAGTTGTCGCTACCCGAACGAAGAATTACCTTGCTGCTATCTCTGCCGATGCCGCCCGGCAGCAACTATTTCGTCAGCGGGATGTGGACCGCTTTCGGGCCGAAAAAGCCGAGCAGATCAGCCAGCGGGATCTGGTGGCTGATTACCTCAAGAGGCTTGAGGCCCGCTTGGAGGAATTACGGGCACAAGCCCAGGAGCTTGTCTACCAAAATCAGCAAAGGGCGGCCGAAATCGCCCGCATTCAGCTAGAAGCGATTCGGGCTATCGAAAAGCGGGTGCGGCAAGTGGCCACGACCGAAACCCGGTGAAGCTCGGCCCTCTAGTCCCTCGAAAGTGCTCTCTGCGGGTTTTAATTTTTCCCCTTGCCGCGTTAATTGGCCCGGAATAGCGCTCTCTGCCGGCACCGGGAATGCTCTAGAATTGATCTGGGTATGGTACGGCCTCGCCGCGGTTATGCCCTGCGCGCCATGTAGTGGAGATCCCGGGTCCTTGAAGTACCTTGCCTGGACAAGTTTGGACCAAGCTTCAGGTTTTACAGAATCTGCTGGATACCCGGATAAAAAGTACAGAATTTGCTCGATACTGGGATAAAGAATTTGGTTGATCCAGGGAGCCGGAATCAGTAACCATTCGACATGCTCCCCACAAGAAATCGTTCCCGCGCTCAGAGCAAAGGAAGACAGGCACGCCCTTCGCCGGGCTGGTGGCGGAGTTCAGCAGGGGTGATCACCGGGGGTGATATGATGGAGCATCCGGCACAGATTGCGGTGCAATCGCTTTTGGCCGACTGCAACATGGAGACTTTGCGGCGGCGTGGCCCGGGGGGGCAGCACCGCAACAAAGTCGAAACGGCAGTGCGCTTGGTTCACGTGCCCACAGGAATTTGGGCAGAAGCCAACGAGGAGAGAAATCAAATCGTCAATCGAAAGCGGGCAATATGGCGGCTGCGACTTAAGCTTGCTTTGTCGGTACGCACTCCGCGAAACGTTGATGAGCCGCCCTCTGCCTTGTGGAAGACTCATGTGCAAGAGGGCAAAATTCGGGTGGCGGATGGGCACGAGGATTTTCCCGCTCTGCTGGCGGAAGTGTTGGACCGTTTGGCCACCGTAAAAGGGGATCTCAAGCCGGTGGCGCAAACTCTCGGATGCTCGCCGAGCCAATTGGTGAGCTTCCTCCGCCGTACGCCGCCGGCCTTCGACCTGCTCAATCAATGGAGAACACAAAACGATCTTCGCCCGTTAAAATAACGGGGAAAACGGCAAACTATCGGCCGCTTGTCCAATTTCGGTTTAAGTTTGATCGGGAAACACGGTACTTCCGCCACCGTGCCTGGTTTTTACGACCGGCGGACTTGCAAGCCCCCGAAAAAGCGGAGGCGGTTTTCCGCGGTCTTGATTTGGCGGAAGGCCGACGCACCGAATACCTATTGGGCTGGAGCCAGAATAGTTCGTGGATGGGAGAAGTAAAATCGCTCCGATCGGGGGGCATCCCACTTGGCTCGGAGTTTTCGGGTGTTTTAGCCCCGCACAACATCCGGATGCCGCATGAGGTAAGGGGAATCGCATCCCGTTGGTTCAGGAGAGTTCGTTCCTGTGATGGAACACTGCCGATTTGTTGTGGGAATAGATTTAGGGACTACCAACTGTGCGGTTGCGTTCGTCGATACCCAGCAGCTGGTTTGGCAAGTTCAGACCTTCGAGATTCCCCAGTTGGTCTCTCCCGGGGAGGTGGAAGCCTGCGAGGTGCTTCCATCGTTTCTTTATCAACCGGCGCCGGGGGAATTTGCCCCCGATCAAATCCGTCTACCCTGGCTCAAGGAGCCGGAGTATCTCGTCGGACATTTCGCGCAGCGGCACGGCTGTTTGGTTCCGGGAAGGCTCATCAGCTCCGCCAAGTCGTGGCTCTGCCATACCGGCGTAGATCGCTCCGCTCCTCTATTACCTTGGCACGCCCCCCCTGAAGTGCGTCGCCTATCGCCGGTCGATGCCAGTGCCCAGTATTTGGCCCATATTCGAGACGCATGGAACTGGCGGTTTCCCGAGTTTCCCCTTGAAAACGAGCAAGTCGTGCTGACCTTGCCGGCTTCCTTCGACGAAATTGCTCGCGAGCTTACCCTTCGGGCAGCGGACCGGGCGGGCCTGAAAAACGTGGAGTTGCTCGAGGAACCTCAAGCCGCCTTCTATGCGTGGATTTACCGGCATCAAACCACTTGGCAAGGGCTTGTCCAACCCGGGCAGATGATCCTCGTCTGCGATATCGGCGGCGGAACCACGGATTTTACATTGATTCAAGTTCGCGCTACAAAAGCCGGCTTACCGGAGTTTCATCGGGTTGCCGTGGGCGATCACTTAATCCTCGGTGGCGACAACCTTGATCTGGCTTTGGCTTGGCATATCGAGCGAACACTGGAAGGTTCCGGCCGACTACCCGCGCGAGATTGGGCTATTTTGGTGAACCTGTGTCGTCAATGGAAAGAGATTCTCCTTTCCGAGGAGGCACCCCGGGAGCTAACGGTTCATTTGCCCGGTAGTGGAAGCCGGCTGATTGGCGGGGGGCGTCAAGTGCTGCTCAACAAAAAGCAGGTGGAGACTCTCCTCGTCGATGGCTTTTTCCCCCGTGTATCCCTGGATGCTGAGCCGGTGCGGACAGCCTCCGGTTTCCGGGAATTTGGGCTTCCTTATGCACCGGATCCTGCTGTTACAAAATACTTAGCCGCGTTCCTTCGAGCTCATCGTGACGCGGTGGAGCTATCGCGCTGCGAATCCACCCAACCATCGGCTGCCGTGCGGCCAGACGTCATTCTTTTTAATGGCGGGGTTTTCTCTGCCGAAATACTTCGCAGGCGTATTTTGGAGGCGATGAGCGACTGGTTTTCCACCGAAAGCCCCGGCGGTTGGAAGCCGCAGCTCCTCGCGGGAGACCGTCTTGAGCTTGCCGTGGCCCGGGGTGCTGCCTATTACGGAATGGTGCGTCGCGGAAAAGGCGTGCGAATTGCAGCAGGGTTGCCGCGGGCTTACTACTTGGGCGTAGAATGCGGATCGCCACCCGCAGGGGCTGCGGAAGACCAAGCCCTCGGCGATGAGTCGGCAGTTCAATCGGATCAGCCTCAAAAGGCAGTGTGTGTGCTTGCAGCCGGGGTTGAACCGGGCGAATCGCACACAGTTCAGGAACCGCAGTTTGAACTGCTTTTATCGCAGCCGGTGGAGTTCCCGCTTTACGTGTCCACCACTCGGTTAACGGATCGTCCGGGAACGTTGGTTCCTATTCAACCGGAGCAATTGACGCTGCTGGGCAGCTTAAGGACGGTGCTGAAGACACGCAAAAAAGACCTCGCCCGAAGCATCCCCGTCACATTGCATGCGCGGTTGACGGAGATCGGCACTCTAGACTTATGGTGCGCACAGCGCGACGGCAAACAGCGGTGGAAACTCCAATTCGATGTTCGAAGAAAAACACGCGTTGAAATGCCGACGGCTGCCCCGCAAATCACTTTAATGAGCACGTTGGAGGAGAAGGATTGGGAAGCCTGTCAGCAGGTCGTCGCCAACACGTTTGGCCCGATGGGGACGGCACCTCCGGAGAACCTCGCAAGACGATTGGGGGAGATTTTGGGTGTCGATCGCCAGCAGTGGCCCGCGCCGCTCTTAAGACGCTTATGGGAATGCCTCCATGAGTTCGAGGCCGGTCGCCGCAAGAGTCCCTTGCATGAAGCGAGATGGCTGAATTTGGTGGGTTTTGCGCTGCGGCCGGGCTATGGATTACCGTTGGACGACTGGCGGGTCGAGGAGACTTGGCGACTTCTGCAAGGAAAGCTGGTCCATGCCGTACCCCTTTGCCGGGTCGAATGGTTTATTCTTTGGCGTCGGACTGCCGGCGGACTGACGCCCGGTTGGCAACAGGCTTTGGCGGAGCCGCTGATTGCCACGCTGCGCCCATTAAGCCGCCACATAACAACCGGCGGGCACGGGAAGCTTCCCTTTGGAACTCATGAGGTCGCGGAAGTGTGGCGGTTGTTGGGGGCCCTCGAATGGTTGCCTCTCGGAACCAAGGCGGAATTGGGAACCATCGCCATCCAACTCCTCACGAAGCCTAAAACTTCAGCGCAACGTGCGGCCATCCTCTGGGCTCTGGCCCGACTCGGTGCACGTGAGCTAACCTATGGACCTCTTAATTGCGTCGTACCGCCGGAAGTTGCCGCCCAATGGCTCGAGCCGCTGCTGGGGGAAAGAACGGCTGAGCCCATGCTTCGCTTAGCGGTTATGCAGCTAGCCCGAAAAACTGAAGACCGCTACCGCGATATTCCAGAAAAATTGCGAAAAAAGGTCCTTGAGTGGCTCACGGTTACGGGTGCCCCTGAGCACTACGTTCAACTTGTGGCGGAAGGGGGTAAACTCGATCGCGAAGAGGAGGAGACATTGTTCGGCGAGCAACTGCCCGTGGGACTAAAGCTCGTTTGAAATCCCAAAATCTGCTCGTAGGGCGACGGCGAGGCGAGAGATTTGATCCCGCCGATCGCTCGTACCAGCGGCGGAAGAGGAAGTCGCCGCAAGCTTCTCAAAACAAACAAGCTGTTAGAGTACACCTGCGGCCAAGAAATAGCGGCTTAGGTGGAAAAAGACCGGGGCAGCAAAGCACATCGAGTCAATTCGGTCTAAAACGCCGCCGTGCCCTTCGATGAGAATGCCATAGTCTCGTACACCGCGATCCCGTTTGATTGCTGACATGGTCATGCTACCCGCGAAGGCCATGATCGACGTCACTAAGGCCGCCACCGAAGCCTGCCACCAATACGGGAATGGTGTTGCAAACCAAAGCGCTGTTCCGACGAGCATCACACACGCACTTCCACCCAAAAAACCCTCCCAGGTGCGGCTGGGATGAATCGTGGGGGCGATGATGTGCTTACTTGGCAGCTTCGACCACAGGTACTGCAAAATATCACTAAGCTGCACCATCAGCACGAAAAACAGAAGCAACCTGAGTTTTGCCCACGTCGTATTCTGCCGGGGTTCCGCTAACGTTCCCTCGATGGCGACAACTGGATCCGAACTTTCGGCAATCAGTGCCAATTCGGGCCGTGTGCGGGGGGGTGTCGCTCCATCGGATAAGACTGTGAAATTTGGTTCTTCCTGGAGCGTTTGTTCGCCGCCGCTGATCCTCGAAACCTCTGACTCCGTCGGCAGGTAAGCCCACTCATCAAACGTGGGTTTCGGCAAGTTTGGTTCTGCTAATTGAGGGGAATACTCCGGCAGCTTCAAAGTCAACAATGCCGGCGCGAAGCTCAGGCAATAGACACAAATGAGAAGCCCGGCTTGTATCTTTGCGGTCCGCTCCAGAAAACGCGTATGATCCCCCGAAAGGGCAATCCGAGCCGGAATCAAAAGAAATGCATAAACCGGAATCAGCGTGCTGTACAGGTCGTAATATTCCAGCCCTACCAAAACGAATTGAAGCGGCAAACACACGAAGAAGACCCAGAAAAGGGTTCGGTGATCGCTCTGCCGAGTGGGCGTGACCGTAATGAATTCACGAAGGGCCCAAAATGAAAGAAGCCCAAACAAAAACACCGTGGCGGCTTTGCCGACAAGAAATGCCCCGGCCAAAGCCGCAAATAGCAACCACCACGCTTTGACCCGGCCGTAGAGCCTTTCGATCAAACCGTGATCCAACCCGCTCGAGCCAAACCGGTTTAGTATCGCCGCGGCCGTGGTCGCCAGGCAAAGCACCAGCAACACGCTTCCGACAAGCGACAATGTTTCGAAATCCATAATCCCTGCCCGCCGACTTTTTCAAAAGCCTCGGTGCGCAAAGATGTCCGGAGAAGCGGAAGTGGACTCCAAGATCACGAAACTTCCCCGCGAACGATCACGAGTCGGTACGAAGATCCTTCAGCCGCTGCACCGCCTCACGGGCTCGCCGTAGGAAGTCGGCCTTCGGCTCACTGGCTTCCAGCCACATCGGTGGACCGAAGCTGACACAAGTTAACAGCGGCACGGGCAAAAACTCCCCCCGCGGCAATATCCGATTCATATTGTCGATGTAAACCGGCACGAGCTCCAGGTCCGGCCGTCTCCGACATAAGTAATATAGTCCGCTCTTAAAAGGTCCAATATTCGGCCCGGCCGTTCGTCCCCCTTCCGGGAAGACAATCAGGGAATGTGTCTTCCCCAGTCCCTGGAGCATGACGTCAATCGGGTTCCGCCGGACTTTGATCTCCGTTCGATCTATCAATATGGCATTAAAAACTTTCGTCGCCAAGTACCTCCGGATGGGACCTGCCGTCCAATAATCTTTGGCGGCTACGGGTCGGGCCAATCGCCGTGCAGGCGGGGGTAACGAAGCCCATAGGACGATTGGGTCTAAATGGCTTGTGTGGTTCGCAAAGTAAATACGCTGGCAAATGTCGGGTTCGCAACCGACCCAACGGACGCTTACGCCACTTAAAAATTTCGCTAACAGCGTCAAAATCGCCCCCACCGCACGGGAATGAAAGGGCAGAGGGGGCGTCGAGTCGGTCCCCTCTTCGCTACCCGAAGGCAACGTTTCGGCCGACGATACCTTGTCTACCATCAATGCCCGGTCCTTTTCGGGCAGGTGCCCCAAATTCATCCCAATCAAATCCTCAGTATTATCAGTGTGTTTTCCTAATTATCAGTGTGTTTTCCTATAGTCGTTTTGTTTTAAGCATCTTCTTTTAGCCATCTTGTTGTTGCCGTGTCGTATTAGCTGGAGTGTTTTGGCCGAATTGCTGTGCTGGCTGACATCCCCTTCTCTTCGTAAGACGGCGTCTTGTCTTACGGGGGGGTTCAGTTGAACTGATTCAGTCGCATTTTTTAGCCTAATGGGTTACAGAGGTATTTTTTAGCCGAAGTGTTAAGCTATTGCCGACGGTGTCCGGCCAAGGAGGCCCAAGTGTTACAGCCGTATTTGTTAGATTAACCGTTACAGCCGTATTTTGTTACAACCGTATTTTTAGCCGATTTTGTTACAGCCGTATTTTTTTAGCCGAAGTGTTTTAGCTGGGTGATTTTAGCCGAGTTAGCTGGGTGGTTTTAGCTAAGGTGTTATGGCCGAAGTTTTCGCCGGAAACTTGCCCCAAAACTACGTGCAACTAAAAGCCCGACTGCTGACGAAATTTGAATTTACCGGTTTAAAGAAAGTTTGCTTTACTTATTCGAATACCGATCTTAAACGGTCTGTATGCTTTCCCGGGGGTGGGCAACCTCTATTCATTACTAGAAGCACAAACTTTAGTTTGATGCGTTGCAAATGACGTGATAGCACCTCGACCCTCGCAAGTCGGCCTTTGTCGTCCGAATATCGCTCCAAAAGGGCTTTGCGGGCTTGAGATCTCCGCAATTATCACGGAGATCTGGGTACTTCCCCTTACAATATCGTTTGCTGAGGAACATCCGTCCCCGCCGCTTATTGCTCCTTGAAAGATCCACTATGCTATCCGCCCACCTTGTGCATGGGAGCTGGCAGGATTGGCAACTTTTCGGTTTCCCCACCGCGGGCCCAGGATTTAGCCAGAACGGCCTGCCGAATTTCCTCCGCAATTCTTTCGTCCGGACCTTCGGACCTTAAAAGCTTTTTAATGTCCCAGGACACATTGGAGAAAAGGCAGTTTCGCAAAGCGCCGTCGGCCGTCAATCGCAGCCGGTTGCAACGATCGCAAAAAGGATCGCTCATTGGCGGAATGATCCCGATCTGGCCCGGACCGTTTCTAAAGCGGAAAACCCTCGCCGGAGCGTGCTCTTGGTCGTGCCCGGGGGCCTCGGGCTCAAGCTCTCCAAAATGCGATTCGAGAATTCGCAAAATCTCGGCTGCCGGAAGCGGTTGGAGGGCCTCTTCGGAGGGCAAGTCCACCAAGGGCATGTACTCGATAAAGCGAAGCTCTAACCCGGCTTCGCGTGCAAACTCTGTCAGGGGAATAATGTCCGGTTCGGTTTGACCGCGAATCGCCAGAGCGTTTAATTTGATCTTTTCGAAGCCTGCCTCTTGCGCAGCTCGAATTCCGGCAATGACTTGGGCCAATAAATCGCGTCGACTGAGCGAGCAATATTTTTGTGGTTCGAGGGTGTCGAGACTGATATTCAGCCGATGAAGTCCCGCCGCTTTTAGCCTCCCGGCCACCGGCGCAAGAAGCGTCCCGTTTGTGGTCATTGCAAGATCGTCCAGCCCGCGTACCTGGGCAAGCATGGCCACCAGATCCACAATGCCGCGACGCACGAGCGGCTCTCCTCCGGTCAACCGCACGTGCGATACGCCGAGCTGCACGGCGACCTTCACAAATCGGAGAATTTCCTCGAAAGTCAGCAGCTCGCTATGGGGGAGGAATTTAACCGGCAAAGCCCGCATGCAATAGGTACAGCGAAGATTACAGCGATCCGTTACCGAGATCCGCAGCTCGGTATGCCTTCTCCCCCAGCGATCGATCAAACCGGTTGAGGTACTCATTTTTCCAGGGTCTTATCATCCACGGCACGCTCCGGCAATCCCGGATGAATCCACTCGGTTGTGCCATCGGCAAAGATTTCTTTTTTCCAAATGGGCACATCCCGTTTCAGTTGATCGATGATCCAAGAACAGGCTGCGAAAGCCGCGTCCCGATGGGGGGCAGAGGTCGCGATGGCCACGGCAATTTCCCCCACGGCAAGCACCCCCACTCGGTGAACGATTGAACAAGCTGAGAGATTCCATTGACTGACGGCTTGCTCCCGCAATTCCTCCAGTTTTTTGGGAGCCATCGTGGTATGAGCTTCATACTCCAAGCTGAGCGTTTGCCGGCCGGCCGTCCACCCTCTCACCGTTCCGAGGAACAAAACCACCGCTCCGGCTTCTGGGGAGCGAACGGCCGTTAACACCTCGTCAACGGAAATTGGATTCGTCGTAAGCTTGATCATTACGGACTTCCCGGGAACCTCTTACGATTCTTCGGAACCTGCCTGATACCTGCCCAGTTTTCCGGCCAAAAGCTACAGTTCCTACGCGTTAGATGTTCGTACGCATGAGAGCAGGTCCTTCCCCGCCGGAATGTCGGGGCAGATCGATAACCCCTTGATCAGAATTTTTAACGGCTGGCCCTGCGAGCGTTGCACCTCCGGAAGACTCCGCGGAATTATCTTAAATCGAGAATAGGACCGCTCAAAAAACTCAGATTCGGCACCAGGCATCAGCCCCGACAAAGCGGCGGTAAAGTTCAAGTTACTCGGGCGGCGGAAGGAATGGCGCACGTCGCCTGGGAAGTAAAACGCACAGGAGCACCCCGCCAAAATAAAGACCACTTAAGGGCAACGCCATCGCGATCATACTCCACGGGTCCGGGGGCGTGAAGAGCATCGCAATGACGAAAATCACGACCACGGCTATCCGCCATTTCGACAAGTAGGACTGCACCGTGAATACGCCGATGCGTTCCAGGAATAGCATCACAAGAGGGAGCTGAAAAGTGATGCCAAATCCCAGGGGAAGGATCAGCACAAAGTTGAGCCATTCACTGATTCGTGGATCGGGATCAATATTCAGCCACGAGTTGAACGCAAGCAGAAACTGAAGCACAGGCTCGAAGACCAAGAAGAAGGCGGCAAATACCCCGGCAAGGAAAAGCCCTAGACTAAATGGTAGAAAGAGGTAGACAAACTTGCGTTCGTGCCAGTACAGCCCGGCGGCAACGAACTTCCAGACCTGGTAGAAAATCCAGGGGCTGGCGAGAACGGCCCCAACCAGCAAAGCCGCCTTAATGTAGATGGTAAAAGCCTCATGGGCATTCAGACTGCTTGTTCGCACGCGCCGGTCATCCGCAATAGGCCGCCACACGGTGACCCTAACAAGCTCGGGCTCTGAGTCGACAGGAGCCGCGACCTGAGAAGTTGCTGTGACATTCGAAGTTGCAGCATTCGGTTCAGAACCAGGAGTTGAAGGATTGGTTACAGAATTCGTCGCGTGGCCCGGATTTCCGGCCGGCCCCTCATGGCTTAATGCACCGACATCACCCGAAGTCCCGTTCTCCGGAAGACCCAGTGCCTTGGCAACCTCGGCCGGATTCAAATAGAGCTCTTCCGGATACATTTTTTTCTGCCGGGTTTCCTCCAACAGTTCGTCGGTATATCCCAGCTCTTTTAGTTCCGTGAGACGCTGATTGACGAGGCGATCCGCCTGCTGGGTATAGTACGTAATGAGTGCCCTGCGAAGAGGTGATTGAATGAATTGAACAACCTCCCCGCCGAGGAATAATCCGACTAAAAAACCGATCATTAACCCAACCAATGCTCGGAATAAGCACCCCCGCAATTCCTCGAGGTGCTCTCCGAAGGTCATTGTGGATTCTCGAAAGAGATCTTCGTCGGATTTCCGGGGCCAACGAATCATAGGGGGCAACCAAACCTCTTGCTGACAACGTATTTTTTAAGCCTTCACCTGAATCATAGTCCCCCGAAAGGGGCTTCACAACCCAGCAGACGCCGAAGCTATCGCCGGCCTGTGACCCTTGGATAAAGGGAGGACGCTCGTCCGGTCGATTTGGGGCGTCGAAGGTAACTCTACTGTATAGACTAACCGCCCGGGGCAAAGCGCAAGCGGACGGGATCGAATAGTACAGATGATACGAGTTGACAAATTGGTCTGATCTCACTGAAGAGGTCCGTAAACTCCTTAACTCTTTCGGAACGCAATCAAAAGGAAAAGTTACTCTTCCCATTCCCTTGGTACTGTATCAATGTTATGGGATTTCGAGTCATTTGCCGTCTGACGGCTCGGCGGGACGTCACTTGGAAGAAGTCCTTTCACAATGATTGGATCAAATCAAATCTTGGTAAGATGATCCATCTTAGTTGAATGATCCAAGCTCCCACCAGCGGTAGGAGAGGGGGGAGGCCACAATCTCGGGCAAGCTCAGAGTGGAAATTCATCGGATATTACGGCTATGGTTTCTCCATATTGCCTAGGGTTTTTCTAGATTGGCTGCCGCCTGATGGCAGATGGTTTTATAGCATACTTACATTTTTTCTTGTTTTCTTGAGCTTTTTTCTTGCGCTTGGCCGATGCCCGTTATTTGCATCTTCGCAATATTTGTGTACATGAAATAATTTCTCAGCGGGGTAGAAGCGCTCACTCACCATGTGGGTTTTCTTCCAGCCTGAAATAAGGCGAAGGTCGAGTCATACCATTTCCATTTTCGCGAAATTACCCAAAGACCCAGTTTTTCCCTTTTCCCAATAAGTTTTTCACGCTTCCGCAACAAATTGATAGCTTAATTGATAACTTAACGATGCATTGATAGCTTAACGATGTCTTTGCTGCTCGGTGCGCATTTATCGATCGCAGGTGGGTTCGACAAAGCGGTGCGAAGGGCCCGGCAAATCGGGTGCGACTGCCTTCAACTTTTTACCCAAAACTGCACGCAATGGGCCAATCGAAAGATCAGTACGGCCGAAGGGGAGGCCTTCCGGAAAGCACTCCGGGAATGCGCTATTTCACACCCGATTGCCCACGCCGGCTACCTCATCAATTTGGCATCGCCAAATCCTGGGCTATGGAAAAAATCCATTAGGGGCTTGACGGGGGAAATACGACGGGCCGCGATTCTCGGAATTCAGTATCTCGTCATTCACCCGGGAAGTTACACCAACGGCACCCCAACGAACGGCATTGCTCGAATATGCAAAGCCCTCGATGAAGTCCGATCTCGGACGGCGAATCTAAAGGTGGCTTGCCTTTTGGAAACCACCGCCGGTCAGGGGACGGCGTTGGGGCAGCGGTTCGAAGAGCTAGCTGATATTTTGGCCGGTGTGGAGGATAGGAGTTGGCTCGGAATTTGCGTCGATACTTGTCACCTCTTCGCCGCCGGTTATCCGCTCTTTCCGGAGGAGGCTTACGAGAAGACGATCGGCCGACTCGACTTGCTCATCGGCTGCAACCTGGTGAAAGCCGTTCACCTCAATGATAGCCGGGGCGATTTAGGGAGTCGGATTGATCGGCATGCCCACATTGGCTGGGGAAAAATAGGGCTGGGAGCCTTTGCGCTGTTCCTGGCCGATAAGCGGCTCAATCCCAACCCCATGTATATCGAAACACCAAAGGAGGTGGTCGACGGGCAGGATATGGACGTAGTCAACCTGCGTATCTTACGAGAGTGTGCTTCGCGGGCAGGATAGCCGTGTCGTTGGTAGCTCGAGTTGCCATGTCATATCGGCAGTAAAGAGGCAATGAACTCGAACTCGTGGGTAACCATTTACGGCTGTGGGTGTCTTGACGGTTAAATTTGCCAGTTATTTTCTTCCTTTATGCCGGTTTTTCAGTTTGGCATTTCTCTACTCCGAAGTCTTGCGGTTTGGCATTTCCCAACTCCAAAAAAGCCTGCAAGAAAGCATATTATTATGGAACTCCGCGCTTGCCGATCGGAATTTTCGCTTCTCGGTATGGCCATCGCTGGGAGCCGTAAAATTTTCGGGTAAGGTTTGTTATCCGAAAGGGTTCCCGAATGCGGAACTCGAGTCGATTAGGGTTTTTGGCGTAGTGAATTTACGTCCCTTCGAGACGGACCTTACGGCAATCGAGATCAGCGGACCGTTTTTGAGAAATAGGCAACAGACAGGCGACGGAATAGGCTGCAAGATGCTGGATGTACTTGTCATCTCGCCGCACCCGGATGATGCCGAACTCGGTATGGGTGGGGCTATCTTGCGTTTTAAGGCGGAAGGTTGGAGGGTCGGAATCCTGGATCTTACCGACGGCGAGCCGACTCCGTACGGTTCCCCGGAGCTCCGCGGCCAAGAAACGGAAGAGGCAACCCGAGTTTTGGGAATCGACTGGCGGGATAATCTCGGCTTACCGAATCGAAGTTTAGAGCCAACACTTGAAGCGCGGGCTAAATTGGCCGGGGTGATTCGGCGATTAAGGCCGCGGTGGATTTTTGCTCCTTATTGGGAAGATGCCCACCCCGATCATGTGGCAGCCACGCAGCTGATTGAGGCAAGCCGCTTCTGGGCGAAGCTGACCAAGGCGAATTTGGACGGCGAACCGCATCATCCGGAGCGAATTTTCTACTACTACTGCATCCATTTGCGGATCATCCCTCAGCCGGCTTTCATTTTGGATATCACCCCTTATTGGGAACGCAAGCTGGAGGCGATTCGCTGCTATCGGAGCCAATTCTTGGTGGGAGCACGTCAAGAGCCGCCCACCTTTCTGGAAAAATTCCAAGCTCAAGCCGCCACATGGGGTTGGGCCATTGGTGTGGCGTATGGAGAGCCGTTTGCAAGTCGCGAGCCCTTAGGGTTGACCAGCCTCCGCGACCTGATTTGACACCGGGTCAGCTCGCCCCACCGCGGATTTTTTCGGGCCAAGCGTGCTCGTCACAGGAACTTCCTTCCAGGGCGAAGCGACGAGATTGCAAACAGCAAATAACCGCTTTTGCAACATATGCTTGACATAAGAACTTCATTGAAGGGCGAAGCGATAGGCACCCGAATGGAGAAGTACCAGGAAGCAGATTTCCCTCGGGTGAACTAATCTTTTCCCTCGACCAAAATCGTGGCCGATTGCAGCGGGTAAGGATCGGATACGAGGAGTTGCCACAGTTTCGCTTCGTCGACTTCGATCCCTAGACCCGGCCCCTCAGGGGGGAAAGCCTCGTCCGCAACAATTCTGATGGGCTTTGCCAACACATCCGCTTGGAGAAACTGCGGCCCGTTAAGCGCTGCCGGCAATCGCAGGCTGAACGCGCTGAAAAGGTGTAGCGAGGCGACGAGCGAGATCTCCGGATCGGTCAGCCCACTTCCCAGTGCTAGTAGCCCTGCATCCTGAATCAACTCCAGTTGACGTCGGGCCGACCAAAGTCCCCCGGAGCGCGAGACCTTTATAGCCAACCCGTCCAGCACCCCCAACCGAATGAATTCAAGGAGAACCTCGGGCGTGATGACCCCTTCGTCCATAATAATGGGAATGGCCGCCTGACGCCGCAGCCACCGGTACGCTTCGATCTGAGTCGGGGGAAGGGGCGATTCGAATGCATCGACCCCAATATCAGCATAACCCTTGAGGGCTTTTCTGGCCGATTCAAAATCGTAACCGCAGTTGGCATCCACCCAGAGGAAGGCCCCCGGAGCAAGTGTTCGCACCAGTTTTGCAAGTGCCAAGTCGAAGGCAACGTTCGGAGCCACTTTAAGATTGAAGTTCCGATAGCCGCGATTCCTGCCCTCTTCAAGTTGCGAGTAAACGTCGTCGAGCTCCGTCACATTAATTGTCCAACTCAGGCGAATGCTTGACCCGGGTGAGCGATTCCAAAGCTTAGAAATGGGCAAGCCCACAGATTTGGCGGCCAAATCGTGCACTGCCAGGTCGATTCCGGCCCGCGTTTGGGGCATCCCTATCGTAAGCCCCGGTGCCAAGGCTGCATCCAGTGCGCGATGGATCGTGCCGATTTCCGTTGGCTCTAAGCCCATGATCGCCGGCCCGAAGTATCGAGCAATGGCCGCAAGCCCGGCTTCGGGAGATTCGTAGCTCCACCGGGTTGAATACACGCTTTGCCCCCATCCGACCAAGCCGGTGTCGGTCGTGATTTTGACGACAATCGCCTGATGCCCGATATTCCCCCGAAAGAACTTGAATTTCCCCGACCAAGGATAGCTAACCCAAAAGGCTTCAAGTCGCACGAGTCTCATCAGAGTATCCGCTTTCGCTAATGGTCTTACGCCGAAAGTAAACCAGAAACCGAAAGTATCCTGTGTCGATGCGATCGACCAACCTCACCGAAGCTGCTGAGTGTTCCAGAGGCCGAGGACCCGAGCTGCTGGCGACATTTGAGCCCCGTGGATTTTTGGCAGGGGCTCTGGAGCAGCGAGCACCCCGAGGATTCCCTTGACGGGGCTCCTTCAACCGAAGTAGGAAATCGGCTTACGGATCGAGCCGCCGAAGTTGTTGAAGGAGCTCTCGAACGCGCTCGTGGACTTCCTCGGTTTGTCGGACCACTAATGCCTGTCCCGGGGGCCAGTAGCGGATGACGCCCCGTCCGCCATTGACCTCCCAGCTCTCCGGGCGCACGACACGCTGAATCAGATCGATAAGTTCCGCCGCCCGATCCGGCGGGCCAAACGGTCCGCCCCAAGCACCGTCTCGTTCCAATCGGGATCGAAGCCCCTCGGCCAATGAGCCCGGAGCATTTTGATGCTGGGACCCTGTGCCAGTGCCGCTTGATGCCAAATACTGAGCGTGCAACCCGGTTATCTCCCGTGGTTGCTGGGGCGAAGCACTCGGCTCATCGCCGACGGATATCACTTCGGCTTCCGAATCGGTAATACGATTTAAGTCCACCTCCGATGGGGCAACGGGCAACACGAGGTTTTGTGTTTTCAGGCCACCTGGATCATTCGGTGACGAAGGATCCCATGGGGATGAATCCAGTGAAGAGTGCAACACACCGCCGGATGAAGCCGAAATGTCCCGTTCAGAGATCGCTTTTGCCGAAGGCCCTGGGCTGGTACTTACCGACTTGACGTCGCCGCCCTTTGTTGTATTGCCGGGAGGCGTTGCGGTTGCGGATTTCGGATTCACGAATAGCCCCTGGGAATCGCGCGTAATTTCCGGTTTTTCTGCTGACGACCCTTCCTGGATCCCGCCGCCTGCGAGCTTCCTTTCTAGAGAGTCGGCAAGGCGAATTAACCTTGCCCGCAATCGTTTTCGAAGGAGGGTCCGTTGGGCCGCCGTCAGCCGCTGGTCTTCACCGACCGATAGATATAGCTCAAGAAGCTCGACGGCAGCTTCTTCCAACTCAGTGTCTGTAGCCCCCTGCCAGCGAGTCAATACGGCATCTACTTGTCGGCGCCGCTCTGCCATCGCTGATTCTTGGCGGGGTTCCACCGGTGAGGAGGATGCTGATGGGGATTTTTCCTCCCCAGGCTCCGCCGAAAAGCTCGCGAAATTTGCTGCGAGCGTAACCATCATCACAACCATTGAGTATGTGAACATGACGCTTGCCGTGCTTGACCACGCGGACCAAAGCGAATATTCGCCGGGATTTGCTCTGGAAACCATCGGCTTGCCTCCCGCAGTTGGGGGTGCGAGCTTCTCCTTCCCCTCCCCAAAGCTTGCCCGCGACGCCTACCCCTTTCAAAGCAGGTTTTCGCCGCATCCATGCGAAGATCCTAAGTTTCTTGATCAGGGGACGAAGTTGCGGGCACTACTCGCAAGTAACACAACCCACGGAAAATCGAATGATTACTTGGCTTCTTCGGTTTATTCTTTTTGGGTGAAAAACCCCTGTTTCTCCCCGAGAGAAAGTGCCTTCTTTACCAATACCCAAAGCTCTTCGGATCCCTCGACGATATGAGCATTTCGATCCAACACGCGATCCAATGTAATCCCGTGCTCTTGCCAAACTCGCCCTCGATTGGCCAGGTTTAGGATGATCGGCTGCACGCGGTCGATCGCAGCGGCAAATCGCGCCTCGTTCGTTTCCCGCTGCTCGAATTCCTCCCACAACTCCCGGAGCCAACTGGCTTGATCCTCCGGCAGAAGGCCGAAAACTCGCGCGGCGGCTTCCGCTTCGCGCAGCTTTTTTTCCAGGCCCCGCGATTCATCATACACGAATGTGTCGCCGGCGAGAATCTCCACAATATCGTGGATCAAAAGCATCACCACAACCTTTGCCAAATCGACTGGCTGGTTGGCGTACTCCGCCAAAAGGATCGCCATTAAAGCCACATGCCAGGAATGTTCAGCGCTATTCTCACGACGGGACCCATCTGAAACCAGACTTCGCCGCTCCACTTTCTTAAGACGATCGACCGCATGAATAAACTCGATTTGCCGCTGCAATCGATCCGAGCAATCTGAAGGCAACCACTCCATAAATCACCGTTCCCAGGAGCAAAATCTTTTGCGGAGCACCTGACGGCTGAGTATCGAGGTAGCTCCCGATGCGGAGGGGCGAATGTCGAAACTTCAACGAACCGCCGCGATTAGGGTAGTAGGTAGCTCCCGATACGGAGGTCGCAAATGGCCGGATGCTTCACGCGGATGGGCCTGCCCTAAAATGGGCCACAGCCTCGGAAGTACGGAAAAACCGATTGTACACACGCAAGCGCTTAATGCGGCCCTGGAATTCCGCGGCAATGCGACCATTGCCCGAGCCCGTAATGTCGCCCAATTTTTCTGAATATTGGTGCCAGCCGCGCACTCGTTTTTCTCCCCCGTTGCAAAGCTGGCCATCGACGACGAAACTAATCACTTGCGGTCCGGAATCGACGCTCACGACTATATGGTGAAGTCTTGCCGGCAGGAGGATACCCGGGTCGCAGTCTGCAACGACTTTTGAGGCACCGTCATTGAGCTCGATTTGCACGGTACCCTGCGGAGTCGTCGAAAGGGCAAATCCCACCCCATTCGGAGTCCGCGTATCAAGGATTACTTGTCCAGCCTCGAGGGTGGCAAACTCGATCCAAAGGTCGACCGTTAACCCGCCGCTTTGACCGAGATCTAACTTACCAGAAATCGGGATATCAGATATCCGCAGTTGCTCGTTAGTCAAGTCGAGAAGCAAACCGGTTCGACTAATCGTGCGATTGTTCGCTTGGTTCCAAAGCCCTTCGAAGAGTGTTCGATCGATCGGGTGAACTCGGGCAACCGTCTTCTGCGTCTCCGTGACCCAGAAGGCTCCATCCTGCTCGATTAGGTCCGGATAGCTCATCCCTGCTTTCGGATTCGGATCATAGAGCAGTATTTCCGGCTCTGCCCAGTGGATGGCACCGTCTCTCTCAACGCCGCCGGTTATCCACACGGGATTACGTGCCCAATGATCGAACCAGGTATGGCCATTGTTATGGAACCAAAAAAGGTATTTGCCCTCCTTGGTGCGCCAAAGCATCGGGCAGGCCCGCGGGGTTTTGATCTTCCGCCCTCCTGGCGTATATCGCATCGGTTGCGGTTTGCTCCAAGTCTTCCCGCCATCTCGGCTGTAACTTTCGCACGGATGGCCCAGCGTAGTGCGGTAAACGCAGTAGAGGGTGCCGTCGGAAAAGGCCACCAAATTGTGTTCTTCTTGCACAGAGCCAAACTCGGGGGCACGGATACCGTGTTCCCCGTCAGGCAAGAGTTGCCAGCGGATTCGGGCCACCTCAGGCTCCGTCAGGATGTTGTCTGAATGAAAAACCCAGCCTTCCCCCAGTTCAAGGATATACCGCCCCAACTTGGTGAAGGCAAAATAAACATCGCTGCCGACAATTTCCGGCTTGTCGATGCCCCAAAAAAGTTGCACAGCACCTTGCCAATCATTGTTCCGGTCACATGCCGTGATACGCAAAGGCAGCCGATAGCGCGGTGACCAAGTCCTGCCCCCATCATCGCTGTATTTATAGGCGTACCAGCCGAGCGTATCGGCACGAATCGGCCGTCCGCGAAGCTCCCGAATATCGTCGCCATTGTAGGTGTAGAAGACGTAGACCCGACCGGAAGGGACCATCAAAGGTACGGCCCAGGATGCCTCGCGCTGCCCGGCGGGCTCGATTTCCACCAGGCTCGACCAAGTGCGGCCCTGATCAGTGCTAATGGTCGCTACAATGTGCTGCCCTTTCTCGCCTTCGCGACCGGGACTAGTAGTGAGCGTGCACAACCAGTGGCCCTGGCGGGTGACTACGACGTAAGGCTGATCGCAATAGCCCTCATCGGGAATCACGAAACCATTCAACACATTTCGCCAATCGCCTTGGGAACTTGCCGGGCTTGCAAATTCGCCCCCGAAGGCATGACGGGAGGGTGCGCTTCGCACCGTACTCAAAACACAACTCAGCACAACCGCGAAAGCGAAATACCGGAACACGATCGATCTCCTCGTGTGAGGGCTCTTGGGCCGAGCTTTCTCGCCGGCAAGTTCCCAACCCCCAAAGCCGTCGGACCAAGTTGCGCGCTCCCCCGAAACACGCTCGGCGAAGTCGCTTTTATGTCAGGTCGAGCATGTGCCGATTTGAACTTCTGGTTGCCATAAAGGCTCGGCTGTTTCGATTCTAAGCAGGGCTTTTATTCTAAACGCGTACGGATCCACGAAGAAGTTTCTTTGACCCGGATAACATTTTCGGATGGCAAGCGGCATCCCACGGAAAGTTTCCTCTTTGCGATTTTGGCCGGAAGTCTTCCGGAGACGAAACAACGAAAAATCCTTGCACGGGGTAGCCGGTCAGCCATTGTACGGATCGCACACACTTGCAATGGCTACCGAGGCAAGCGAGCGAAGGGGAGATCGTCAAGGGTGAGATCCGCGGGCTGCCTCGTTCAATAGCCCTTTCGGCTTTCACGCACCAGAAGGTTCCTCCAACCCGGCGGGCAACCGGCGCATAGAAAACCGCCCTTACCTCCGGATCACTTTCCGAAAGCAAGGGCGGCGGCTACCGTCCGCCAGTAACTTGGCAGACTTTACGGAGTAACGACATCGTCATCAGGGATGACAGGGTGCCAGCCGAGGTGGACCAAGCCTTCTCGCACCGTGGAGGTTCCGCTGCGGATGTACCGCACATAGGTTGGTCCGAAATGATCCTCTAGCTCGTCGTAATCGTTTAGGGACGAAAAGGGAATGCCATCGAGCCGGGTGATGACGTCGCCCACTCGCAGGCCGAGTTGTCGCAGTGGTGACCTGGGGCCCGGAACCGAAACGATACGCGCGCCGAAGAGCACGTGTCCCCGCAGTCGCATCCTTTGGATCAGGAAGTGCGCGTCCCACGTCGGACTGTTCTAGGCGGTCCGGACCAGTGTGGGGACGATCGGTAGCTTCAGTCCGTCAGGGGAGCCCGGAAGTTCAAATTTAAGTTCGTCGCTGCTTTCTTCGGGACTGAGGGAGGCTTCTTGGCCTCGAGCCGGGTCTCCGCCGCCACCGAAGATCAACGGTATGAACACTAGGGTGGGTACCCCCACACGGACCATGCTGAACCGGTGCCTCTTCATTGCAGGGTCCTCCTTACAGTTGAGTGGTTTGAGCTGTACGACCTTTTCACCTGAGCTTCTCTAGCGGCTGCCTTGGAGCGGTTGCTCATATGCTCACCGTTTCCGCCGCAATGTGGGCTACAAATAGGCCGCCAAACCAAAAACGAACCACCCACCCGCCGAAACAACTCCCGTTCGGCCGTTTTTCCCTCGATTTGTCGTGGCTGCTGGCTCCCCACACCCCCTGGGGGAAAGCGAATCAATTTGATTTCGCTATTATCAAAAGCGCAACACCTGATTTGGCTGCCATCAAACCCGCAACACCTTTAGGTTTCCGGATTGATAGTAACCCTAATATTGATAGTAACCCTAATGCGGTAGGAAACTTGGCCGTTTTGCCGACGCTAGATCTGCGGTCGGGGGCGACTTCGAGACGGAGCTACATCTCGCAAATGAGCAAGCCAATCCCGCCGCAAATACCAAAGAAGCCTGCACCCGGCTTTACTCGAGGGGTAAGCCTGGCCAGAATTATGGGAGGAGGAGTTGGGCGATCGACTTGTCGGTCCGGCAGTAACGCACGGCGGTTCACGCTTACAACCGATTCTTTACCAAATTTGTGTTTTCAATAGAGATGAGCACCTCGATTAACAGAAGAAACCGGCGGTGATCAAAACCCAAGACCTGACAAAAGTTTACGGAAATATCCGAGCGGTTAACGGGCTGAATTTGGAGCTCCAGGAAGGGGATCTCTTCGGCTACATCGGGCCGAACGGCTCGGGCAAAACGACCACGATGCGAATTCTTGCCACGCTCCTTCAGCCTTCCTGGGGTGAAGCCTATGTCGGGGGGTATTCGATCTATACGCACCCCAAAGAAATCCGGCGGCTTGTGGGCTTTATGCCGGACTATTTCGGGGTGTATGACGATATGAAAGTGATCGAATACCTCGAGTTTTTCGCGGCCTGCTATCGGATCAAAGGGCCCACTCGGCGAAAAGTTTGCAACGATATGCTGGACCTCGTGGGCCTGGGCTATAAGCGCGATGCCCTGGTGACGAGCCTATCGCGGGGCATGACGCAAAGGCTCGGGCTGGCCCGGGTGCTTCTGCACGATCCGCAGGTGCTTATTCTCGATGAACCGGCAAGCGGTTTGGACCCGCGAGCAAGAATCGAGATTCGAAATTTGCTCAAGCAGCTCCGCGGGATGGGCAAGACGATCATGGTCTCCAGCCACATCTTGCCGGAGTTGGCCGACATTTGCAACAAAGTGGGGATGATCGAACGCGGCGAGCTGCTGATTTGCGCGGATGTCACCGAGGTGATGAAACGAGTTCGGCAGCAGCCGGTGGTTAAAATCAAGGTGGCGCAAGATCAGGAAGGGGCGGCTCGATTACTCGAACAGCACCCGTTGGTGGCGGATGTTACGATCCGTAACGGACATATTTATGCGACGCTCCACCCAGGCGTCGAAGACTATAGCGATCTTCCCACTTACCTTATCCAGGCAGGCCATCGGCTGTGTCTATTCCAAGAGGACGAGATCAATCTCGAAACGGCCTTCATGGCACTCACCAAGGGACTTACCGCGTAAGGAACCCCTCCTGCTGCGCACGGAAAATCGTTCATAGACATAACGGTCCTGGGCACTCCCCCTGACCCCCGGCCTTGACATAGCGCTAGCTTAGATTGATCCCCACGAGATGAACCAACCGGCTTCAGTCCACAAGCCTGATTTGGGGGTTGGTGATGATCCTTTCAAAAATCTCGCGCAATCTCGCTTCATATTCTGCGGGATTGCCTGAGCCCCGCGGACTGCGGCCGTCGTTTGCCGTCCCGCCAAGCCGGGCCATTCGGTCCATGAAGTCGTAATCGGTTCCAAGGCCCAGCCCCACCGGGAAGAGTTGCCACCGGTTTTGATAAACCTGCATGGCTTGCATTAATGCGGCATCGTATGCCAGTCGATTTCCCCCGTAAAAATCAGGACTTGGGTTACTTGCCATAAAGGCCCGGATAGTCGCGGCACTACTGACGTAAAGATTGGGCACTCCGTCTGTGAGCAAGACGATCACCTTATTGGTGTTTTCGCGGCCGGCACCCCCTTGGGAGCGCGGCTTGATATGATTTCGGGCGGCCACGATCCCGGCCTCAGTAGCGGTGCTGGCGCCGATATCTCCGACGGCTTGGAGCCGGGTGCAGACCCTCATCGCTGCATCGTAGTTGGCGGTAAGGGGTTGTTCGACCATGGGACCGCCGCCACCTAACTTGTCGAAAGAAATGATCGAGACCCAATCGGCTTGCTCCGGTGCCACACCGCGATTGCGCTCCTTAATCACCTGTAAAGCGGCGATAATGGCCCGACGCGCCGCGTGCACAGGCTGCTCCCGAGGCGGAAAGTTAAACGTTCCGCCTGCCGTGGATTCCGAAATCCGAGGGCAGTCGGGACTGCGAAGCGATAAAGGTACGAAGGTCCTTCCATCGGGTGCGATATCGCGCCCATGATCCATCATGAACTGTACATAGGTTAAGTACCCGATTTTGTTGCGATAGCTTCGGGGTACTTCAACCCGAGCTTGTGGGAACGTGGCGGGGTTTGGATTGTTGAATCGGTCAATCCGGTTGGGGCTTTGATTTGGGGGGAGCGTGCCACGATTATAAGGGGGCGTTCCGGTTGCAGAACTGCTGGAGCTTCCGGAATTATTTGAATGGCCGGAAGACCCTGAGCTCGAGCTACCGGAGCTCCCCCTTCCACCTGAACTTTGCCCCCCCGATGATTGGCCCGGAGGGTCCGGCCGCGTTCCGCTGGATCCGCTGCCGGATCCTCCAGGGGTTTCCGTGCCGCCACGCGGCGTATCGCCGCGTGGGTCGCGTGTGTCGGTGCGACCGCGGTTTGAGTTCTGAACTAGCCAGAGGTGACCTGAGCCCAAGGTTCCAACGCCTGCATTGCCGGAATCCTCAGGGTCGTAGGCGTTACCTAGGGGAGCTTGCGTCACTAGCGGGAAAGGTGGTGTAAGTGGCAAGCGATCATGATCGGCCGCCAAACGGAAGATGCTTTGTGTGGTTTTTCGGCCGTAAATCGCGTGTTCCGAGACACTTGCTATGAAAGGTTCGTCGTACGCGGGGATCAGAAACTCAGGTTCGGGACGTTGTGCCAAGTGGTATGTACCCTTAGCGTTCGGTAGCCAACCGATGGGACCACCGCCCCCGCTTCCGGGGTTGCTGCCACCGCCTCCTCCGCCGCCACCTCCGCCACCGGAGCTACCGCCCGAAGGAGCCTGGGGTGCGCGAGCTCCCGGCGATCCTACTGGAGGTGACGGGTTTGCTTGAGGTGGCCTGCCGGTGGAGCCCCCTCCCACAGGAGGTGACGGCCTTGGCGTGGGTTGCTGTGGAGGGCGTTCTGGGCGGCTTTCCGGCCTACTAGGTGGCGGGGATCCGACCACTTGTACCGGCTCGATGATGTAATCCAAGTACTTTTCCCAATAGGCATAATTGAGCGAACTATCGGGCGCGGGCCGTGCCGCCGGCATGACTCGGGCAATTTGATAATCGATGATGGCGGAATAAGCCTTGCGTTTTCGCGTCGCCTCATTATCAGTCGGCAAAATTCGGTATTTCGCGGGTATCGAGGCCTGCGCTAGTGGCCCATTATCCTTCGTTAATTCGGCGTAAGCGTATCTGTTTGCCGGAACATTCCAAGGTCGACCGAGATATTCCAAGGTCCCGGGAAATGCCCCAAATCCAAAGTCGCGATATACCTGCTCCATAAGTTGAGTACCGATCGAGGGATATCCCAGCGGGCCGAAGGTGCTATTGATTTCTTGGGTTGCCCAACAGGGCTCGGTGTCGTCATTCATGGATCCGGACAAATCCACCACCAACGCAATGTCGCGAGCATTGGCGGTGGCTACCGCCGAAGCCTCCATTCGGAAATGGGTCCTGCCCAGGAGCCGCCCAAAAAAGAGGGGCACTTCTCCGCCGTGCACGGCGTCACGCCGCGCTGTGACTCGAACAGCGTTTCCTGATTGAGAGTTCGGAGTAAAACTTCGCGTCCGCGAATCCCAGATGCCGATTTCCACATCCTCGGGCAAAAGGCGAACAGTTGCGTTGCCGGCCCGATGGTAGGCGGCAAATCGGTCGGCCGTCGTGTGGATTTCGTGGTGAGTCCGTCCTAGCTGCGAAGCCCCCGCTAAGGCGGCGGAGTCGGCGGCAGCCTGCAATTGGGTTCGAACCAGCATCATGTATCCGACATCGACGCTGAAGGCGAGCATCCCTAATAGGACAACGAGAAGAATCGCCGACAATACCAATATCGCCCCCCGCCGCGGAGGGTGGCTGCTCGAACGCCGCCTCGAGTCGCGGCGAACTTTCCGCCCTTCTTTGCGGAATTTACAGAAATCACTCTCGGCTGTATTCAAAGCCATGAGCATGCTTTCCCCCTTGAAGTGTCTAAGCCCGATTTGAAAGACCTTTTCAAACCCGGTTCATTGAGTTATCCGGTTCATTCACTCGTCTATTTCATTTTCATTTACTTATCTATTTCAATGACCTATCTAGTTAATTGGCTTGTCTAGTTCATTGACTTGTCTAAATCGTTGACTTAGAAGGACTTTCGATCTTCGGAAAGACTCGGGATTTTTCGCAGGATTTTCCGCAGAATCGAATAAGCCGTCTTCAGGAAAAGCCTGGTTCGCCGAGTAAACCCCGTAATAAACGCCCTAGCAAATGCCTATTAAAGCGTTGATAGAAGAAACGCTCTTATAGGTGCATCGCTCGAGGTTCTCTAATGCTTGCAAGCAAGCTCGCGGATTCGGCCCTATCAACTTCGTTATCGGAAGCTCGCACATACTTCTAACCGCATCAGGCATCGGAGTCCCCGTGGGGTTGTGCAGGCCATTCGGTTTTGTGACACAAGTGGAATCGCCAATCGACGTGCTCCCGCGGAGCCGGAGTGTGATGATCATCGGTTCCTTTTACTGGAAAGTGCCTTGCAGATTCGGGCGCGTCAAACCCAGCGTGATGCTTCCATCTAGGCAAATTAGATTCCGCCCAGGAACTCAGTGGTAATGGGTCGGCCCAAGTGTCAGGAAGGAGCTTAAGCAAGGAGAGGCGGAAGGCCTTTTCGCGCGAGCATACGAAAGATGGGAAGAGGCCACAAAAAGCAAAGATCAGGGCGCTTGCCAGCATGGCAACCTTTCTTCCGGGATAAAAAGGTTGCAAACTTCGGCAGCCTGGCGAACTTCACTACCGCAACCGGCAAGGGTGCGGAGGAAGTCCCATGGCTTTGCGCCCCGACCTCGCGATCGGTTTGCCCTTATCGTGTTTGCAGATTACACCGGCAACTTGAGTGCGTTCTCCGATTTTAAACGCTCGGACGAATACGCTGGTGTTCTGGCTAGCTTGCTTCGAAGAAGCTTTTTCCAAAACACCCTCTATCTAACCCATAGGTCACACAGGACGGGTTGTCAAACCAGCTTGTATTCGTACGGCGAATGAGGGTTCGGCTTTTTCATATGACCTGCTCGCTCACGCGTCTTGCTGATT
>CAKZMM010000188.1 GCA_937128505.1 uncultured Thermogutta sp.
GAAACTCGCAATAAAACTCTCGTGACCTACAGTATGTGCGCAGAGTATGTGCGCACTGACCGCTCGGGCGAAATTTTGGAAAGCAAAACGGCCGTCATCTTTCGAATGACATGACCTCGTCCGAAACGGGGAGAATTAGATCATCAGAAGCATAAAAACACTAATATTTCAGGTCGCGTTATCCATTGGTAATTACTTCGCAGCTTTGAGTTTCCGATAATCCTCGTCGTTTCCGCTGGAAAAGGGGGTAGACGCCCTTATCCGAGAGCGTTCCTCCAGTTGGTTGGCACTCCAATTGATTCCCATTCCTTTTAGACAACAGCACCACGGAGCCATCTCCATCGTCAATTGCGGCACTTCATCAGGGGTCCGCCAAATGGGCAAGGTTAAACTCTCACCGATCCTTATCTTGCAGATAATGATTTTATTCTTGGGAATTTTCGGGGGTTGTGCGCAACTCGATTTGAGGGGAAAAGGTTTTTCCGAGGACACAAACTCCAGAATATTTAGGCAGTTTCGACATGATTCTCCCCAAGAGCCGAGTTCCGCTTTTAGCAATAAAGCCCGACAAATTGAACGGAATTTGGGTTTTGATTAGAAGTCTTCTCGGTCCCGACGTCGCCGCCGCTCGAACATCCGTCTAGCCCCCCGGATCCCCGCTGCTTGGAGGCGTTCGTGCCGCTGCTGAATGCAGGCGACCAAACCTGCCAGCGATTTCCCCGGCTTGCGAGCCTGAAAATTATCCTGTTGCGAATCATCCTATTGCGAACGAGGCCCTTTGTCCGAGTTCCCATTTTCCATGTGCTTGCCGCGAAGCTCCGAGCGGCTTTCTTGAGCCGACGGATTCGCAAGCGAAGCAAGTCTTGGGCTAAGTTGCACAAATTACGGCGGGGTTGGTTTGCGCCTTGCTCCGAATATCCGATAAGCTATTCTGATTAGAAAACAGGTTTTTTGGTGTTTCAAACTCAGGGGCAATCTCAAACAGATGGTGCGGACGGGCTATTGAGCCATGGTTCTCTTGTAAGCCAAAGTGCCGGGACGGTGCCCGCGGTTGCCGATCATATCGTTGGCTTAGGCCCTCGGCGTGGCGGAGAAACCGTGGCGGGTAATGAGGGTTTGAGAGTATGCCGATTTATGAGTTCTACTGTGTTCGCTGCCACATGATCTTCAATTTTTTTTCTCGGCGGCCTGACACCAGTAAGCGGCCCGCGTGCCCCCGATGCGGCCGACCACGCTTGGAGCGGCGTCCATCGGTGTTTGCGATCAGCCGAAAACGCGGCGAAAAAAAGGCGGGGCAATCAGAGGACGAGGAATTGGACGATGAATTACCGCCGGGCTTCGACGAGGAAAAGCTTGAGCGGGCCATCGAGGACTTAGCCACCGAAGCTGATAGCTTGGATGAGGAAGATCCCCGGCAAATGGCGCGGCTAATGCGGAAACTGAGTCAGTCGATCGGCTTCCGCTTTGGCGAGGGAATGGAAGAAGCCATTCGGCGGCTCGAAGCGGGCGAAGATCCCGAGCAAATCGAACAAGACTTGGGGGACGTGTTGGAGGAAGAGGAACCGGTTTTTGAAGGAACCCCTCCGCAGCAGCGGCTCAAACGCCTGGCCCGACGGCTACTGCCCCCACAAGTCGATCCCACCCTTTACGACCTGTGACCATTCGGGACATGATGCCACGAAACTTCTCGGCAATGAACCTAGGCTTTTGCTAAAAGGTCTCGCTGGGACAATTGATTTGCGCTATTTGCAGGAATGCCTCCACTATCGCGGCCGAAATTATGGCACGCTTTTACACACCGTTTACGCGCTGGAAGGGCCCCGCTATGGCAGCCGACATACCGGTTTCTTGAAGGCTGAAAAGTGGAACATACGGGAAGACCGAGGAAACCTCCCAGGGGCAAAAGGGTTCACATTCACTAAAGCACACGTCGGGGATTGCAGAGCACGCTATTTACGAGAAGCCGCCGTTCAGCATGCGGCAGGGTGCATCCTGCCGAATTCGGCTTTCCTGTTGAACTAGTGTCCTTAAACTCCTGTGAAGGGTACGCTCCGCTCGATTCTTTCCTCTTGTTTCTTTTGCTCGATTTTTATTTCTTTTAGTCGATGCAATCCTTCCACCGCTCGGCATCTTCCTTAAGGATTCTTCTCGCTTAAGGCGATAAACCGGGAGGGCATCTCTTGGCCGAGGCAAATGCTCGAGTTAAGTGCTCAAAGTAAATGTGCACCTAGACTGCTAAACGTCGTAAAAGACGAGGGGATCAACCAGGTGCAGTAGATTTATGTGAGAGAAAACACACTATATGAAGGAAAAACCACCCGTGCTCCGGGCGCGAGCGGTTGGGGAAAAATACCCGACGCTCAGGGTTGCAACTGCGGTGTACCCGATTCGGCGTACTTCGTCGATAGTCGGATAATTCACGCCTCGGCGGAGGCAAGAGCCGGTAGCTTCAAATTTGGGTGCCTTGTTGCTAATATTTGCATGATCGAATGTTTGCATGGTCGTAAGCGCGATCAAGGATGGTACAGGCCGCGGGGTTTAGGAATATCTCTCGTGAAGATTAACGCAAGCCGCCGGGTAGGTCGATTCAAGTGGCCTGAGGTATCTTGAGGCTTGTGCGTTTGCAAAACCGGCGACGAGAAAAAACGGGGGAATGTGACCTCTGCCAAGCCGAAGCAGATCAAGTAAGAGTTGATCGCATAGGCATTGACGCCGAGGCTCCGCAGATAGGTGCTCAAGAGGAATGTGAATTCTTGAGGAATGTGAATATCGTGGGATGTGACTATTGAGGAAGGTGACTATTGAGGAGGGTATTTATTGAAGAATCGGAAAATGAAGGGCACTGAGCGGCTCGACAGGCTTTGTACGCTTTAAGCGAGGGAGAATTTGGGTCATGGGCGATTATTCCGAGCTTTATCAGGCGATTTTGGAAGGAAATGCCAAGAAGGCGAAGGAAATTACTGAGGCGGCTCTGGCAGCAGGAGCTGACCCCAGTGAGCTTTTGAGCCGATACATGATTCCGGCGATGGATGAGGTGGGCAAGCGCTTCGAGTGTCAAGAGTACTTCGTTCCCGAGCTCCTCATAGCGGGTCGGGCTATGAAGACGGCACTCGAGCTTTTGACTCCTCGATTGGCCGCAAGCGGGGCGAAGGCTGCTGGAAAAGTAATCATTGGGACGGTCAAGGGTGACCTCCATGATATTGGGAAGAACCTGGTAGCCTCGATGCTCGAAGGGGGCGGATTTCAGGTCACTGATCTGGGAGTGGATGTTCCGGCGGAGAAGTTCGTCGAGGCTGTCGGCGATCAAGAAGGAATCATCGTGGCTATGTCGGCCCTACTGACCACGACGATGGTTTACATGCGGGAAGTTATCAAGGCCTTGGAAAATGCGGGAATCCGCAACCGGGTAAAAGTGATGGTGGGTGGGGCCCCGATAACCCAGCAATTCGCCGATCAGATCGGCGCGGACGGTTACAGCGATAATGCCAGCGGCGCGGTAACTTTAGCCCGGCGTTTGGTCGGCTTGGCCACCGCAGCTTGAAAGCCAGAAAGATTGGGCGTTGCAGCCGGAAACTCTTGCTGCCGAAATTTCTTTTGCTGCCGGCTTGCCGCTTGTGAAGTGATGCCCGCGAGATTCCTCGCTCCGCTTGCCGAACCCGCTGGGGGGCGCAAAGTCGGCGTTGCGCGCAGCTATTGACCGGAATTCGGCAGGTACGGTCGTTGCTTTGGGAGGAGCCGAGAAAGTCACAGTCATTACCCTCTTCCGAATACTCCCTCCGCCCGTCGAGCCGAAAGGGCGTCTACGGGAATTTCGAAGCTTCGAGGATCCTTCGCTTTTGGGCGGCGGAATTATTTCTTTTAATGTCGGGGAATTATGAGGAAAACGGGAAGGTTCATGCCCAGTGAAGGATCTCTGCGTGAACACCTTTTTTGTGCAAGTGGAGGACGAGGCCGGACTATGGATAAGATTCGCTGTGGGAAGTTGTCTTACTGTTTGGAATTGCGGCAGAGTCTTAATGTGTGGAATTGCGGCCGATAGGGGGCAGTCAAATCAGGGGCAGTTGAAATTGATGATCAAGCCGAACTTGGGGGAAGTTTTCTTTAGGAACAAGACATGGCAGCAAACCGACTGATGATCATCGGCGAAAGCATTAATGATTCCGTTCCGCGGACTCACGAGATGTTAGAACGGGGCGATTTGGATTCCATTGTCGCCTTGGCTCAGCAGCAGGACCGGCAGGGCGCCGACTATATTGACGTGAATATCGGGCCTCGTCCGCCGGAATTGATGGCCGAGTTGGTCCGGCGAATTCAGCAGCTATCGCAAAAGCCACTTTCGATCGATAGCCCCGATCCACGGATCGCCGAAGCGGGTCTGCGGGCCTATGACCCCGAACGAGCAGGGGGACAAAAACCCCTTTTGAATTCGGTATCGCCTCTAAGGACCGAGATGTTTCGGCTTTGGAGCATTCAGCCATTTCGGGTGATTTTGCTCGCATCGGAGAAATGGGAAGGGGACCGCTGTCGGCCGTGTCGCACTGCTGAGGAAACGTATCAAGCCGCGCGGCATTTGGTCGAGGAGGCGCGGTCCACAGGATTCGCGCTGAGTAACGACGATTTCATTATCGATCCGGGGTTGGTGCCCTTGGCCACCGACAACGAGGGGCACCTCGGGCGCGTGTTAGAAGCCATTGACCGGATTCACAATGATGCCGATTTGACGGGCGTGCACCTGGTGGTGGGACTTTCTAACCTCACGGTGATGTTGCCGTCGAAGCGGGCCGACGGTTCGCCGGTCAAGGGGCCCCTTCAAGATGCATTCTTAACCAAGGCGGTTCCTTCGGGGCTGGATATGGCGGTAGCGGCTGCGGGGAAAAAGTATCGTCCTTTGCCTGCGGATCATCCGGCCATGACGTGCCTGGAGGATTGTTTGCGACAACCCGGTTTCGATGCTATCCGAAGAATCCGGCAGTTTTACGCGGGAAGATAATGGTGGCTTTCGATGAAGTGATCTTCGCGGCGGGCCCAGCCTAAAAACCTTGATTTATTTATATTTCCCACTCCACTTTGTCAGCGTATTCAACTGATTTTATCTATGATTTTAAGACTTTCTTATTCTTCTTCAATCTACGCTAAGCTCGCAGTTGCGTTAAACTGTTCATTTTGTTCAATTTTTTCATTTTGAATGCCGGAGTCACTTGAACGTGGGAAGTACTGATTCGGAGTGTGAGCCGACAAATGCATCCGACGGTAAAAGAGCTTGTTGCTTCCGTCCCGGTCGTAACCGATGGGGCATGGGGAACTCAACTGCAAACGTTAGGTCTCCCGGTGGGGGCTTGCCCGGACCTATGGAATCTCGAGCGGCCGGAGTGCGTTCGCGAAGTGGCGGAAAGTTACGTGGCCGCCGGGAGCCAAATCATTCTAACGAACACCTTTGGGGCCAATCGGATCGCGTTGACCCGGTATGGAGCCGCCGATAGGGTGGCGGAAATTAACCGCCGGGGTGTGGAGTTGTCGCGGGCGGCAGCAGGAGGGAAGGCTAGGGTTTTCGCCTCCGTCGGTCCCAGCGGTACCATGCTTTTTTTGGGGCAGGTGACGGAGGCCGAGCTTGCCGCTTGTTTCAAAGAGCAGATCGAGGCCCTTGCCGAAGCAGGCGCGGATGGGATTGTCATCGAAACAATGAGCGATCTGGCGGAAGCGACCATCGCGGTGACGGCTGCCCGCGCGGCTGGCTTACCGGTAGTAGCATGCATGACATTCACTTCCGGCAAGCAAGGGCCCCGGACCATGATGGGAACTACCTGCGCGCAAGCCGCCCAAGCTTTGGAGGAAGCCGGTGCCGATGTCATCGGGGCCAATTGTGGGGAGGGGATCGAAGGATTTCGAATCATCGTGGAGCAATTCCGCCAGGCAACTCGCCTTCCCTTGTGGGTCAAACCCAATGCGGGGGTTCCCGAACTGGTGGACGGAAAAGCGATCTATCGCATGAATGCCGAGACCTTCGCCTCGTATATTCCGGACTTAGTGGCGGCAGGGGCAAGTTTCATCGGCGGTTGTTGCGGCACCTCCCCGGAGTTCATCAGCCAAATGGTTCGCCTACTTAGCAAAGCCCATTAGCTAGGGGTTGACCCAACGGTTTTCGGGGGAACGCATAAGAAAACCTTGATGCGGCCGAAAGAAACTCGACCGCGGAGATGGCTTGGAATGAATAGCAGGGAACGAGTTCGGGCAGCCTTGGAACATCGGGAACCCGACCGAGTGCCGATTGATGTGGGAGGGACGCGGCAATCGGGTATCGCCGCCAGTGCCTACCATCGTTTGAAGCAGTATCTGGGAATTGATTCGCCCACGCGGGTCTACGATTTGTATCAGATGCTGGCGGAGGTGGAGCGGCCGATCCTCGAACGCTTCGGCGCGGATGCGATGGGCCTTCAGCGTCCGAGTGTTGCCTTTGGCATCCGCAATGCCGATTGGAAGCCTTGGCGGCTCTTCGATGGTACACCGGTGGAGGTGCCGGGCGGATTCAATCCGCAGGTTGAGCCGGACGGAGGTCTGCTCCTGGTGGACGAAAAAGGTAACCCCATTGCCCGAATGCCGTATGGGGGGTTTTACTTTGATCGGTCGGAGCTCTTTCCCGGGGCAGCGCACGCCGACCCCGAGACGCTGCAGCTACCGCTTTTGAGTTCTGAAGAATGCGATTACTTGGCCGCCCAAGCCGAGGCGTACTGGCAGAACACCGATTTTGCGTTGATCGTGGCCATGGGACCACCGTATGAGCTTTTCTTCGGGTTAGGAACGGGAGATTTTGCCGCGTGGATGATCACCCTGGCTACCGAGCCGGAGTATGTCCAAGCGCTTTACGAGCGGTTGGTGGAGGCGTGGCTGGAAAATCTGCGTCGGCTTTATGCGGCGGTAGGGGACCGTGTGCAGATCGTCCAATTCAATGACGACTTGGGAACGCAAGATGCACCGTTTCTTTCCGTGCCGATGTTTCGTCGGCTGATCATGCCGTATTACAAGCGCGGATTGGATTGGATTCACCAGCATACCCCCTGGAAGGTGTTTATGCACAACGATGGGGCAATTTTCGATTTTTTGCCGACCCTCATTGAAATGGGCGTAGACATCATCAATCCGGTGCAGACCAGTGCTAAAGGAATGGATCCACACCGTTTAAAGCAGCAATTTGGTGACCGCCTCGTCTTTTGGGGAGCCTCGTGCGATTGTCAGCACACGCTGCCGTTCGGAACCCCCGAAGAGGTGGCTAAAGAAGTTGAGGAACATGTCCGGGTGTTTGCACCGGGGGGCGGGTACGTGTTTGCTTCCGTTCACAACATTCAGGCCAATGTGCCGCCGGAAAACATTGTGGCGATGTATGACACAGCGTTGCGGGTCGGCCGCTACCCGATCGGCTAGCTCCAGGCTTACGGGATGTGCTTCGAGAGGGAGATTGGAGCGATTTCTTACGGATCTGGGCGCGGATTCACCTCGGCAAGGTAAAATTCTGTCAAGACCGATTTGAAAACTTGGGGTATTGGAGGATCGTGCCGCGAACCTTCGGCCCGATCGACTCGCGAAAAGGGCAGAGACCTAGTGGAGGGAAGTTGAGCCGACATGTGGCTACGGTCTGTGGATGGTTTTTTCCTGCCGTTTTCGGAGAAGTTTTTTTTTGAGAAAGGCCGTGCGAGGCATGTAAGATTAAGA
>CAKZMM010000189.1 GCA_937128505.1 uncultured Thermogutta sp.
AGGTTGGTTTCTTTACATCGAGGTTGGTTTCTTTACATCGAGGTAAATCTCGCGCAACATCAAGCGAGTTAGCTAATCCCGATCCACGCGGATAAACCAATCCTGAACCACATTCGTTGCATCTATGTTCCGCGGAAGTTATTGAGACTGGGTTTCCCGAAGTTTAGTCCCCGGGTATTCGTCGTGTTTGCTGGGCAGACCGAAACAATCATACGCGGTTTGATGTGGCGGGGGCAACCACGTCAGAGGGGCGCCGATTGGTCGCGCCAGAAGACCGATTTTGGCCGAGCACATCCCGGGGCGTTTCTCCACAATGCGACAACGCATATAATTCAGTCACTTACTTGCTGATTTCGCGGTGTAACTGATTGGGATGTGCCTCTGAAGATATCCATAGGAATCGTGGAATAATCAGTGGTTTTCTCTGTTGGAGTGAGGCACCCGCGACCGGCGAGCAATCTGGGTTTCCATCGGCGTGCGGAGCAATTGGCGGCTTTAGGTGCTCCGAAAGCAAGAAGCGAAAATTGGGCTATGTTATAAGTTCGAATATGCGGCGTTTTAAGTTTGAATATGCTGCCGCTAAGCTGCGAGATTGCGGGAACGATTGGGCGAAGTTTCTCGCGGGATTTCAGTCCTTTCTGCGGAATTGATTGACCAAAAGGCCGGCTCATTGAGTGGATATCCACTCAGCAAAACCTGAAGAATTCTTGACCGGAGTTGCGATGCTCCCTGACGAAAACAATAAGCAGGACGAAAATCAACCACTCCACCCTAAAGTGGCATTGGTCACAGGGGCCGGGCGGCGGCGAATCGGTAATGTGGTGGCTCAAGCTCTTGCAAAGCGCGGTTATAGGGTGGCTTTGCACTACCACCGGTCGGAGTCGGATGCTCGCCAAACTGTGGAAGGCCTTGTGAATCGCGGACATCAAGCGATCGCCCTGGGGGCGGATGTATCCGATGAATCGGAGGTAGCGCGACTGATCCGGGAGGTCGTCGAACGCTTCGGCCGGTTGGATCTTTTGGTCACGACAGCCGCTATCTGGGAAAAGAAGCCTTTGGAGGAAGTGGCTGCCGCCGATCTCTTGCGGCACTTGGCCGTGAACGTCATGGGCACCTTCTTGTGCTGTTTGTACGCGGGGCGGGTCATGGTAGCTCAACCCGAAGGTGGGGTGATCGTGACGATCGGGGATTGGGCCACCCGGCGGCCTTACCGGGACTACCCGGCATACTTCGTGAGCAAGGGCTCAATTCCTACTCTCACGCGGATGTTTGCCGTCGAATTGGCGGCGCGCAATCCCCGCGTAAGAGTGAACTGCATCTTGCCCGGTCCGGTGATGCTCCCGGAGGATCTCGATGGTGGCGAACGGGAGGAGGCCATTCGCGGTACACTTTTGAAGCGCGAGGGAGGGCCGGAGAATATTGCGCAAGCGGTTTGCTTTCTGGCGGACAATGACTACATCACCGGTGTGTGCATCGCGGTCGATGGCGGCCGGTCCATCTGCCCCTTTTGAGGGGTTGAGTTCCCCAGACAACGCAAGTGCTTGTGGAGGGCGAAAAACCGGGAGAGCAAACCGACGTTTTCCGAGGGTTTCAATGGGCGAGGAGGGCATTTCGCTTACCCAGAATAACGGGGCAAGCCTCCTACTGCAAACGGCGGGGTTTGCCTCGCGTGTGTCAGCTTGCGGGGGTTGGGCGGGTTTTTCGGCAGCATGGTCGGGCAGAGTTCTTTAGGGAAGTCGGCGGGAGTCGAAGAGAATCAATGACGGCTTCGGCCTCTGAGGGAAAGATGGGGCGGGTAATCGGCGTGGATTTCGGCTTGGCGAGAATCGGACTTGCTGTGAGCGACCCCGACCGTCGGATTGCAAGCCCCTTGGGAACGTATCATCGGATTACTCCGGAAAAGGATGCTGAGTTCTTTCGGCGATTGGCCCGAGATCATGAGGTCGGTCTTTTCGTTGTCGGTCTGCCTCTTCACTTGAGCGGGGATGAGAGTCCACTATCCAAAGAGGCGAGGCGATTTGGCCTATGGCTGGCGGAGCAGACGCAGGTTCCGGTAAGATTTTTCGATGAGCGATTCACAACGCGGGAAGCCACGCAGGCTTTGGCCGATGCCGGTTTGCGGTCAAAGCGACTTAGGAGACGGGTGGATAAAGTCGCTGCCCAGCTGCTGCTGGCCGCGTACCTCGAAACGGAAGAAAAAAGCACTCAACGATCCGTCGATCATGAGTAAGTTGATTGTTGGATGCGGCTACCTAGGGCAAAAAGTGGCCGAGCGATGGGTCGCAGAGGGGGAAAAAGTCTTCGCCACAACGCGGAGTGTCGACCGGGCTCAGGAGCTCAGTCGGCAGGGATTGATCCCGATCTTAATGGATCTTACGCAGCCGGAGTTGCTGCCGGCGTTGCCGGAAGTAAGCAGCCTGCTTGTGGCCCTAGGTTATGATCGCCGCTCAAGCTATCCACGGAAGGCGCTATTTATCGACGGCATGCGGCGGCTATTGGAAATCCTTCCTCCTTCTGCCGAGAAATTGATATTGATCAGCTCAACGGGTGTATATGGGAATCACGATGGTCAGTGGATCGACGAGTCCACCCCGTGCATGCCAAAACGCGAGGCCGGTCAAGTGCTCCTTTCTGCGGAAGACTTGCTGCGAAGCCACCCGTTTGGCTCTAAAACGTTGATTTTGCGTTTGGCGGGGATCTATGGGCCGGGCAGAATCCCGCAAGCGAACGATCTGCGCCACGGGCGACCGTTAAAAGGGTCGCCACACCATATGCTGAATCTCATTCATGTGGATGATGCAGCCACGGCAATTGTGTTGGCCGAGAAAATCGGGCCGTTTCCGGGGCTTTTCGTCCTGAGTGATGGTTGCCCAGTTTTTCGGCAAGACTTTTATGGTTATTTGGCAGAGCTTTTGAACTCACCACCACCGGTTTTTGGTGAGCATGGGGGAGGTGGGACCCCAGAAGCCGGTCGCGACGCGGAGCACAAACGGGTCAATAATTCCCGGATTGTCCGAGCACTCGGGCTTAATTTTCGTTACCCGGGTTATCGAGAGGGATTGCGGGCCATCGTGGCTGCCGAAGCTGATGGGCAGGAGTCGGCCCCGTTGGAAGTATGAAGTATACGAGGTAATATCCTGCCGGCTTACCCGGAACTTGCCGAGCAAGGCCGGATAGAATTACGAGCTTTTCCGTGGGGCGAGTTGGAAAGCCGATTGGTGATTCTTGGCTTTCCCGTGATCTTGACGTTGAATTAGGGTGGTTTCAAATTCGCTAGAATCTGCGGAGGTTTTGCCCGCTCGACCGACAAGCCGCAGGCTTCAGTCACCGTCGCACGGCGAGAAATACGTGTTTAAGATTATTGCGGTATTTTTCAGTGATTGTGCGTCGTTTTTGATTTGCTTTCCTCCGAGGGGTTTCTCTCGGGGACAAGCCTTTTGAGGTGTGCTTCGAGGGCGACTTATGCAGCCGAATACCCGTTGCAACGTCTTGCGGCTTTCTCCGGGCGACAATGTGGGTGTGGTAATCCGTGCAGTATCCCCGGGTGAGTTATTAATTTTTGACGGGGGCACAGCCACCGCGATTGATTCCATCCCGTATGGGCATAAGGTGGCCATCTGTCCCATCAAATGCGGGGAAAAAGTCCTGAAGTATGCGGCGCCTATCGGTTCGGCAGTTCGCGACATTTCGGTGGGTGAGCATGTGCACGTGCACAATATCAAAAGCGACTACCTACCTACTTACTTGCGCGAAGGAGAGGCTCGCTATCACGAGAGGGCTTAAGCTGAGTCATTGTTTGCCGAGCTAAGACGAAAGCGAGATATTCGCACTTCGCTCGATGTTTGTTCGGATCTCAAGCAGGTCGCGGTAGATGGATTCTTTCCCCGAAGTTGCGGAAAAAATTCCCGCCGGAATTCTAGGACTATTCACTGAACCTGACTTCATAAATAAACCTGAATAAATAAACCTGACTTCATAAATAAAAGTGACTTCACGAATTAACCTGACTTTAAAAGGCATCGAAGAGTCCGCCTAACTCCCCCGAGAGTTGGCGCAAAAGTGAAAAACGAATTACCGGGCTTCGGTGAATTATGGGGTTTTAACACCGCAAAGCGAGGTTGCCAGCGAGAGTGCCGAACTAATCGTGTCACTAGACGAGACAGGGCTTACCGATGCTTAAAGGGTTTTTGCGGGCGGACGGCCGGAAGGGGATTCGCAACTACTTAGTGGTGGCTTACCTCGTGGAGTGTGCTCACCATGTGGCCGCCGAAATTGTCCGAGCTTTTCCCAATCAGGGTGTGCATCTCATCGGTTTCCCGGGGTGCTTCCCGAGCGATTATGCCGAGCGGATCATGCAGCGATTATGCACCCATCCCAATGTGGGGGCTTGCTTGATTGTGTCGCTGGGCTGCGAAAGCTTCAATCGGCGTAATCTGGAGGAGTCGGTAGCAGCCTCGGGACGGCCGGTGGCGACTTTGGTCATCCAGGAATTGGGGGGTACCCGGGCCACCGTTCGCGCGGGCCAGGATTGGGTTCGGGAAAACCTTCCCGCGCTGCATGCGGCAGAGCGGGTCCCGATGACGGTGAGCGAGCTTGTCGTCGGAACCATCTGCGGCGGATCCGATGGCACGAGTGGTCTGACGGCTAATCCGGCAGCAGGTCGTGCCTTTGATCTGTTGGTTGCCGAGGGGGCAACCGCGATTTTCGAGGAAACCGGGGAGCTCATCGGGTGCGAATACTTCATGGCCGATCGTGCGGTGACGCCGGAGCTGGGGAAACTTTTAATCGAATGTGTTCAGAAGGCGGCTCGGTATTACTCCACCTTGGGGCACGGGAGTTTTGCCCCTGGCAATGCCGAAGGCGGCCTGAGCACAATTGAGGAGAAGTCGTTGGGAGCTTATTCCAAGAGTGGTCAGTCGCCAATTGCAGGGCTGATCAAACCGGGGGACTTGCCGCCCACGGGGGGCTTATATCTGCTTGATGTCGTTCCCGACGGGGAAGTAAGATTCGGCTTTCCCAATATCTCGGACAATGCTGAAATTGTGGAGTTAATTGCCTGCGGGTGCCATCTCGTACTATTTACAACCGGGCGGGGGTCTGTGGTGGGATCGGCCATTTCGCCGGTCATCAAAATCTGCGCAAATCCGGAAACTTATCGGCGAATGCCGGAGGACATGGATGTGAATGCCGGGCGAATTCTCGAGGGGCAAGCGACACTCGATGAGGTGGGCCGCGAAATTTATGGGCTTGTAATTGAGGCTGCTAATGGCCGGATGACTTGCTCCGAAGCGCTCGGCCACCAAGAGTTCATCCTCACTTACAAGTATTTCGAACCGATTTCGCCGGCTTGCCTGCCGCTTGGCGCTCCGCCGGCTTATGCACGATAACCCCATGCTGTTTTTGATTTCTGACCGATCAGATTAGTCTCCGCCGGCTAATGCGCGATACCCCCTTGGAAGTGTGGAAGAGCATTGGTCAACTGAGGAGGCGACACCTGCCGGTCTTTGCGGACGATATTGTTAATCGGCACGTGCCGTCTCCCTTTTTTCGGGCACCTCCCGGCCTTTGGGGGCGATTTGCCTGAAGAGTCAATTTTTCGACAACTAACGGTCAACTTTTCGCCGAGACATCATTCCCGTAAGACAATCTTTGGCGAGGCCCAAACTCCATGCTGATTGCAACAAGCCCGGGCCACCACCTTGCCGGTCTCTAGGTAAAACACGGCTAACGGGGCTTGGCCGGGACGCAAATAATGCCGGCAGAGGCAGGCTTCGGTCTGTACTTCGATCCATTCGATGTAGTGGTTGGCGTCCATCGGATGATGAGGAGCCACGCCCACACTTACCGTGAATTCCCGACCCCGCACGGCAACTACGGGTAAGTGCTTGTCATCCGCCATCGAGGTGTACTCCGTCTTGGGGGTGACAAGCAGCATATTTTGGTTGCAGCCGCAGGAGGCGTGGGAACCCGGCCGAATGATCTCCACCATCGCCCCGCATTTCGGACATCGATAGATGGGATGATTCCCTGCATAACCCCTGCTGCTGGCTCTGACTTCTCTTGCGTTTTAATGAGAAGAACTTCCCCGAATCGCTACGCCGTACCCGCGGCGAGGCAGCAAAATCGGTGGTGCCAGAATCTTTGACGCTGCCAGGAATCTTCGACGTTTTTAGGAAAGGTGCGGGTTTGGGAAGTCCCCCGCATGTCTGAAGACATAATGTTTACCGGGTTGTGGAGACGTAATGTTTACCGGGTTGTGGTACCGGAGTTAATCCACCCCTAGTGATACCCCGTGCTGGATTCAGCCTTTTCCATGATATTTCAAGTCTTTGTCGCATCCAATTTGCTAGAAACTAACACGAAATAATTTGCGAGGGATTGGCACGAGTGCCTAGCGTGCACGGCTTCGATCGCGCCGACCTCTCTTTTCCAGCAGGACAAAGTCTGTGAATCCCGCGGCGAAGGCGGCGATTGCCTACAGCTCAAGTCCAGCCGCAAAATGCGTAAATCTCGCAAACGGCGGCGGCTAGACCGGCCCACCCCACCGCTTAATAAGTTTGTTCATTCACGATTCTCATCTTGAACCGGTCTGCCCAAGCAGCACAAGCTTAACTTGCTACCACAAATCCCGCTTGGATTCGTCGGCTCCTCGAGTATCGGCTGACGGGAAGCAGCCGGGCGAACCTTAACGCGAGGCCGCTTCATCGCACCCGCTTCAAGCGATCTGTGATCCAGCTTTTACTTTAGAGTAATAGAGAACTTAATAGAGACGGGCAAAGAGGAGAGTTTTTTACGCAGAATTAGACCCACAAGTGCAGCCGACCGCCCAGCATATCCGGAACCGCTCTTTCCACATGTCGACGGATTTCCCCGTCGTAATAGCGGACGCTAAAGTGAGAGGCAATAATGAGCTCGTTCTGGAATCGATCGCGGCGTTCCAGTAAATCGTCCAAGTGCATGTGCCCGAACCGATGGATCTTTTCTCGGCGGTGGCGGGGGGCCACGAAGGTCAGCTCAAGGATCAAGATCTTCGCCTCAAACATGGCGGGGCAATGGTCGAGCCCACCTGGAGCGCTATCGCCCAGGTAGGCTACGATGGGAATCCGGATTTCTGTGGTGACCTCCGTCCCCGAAAGCCGGAGGTCGCGGATTTGTTCGCCTGTGAGGTGAGAAAACTCCGGGTTCAGCTTGCGGCGGCGCTCCCAAACAATAAAGCCCAGCGCCGGCACCCGATGCTCCGTTGCGCTACATGTGACGACCAGCTCGCGGGAAAGCTCCACCTCCTCCCCGGGCTTTAGCCCCACAAGTTCGCAGGGTAAACGTCCCCGGTCCAATCGGCTTACCTCCCTTAGAATCCGCTGAATCCCTCCCACGGCCTGCTCAGGTAGATAGATGGTCGGAGGAGACATTTTCATCATTCGACGCCGGGCTACATAAGTCGGCAATCCCATAATGTGGTCGATATGGGTGTGCGAGACGAACCAATTTGGTGTTCCCATGAAGACCCATGGTTGGGCTCCTAAGTCAAATCCCAATTTCAGTTCGGGAATTCGCCAATACGTCTGCACAGCCGCCCGCGAGTACCCCTCGATCGTTAGATTACCGTGAGTTATCGAATGGATTGGTTGGTCGGAAAGCATGGACTTAACGGGTTATTGGCACCCTTGTCATCAGGAAGTTAGCAAAACTGCGTGAGCTTTCATGCCAGTACATTCATTCGAAAGTACGGGGTATCCGACGGGATCATTACCCTCCATGCTCAACAACGATTCTTGGAACCGATCAAACAGAGACTTACGATCAAACAGAGACTTAATTGGCCTCGCCTAATGGTGCTCAGCTAAACGGCTCAGTTTCAGAGAGTCCTCAAAAATCAAATCACGGTGCTTTCAATAGTCTTAACCAATTTTATGTTTGGCTTGCTAGGAGCCAATCTTTCGTCCTCGCGGAGTTCAAATTCCTCAAACAGCTTCCCGGGGCTAAAAGCCCTTCAGCAAGTCAGAAAGGGATTCTTCCGTGTTTCCTATCGGAAAACGCTCGCGTAGCTGACTACCGCCGACGCTTCCTGGTTTTTAAGTTTCCTTGTCAGTTGTATTAAAGGTTCCTTTGTATTAAAGGTTCCTTGTGAGTGTCGAAATCGCCGAGTTTAAGCAAAGCTCGAAAACCTCCGTATTGTCGGCGGCTCAAAGAGGTTGCTTCGTACTCCTCTGAAGCTTCAGTCCATGAGGCAAGTAAAGCAGGAGGTGTCAGCGGCGCAGGCAAAGTCGGGACTTTTTAATCCACCCGAGGTGCCGTTGGCAAGGGGGCGCCATTAACGCTAGGGGCCTCCACCAACCATATTTCGCCAAATAACCGACTTTGCTCGAGGAGTGCCTCACCTTCCGCCACTAATTCCAGAATGGCTAAGAAAATGCTGACGAGAGTAGACTTCGACATCCCGCGGACAAAAAACTCATGAAATGCGACCCGATGCTGCTTTTTTAACCGCGCAGTAATTTGCTGCATGTAAACTTGAATAGGTGTTTCGTCATAAACGATACTCTCCGGCAGGGCCAAACCCACTTCGTAGATAATGCGGTTGAAAGCGCTGACCAGGTCCCAGAGTTCGACATCCTGGACCTGTGGATCTTCTTTACCCTCCAAATCGTGGAGCTCGGCGGCCATCCGCGGAAAATGTCGTTGCCACTCCTTCGCACGCTCCGCCAAGGCCAAGGCAGCCAGCCGATACTCACGATATTGAAGCAATCGCTCGGCAAGCTGCTCCTGCGGTACCTCTAGCTCCGATGAGTCGCCGTCGGTCTCGGCGGGCAATAATCCCTCTAGCTTCAACTCGAGGAGTAAAGCGGCTAACGCGATGAACTCCCCCGCAGACGCCACATCCACGGTGCTGCACCGTGATAAATATTCGAGGTACTGGTCCAAAACCTGGGCCGCCGAGACCTCCGCCGGATCTACCTCAGCACGTCGCAAGAGGAAAATCAGCACTTCCAACGGGCCTTGAAATAGATCAAGTTCGACCCGAAAACTCATCCAACGTCTTCCTGATCAGTAATTAGTATTCCTAATTAGGTAGTCCGCGTCTGGATTAAGTACTTCGCGACTCGGCCAGCCCAGCCGGCGAACTTTGTCCTGAAAGCGAGAAGAAGGAGAAAACACAAAACTTCTTTTGCTTTAGTATGCTTCGACAGTATGCTTCGACTGATTAATGGGCTTTTTGGCATTAGTTAATGGAGTTATGGGCTAGTTGCAATAAATTCCAAGTAAAAAGTCAACAAGCCGCCGGCGTAGAGGCTTCGAGCTCCATCGCCGTTACCCCGGTAAGAAAGAGGTTTGAACCACGGATTGTTGACAAAATAATAAATGATTTCTTGTGGGATACCCTGCCTCAATGGGCATCTTCTACCTTCTACCCAGCTCTAAACATCCTGGCCAAATTGATTTAGGGCTCGATTTAGAAATGATCCGAAAACATCACTTTAAGACTGATTTTTCTAAAAAAGCGAACTTTTTTTCCTTTTTGTTGTTGACCATCCGTTTTAATCGTTCCTGTTATTGTTAGTGATCATCCGTAAGTGTGGGAAGCATGTTTTTGATCTTGGGAAACATCGTGTCACTCAATAACGGATAAGAATTCTCAGGAAAAAAGAAACCTGCGATGGAGCAATACTTTTGGAAGCTTTGCATTAATTTCCGGCCTTTTGATAACCTTTCCTTATCTTGTATTTTGCCAAATGTTCCTCGAGAAAAACTTTTCCTGATTCTGGAAAAAATAGGAGCTCTTGTCTCAAAAAATGAAAGTCAAAAGTCTTAGCATAGAACGCGAACAGCTTATGGTTATCGTCGATAAGCGCTTGAGTTGAGAATTGACGTCGCCTCGGCGCAAACGCTCCAAATTCTCATGAAGAGCGCGCGAGCATCCTACCGGCCTTTATGAATCGAAATAAGTCGCTTTGAAGTCGAATATCCAAGAATTGCCTCTGAAAGGCCTTTTACTCGATCACTGTACATATTTTGAGTAAATCAGCTTTATTTTGAGTAAATCACTTAACACTTTGTGAGTAAATGGTGTCTATACACACCTTCACATGAAAGTACACTTATCAGTAAGCTGATTATTCTATCAGATTTCTCTTTCGGTTTCGTCAATGAGTTATCCATTCTAGTTCCTTTCTTCTATCGTGTTCGTGAAGATTGCAGAAAAGTGTGATTTAGGGAAGAGTCACAAAAGATTCCAGTTGGGTGACGTGGGGAAGTTTATCAATTAATTCCTCCGGCAACATGATAAGATAACCCCATTTCATATCTGGACGATTCAAGTTACCTTGGGCCGGACAATGGAACGTAAGTGCTGACTTTTGTTCTGTATTAAAATCCCGTTGACTGAGGGGAGATTTCACGGTGAGCTTCGGCCAGATTTGGGCCCCGTGGCGAATTGGTTATCTCACTGACTTAAGCTCTCAGGAATCCAAGAATAGCTCGGATAGCACGGGGGGCATTCCCAGTTGCTTTTTGTGCCAGGCGGTTGAAGGCGACGCACGCTCCCACTGGGTGGTGGCCCAATTTCCGCGATCTTTCATCGTCTTGAACCGATTTCCATACAACAACGGTCACCTCCTTTTAGCCCCGTTGCGGCACGAAGGCCGTTTGGAACAGCTTACCGCGGAAGAGCGCATCGAGTTGATCGAGGTAATGGCACGAGTCATCCCCCGACTCGAGGAATCCCTGCGAGCTGACGGTTTTAACATCGGTTTGAACCTCGGTCACGCGGCCGGGGCCGGTGTGCCCGGGCATCTGCATTGGCACATCGTCCCCCGGTGGGCAGGCGACACGAACTTTATGCCCGTGGTAGCAGGGGTGAAGGTCATTCCCCAGGCGCTTGAAGCCCTTTGGGAATTGCTAAACCGCGAATTGACCCCGGTATCTGATGAATTTCGTTAGTCCAGGTTGTCAGCTTTCGTACCGCTACTGCGGCTTCTGAGCTTGTCCCTTCACCGCCGAGTAAAGTGTAATTCCGCCGAGAAGGTTTCGTGCTCGAAAGCCATTCTGTAGGAGTATTCGGGTCGCATAGTAGGCACGTTGCCCGACGCCGCAATGAACCCAAATTTCCCGATCCTTGGGCAGTTCGTTAAGCCGCGCCCGTAATTCCCCCAGTGGAATGTTGACGGTGCCGGGCACAGCGCGCGCTCGGTAGTCGGTCGGACTTCGGACATCAATGGCCAGGATCTGACCCCGTTCGATCATTTCGGGGAGATAGTCCTCCCAATAGGCCGGCAACATGTCTCCGCGAGCGACGTTCGCGGCCACCGAGCCGGCAATGTTGATGGGGTCCCGAGCAGTACCGAATTGCGGCGCGTACGCCAGCTCTGCTTCTTCGAGGTCGTACACCGTGGCATGCTTCTGAATGGCGAAAGCAATCACATCCATGCGGCGAGCTACCCCGTCTTTGCCGACGGCTTGCGCCCCGAGAATGCGCCCCGTTTCCGGATCGAAGAGGAGCTTCATAGCGATCCGATGAGCGCCTGGGTAATACGAAGCACGATCCATCGAGAATGAGAAAGACTTTGCGTAGCGCATCCCCACCTGGCGTAGGCGCTTTTCGGTGGCACCCGTGCAGGCGGCCACGGTTTCGAAAACACCTACGATAGCCGTGCCTTGCACGCCGCGATAGCGGGTTGGGCGTCCACAGATGCTTTCTGCCGCTACTCGCGCTTGTCTACCGGCAGGGCCTGCCAATGGAACAAGTGTCCACTGTCCGGTAATAAAATCGCGAACCTCCACCGCATCTCCCACGGCCCAAATCGCTGGATCGGAAGTTCGCATTTGTTCGTCTACCCGGATTCCGCCCAGTTCACCGATCTCCAAGCCGAACATTCTTGCTAAGGACACCTCGGGGCGAACCCCAACGCCTACGACCACCATATCGGCACGGTGTCTTTTACCGTCCGATCCCACGGCGTAGAGCGTGCGATTGCTTCCTTGCTCGACGCCGGTTAAAGCTGCATTGAACGCCAAATGGACTCCGTGGTCGCATAAGGCCTGATGGATCGGAGCCACCATCTCGGGGTCCATCTGCGGCAGAACGTGGGGCATTTGCTCCAGCAAGGTCACCTCAATTTCCCGACGCACAAGGTTCTCGACCATTTCGAGGCCCACGTATCCTGCCCCGACCACCACGGCCTGACGCACGGGGCGCTCTTGAAGGAAGCGCATCATTTGGTCGGCCTCTTCGAGATGGTGTAGGGTAAATACACCTGGTAGATTCATCCCGGGCAAATTCGGGCGGACCGGCGTCGATCCCGTAGCCAACACCAGGCAGTCATAATTTTGCTCGAACGTTTCGCCTGTGGATAAATTGCGGACTAAAACGGTTTTGTCGGTTCGATTAATCCCCTCGACTTGATGACGGACGCGCACTTCGACGTTAAAGTTGTCCCGAAACGACTCGGGACTAGCTACCATCAATTGCTCGCGCCGATTGATCACGCCACCCACATAATAGGGGAGGCCACAAATGGCATAAGAAATTGCCGGCCCGCGTTCGTAGATGAAAATTTCCGCGCTTTCGTCCAAACGACGCAGTCGAGTTGCACATGCAGCACCGCCCGCCACACCACCTACAATCACGATCTTTCGACTACTCATCGAATTCTCCTAAATTTTTCGGCCCGTTCCCCACGCAAATCATCGCACGCTTGTACCACTATATGAAACGCGAATTGATTTGACAAAACCCCAACTGCCGTTTGGTCGAGGGTGCCTTGGGCAATGTTTCACTCCTATCTCGTGCTACTGGAGTTCGGGCTGTTTGAAGTTGAAAACCTTAGCCCGGCTCTTTCGACGCATCTCAAAGTGTTGCCCGCCTCCGGAAGTACTAGCCGCTGCCCCTGGCCTAAGCCTTTTGTGTTCGTTTCCAGTCCCGCCGAATGAGTTCTCCTATACCCTGCGAGTTTTTGGGCATCAATGACTCAGATGCTGAAGGGGCTTTACGGAGAGCTGCATCCGGTTAAGCGGGTTTCTCATCCTCTTGCGGTTTTCCCGGGCGAATATGCAGGAGGCAGCATCCCTCGCCACCTGGTTGCCAGGTGTCAGAGGAAAATTGGAACCCTGCTTCGAGGAATGTGCCGTCGTCTATCTTGGCGGCGATGCGGCACAACGTGGCCACCTCGGCATCCGGTAATCCAAGTTTTTGCCAAGCCTCTCTGAGGGGACAGGCGTGGAACTTGATGTCCAGGGCTTCCGAGTCGCAGCGGAGAACCTCTGGGCGAAACATCCGGCCTTCGTCGGCCAATCCTCCCACAAATGCATCTCGAAGGCCGTGCAGATCGTTAGGCGCGTACGGCGCGTACTTTTCTGACCGCATGGCTCCACGGCGATAGATGGCCCGGCTCATGATTTCCTCTGCCTTTTCTGCACCAAATTCGCGCCGCAGTTCGTCGTAGATGAGCCAATAGATGATCGCCCGATTCTCGAACGCATCATAAAGTTGACGCCGCAACAATTGCTCTGACATCGGTCACTCCTTTTCTTGAACTCTTGGATTCGGGCTGGCCAGAGTGTACACGGAGAATTTATTGTCAGCTTAACGATACCCTGATTTTCCGTCTTGGGGGATTCCGCTGGTTCGACACCTTGACCATGATGCTTCGAAGGATTGAGCAGCCATCGTATGCCTATTTTCGGGGATCTTGAAAGACAAGATCGCTACTCATTCCCTGTCCGAGTGATCAGGTCTAAATGATAAGTAAAGCAGTTACACATGGTAGCTGATCGATCTTTAAGAACCGTTGTATAGCAGAGAACTTTGAAAAATACTACGACATTATTCCTGGGATCCCTATCCGATAAAGCCAAGCTTCACCCAAGTTTTTTCTGATTTTTTCTGATCGGTGGTTTCTCATCAGGCAACCAAAACGGCGTCCCAGTTTCCTGACAACACAAAACGAAAATGCTAAGAGAGTTCCGGCGAGACTTGTATCACCAAATCGCTCCGTCCCATACCCGGGCCGAATTGGCTTATTGATCCGTTTAGTAGCAGTTTTGGCCACCTTGAATCTTAAAGTATCAGGATTGGAAAAGAAGGGACGTTTGCCCTGCCTCCGGAGTGTGCATTCAACTTGCCGAAGCGAAGGGCGATGTTCCCCCCGCGCTCTTCGCTTTAATGCCGTCGTTTACAGGTGGTCAGGCTTGATGGGTGGTTAAGGTTTCTGCCCATAAAGCTTGGGCGGGTCTGCTGTGGGGCAAGGTTTTTGGCCTGGAGGATTTCAGCCGGCGCGTGATAGCAAATGATAAGTTTCGCGACCAGTGCAGCAATTGTCCTTTTTTCCTCCTGAAAGTTCGGATAAACTTCGTTGTTCAATTCGCGGCAAAAGCACAGTCGTGGGGAATGGTTTAACGGCCGTGGCTCTCGCGTTGTAGGGGATTTAGGTGGAGAAACCCGGAGCTAATTTGTGACCCGACCTACCGTACACGCTTATCCTGTGCAGCCTGAAGTTTGTGGTAGTGCCGCCGAGCCTGAGTCACGAAACGCGGAACCTCTAAAGCCAGAATGCTTTGGAGTAATAGGCGCTCGCGAAAGGAACGGCACAGCGGGTATCGACCCTTCTGGGCTCTTTCAGGTTCATCAGCTCCGGGCTGAACAACAGGTTTGGAAGCTCATCTGGTTGGGGATCATCTTTTTAACCTTGGCTATACCGGCCCTGGCGGTTGACCGAACATTAGCGCAATGGTGCGTATTGGATTATTTGCCGGATTTGCCCCGCAAAACTCTGGACGCCTGCGAGCCTTTCGGAGATGCCCTTACAAATTTGATCATAATGATCGCAATAGCGATCATTGTCCCGGTGTATCGACGAGCCTTAATCCGTGTCGGGACGATCACGTTGGGAGCTGGCATTCTTGCAAATGTTGTAAAGTATCTGATCCCCCGATTACGGCCCCGTGAGTTCGATTTAAGCTTACCAATTTTGGAAAGTTTCTTCGCGGACTCGGCGGACATGGCTGGCGATCCGAGCTCGGCAAGCTTCCCCTCGGGGCATACGGCGGCGGCAGTGGGGTTTGCGATCGGGCTAAGCTGGCTTTGGCCCGAGGGACGGTATCTGTTTTGGACGGTCGCCGCCCTAGTTGCATGCCAGCGGATGGAAGCAGGGGCCCATTTCCTGAGTGATGTCTTGGTAGCGGCCGGGATTGGTTGTCTTGTGGCGGCCGCATGTTTTTCCTCTCGGTTACTGGGTCCCGTTTTTCGTTGGGCGGAATCGAGTGGAGGACGGGCGGATTCTCTCGGAGCTCCCCGGGGTCCAGCCGCGCAGCAATAGTAGCTGTGCACCCAACGAGGAGTGAATCCATCCGTTTCGTTCCGGAAATTGGCGATTAGCTGGATGCTCGTCCCGCCTTGCGGCAAGCTTCCGAAAGTGTGGAGCTTGCTTCTTACGGCTTCCGTGAGTTGCAGTCGCTCGGCGATTAGCCCGGCAAGCCGTGCCTTTTCAATGGCTGAGACGGTGTCTCCAACAAGTGCATTCTGGCAATATCACCCATGGTGGATCCGCTGGAAAAGCTCGACGTGTACTTCTCGAAGATTTTCATCTTGCGGGTTTGCATCGAGCGGGGAGTTAGATGGGCGTGTTTATCGGGTCGGAAGCTTCTTGTGAAGGTGAGAACAAGTAGTCTTCTGTTAGCTTAGACACACGCGTCGAGTCTGCTAGAAGCATGCGTCAAATCCGAAACGTAAGCATCATAGTTTTGAGGTATGAAAGGAAGAGGACGCGGCCGGAGAATTGCCTCTTCATTGCTACACCCCCTTTTTGCTGTCACACCCCGAGAACTTCCGTGGTTTGAGGATGGAAACTCTTTTCGGCTTTATTCACCGCACCGCGACCGGTTGTGCGAGCCTTAAGTTCTGGTTCGATATCCTCCCAAAAGGGTGCGGAACTGCTAAACCGCTAATCGGCGAAGCCGCTAAAGCGCTACTCCGCTATTGCCCCGTGCCTTGGTTTGCGGTTGGTGGATCTCTTTTTATTCGCCCGACAAAGCGGCATCCGACGAGGGTCATTTGGTGGAAAGCTTTCGGGTCATCGCAGGACAAACACGAGGAAGCTTTGAAATCGACGGGTTTTTGGTTCAAATGCCGCACTTGGCCGGTCTGGGGGCAGTATGCAACCGGGTGGGTATGAACCACTTCCGCGAGCAGCTCAATGGGCTGCATCGTTTCCCCAAGCTGGACCACGAAATGGCGAAAGGGAGGTGGCGTCGGTACTAAGAACGAAAATCCCCCACGATTTACGTCGTAACAAAGTACGTCAAAGAATTCTTTCGAATCCGGAAGTGAATTCCCCCAAACTGGAGCAATTCGCTGTCGAACTGTGAAGGGGTGACGCGCCTGAGTGCGCCGCTCGTTGAACCGCTGGTCCTTGTGAACCTTGGCCAATGAGTGCACAAGGCGGAAGAATTCTGCATCAGCTTCGCTGGGTGTAAGCAGCATTGGAGACCTGTGCGATCCGGTTCACAAAATTCACAAACAAAGATGGCATGACAAAATTCAAAAATCGATTTCAAAGCTTCAGTGGCGATCCGACTTTAAATCTTCAGTGGCGATGCGCCCCCTGGTGAACCAGGGGGATTGTGGTGTTTGCACGGCCTCATTTGCCGACCAGTTAAGGATTTGTGTTTAAATAAGTGGCCTATCCTCAGAGTGGACTGTCCCTTGAGATGGAATCGGCTTTTGATTTTTTTGACCAATTTCTGATTAAGCCGGGGCAATAAAATCACGGGCACTTTCTTGGTGACGTCAAACTTTCAACGCATATGTCTGTAGGTTTTCCGTGCTGCGAATTTATGTTTCTGGCGCTGCGAGCATTTCGATGAAATTGCCGCTAGTAGCCGTGGTTGCGAAGTACCATTTTCAGAGTTAAGTCGGGGTATACTCGAAAGAATGCCGGTTTGTCGTGTGGCACCGTCTCATTGCTCTTGTGGTGCGGGCATAGTGCTAGGTCGTCTATCCGAAAGTTTTCGTGTGTTTCCAAAAAACTTTTGTTCTGAAAATTTTCTTGGGGATCTAGAAAAATATGCTAGCAAAATAACAAAAAATAGCTATTTTTGCGCTCTGAAAAAGTTTTGATATTTTGTAAGGTTTGTCGTGCTTAAAGTGATTTTCGCCACGGATTGAACGCTTGGGTATACAAGAAAACTTTTACAAGGGTTGTCAGGATTAAGAAGATTCACAGGTTAAGAAAATTTTCAGGTTCAAACGTTTGGACGGACGTAAAACTTTTGTGCTCCTGCTGCAAAACGGAATATCCTTGAGTCGTAACGTAATGATTTTCGGAGGCTTAGCCCTTGCTGCGGTTGAGGCGACGGGAGCCGGACTGTAATTTTAATTTTGGGTTTTTCTCGGGTTTTTTATTTTGGGTTTCTTCGAAACTTTGTGCAGCGCTTAAACTCTATCAGCGCACTAGCAAATTGGCCGATCTCCTCTTATCAATAAGCAGCCGTGTGTGCCTCCACAGCCGAAAGGGAGATCACTTTTTTACTTTTGAAAAAAGTTTAGCTCGCAAAAAACGGTGAGTTCGCTAGCTATCGGTTTTAGCTCCGAGGTCGAAATCCTCCGCGATGTTGACCCCCGGTTCTGGGAGACCACCACTTCCCCTCTGATAATCACGAGTTTGCGAATAAAGTCTTTTCGAAGGCTTTGAAATTTCACCTCCTGCCTGAGTGACTTTTTCTGCCCGAGCAGAAGCTCTGCGGTCCGCAATCTGCGCCTGTTATGTGCTTGAGTACGGAAGCCCCGGTGGCCATCGTTCTAGGAGTGCTGCTTCCCCGAACCCACGCCCTGATGCAACCTAAGGCACCGCCGATGCGATTGTGCCCCTGAGAGCCGCAAGCGGGTCCGTCAAGTTAGGTTCAATGGGCTAGCAGAAAAAGAGGCACATGGAAGCTTCCCTGAACTTGGAGACGGATGATTTCCGGCTCCGCTTCGATGTAGGCAAAACTGCAAAATACACGAGATCCCAACGCTGGGAACCAACTCCTGCTAAGAGCGGGATGGACCGCCCAGGTGACGATTACGCGCGGGATGACCGTCAAAGACCCTATCTTCCCGGCGGGCCCCGTGCGCGCCTTGGGTCCTTGAAATGCGCTTTTTGCGAATGAATCGATCGTAAACTTATCCCCCGCATCTTGCGAATGTGCAGACGACCGGTTTTGCAGCATGTCAGTCGTCTGTATCTGTGCAGCATCTGCGCCGTGTGGGCTAAACCCATCGTCAGGTGGGGCGTTCAGTTCGCCGGCAACAAGCGGCGGCCGGCCCGGCAAAATCGACGTGAGCCGTTCACCAGCGGGTTATCCTGGCGTCAGGATCTTAGGTTCCTGATGCGCTTGCAGGCTGCAAAACCATCAGTCACAATGGCCAAAGCTTGTGCTGGATGCTTTGAGGGGGGTTCAGAATGTTGGCTCGGCTCAAAACGTTTTCCTTATTAGGGATCGATGCGATTCCGGTGGACGTCGAGGTTGACGTTTCCCCCTCAGGGATGATTAAAACCGTGTTAGTGGGTTTACCGGAGGCGGCCGTCCGCGAGAGTACTCACCGTGTGGAGCGGGCCTTGGCCAATTCGGGCTTCCAGCCGATTAATTGCCGCGTGGTCATCAATCTTGCCCCCGCAGAATTGCCGAAGCAGGCTGCTTCCTTCGACCTGCCGATGAGCGTCGGGCTATTGGTGGCCAGCGGCCAACTGCCAAGCGATCGATTGAATGAGTATGCCCTAACCGGCGAGTTGGCCCTCGATGGTTCGACACGAGCCACAAAAGGAGTGCTGTCGATGGCCATAGCGGCCTCGCAGCAAAAAGGACTGCGGGGTTTGTTGGTGCCCACTTCCAATGCGCCGGAGGGGGCAGTGGTGGAATCGATCGAGGTGATTCCCGTGGGCAGTTTGAGTGAAGCGGTGGCTTTTTTGGCAGGCGAACTGGAAATTGAACCGGCCCCTTCGCGATGTCAAGAGCTTTTCGGACAACTGGACCGCTATGATGTTGATTTTTCCGACGTGCGCGGTCAAGAAATGGCCAAACGGGCCATGTTGGTGGCGGCCGCGGGCGGCCACAATCTTCTGATGATCGGACCGCCCGGTTCGGGCAAAACCATGCTTGCGAAGCGGCTGCCCACGATTTTGCCGCCGATGACCGCCGAAGAGGCGATCGAAACTACCCGAATCTACAGTGCTTGCGGACGCTTGGAAGGAAGCAAGCCGCTGATGGTTACCCGGCCGTTTCGGGCCCCTCATCACACGATTAGCGAGGCGGGGCTGGTGGGCGGTGGTTCGATCCCAATTCCCGGCGAAATTAGCTTGGCCCATAATGGGGTGCTTTTCCTCGATGAGCTGCCTGAGTTTAATCGGCGGACTCTCGAGGTCCTTCGCCAGCCGCTGGAGGACGGCACGGTGACGATTTCCCGGGCTCTTTCGAGCACGACCTTTCCGGCCAATTTCATGCTTTTAGCTGCATTGAATCCTTGCCCGTGCGGCTATCGGAACGATCCCCGCCGTCAGTGCCATTGTACGATCCCCCAAATCGAGCGGTACATGTCGAAGATTTCGGGGCCCCTCTTGGACCGGATCGATATCCACATCGAAGTTCCGGCCGTGCCCTTTCGCGACCTTGTATCGGCCAGGCCGGGTGCCGGAAGTGCGGAGCTTCGTGAGCGGGTAGCCGAGGCTCGGCGGATTCAAGCATCGCGGTTTCAAGGGGCAAAGACGCGATACAACGGCGATATGAGTCATCGGCAAATCCGTAAGTTCTGTGCGCTGAACGAGGCTTGTCAGCAGTTGCTTCGACAAGCCGTAACGGAGCTGGGCCTTTCGGCTCGGGCTCATGATAAGATCCTCCGCGTGGCTCGGACGATCGCCGACTTGGAGGGGAGTGCGGATATCCGTTTGCCACATCTCAGCGAAGCGATCAACTATCGCATGCTTGATCGGCAGTTATGGACTTAGCAAACTCTTCCGGAATCTTTCGAGGTGTTCAATTTTCATTTGTCCTCTAGAAAAGCAGACGAGGTGCGAGCCTCGGTCCTCTAGCACCGGGAGTTGGGATTATCGTGGCCGCTACGGTTTTTCCTCCCGGGGCACTGGGTAGCATAGGGATGTGATCTGAGAGTTTCGCTTGAAAACTTCCCACTTTGCTGAAGAAGGAGTATCCGCCATGAAGCGCGTGCTAATTGCTCCGCACAAGTACGTGCAAGGCCGGGATGTTTTGGATGAGATCGGTTCCTACCTTGGTATGTTGGGCAAAAACCCCCTAATCCTCTGGGACCAGACTGTTCAAGCGATTGTGGGGGAGCGGGTTCGGCGGAGTATTCAGGCGGCACAACTGAATTGGTCGGAGGCGGAGTTTGCGGGAGAGGCAACGCGCGCGGAGTGTGATCGGGTGGTGGAAACGGCGCGGAACCGCAGCGCCGACTGTGTTGCCGGGATTGGTGGGGGAAAAGTACTCGATATCGCCAAAGCGGCAGCGGTGAAATTAGGGGTGCGACTGATGACGTGTCCCACGCTGGCCTCCACCGATGCTCCGACAAGTGCCGCCACCGTTTGGTACGATGAGGAGCACAATTTTGTCGGGTTCGATTGCTGGCCCTTCAATCCCGATATTGTGTTGGTCGACACGGGGGTCATCGCCCAAGCTCCTGTTCGGACCTTTGTGGCTGGCATGGGCGACGCCCTGTCAACCTGGATTGAGGCCCGGGCCGCTTTCGAGTCGCGTGCTCCGAATATCGCTGGTGGAAGACCCACCATGGCGGCCATGACTTTGGCACGACTTTGCTTCGATACCCTGGTTGAACATGGGCGCGAGGCCAAAAGGGCGGTGGAATTGGGCTTGGTCACCCCGGCGGTGGAAAAAGTGGTGGAGGCCAATGTATTGCTTTCGGGCTTAGGGTTTGAAAGTGGCGGTTTGGCGACTGCCCATATGGTTGCGAATTTGCTTTCGAATCTTCCGGAGTGTCGCACGTCGCTGCTTCACGGGGAGAAGGTCGGATTCGGGATTGTGACCCAGATGTGTCTGGAGGATGAATTCGATCCGGATCAACGAGCCCTTATTGTGGATTTCGAAATCGATATCGGTCTTCCTGTGACTTTCAGCGAGCTGAATTTGGGCGAAATTTCGCGGGAGCGGCTTCGGCGGATCGCGGAGGCTTGCGCGGCGGAGGGATCGCTTTGCCGGAATCACCCCTTCCCCGTAGGCGCCGAGGATGTCTTAGACGCCATGATCGATGCGGACGCCTTGGGTCGGGAGCGGCATTGCATCCGGGGCTAAAGCCGATTTTCCCGGCACCGTGATGGCTTGGGCGGGGTTTTATAGCAGGGGGCTTGGATTAAGCCCCCAGAATTCGGAGTCGGCTGTCAACGACGTTTCTCGAGGTCAAGGCCCCCAAAAGTAGCAGATCCCCTCGGTTTTGATTTTTGATTGCGCGGGACCCGCTTCCCTTAGAGAATGACCACTTTCCGTACCCCAATATCACCTAAACGACTCGGATGATTGGCTAATTTAAGCAATCTGGGATGAATACACAGGTCAGCGACTTGATTTTTATCGGTTCGGCGATTTGAATAGAATCGATTGCGGAGTACGTGTATTTGACGTCACCGATAAAGTCGGTTAAACATGAAAATTGAGGAAGGTCAGCTATCGTCGCTAAATCCTCTCCGCGCGGACAGATAAATCGCCTTGGGCCAGCATGATTTGGCTTTCTAGGAGTTGATCCATGGGGATCTTTTCATCGTTGGGCCTTTTTTCGCGCAAAGCTAGCGGTCGAAAAGAGTTGCAAAAATCCGGAGGCAAAGCCGGGAAGGATCGGAAACTTCGGCCCCGTGCCCTTCGATTGGAGAAGTTCGAATCGAGGGAATTGCTCAGCATTGGTGCCGGGGTAGATGATCAAACGATCCTTTCTTGGTCCGCTGCGCCGGGCTTAGGGCAGACGCTACCGACCTTACCCGTCGGGCAGTTGCCCTACGCTGGCACCGGCAGGCAATGGGTGGATTTCAATTTGGCCGACGGGCTCAACCCTGGAGCGGTCCCCCAGGTTCAAATTGTTTCTGCTAGCCAATCGCAGCTGACCGCCCAGGTGGTGCTTGCCGGGGCTTGGCTTGACCAAACCACGGTGGCAGGTCGAGTATTTTCCGCCCTGACTTTGCCCGGGTACGGTTCTGCCGGCGCCCTGGGGAAGCCGGAAATGCCGGCCATTCGGGCGATGTTTGAAGCCCCGTTGGGAGCCCAAATTACGGCGACCGTCTCGGGCTCGCCCAAGCAGTTTAACCTCGCCCAGGTGGGGATCAGGGAGCCGATTGTCCCGGTTCAACCCCCCGTGGTGAAGGTTCCGGGAGCGCGCGAGTCCGCCCCGCTGGTGCAGGATGGCGGTACTTATGCTACCGACGCCTTCGTTGCTCAGGCGGGAGTGCGGGTCGTGGAGGCCGGGATGTTCGCCGGTCGCCGGCTGGTCATGGTCGAAGTGCTGCCGGCGGCCTACAACCCGGTCAAGGGGGTTGTAGCGGTTTATGACACTCTGAATTTCACCTTGCAGTTTAGCGGCGGGCAATGGTCGCAGTCGGTTTTGACGACGAAGGAGCAGGCTCACCTTGCTCAGCTTGTTTTGAACGCTTCGTCGGGCACCCAGGGGCAACCTCAGACCCAGCAAACTAAGCAACCCGGGAATTTGCTGATCATTGTGCACAGGGATTTCGCAGGGCAGATCGGCTCGTTTGTCACTCACAAGGAATCGCTGGGCTGGACGGTGCAGGTTGTCGACACCGCCAGGGCAGGGACCACGGCCACCGCGATCCGGAGTTTCATCCAGAGTCAATACGCCAATCCCGCCACTCGGCCCGATGCCGTGCTGTTGATCGGCGATACGGATCGCATCCCCACGTTTGTCGGGCAAGCGATGGTTTACGGCGATACGGCGCCGCCGAACACCGACCTGTATTATGCCTGCATGGACCCGGGCGATGATTGGTTCCCGGAATTTCCCGTGGGGCGGATTAGCGTGGCGGATGGAGCTCAACTGCGTGACGTGCTGCAAAAGATCATCACCTACGAAAGCTCGTCTCCGGCGGGTTGGACCAGTCGGGCGGCGTTCATGGCCGGGGTCGACAACTACACAATCACGGAAGGAACCCACGAGTGGGTGATCACCACCCACATGGATCCTTTGGGGTTCACCAGTGATCGACTTTACGTCGTCAGCCAGGGGGCAACCACGCAGGATGTGATCGACGCCATCAATCAGGGGCGATTGTGGGCGGTTTATTCTGGGCATGGGATCGAGACGGCTTGGACGGATGGGCCGCCCCTGACGGCCGCCGATGTCATGGCGCTCACCAACAACGGCATGTATCCGGTGGTTGCCAGTTTCGCATGCCTGACCGGCAATTTCGCTTATCCGGAAGCGTTCTTGGAAACTTGGTTGCGGATTTCCGATCGCGGGGCAGTGGCCGCATTCGGTTCATCGGTCACGAGCTTCTGGGATGAGGACGACATCTTACAGAAGCGGCTTTTCGACGCAATTTACGGCGAAAACCAATTTCACGTTGGTACGGCCATTTATCGGGCAAAGGAGCTGTATCAGATTCACTTTGGTCCGACGACGACCACCCGGCGCTATTTCGAGCAGTATAACCTCCTGGGAGATCCCACGGTTCGATTGCTGGCTCCGGGGGAGGATGTCGGGCCGGTGGGTCCGGAGTTGGTGGCGATCATTCCCAATGAGGGGCAAATCCTCGACATTGATCAGTTCTACACTTTGAATGTTGCCCCACGGGACTTGTTGTTGCGGTTCAACGAAGGTCAGCAGCTCGATCCGGCGACCCTGGGTGCCATTCTGTTTGTCCGCAGCGTTGACGGCACCTTTGGCAATGGGAACGATCAACTGGTGCCGGTGGGTTACGTGGGGTTGGCAGACCGCCCAAATGAGGTGATCGTACGCTTTGCTGGGCGATTGGAGGACGATCTTTATAGACTCATCATCGTGGGCCGGGACGATTATGTCGATGTCAACGGAAATCCTGTGGCTCCCTTGAGGAATACATTGGGAATTCCGTTCCGGGCGGGAATGGATCCGGAAGAACAAGTCCTCGAGTACGAATTCGAGCTGGACTTAGGGCCGCTGGTCACGGCGGTAGTGCCGCAACCTGTGATCCGTGGGCCGCAAATCACCGTGCAATCACTGCCGGTGGATGGGGAGGTTTTTGCGGTTAATGACGGCACGCAGCAAGTGCTTTTCGAATTCGAAAATACGGCGATCGGCAATGGTGTCGCCCCCGGCCGCGTGGCTGTGCCGTTTCATCCTACCAACACACCGGCGGTTGTGGCGGCGAGCATCCAGGAAGCTATTCAGTCGCAGATAAGCGGTGGGGCACTTCGGGGTTTGCGGGGTGTGAACGTCGCCGGTGCGGTGGTAACCATCGATGGGCCACGAGCGCTCGTGCAAACGGGTTCGGCGGCCTTACGGGTGCAACATTTGCGACAACTCCGGGATGTCATTGAGGTCTACTTCAACAAAGATGATCTGGCGGATACGCCCCAGGCCGCTGAGAACCGGAATTTCTATCAACTTTTCGTGACGCGGAATTCCGCCGATCCTAACGACGACTTGATGGTTTTACCTCAGCGTGTGGAATACGATGCGGCCTTGGATAAGGCCACGCTGTACTTTGCTCAGGATTTGGCTCTTTACGGAACCGGGGCATTTCGGCTGCGGGTAGGAAATGCTTATCAGCCTACGCTGAGTGATTTCCGTGTCGTCACGACCGATCCGGGGACGACCTTCTGGACGGCTCTTGACATTCGCAGCGTGGGCGGAAGTTTGGCCCCGATTTTCGGCAACGGCAGCGGCCCCCAGAGTTTGATTCTCACCGGGACGATCGATGCTCATCCGTTGGATTTCACCTTGGAATGGCCGGGGGCTGTGGATGAACCGGGTCATCGCGATCTTCCCAATCATCCGGCCCTTATGATCGAAGACCATTTTTCGGGCGAATCCGCGCCGGATCAGACCGCTGGGGTGACCACCATACCGTATTACTTCCCCGAGGCGGGTTGGAACCTAATCACAGAGGCCCAAAAGCAACGGGCTCGCGAAATCTTCACTCTGTTTGGCTATTACCTCGGCGTTCAATTTTATGAAAACCCCAGGGGGGGGTTGGCGATCGTCACGGGCGATCTTGCTTTGGCCGGCTTGCAATCTGCGCCCGGCGGGGTTGCGGGTGTGGCCACAGGTGGTGGGGCCATCATGGACTACGCTGAGAACTGGGGTGCCAGCGAATATGGCGGTGCTTGGTTCTTGGTGGCAATGCACGAAATAGGCCACTTGCTCGGTTATGGCCACGCCTATGATCAGCTTGCGATCATGGGCAGCGGCGAGACGTTGACGTTCCTCCCGCTGGAACCGGTTTTCCCGTATGATCACGATTTAATCCACGGCCAACATATGCACCGGCCGGATAGTATCGATATCGACATGTACCGCGTCCAACTGGACGAGCGGGGGCTTTTCAGCGTGGAAATTTTGGCCGAGCGCGGGCCCCATTCTTCATTACTAGATGCCGTGGTTACCCTGTATCAAGAGTATACCGAAAATGGCATCAAGAAGTATCGTGTCCTTGCCCGCAATGACGATTATTACAGCGATGACCCGGCCCTGGAAATGTACCTCCAGCCGGGTGTGTACTATGTCGGGGTCACGGCGAAGGGTAACACGCAGTACGATCCAAATATTTATGACACGGGGGTCGGAGGCGTCTCGCAGGGTGATTATCAGTTGCGATTAACCTTCAAACCGCGCGGTGTCGACCCGAATAATCCCGAGACTTTCAAAGATGTCAGCCCGACTCCGTGGCATCTGGTGGATTCGACGGGCACACTTTTGGACGGTGATGCGGACGGCGTTCCCGGTGGGGTTTACAACTTCTGGTTCAATGTTCAGCCGGAAAGTCGCACCGTTTTCGTGGACAAACTCTCTCCCGTCCCCGGCAGTCAGCAGGACGGATCTTTAAGGGCTCCTTACAGCACGATCTCGGCCGCGTTAGCTGCCGTCGCCCCGGGATCGGTCCTGCGGATTGTCGGCAATAATTTCGATAACGATGACCCCAGTGTGCCGGCAAGTCTTCGCGACAACGTGCCGTATGAGATTGGCTACAATCTCTTCGGGGCTCCCTTGGCGGATGGGCCGCGCTTCGAGGTCCCGCGGGGTGTGACGGTGATGATCGATGCCGGCGCAGTGTTTAAGCTCTCGAAGGCGAATATCGATGTGGGGAGCTCCTCAGAGGGTGTTGATCGAAGCGGAAGCGCACTTCAAGTATTGGGCACTCCGTATAACAAGGTTTATTTCACCTCGTACTTCGACGAGACATTGGGTCGTGACGGCGACCCACTAATGAAGACCATACCGAGGAAGGGTGATTGGGGTGGGTTGGTCATTCGAAATAATCTCGATTATGACTTCATTGAAACTTATAATCCGGCCTCGGGCTTACCTGCACGCGAAGTTCTCGAGACTCAGGGTATCTTCCTCAACTATATCAACCAGGCAGATATTCGCTTCGGTGGTGGCGAGGTAATCGTGGACGGCGTGCGGGGCGTCTACGCGCCGATTTGTCTTTTCGAAGCCCGGCCGACCATCACGTTCAACACGATCACCAACAGTGCTGACGCTGCTATTTCGGCCGACCCGAATAGCTTCGCCGATACGAAGATTCAAAACTGGGATCGCACGCGTCCCTTCATGGCGGATTACGATCGGGTTGGCCCTCAGCTCCGTTACAACCAGCTTGCGGCAAGTTATGCCGTCTCCACCGATGTCGGTGCACCGGTGCAGGCCCACAGCAACACGGTCAACGGCATTTTGGTCCGCGTGCGCACGGCCGCCGGCGAAAGGACGGAAGTGCTCGAGATCGCGGCGCGGTTTGACGATTGGGACATTGTGCACGTCATTCCTGAAAACCTCGTCATTCGGGGAACTCCCGGTGGTCCGATTGTCAGCCCGCAAACCACGAACTTGCAGCGGATCGACGATTTTCGCCTGCAAGTGCCTTTGGGTGGGGGGGATGCGATCCGCGATGGCGAAACCTTTTCGATTTTTGACGGCAGTACTCGGGTAGTGTTCGAGTTCAATCTCCGCTCCGACTGGATGAATCGGGGCACGGGGAGCTTTATCCCGGGTAGGGTGGAAATCCGTTATGACCGCTCGAATGATCCTAATCCGGGGGATCCCCCGAGCACCCAGAGCCAGCTGGCCGGTTTGATCGTCAATGCCATCAATTGGGCTCGAGATAACCGTGGCTTGGATGTTACGGCGGTTCACTTGGGTGGGGGTCTAATCGAGCTGCGAAGCACGGCCCCGGTCTGGAAGCTTGAGGGATTTGGCACGTGGGATGCGCGAATCGATGCCCGGCTTCAGATTGACCCCGGGTTGGTGGTGAAGCTGGGCGGTTCGCGAATTGAAGTGGGGATGGGGGCTCAACTTATTGCGGAGGGGCGACCCGGTCTAAACGAAACGGCCCCGAGCTACAAGGTCATCCTCACTTCGTTGTTAGACACGCGATATGGGGCTGGTGGTACCTTCGACACGGTTAGTCAGACGGGTGGCCGGGCGGCAACGCCGGGGGATTGGGGTGGAATCTATTTCGCACCCGCTTCTTCAGGAAGTATCGATCAAGCCGTGATCGCCTATGGCGGCGGAAATACGGCGATCGAGGGAGGTTTTGCTCGTTTCAGCCCCGTGGAGATTTATCAGGCCGAAGTGCGTGTGGTAGGCACCCGCTTCGAATTCAATGATGCGGTGGCAGTCGCCGGCACCCGCGGGGGCCGAGGTACGCTTAGCTCTCCGGCGACGATTTTCGTCCGCGGTGCACAGCCGATCATTGTGGCCAACGACTTCCTGGGAAATCGTGGCTTCGTAATCAGTATCGACGCCGGGGCACTGAAAGCGTGGAACGTACCGGATTGGGGACGGAGCACCGGGCCGCTTTCTTCCTACGAGGAGTATGCGGATAACTTCGGGCCGATGGTCCGGAAGAATCGATTCGGTTTGGTGGACAATCTGTCGCTGAGCAACCAGTTCAGTGGAATGGAGGTCCGCGGTGGCCAGCTCACCACTGAGTCGATTTGGGACGATACGGATATTGTTCACATCCTGCGAAATGAAATCATAATCAGCAATTACCACCACGTCGGCGGGTTGCGATTACAGAGCAATGCTGCGGGAAGCTTGGTGGTGAAGCTTACCGGCTCCAATGCCGGTTTCACGGCGACGGGTCAAACCGGCGAAATGGATGATCGCATCGGCGGTATTCTGCAAATTGTGGGAATGCCGGGTCGGCCGGTAATCCTGACGGATTTGGCCGATGATTCGGTCGGAGCCGGCTTCGACATTCTGGGCCGGCCTGTGTTCGACACCAATGGAAATGGCCCCAGCGAGGGCTCTCCCGGGGCATGGCGGAGTGTGCGGTTCGATCGCTATGCCCACGACCGGAATGTGGCTGTGGTTCTCGAACATGAGCCGGGCAGCGGCGTTGCGGTCGATCAGAACGCCAATCCGCTCCTTTCGCAACGGCTGGGAGTGTTGGCTCCCGAGGAAAAGGCGGGTGATGATATTCAGCGGCTCGGATTTCAAATCGTCGGCTTCATCCGCTTCGACGATCCGGGCGATGTGGACGTCTATCAATTCGACGCTCGTGCCGGGACAGAAATTTGGGTTGATATCGATTGGAGTAGCTTCGCCCTGGACACGATTGTCGAGTTGGTGACCGTGGATGGGCAAGTTCTGGCCTGGAGCGACAATTCTCACGAGTACGGCCGCTATGAACACAAGACCGATCCGGACGGTGCCCTTCTCGGTCTCGCCATGGACCGGGATGTCTACCTGCGACACGACTTTTACACCATGAATCCGCGCGATGCAGGGTTCCGGGTAGTTCTCCCGGGACCTGCCGGCCAAGTGCGGACGTATTATCTACGCGTTCGCAGCACGTTGGGAATCGGCAATATCGTTCCGGGCAGTCAGATTACGGAGGGGCAGCAATTCCGCATCACCGATCAAAACGGAACAAGCATTCTCTTTGAGTTTGATCGAGACGGAGTTTACGCAGCCGGCGCCATACCGGTGGCTTATCAGGGGCTTAACAACTCTCAAGTAGCCCAGGCCATTGTCGATGCCGTCACTACTGCTCGGCTAACTCGGGGGCTACAGGTTTCGGCGCGAATCCGGGTTGATCAGGTCCTTCAAAACGGCGTTTACGTCGCCACGCCGCACGTCATGTTGGATGGGGTGCGGGCGAGGTTCGAGCCGGAGACCACTCCGTTCGTTCGGCTTGCTAATACCGCCGGTAAGTATCAATTGCAGGTTCGCCTGCGGGAGATGCAGGAACTTGCCGGATGCACGGTGGAATATGCGGATATTCGTTATGCCACAAACGGGATTGAGATTCGCGGATTCCCGCAGCATTCACCGCTACTAGGTGAGTCGGCGGAAATTCCCGGCGACAATCAAAGCTTCGGCAATGCCCAGGAGCTGGGCAACTTACTGTCGAGCGAGCGAAACGCGATCTCCGTCGTCGGTTATCTCAGTGGTCGGACAGACGTCGACTGGTATCGGATCGAAATCGATTACGAGGGGATCCAGTCGATCGGTGGTATTAACGACGGGGGGAGTGTCTGGTCGGCTATCTTCGATATCGACTATGCAGACGGCATGGCCCGGCCAGACCTTTCGATGTGGGTCTTTGATAGTGCCGGAAGACTGATTTATTTCGGCACCAACTCCAGTGTGGTCGATGATCTTGCCCTGCCACAAGGCCCCAGTTTGGAAGACTTGGCTCGGGGGTCGATTTGGTCGCGCGATCCGTACATCGGCCCTGTTTACTTGGCGGAGAGAAACGAAGTTTATTATGTTGCCATAACTTCCGTGCTGGCAACTCCGAGGGTGCTTTCCTCGGTTTTGGGAGGGGATTGGTGCGAAGATAAAACGGCTTATCCGCTAGTTCGCGTCGAGCCGATCAATGCGATTGCCCGAGTGGTAGAAGAGCACGTGGAGAGTGGTCCGCGGTCTTTCGTCTCGGCGTTTAACCCGAATGCTGACCCCAATCCAAGCAGTAGTCCCGACGGTAACCAACGACTCAGTTTGGTGCCGGATGAGTTCATGCTGGGTGATGTTGTCTTTTATGTTCTGACCGGTACCGACCTCTATACGGTGGACCCGTTCACGGGTGCCGTCGAGACCGACGTGACCGACTGGGCAGATCCTTATTTGCCGGGGAGCCCCTCGATCTATTATCGCGACATTGCGATGCGAAACGACGGGAGACTGATGACGGTCTCCATCGGTCCCGGCGCGAATTTCAATCCGCGGTATCGCGAGTTTGATCTGGGGAACGCGAACACTTTAGTGATTGATGTCGATACGGGGATCGACGTAATCCGCCGCGATCCGGCGAATCCCGCGAGCCTTCAAGCGGACCCGAACAATAGCGTCTATGTCCAGGCTTTGGTGCATGATTTCCGCAACACAGGGGATCGGGGGCGCCACGTTTTGATCGTAGGCTATATCCCGAACCCCGACCTTGGCGGAACCGGGGCCACATCGGGCGAGAATTTGGTGTGGCTGCTCAGCTCCGGTGGAACCGCTGTCAACCACCCGCTCATCAATAACGGACAACGTACCTCCGGAAACCGTCTGTTTAGCAACATCGTGCCGATTGGCCAACTGTTCACGGCTCCCACCATTCTCGCCAACCCGGCGACGCAGACGGAGGCTCCCTACGGATCACCTGGGGTTCAGGAGCTGGACTTCGAGGACGGGGATTGGTTCTCCGTTACCTCGGCTGGCGGGACGACTCAAGAATTCGAATTTGATCTAGGGATCGATGTGCGGATGGATGTGCAAGGTGCCGCGGCATTCCGCGATGGTCAGTTTTTCAGTATCCGGAATGTCAATAACGGAGTAACTTACACATTCGAGTTCGATAGTGGTCCGGTAATCGTCGTTCCTGCAACGGCCACGGCGGCTTTAGACGGCGTTTACGTGGTAATCCCCGGTACAGCCCCCGGAGGTGGAAACGTCGACATTATTTTTGAGTTCGATCGGGATGGAAACCTAACAAATAGCTCCCACGTGCGGGTGCCGTTCACGACGGGGGCTCCTGGAAGTGTGTTGGCCCAGAACTTGGTGGCAGCGATTAACGCGCAGACTTCGTTCACCGTCGTGGCGACTGCCGTTGGCCGGCGCGTTTCGCTTGTCAACGATCGGACGGATAACACACACGCTTCCAGCGATACTGCCCAAGTGCAGATCGAGGGAAGTCATGGTGTGAGTGGTTTCCGCACCCGGATTGCGTTCGAAGAATCGTGGAGCTCGCAGCAACTCGGTCTGGAAATCGAAAGAGTTGTGGACGCTAGCCAAACGTTCGTATTCCCGGCTGCAAACCGGATCGATGCGAGCTATGCGTACCGAACCCCTGGAGGGAGTCCACCTTCGAGCCCCGGCGATCGGCTGAGTTTCTTTAATGCCGACACATTTACTCGTGGGGGAGGAGTACCGCTCTATTACGTCGAAGGCTCGCCCGGAGTGACCCCTGGCCGCCAAGTCGTGAGATTTGGCGCGGGGTATACCGGGTCAGAAATGGCGCAGGTTGTTGCTTCGGCTATCAATGCGTCAGGGATCGGTGTCTCGGCGTCAGCCAGCGGTTACACCGTCGTTCTCTCGGGAGTTGCCGGGACGAATCCGGTGAACCTATCGGGTGCGCCTAATCTTAGTTTCACTGGGGAAGGTGGAGGAGGGCGAATCACTGGCTTGGCATACCTGCGTGTGCCGGGATTCGTATCCGGACAGGAGTATGTCCTCTTTGCCGTCTCCGATCAGGGTGGACTATTTTACGTCACTGGCGAGCAAAGTGCTTATGCGAACGGCGGCTCGTGGGGCTTTATCCCGATAGATCCGCAAGGGGCTCCCCCGTATTTCGCTCGAAACCCGGGTGCAGGTCCTCAACTCCGGTACATCACTCAGGTCCGCGATCCGCAGGGCAACCCTATCAGCTTCTCCGGCTTGTCGGCCGGTCCTGCAAATGTGGAATTCGGCGGCTATGCTCAGACGCTGTTCGCTTCGGATTCTTCGGGCCGAGTGTGGGCCATGGATATTTTGGGGAATTTGCTCGGGGTGTTCGCCAATGGCAGCACGAATATAGATCCGCCAAGTCCTGTGGGCGCGGTGCACGGGGTTGCATTTTCACCGATTGACTACAACCTATGGCATTGGACCTTGCGGCGTAGGGATGATGCCGGCCATGGAATCTATTCCACGTTGGATACCTCCCGAGTCTCCGCCGAAGGGTACGACCCGTTGATGGAGGGGTTGCGCAGTTATTACTTCGGGTTGGATGATCCGACCGATGCCTGGGGCAACCAGAGCCAACCGGGTGCATCGAATTTCACCTCGGGGGAAGGATCCGACGGCAGCCGACTGATGACTTACAACTTGCCCGGCGGTGCGATCGGGAGCCTTACTACGGGTACCTTCAGCCTGAAAGGCTACACCGCGGCCGATCGCCCCATGCTTTACTTTACTTACTATGCCCATACGGAAAATAGCAACGATTTCGACGGGCTCCGGGTGTATGTCTCCAACGACGGTGCCAATTGGACCTTGATAGCCACGAACACCGATCTGAACGATCCTGGTTTCATCCGCGATGGGATCGAACAGCCCGGGTATGGTGGCTACATCCGCGAAATCCATGACCTGGGAGGCAATTGGCGGCAGGCACGTATCGATTTGAGCCAATTCGCCGGGTTGGATAAGTTGCGGATTCGCTTCGACTTCAGCACGGCCAGCGATATGGATGTTGGCGATCCGCAAACCGGGGGCTCGTACTTGGTAGCCCCGGCGGCCGCTCAGCTCCGCGATGGGCAAACCTTCGTACTCGGCAATTCGAGCTTGAATATCGCCGATGTTACGTTCGAGATCGATATGGGCTATGCCTTGGTGTTCCCCAATGCAGCCGGGGTTCAAATCAAGGAAAGCCCGACTACCGGACTCGGAGAGTACGTCGATATTGGGGACGGTGGTTCAACGATCCGCTTCGAGTTTGATAAAGATGGCAGGGTGGGGCCGGCCGTGCCCGGAATTTCACGGGTGGTACCCGTGAGGATCACCGATGCCATGACGACACGGCAAGTGGCCGATCTGTTGGCTGCGGCCATCAATGCAGAGCGTACTGCTGGTCGATTGGCCGTGCAGGCATTTGTGCCGGAGGATGCAATCTTCCAGGGCTCCGCGGGAAATCGTGTCTTCTTGATCGGCGCCCAATCGGTTGCTCGCGGGACTCACTATACGGGGGCACCGATTGCGCTGGCAGTCGAAGGAAGTGCGCCGGGACAATACACGGCGGGCAGAACGCCGGTTTATTTGCGGCCCGATATGACCCAGCTTGAAGTCTCTAGAGTCATCACGGCGACGGTAAACCGGCGATTCCGTGTGGTGCCCGATCAGATTTACATTCGCCCCTTGACCACGGCAGCAAGCCTGAATAACACGGTCTTCACGATTACCGGTTTGGACGGTGGAAACGTTCCGCGATATGCCGTCTTTGGCTTCACCACAGTGCTGAGCGCTCCGCAGATTGTCCCGCCGAGTTCGCTACCCGCCTTGCCCCCCGGTGTCCGAGTCGATTATGCCGTATTGGTGGGGCTACAAGGCGCAACCACGCCGGCGGCCATTGCCTCGCGAATTGCCGCGGCCATCAATCTACTGCGGACAAGCGTGGGATTCCAAGTTACGGCAGCCAGTACCCCTGAGGGATTGGTGCAGCTTTCCGGGCCGCAAACGGCCTTCGATGGGCTAAACCTTGTCAGTCCGACCAATAGCCCGCTGCGGGCAAGCGACCTCAATCAGACGACGATCAAGCTTGATGAGCGATTGTCGGATACCCGTCGACAGGTCGAACCGCTCATGCGGGTATTCCAGGTAAGGGCTTCAGACCCTGGGCCTCTTTACTACTCAGAAACGCTGCAGGGGGATTCGCCCGACAAGAGCTTTGGGACTACGGCGCGGAACAACAATCGTTTCTTCGATTATCGCCGCGGACAAAATAACAACTTCGAAGGGTGGTACATTGATGATATCGTTATCGGCTTTGCGGAACGCGGTGAGATGGTCACCAATGCCCCTGCGGGGGTAACCGACTTCGATTTTCTCCGCGCCCCCCTGATAACCGATCCGATCGTGATTACAGGAAGTTACCAGTTAGAAATTCGGCGCGGCGACGAGTTTGGCGTGCTACTCACCCCGCCGGACAGCCCGTATAAAGTTTTGCGTTTAACAGGCTCGGCCGATACGAACGATCGTTGGGCCCAGGCCATCACGATCCGGATACCCGCCGCAGCAGATTTGGGGCACGGAGATCGGTTCTGGATCGAAGACGGAGTGAACCGGCAAGAGTTCGTCTTCCTGGATCAGACAATCGGCGGTGCGACCGGCAATGCGCTCCCGGTCTATTTCACCACAGCACAGGCGCCGGGGACTATAGCGTCTCGTGTCGCTGCGGCAATCAACCAGGCTTACAGTCTGGGCCGATTGAAAGTGACGGCCTTGTCCATGGGTACCAGCGACCGGGTGAACCTTTGGGGCGCCACTTATGTGGGCGGTACCCTGGGAGGCGAATCCGCGGTTACCGGCACCAAGCCGGCCGGTCCGATCAACCAGATCGTATTCGGTTCGGTGGAAGCACCGACGATTCAGCGCGTGCGACTGCTGATGTCCGCCGGCTTTGGGATCCGGCACCGCGATACTTTCCGCTTGGAGGATGGAACGAATGCGGTGGACTTCATCTTCCTGCACTACCTCAGCGGCGAGACGCCGGAACCCGGGGTTTACGGAATCGTCTTTGACTTCGGGATGTCGGCCGAGCGGATTGGCGCTCTGGTCGTCCAAGCCATCAACCAGGCGTATGCCGACGGACGGCTGACCTTACGAGCCAGCCCCGGTCCGGTCACAGGTATGGTCGATTTGACCGCTGAGGACCCGCAGATGCGGATCACAGTAACCGGTCTCCAGTACACGACGTTCTTCGACCCGGTTGCGGTACCCGGGGTGACTCAATTCTACCCCAACCCGGCGGGTCATCCGATTGTGGGAGATCGGAATCACTTCCGCGAGAAGGGTCAGATCATCATTAATGGCGTGAATATTATGTATGCCCAGGGTTGGGGTATCCGGGTCGAGCCGGCGGCCCGAGATGCAGACGGCAATTGGCCCTTCCCCGCGTCGGGCCGGTGGATGAACGCGGCCTATCCCACCGCAACTCCTGGCGCGATGTGGGTGCCCGGGGTCTCGTTGATTAACAATATCGTCGCATACAGCGGCTCCGGCGGGATTTATTTTGGCGGTGACACGGGGCAGCCTGTGGGGGCGATCCCCTTTGGTCGGATTGTGAACAACACGGTCGTAGGACCGATTTTGGCCGGGGATGACCCAGCCGGTGTGGGCATCCAAGTGGGTCCGAATGCGACCCCAACGCTCCTCAACAACATCATCGCCGGTTGGCAGATCGGGGTTCAGGTCCACCCCACTTCTTCCAGCACGGTCCTTGGGGCCAACACGTTCCAACTGAACGCAGTGAACACGGTAGGGACGACGCCGGGGAGTTTTGCGGATATCCTCAGTGCCACCGATCCACTATTTGTCAATGCGGCACGGGGGAATTTCTACCCGGATCACGGCTCTCGCGTGATCGATAGCTCGTTGGATGCCCTCCAAGAGCGAGCCGATTACTACAGTGCCGTGCTCCAACCGCTGGGAATCCCGCCGTCACCGATCCTGGCGCCCACGCTGGATATCTTCGGGCAATTGCGGCAGGATGATCCGCGCGTGGCCCCACCGCCTGGCTTGGGTGCCAACGTGTTCAAAGACCGCGGGGCGGTGGACCGGGTCGATTTCTTCGGACCCACGGCCGCGATTCTCATTCCGGCGGATAACGGCCCCGATGATCGCAACCCGAGTTTGAACGATGTCACACTTGCCGGTATTCGGGTAATGCAATTTGTCATCGGGCTTTCTGATATTGGAGTGGGCATCGATGATGCTACGGTCGTAGCGCAAGCTGTTCGGGTGTGGCGAGATGATCGCACGCGGCCGCTCCAAGAGGGAGTTGATTATCTCTTCAGCTACAATGCGACGAATAATGAGATCTACCTCTACCCGGCTGCGGGCGTGTGGCGCACCGGTTACCTCTACACCGTCGAATTGGATCGCAATTTGATCCGCGACTTGGCGAATAATCCTCTCCAACCGAATCGGCCGCAGCCACATCCGCAGTTTGGCGATTGCTACTTCCAACTCAATCTCGCGGGGATCGATTACGGCGATGCCCCCGATGCACCGTATCCATCGCTTTTGGCCAATAACGGTGCTCGACACTTGATCATGTCCGGCTATTACCTGGGGACTGGCGCGACCACAGAACTCGACTCCTCCCAGGCAACTCCTGACCGATTTGATGACGGTGTGCAGTTCCAATTCGGCGGTGTAGTTCGGGTGGAGCGAAACCCGGCCAATCCCGCAGAGCGGCACGGCGTCAATGTGTATGTGAGCGTGCCCACCACTTGGAATGTAGGCCCCACCGACACGGTGGGCTATCTGAACGCCTGGATAGATTTCAATCGCGACGGCGATTGGGCCGATCCGGGCGAGCAAATCTTCGCGAACTTGCCGCTCAACGCCGGACAGAATAATTATGATTTCGGCACCGGAAAGCTGGTGTTCACGGTGCCGCACACGGCTCAGTTGGGTGTAACTTGGGCCCGCTTCCGGCTTTCAACCTATCCGTTTACGCCGGAAAACGCACTGAGCTATGTCGGCGAAGCCAATGACGGCGAAGTTGAAGATTACGAAATCGAGCTCGTCTCCGCCTACCGTGATTGGGGTGATGCGCCGGCCAGCTATCCGGTCACGCGGGTCAACAATGGCGCTTATCACGCGATTGTCGGCCCGAACAACCCGCATTTGGCTTTCCCCGACCAAAATAATCCGGGCCGGTTCTTGGCCGCACCGGACGCCGAGCGTGAGGGGCAAGCGACGGCCGAGGCTTTAGGTGACGATCGGGCTGGTGACGATGACGAAAACGGCGTGCGGATAGTGTTCATTAGCCCCGGTTATGTGCCGCAAATCACGGTTTATGCGGCAGCCCCGGGTTGGCTGAATGCATGGATCGACCTAAACGTTGATGGCGATTGGGACGATCCGGGTGAAAAAATCGTGGATGGGGTCTGGCTGACCGCCGGTGAGCACCGCTTGCATGATGAACTGGTGCTCAGCCCGATACCCGATACGATTCCGTTGGGCTACACCTTCGTCCGATTCCGCTTCAGCGACAATGTGCGATACCTGAATCCGGGCGGCGGGAATCCAGACCCACTGGGGCCCGATCCGAACGGTGAGGTGGAAGATTACCGAGTGCCGGTCATAATCGCTCCGGAAGATTTCGGCGATGCTCCGGCAACCTATGGCACCGTGGTTGCCGACAATGGGGCGCGGCATGTGATCGTGCCGGGGATCCATCTCGGGTTTGTGGCTCCGGATCTGGATCTGGATGGCCAGCCTGATCCCGTGGCTCAAGGCGATGATACCGATCTTGACGGGGATGACGAAGATGGGTTGATCGCCTATGGCCGCATCGTGCCGGGTGAGCCGCTGGATTCGCGGCTTGTTCCGGGCGAGCTTGCGCGATTGGTTGTGCGGGTAACCGGCGTGGGTTATCTGAGTGCGTGGATCGACTTTAACCGCGACGGGCAATTTGCCGACTATATCGACCCGGCAAGCGGCCTTGTGGTGCGTGAGCAAGTTTTGGCGGGGCAGTTTATCTCCGATGATAGCGCGCCGTTTGAATTCGATATCGCAGTTCCCTCCGGTTTGACGGCGGGGCCCACCTTCTTGCGGCTGCGGTATAGCAGCGCTCAATACGCGGTGATGAGCCCCATCGGACCGGCGCCGGACGGTGAAGTCGAAGATCATCAGGTCCGAATCGAGATTGGCAATTCAACGATTCGCGGTTGGAAGTTTAACGACCGGAATGCCAATACCCGTTGGGATACCCAGCTGGCCGGTATTGTGCCTGCCATCCAACCTGCCCCGTTGGGTAGCGGGACCACGGTGCTTCTGCTGACCAACAATGGAACATATGGGCCTGTATCGTTCGGCTTCAACTTCGAGTTCTATGGCGGAACTTACCAACAGTTTTACATTAGCAATAACGGGGCCATATCGTTCGGCTCGCCGGTGGCCACTTTCGACCCGGCCGGCTTCCCGCAATCCGTGCCGATGATTGCGCCGTTCTGGGCGGACGTGGATACCCGGTTGGCCGGCGGCCTAGTGGAACTGGTCCACGGTACGAATCCCTTCAACGGAAACCCGTTTGTTCAGGTCAACTGGGTGAATGTCGGTTACTTCGATCGTACCAATCCGGCAAACGTGCCGAATTTGAGCAAACGGAATAGCTTCTCGCTGTATATCGAGGATGATCCGCTGGGGGATGTTGTTGCCTTCATTTACCACGGACTCCAGTGGACCACCGGCGATCCTCAAGGCGTAAATGGCTTGGGTGCCCCGGGGGCGGAGATTGGGTTCAATGCCGGTGACGGGGCGAATTTCGCCCGGTTGATGCGGCCCACCACTACTGCCGACCTGAACGAGTTGGTTACCCGGCAGACGCACGGCTTCCGGATGGATCCGAGCACCGGCACACCGAGCGGTCGCGAGCCCGGCTTGCCGGGGGTGGTGGTGTACATTGACCAAAACAATAACGGAGTGCGAGATCCCGGTGAACGCTGGACCGTAAGCCGGAGCGATGATCCGAATACTCCACAGGATGAAGCCGGATACTTCGAATTCACGGGGTTGTTCCCCGGGAATTATCTGGTCCGTGAGGAACTGGCCGGTGCCTGGAACGAATGGGTGCAAACTTATCCGCAACAAGGGGTTCGCACTTATCGTGGGACCAACGTCCTCGGTCTGGTGGCAGTGGCCCCGAGCCGAATCGCCGACGGGGACCAGTTCGCTCTATCGGATGGCTCGGTACGTGTGAACTTCGAATTTGACAACGATTTCTCGCTACGGGATCCGAGCGCGGTCCGGATCAGCCTGACGGGTCTGGTCAATGCTCCGCAGGTAGCCAATGCGATCGTGGGGGCCGTGAATAGTGCTCGGCTTACCCGCGGGTTGAATATCACGCCGGCGGCGATCGGCGATCTGGTGCAACTGACCGCGCCGCAGATCTTCGTAACGCCCACGAGCTATCCGTGGTCGCATCGCTTCAGCGCTCCGGCAGGGGCTCAACTACCGGATGGTCGCACCTTCGCCGTGGGTGACGGCAATGTGCGGGTAGTGTTCGAATTCGACCACGACGGCACACCCACGAACCCCGGCAGCGGTAATGTGCTGGTTAACGTTGCTGGCCTTACCGCCGACCAAGTTGCGGCCGCAATAGCCGCGGCGGTCAACAACGCCGCTTCCTCTGCCGGGATGAACGTCTGGGCCAGTGCGCTGGGATCTTCCGTCACTTTGAGCGGGCGAACCTTGATCTTCGAAGCTCTCAGCAGTGGTTTGCCGCCTGGGCCGGTACGAATTAATCCCGATGGTTCGTACAGCATCCAGTTGGCTGCCGCGCAAACGGTAAGCGACATCAATTTCGGTAACTATCTGCGGCCGCGGGTGCAGGTGACCGGGGCGCGAATCACCGAGGGGAACCACGGAGATTTGCGAGAGGTTGAGATCACCTTCAGCATGACGCGGTCGTTCGGTGCCCCGGTAGACATTACTTTCAGCACGGTTGATGGTACGGCCACCTCGGACGACGACTATTTGCTGCGATCCGGCGCATTGCGGCTGCAAGCGGAAGGGGTACCACGAGGAGTTTGGACGTATCGGCCCATCACCTCGAATGAGGATAACGATTACGACTTCCAAATCTCGGGTCAAAGCATTGTGATTCAGGCGATTGACCCGGCAGCCGAAGGCGGCGACTGGGAAATCTTCCTATATGACTTGAGCACGGAGACCTTGGTCCGGGTCACAAATAACACCAGTGATGATCGCTTTAGCGCCGTGCACCGCCGAGGGGACTTGACGTATATCGTGTGGGTCGGCGCTGATCCAGTCGCTGGCCAGAGAGACACGGAAATTTTCCTGCGGGTCTATCGCTCGGGGGTCGGCTTCCTGTCGCCAGTAATCCAACTGACAAATAATGCCTATGACGACGGTGGTCCGCAGATCTCCGACGCCTACATCACATGGTGGGGGCGGGTCACTACCACTAATACGGAGATTTTTGCCTTCGACCTGATCGGTGGTTTGAACAGCTCGTATCAGGTCGTGTCGGCTCCCATCAACATTTCCAACAATATTTACAGCGATTACGAACCTCAGGTCTCTGGCAGCAACATCGTCTGGTACGGTTTCGATGGCTTTGATACCGAGATCTTCCACTGGAGTCCCATCACCGGCACGAGCCGGCTCACCAGCAACGGAATAACCGACGTAGGACCGCGGATCGACGGAAGCAACATCGTGTGGCGGGGGTTTGACGGTCAAGATTACGAGCTATTCCACTATAGCTTGACAACGGGCGTGGTCACCCAAATTACCGACAACACCACGGCGGATAATGCGCCGGCTATTTCGGGAAATCATTTGGTTTGGCAAGGGCAAGTCGGCGGCCAGTGGGAGATTCTGTACTACAACCTTGCGAACTTGGGTACCGGGGTGCCGCCTCAGAATATTTCTGCCAATGCTTTGTATGATGCGTACCCGCAAATTTCGGGGAACCGCGTCGTTTGGCACACCTGGGACGGCAACGACTGGGAAGTGTTCTATTTCGAAATCGGCAGCGGTATGATCGCCCAAAACATATCCAGCAATACCGTCTACGACTGGTACCCACAGGTTTCGGGCGACTCGATCGTCTGGCGAAGTTACGACGGTGATGATTATGAAATCATGGTCGCCAGTTATCAGGAACCGCGGGTGACCGCCTCGGTTCGGGTGACCATCGTCGGCGATAATCACCGCGAGCCGGACGAGTATTTCTTGATGCGGATTTTGAGCGCTTCGATTCCGGGACTCGGTCCTGGCGCGGCGATCATCTCGCAGCCGGATGCTCCTATTTGGATCCTAAATGATGACCACCGCGGTTATGGGATTGACTTCGGCGATGCCCCCAACAGCTATCGTACTGTAGTGGCGGATAACGGGGCCCGACATCTCATCGACCCCGCGGTGTACCTCGGCAGTCGCATCGATAGCGAAGTGGATGGTCAGCCGAGGAGCGACGGCCTGGGTGACGACCTCGCCGGTTTGGCCGACGAAGATGGTGTGCTCTTCATCTCGCCGCTGATTCCCGGTCAGCGAGCCCAGGTGGTGGTGACGGCTTCGGTGCCCGGCTATTTGAGTGCTTGGATTGACTTCAATCGCGATGGCAATTGGGGTGATCCAAACAATCCACTTAACCCCGTGGACCTTAACGAACAGATCTTCACCGATCAGCGGCTTTCAGCAGGTCCGAACGTTCTGAGCTTCACCGTGCCAGCCGACGCGATGCTGGGCACGACCTTTGCCCGATTCCGCTTTAGCACCGCACAAGGGCTGAGCTACGTGGGGACGGCTTTGGACGGCGAGGTGGAAGATTATCAGGTGACGCTCGTGCCCACCCGGCCCACGGGTATTTGGCAGCGGGGGAAAGTAGTCTTCTTCGAGGGAACCGGTGCTAACGACACCTTCGAGTTCAGCCCCGGCAGCCCCGGCGGCCGACATGTGGTGGTCTTTAACGGCACCCGGTATGAGTATCTCGCTAGCGCGGTCGATACGATTGTGTTCAATGGGGCGGGCGGCCGCGACTCCGCCGTGCTCAACGGTACCAGCGGTGCGGAGGAGGCTGAACTTCGACCTGGTATCGGAGTGCTTAAAGGCTCGTACTTCTTGGTTTGTGTCACCGATGCGGAGACCGTCACGGTCAATGGCCGGGGCGGTGCTGACACGGGTAGAATGTACGCCTTGGCCGGCACCAAGGATAAGTTTACCGGCACTTCCACCTACGCTAGCCTGGCCGCCGGGATCTACACCAATCGGCTAAACAACTTCCCGCGTGTCCAAGTCTTCGGTAATCCGGGAGAAACCAGCGACGAAGCCCGGTTGTACGGTTCGGCGGCGATCTCCGAGACCTTCATCGGCACCCCGGATTCTGTGGTCATGAACGGCGGGAGCTATCGGATTCAGGTCGATTCCTTCCGCTGGAATTACGCCTACGGTAACGGTGCGGGGGATAAAGCCGAACTGTATGATCGGCCCACGACCCGCGATTGGCTGGTTGCGGATCCGACATACGCGAGACTATCGGGCAGTGGCTTTTACATCTGGGCTCGGGATTTTGCCCAAGTGTTTGCCCAAGCGAGGGGCGGCACCGACGGCGTTACCCTGTATGATAATCCGTCCGGCGTGGATACCTTCCTGGCTTCGCCGACCGAGGCCGTGCTCTCCGGCAGCGGCTATGTGATCCGCGCGGAAGGATTCCGAACTGTCACGGCCCAGTCGCGAGGCGGCAATGATACGGCGTCCTTGTATGACGACCCGACCACGTTCGATCGGCTCGAGACCACGCCCGAATATGCCGTCTACTACGGCAGCAGGTTCAATAACCGGGTATTCAGTTTCCCGAACGTGTTCGCGTACTCGCGGGGTGGTGATGATCGGGCGCGGATTTACGATAACCGAATATTCCAGGAAACGTTCATCAGCTATCCGAGCTATAGTCGGCTTATTGGCCCGACTTATCAGCGCCAGGTCGAGGGCTTCCGCTATGTGACGGCTTACTCGAGCGGTGGCGAGGACATTGCCCTGCTGTATGACTCGCCGGGTAATGACGTCTTCACAGGCCGGTTTGGTGAAAGCACACTATCGGGCACCGGGTTCCAGAATCAGGTAATGGGCTTCACATGGGTGTCGGCCTACGCTACCGCAGGCGGGTATGATCGAGCGACCATGCACGATTTGGCGTTGAGCTGGGCACCCGATCATCTCTCTGCACGGGACAATTGGGCCCAGGTGTCGAACTCCCTGATTTCTTACATCCTTTGGGCTGTCGATTTCGATCGCGTCGACGCGTACGGAAGCGATCACGGTGTCGACACCAAAGAGATCATTGGCGTTCTAGACTTCTTGTTCACGCACGGATCCTGGGCGTGATGCCGTCGTGGGCATGCTGTTGCGAAGTATTCAGTGATCCATTGGCTCGCACGCTGTTTTAAGGAGCCAATCTCAGAACAACCCCGGCAATGAGCCGGTTGATTGCCCGGGCGGAAGATCGGGTTGCGCTTTGCCCGGCAATCGTGCTACTTTTTTCCTCGGTATGCGGATGGGATAGCGGATCGGCCGGAGGAGGTCCGCCACCTCCAATATGCTGCATCCTGCGTGGTGGCTCGAGGTTCAATAGCCCGAGGGTGGGGGGGCAGAGTGCGGCTTAATTTTTTGCCGCGCTACAAAGGCACCTTTGTTGCGCGGACTCGGCGCCGGTTCCGCCGCCTGCTTCCCGTCAAGTTTTTCTGAAAATTCCATGCTCCCGGCAATCCCTGGGCCCGATCTGTGCGAAGGTGTACAGGGGGCACCCTAAGAAGGTGTGCAGGGGGCAATATTAAGTCCGGCATTCAGTCTTATTCGTCGCCGGTTCATGGCCCCGTCTGAAATATCACTTGCCGGTTATAGCCCCGCTGCAATTTTACCTGCCGGTTGTAGCTCCACTCCGACATCAATTGCCGTTTATAACCCCGCTGCAATTATGACTCCTGCTGCAATGACACAGGGCAAGCAAGAAAGGCTTGCCGTCCGCAGGGTCAGACGCCGGTCAATCCCCCTCCGCAATTATGGAGTTCTAGGGCACACGTGGATGCCCCCTAAATATTCCGCTTGTTCATGCCCAGATTCCCCGGGTGTCTTGATTTGAGGCTGCTCCTCTGAAACTAACATCGGGTCCTTGCCTCCCGCGGGTAAATCGTGGCGGCTTGAAGTTCAACGGTAGCCCCGGAAGCCCTATCAGCACTGGAAAAGCCCCTTCATCACGGCGGGAAGCGCAAGTGTTGCGCGTGAATGGTTCGGTCTTTTGGAGTGGTGTATCCCAAATGCTACACCGTTGCTTATGGGCAGCAATACGCAGCGGTTTTCAAACACCATTTCTGGGGGCAATAGGCATTGAGCATTGTGGGCGATGCGAGGACATAAACCCGGGAAAATACCCCACAGGCGTTTTCTCATAACGGTTGGCGAGCGAGGTACGGTTTTTGCCACGAGGATTACCATCTTTAAAAGAGCACTCCCGCCTGAAAAGAGCACTCCCGCATACACACTCCGTCAAACCGAAGCCTTCAAGACATTTGCTCTTACCGATGGTTTAACGGCCGGTTTGCCCACGTTCCTTCATCCCCATTTGCGCGGATCTCCAAGTGGCGACTAAGCCACCGAGCGTACCCGGCATTTTTGACCTATACTTTTCATGAGCGGCAGATTGAACGAGGATGCCGTGCTGATCCTGAGGCGTCTTGTCCACGCCTTTTCTTTTGGTCTCGTTTGAGTTGAAGCAGCGGTGTTTTGTTTGCGGGTCAGTAACGATACAGGGATGGTCCTGTTAGAGTGTCCTGACCCGCAGAGTGCGAGTTTTCCAGAGAGTATAAACAGCCCCTCAGGGATGGCTTCATGCATCCCGGGGGAAAGCTCTCGAAACGGCCGAGCGTGTAGGCGCCTTTCGGTCGCCTCCAATAACTCGTTTCAGAACGCAAATCTAGTCCTACGATTTTCCGTCTGATAATTTTCGGACCTCGCACGGGGAGCCATCATGCCTGGAGCTTGCAGCCTGGGGCAGCTTTTGCATGTGGGAGAGGCCCGTCCTCAGCGAAGTTCCTCCAAAGGCCGTAGCTTTTCCTCCGGACTCACCGCTGCTTCCATGCGCCGGAGGTGTGCTTCGGCTACTTTTCCCACGCGAAAACTCCTCAGGCAACCGAAGTTCGAATCACTGGAAGTCCGTACACTATTTTCAATTACCGGCTCTACCGAATTCCTGAAGAATCTTCTTCCTTGGTCCGGAGGAGATGTGGCGGTAACAGGCAGCTATGCGGCGGCCGATTATTCCGCAAATCCTCTTTTCGAGGGCGAAGCAATCGGCCCCCTCTTGAGCGCAACGACGACCGGTGATGCTAGAAGCGGTCCGGACCGGATAGAACCCTTTCAGCCAATCGGGACACAGCAGACCGCCGCGCTCAGTTTCGTATTCCCGGAACAACCCACGGTCCAGTGGTACGGAGCGGGTGCTTGGGTCACCTTGGCTGGCGAGCAGACCTGGCTTAGCCCCGGAGAGCCGGTGGTACCGGTCCGCTCCGCGGCTATTGCTCTACCTCAATTTAGCGAGCTTGTGGGACTGGAGGTTCAATACAGGGGGCAAGGAATTTCACTGGCCAAGGATATCGATGCGTTCTTGGCTCCGGCCGCAGTCGCCATTGGGGCAGGCCCCCTTAGCGATGAGTCGGTCTCCCCGTGGCAGATCGTTTCAAGAGACTCCTGGCGCGATTTCCAAACGGTCCGATATCAAACCCACACCTATCGCGGCTATCAAATCCTCACACTTCAAGTGTTTCCCGTTTCCTATGACGAAGCCTCAAAGGGGCTTGTCTACCATGACGAAATTGATCTCTCGCTGACCGTTGCACACCCGCGCGGCGTCGACCTGGTTGCAACACAGCGGTCAAATAATTCGCTCATTGACTATTCGCCTCCCTCATTGGCAGCGAACCTTGGAGTGCGAGGTCTGGCCAAAGATCGCGCCTTGGTGGCCGCGATGGTTGCCAATCCGGAGATTCTTCAAACATACGAACCGGTTCAAGTGCTTCCCCTCGCTCAGTTGCCCGAATCGGGGCGCTATGAGTACGTCGTGGTCACGTCGGCCGCACTGGAACCGACCTTCGCGCAGCTTGTCGCCCACAAGCGGGCACGCGGCATTTCGGCCCGGGTCGTTACCACCGAATACATCGCAGCGCACTACTCGGGTACCGAAACGGGCGATCTTGCCGACCGCATCCGGCAATTCATCACCGAGGCTTATCTGCATTGGGGCACCCAATGGGTCCTCCTCGGTGGTGACACGGAGATCATCCCCGAACGCGGCGTTTTGGTCCAAGTGGGATCAACGATCGACACGAAGCTTGCCACCGATCTTTACTACGCGTGTCTCGATGGACCATGGAACGGTGATGCCGACGGGATTTGGGGTGAGCCCACCGATGGACTTGGTGGGCGAGACATCGATTTGGCCCCAGAGGTATTCATCGGCCGAGCGCCGGTAAGCACAGTGGCTGAGGCCGGTCATTTCGTCAGAAAAACCATTCTTTATGAAACCACCCCCCATCCTAATCGGCTTACCGCCTTATGGTTGGGGGAGCGGCTCGACAGTCAAACCGAGGCAAGCTACTCCGGCAATATTATTCGCGATCGCACCGTGCCGGATGGATGGAATCTGATCGAACGCTACGACGCCACCGGCGGCTGGGCAGGCTCACAACTCATTCAAGACCTGAATCAAAACCCCCATTTGATCAACCATTTAGGTCATTCCAACGTCGGCTATAATGCTCGGCTTTACACCGCCGATGTGGCCCGGCTCCAGAATAGTTTTCCCTATTTTGTGTATTCTCAGGGGTGCTTATCTGGAGGATTTGACCTAAGGGACGTTGCCATCGGCGAACAGCACGTCGTAGGGGCGACGGGAGCTTTCGCGGTGATTATGAATAGCCGCTACGGCTGGTATGTCCCGGGCAATGTCCCGGGCGCAAGCCACTTCTACGCCCTGGAGTTTTGGGATGCGGTTTTTAACGAGGGGTTGCATCACGTTGGCCTGGCCAATCACGACTCGAAAATAGATAATCTTTTCCGCGTCCAAACCACGGGTGTCTACCGGTGGATCCACATGGAAACAAATCTTTTAGGAGATCCGGAGACCCCCTTACAAATCACTTCTACCCCCAGTATTTCGCCATGGCAAATTGCCGGCCGAGTGGCCGAGGATCTCAACCGTGATTCCCAAGTTCAGCCGAGCGAACCGGGAATTGGTGGTGTTCCCGTTTGGCTGGATTTTAATGGAGATGGCCGGTGGAACCAGGGGAGCTACGCCGTCGTAGCCGACCATTTGCCCACGGCAATCCCCGATGCGGCCATACTCCGCAGTACGGTCGAGCTGCCCAATTGGGGTCGGGTCACTGATCTCAGCGTATCGCTCGATCTTACCCATAACTATCTTAACGACCTGGAAGTGTACTTGATTAGTCCGGCAGGAACCCGGGTTCAGCTTTTTAGCAGACTTCCGGCCGCAAATGGTCGATTAGCCAACGTGCGGTTTGATGATCAGTCGTCGCGGCCCATCCACCTGGGAAGCCCCGTCTTCGAGGGGACTTACCGGCCCGGCGAGCCCCTGAGCCGCTTTTACGGCGAATCGATGGGGGGAAGGTGGGTATTGGAAATCCGCGATGTGAACCTGATGGATACAGGTACACTTACGGCGTGGACGGTGGAGGTCGGATATGCAGAACCCTCCGTTCAAACCGACGCAAGCGGCTACTTTCGTTTCACGGGGCTGGTTACCGGGGATTACACCCTGCGGGTGGGGCCGCCCGTGGGCTGGCAGGTAATTTCCCCCGCTTCCGGGTACTATCAAATCGGCTTGACGGAGTCGAATTCCGGCTGGCAAGGCGACTTTAGTTTGGTCCGGCACCGGTGGCCGCCGGAGGCTGTTGACTGGGGCACCTTAGCATATCGCTCGGTTGCCGACGCCGGTATCTCCGAGCAGGGAACATGGTACCGACTTGTCAGCTCCCGGTCCGGATACCTGACGATTGAGGCGAAAAGCAAGCAAGGTACGGGGAATTTCGAGATTTCTCTTCACGACAAGGATGGAGGGCTGCTTGCCCGGGCACGATCCGATGGAGGTTTGGCGCGTGTCGACTATGTGACCACCCGGCAGGAGGAACTCTATTTCCTTGTTCGTGGTAGGTCTGAACCAGTTCGCTTGGTTGCCGCGAATTTGGTGGCGGTTTCCGGGTCGACCGTAGGAATTGCCGGAACAACAGGCGACGACCGGTTCCGGTTCCGTGTGGGCGAGCAATGCGAGCTTACGATCAATGATCTGACGTACCGATTCGATACCGCGGCATTTTCGCGGTATGTGCTGGCGGGTGCAGACGGAACAGATGGACTGGTGCTTGAGGGCTCGGCTGCTTCAGAGCGGCTGACAGCCTCGGGCTCAACCATTCGTTTCTTGGGGGGGCGTTGGTCGTTTGTGGCAACCGAGGTGGAGAATCTTTTGGCCCGGTCTCACGGCGGAAACGACGTCGCTTGGGTTTACGATTCCCCCGGTAACGATCGGCTGGTCGCCTCACCGAACAAAGCAGAGTTATGGCATCCGAATCAATATTTTTGCCTCGAGGGTTTCAAGTCCGTTCATGTTCTGGGGGTCAACTCGGGGCAAGACGAAGCACGACTGACCGACTCACCGGCGAATGATATCTTTTTGGCTACCCCCAATTATGCGGTGCTTTACAACCCGAATTTCCAAATCAGAGTTGTGGGCTTTGACAAAGTTGTCGCATCGAGTACTGCCGGCGGAACGGATAGCGCGTATTTGTACGACGGGGCCGGGGACGATGTATTCCTAGCGACGCCGCAATACGGTGTTCTTTCGGGCGCCGGCTACGAGAATCGTGCGGTGGGATTCCGATTCGTGGTGGCTTTCGCTTCCACGGGGCAAGACGTGGCTAAGCTGTACGATTCCGCAGGGGCGGACACACTGTATGCGACGCCGACCTATGTGGTGTTATCCGGTTCCGGTTTCTACTTGAAAGCAAATCGCTTCCGCCATGTGTCGGCGACTGCAAGCAGCGGCGCGGACTTGGCCAAGCTTTATGATTCCAGCGGAGACGACTTTCTTCGCATCACGCCAAGTTACTCTCAACTTTCCGGTGCCGGATACAACGTGGTCGCAAAGGGATTCGGCCGCGTAAGGGCCTATGCCAGTGCCGGTGGAAACGATGATGCGGTGCTTGTCGGCTCGGATCGCTCGCCCAACATCTTGCGTGCTTCGGGTTCCTGGCTTGCCCTCCAGAACGCGGATTTGGACAGCCAGCTTAGCGGTTTCCGACGCATTCGGGTCAATGGGGCGAATACCGTCGGTAGCCGAGCCGTGATCTACGACTCCCCTCTGGACGACCTCCTTTTTGCAAGCCGTAACGTATCGCGGGTGACCAACCGGCTTTTCAGCCTGTGGATCGAGGACTTTGCCGTGGTGCAAGCACATGCCCGGAATGGCGGAGAAAACCGCTTGCAACTAGGAGATATCGATTACTTGCTGGAAACTACGGGCAACTGGCGTTTCGTATAAAAGGAGGGATTTTAATCCCTGCAACACGGAGGCTACTTGCCATCTGCCCTAAGGCCACGTTCGTTTTTCGGGGGTAGCTCATTGCATCAAAAAACTCGATAGCGTTATAGCGTTAGAAAGGGTTCCGGATCCCCCTAAATCAGACAGGTCTCGAATGCTTAAATCAGAAAGGTTGTGAATCTTTGAATCTCAGAAAGGTCATCAATCCTTAAATCAGAAAGGTCGCGAACCCTTCAAGAAAACAGTACCGCAGAGCTAAGCAATCGACGGAGGAACTCAATCCGCGCCGTTTCGGCCCCAGACAGCGATAAGCTGAAAAGGCCGCCGGCAATCGGATCAATAAGCAGCTTGGTGGGCCACGAACTCAAATTACGTGTCTCAAATTATCTGTGTTTTGTGCATCGATCATCGGTTGGGCCGAAATTGCCCTGGCAATTTCTGAGCTGATCATCAGGTAGCTCAGACCGCGTAGTTCCCTCCGCGGTAATCCTCGGCTTGTGGTAGGGCAAGTTTCCGACAAAAGCTCTGCGCGGCTCCCCGGTTTTTCGCGATCTATAACCTGCCTTGGCCTCCGTCTCGCTTGTGGCCGAAGTGTGTGCTTGCGAAGATCGGCCCTTGTTGACCTGCCCTAATTCAACACAAAAATAAAAGGGCTTTACGGACCGGCATGACTAGTTCATAGAGGCGTTAAGAGGTATTTTACACAGGTGGAAGCAGAGGCACGTGCAAGGAAGGTTGACCGGTTCGATGAAGCTTCGTTGTTGCTTGCTGCTGCCTCGGTAAAAACTTCTTTGGCAAAGGGCACCTAAAGCAAGCTTTTTAATACTCGGCGTTTTAATGAACCGAGAGAATCCTGTAATTCTCCGGTGAAAGTCGCAAGTTGCTCTACCCGTGGAAGGAGACAAAATATGAATCCGTTGAATATCAATCCGTTAAAAACACAGGATACGCATCCCATGGAAATACCGAATTCGCAAGCCTGCAAGGTTAGCGTACCGATTTCGGAACAGGGAGAGCACTGCCTTTATGCCAATTTCTGCCTTCCGGCAGGATTGTTTTGGCAACTTGCAGATCGAGTCTTACAGGGGCATCGATTAACTTCAGATGAGGCTGCTACGATTCTCCATTGCGCCGACGAGAATCTGCCGGAGCTCGTCGCTGCCGCTCATCGCATTCGGCATCAGTTCTTCGGTCGTCGGGTTCAACTGAATGTTTTGATCAACGCAAAAAGCGGGTACTGTCCCGAAGATTGTTCCTACTGTTCTCAGTCGAGAATCTCTCGGGCAGAAATCAACAAGTACGATCTATTGGACGACGAACATATCTTGGCCGGCGCGGAATTGGCACACGACCGGCAGGCGAAAACGTATTGCATCGTTCTTTCCGGCCGCAAACCGCGGGAGCGCGACCTGAAAGCCCTCGAGCGCATCGTACCGGAAATTCGCCAAAGGTGGGGATTGCAGATCTGCATCTCGGCAGGTTTTTTATCTCCATCCGAAGCGAAACGACTGAAAGACTGCGGTGTGAACCGCGTCAACCACAACCTCAATACGAGCGAACGCTTTTACCCGCAAATCTGCACGACTCATCTTTACGAGGATCGCTTAGCCACCTTGCGAGCGGTGCGCGAGGCTGGTTTGGAGCTTTGCTCGGGAGGAATAATCGGAATGGGGGAAAGCCCTGAGGATGTTGCCACCCTCGCCTTGACCTTGGCAGAATTTCAGCCGGAAGCGGTTCCGATTAATTTTCTGATCCCTATCCCCGGAACTCCCCTGGAGGCCGACTGGAATCTGAATCCGCGATACTGCCTGAAAGTCCTCTGCCTATTTCGATTTGCTTTGCCGCGGACGGAGTTGCGAATTGCCGCGGGCCGCGAGCTCCATCTACGCAGCCTTCAGCCGCTGGGGTTGTGGGTAGCTAATTCCATCTTTGTCGGCGACTACTTGACGACAAAAGGACAGGCTCCGGAGGCGGACTATCAAATGCTGCAGGACCTCGGTCTGGAGCCGGAAATCGACGGTTCGACCGTTCCAGGTCACGACACCGCGTGAGAGCTTCGGGAGCTTTCGCCGGTAGGGATCATGTCCGCCACTTTGCGGCAAAAATTTTCTCCCTCATCGGATGCCTCATCGCTAATTCACCGGATGCTTTTCGCGCAAAGCCCCGCTCGGTGCGAGTTTTTTCGGGGATCAACCGCTTTGCTGGATGGCGGCCGCAAGACGCTTGACAAGGATGGTAGCATAGGCACCCGGCGGAAGGCGAAAGCGGAGGATGAGCTTCTTGCGGTTTGGATAAAGCTCATCGCGGTGAATGCCGAAGTTCAAATCACTCGGCATGAAGATCACCGGTCGCCAGGTGAGAGAAAAAAACGTATCGCGGGGATATCGCAAACGGAGTTGCTGCCTTTGGAGGCCTAGCGGCTGGAGAACTTCTGCGATCAGCTCCTCTGTGGCGGCGTCCAAATTATGCAATCGGCTGGAAGGCAGGGGTAACTTCTCCGAGAAAACTTGTTGTCGCGCGGCAGAGTCTAGATGACGATAAAAAAGCACTTGCTCTTTCGCCAGCCGAATGCTGATCAAGTTCTCCGCTGCCAAACGCCGTTTCAGGAATCGAACCAGCATTCGGTTCCAGAGGAAACTTTGGAAGGCCGAGAGGTACAGTCGTCTGAGAAGCGGGTCTATTTTTGTGAGGGCACGTTTGAAATCGCGGCTATGCCTCATCAGGAAGCCAACGACCTGCCGCAATTGAAGGCTTTGCAGGTGTCGGAGGCATGCCTCCCAATTGCCCCAGTTTTCCCGAAGGATGCTCTTCTCTCGCCGCTGGCCGGGCCGGTCGTGAGGATGCGGGTCCGCAATGGCCAACCACAAGGCGCGTTCGTAATCGCCCCGAATCCACGCTTGGGCCACAAACTCGCCGGATTGTCCCACGGAGCCAAACCGCTGCTCATCGAAATAGTTTGCGACACCATCCTGCTGAATGACTCGCAAACAACCGACCGCTGCTTGGGCCCCACGATTCGTAAGGTCGCGAATCGCAATCTTGAAAAGATTGGCCTCGATGTCTTTCGGGCCGAAGGGGCGATCCGTTTGCCCGAGATATTCGAGCCGGATCCCTTTGGTATCCAGCGACTCTCTGGGGCCCTGCTCGATAGTCACAAATTGCTGCGTAAGGGCATGTCGGTCCTTAAGGCCGCCGTAGCTGATTCGTTCCGGCGGGATCTTCCACCGGCGGGCAATGATGCGCAATGCCTCCAGTGTGCCCAAGGAGCGTTTGGTTAGTCGATAAAAGGCAAATGGGCCGTCGCTGGCCACGCGGTTTGTCAACTCGACCACTCGAAAATCGCTCGGACGACATTTGATTTTCATGGAGTCTCATGAAATCATAAGGATTATCTTAGCAATGTCGCGGACCATCGCTCCTCTAACCCCTTATTCCTGTCTGCTGGGTTATCGGGCTTAAATGGGCATATGACGCTTTGCCCTCGCACCCCGATTCGCGAAGGATGCAAAACTTACCGGCTAAGGACTTGCTAGGTAACTATCGCCCTTGATTGAGTGAGGGGGCTGTGCTTCTCACCTTTTGGTCTGGGGGCTATTACGGCCGGCGACCCTCCGAGCAGGTTCTCTTTTCCGCCCGGAGGATCGCCTTTTTTGCTGAGATGAGCTTGAGGGGCCGAGGGCAGCTTCGGAAACATCGCGAAGGATGACGCGCTTCCGGCCCGCCGGGAGTAGTGCCTCCGCATATTCGCGGACTTGTTCCGCCGTTTCGAAAAGCATTTCATAAACCCAATCATCTTCATACTCGCAACGGCGTGTGTTGTAGGACCGGCAAATCATGGGGCGACGCTCGTAGATACCGCATCGGTTGTCCGCCCGTAAGTGTTGGCACGGGGTATACACCAGCAGGTACCAGCTTCCGCGTTCTACAAACACGGCAGTTTTTTCGTGGAGAAGGAACCACTCCAAGTAATCAAATTGTCGACGCGAGGTGGGTTTGTCGATCTGCACGGCAAGATAACGGCAGCATTTGGCCGAGCAAAACATGCAGGGGCTTACGCCCGGGGGGATCTCCTTGCGGCTAGGTTTGTGCGGCAATATCGGTAGAAAATTTTCTGATTGACCGACACTGCCATCCGAATTTGCCTTCCCGAGACGGTCGGCCGGCAATAACTTTTCGGCTTTCCGCACAGTTATCGGCAAACTATTAGCCGCATTTTGCGATTTTGGGCGTAGAACGCTTGATGAATGCCCGGCCCCCCTTTTCAGTCTTTTGTCACCGTTTGAAGACATGCTCACGATCCTCATGAACCCAGAGATACACCGGCTACCCGGACTATAAGAACACCGGAGAGGCCAGGATAAAAAGGCTTGCCGGTTTTGCTTGGAAATTTTCAGCAGCTACGTGCTGTGTCAGGTTCGCTAATCCGCATTGGATAGTTTGAAAGTTAGCCTCCTACCCTAGGTACAAAAAGAATGCGCACGTTTCCTCGGCTCAAATCAAGCGTTTTACCAAAAGCACTTGATATAGCCTAAGCCTTTTAATTTGTTATCGTTTCTATTGTTCGGGTAAGCTTGGAGCAACTCAAGGTCCTGGGCAACTGACTTAAACGGTTTTTCGCGTGTGTGGTCGTTGGGTGGCGGGGGGCGTAAGTCGGGGCCAAAGCCAAAAATAAGTGAAAAATACGGAATGGGAGTTTTTGCCGTCCCAGGGAAATTCCCGCCTGGCCGGGAGCATTCCTGAATAGTAATCGCTGCGTCCCACTGGAGAATGGAAATTCCCGCCAGGCGGGGAGCATTCCGCAACTACGGAAATAGCGATACAAGCGTGACAGAAAGGACGCAGATCGGGAAAAAACCTAAGTCAGGGCACAATCGTGTTTGCCCGGCGACCGGAACTCAATGCCAGACAAAGACTTTCGAATCATGCAGGCCGAACGAATTAACCCATCCCAGTTTCGCGGAACGGCGTTGCCGGGATAAGAGAGCTCCACAAAAGTTGGCCAAGGAGAGCGCCACAGCAGCTATTGCTCTTCGGATAACCCGCCTCTAGCCTAGATACTGTGTTGCGAATTGTGATTTTTGCTCGTTGCGGTCGACGCGGCCAATACGGAGTCGTTAATCATTCGTGGGTCCATTCGGTCGAATCTTTTTCAAGCTACGGAGGCGGCCCATGAACAGTCCCACCGGTATCCCGGCCCGTTTATCCCGTTTTCCGAGGGGCGTCGCAGCTTTGTCGGTAGTCGCCCTGGGCTTGCTTCTGATGGTCACTGTTTGCGGCGGAGATTGGCGGCCAAGTATCCCTCGAACCTCGGGTTTATGGTATGCCTTTCTCGTCGACGGAAAGCCTCTCGGCAGGCTTCCTTCCCGAACAGATTGCATTTCGGAAAGCCCCGTTGAGGGAGCTCACGAGTGGAATTATGAACGGTGGATCCCAACCTTTTGCGCAGAGGACGTGTGCGAATCCGGTGGCGTAAAGCCCGCAACGATAAGCAGCAGACGGTCGGCAGGCAGTCCGGCAAGTAGCCCTGGGACGACTTCCGGGGATCATCAGAGTTCCGAGGGTTGTGGAGCTTCGTCGTACGTGCGTTTTGTTTCCTATGAAGCCTCAGATAATTTGCCGGAAGCGGGCGAAAACGCTTTTCCGGAAAAAGCACTCAGTGATGTACGCCGTTTGTTGGGTGGTCGACCGGGGTTGTGTGCCGTTTTGGGAGACGCTCCTGCGACGGGGGTAAAGGCGGTTTTGAAACTGGCGGAAGAAACTCAAGCCCAGATATTTTTCCAATCCCCGGTCGAAGAAGTTGTCCAAGCGGTCCGCCCGGAGGCCGAGCGGCGCAACCTGCTTGGAACCCGAGTCTTCGTCGATCGCGGGCCCTACGACCGGATTCATCTGGCGGATAACCTCGCCGATGCCGTCATTGTGCTATCGTCTGGGCAGACGGCGGGAGCGGTTCCCAGCGAAGACGAACTTCTGCGGGTTATTCGGCCCCATGGATTCGCTTTTCTTGCTTCGCAGTCGCTCACAAAGCCGACACCCGAGGGAGTGGATTGGTGGACACATCCTTATCACAGGGCAGATAACAACCCGCTTTCCACGGATAAGTTGGCCCGATGGCCGTACCGGACGCAATTTCTGGCGGAACCGCTGTTTGTGCCGATGCCGGAGGTTTCGGTGGCGGCCGGGGGAAAAGTCTATCGCGCCTTTGGGCATATTGCTCACAAAGCCAACCAGAACGCGATGCTCAATACCTTGCTTTGTATCAATGCCTTTAATGGTACCATCTTGTGGCGAAGACCCTTGCGGGAAAACTTCATGATCCACCGCAATAGCATGGTGGCCACGCCGGAAGCGCTCTACCTTGCGGATAGCGAATCCTGCAAAAAGCTCGATCCTGAAACCGGCGAGGTGCTCGATGAAATCGTCATTCCCGAAGGGGTCGCGGATGGAAAAATTTGGAAATGGATGGCGTTGGAGGAGGGCACCTTGTATGCCCTCGTAGGGGGGCCTGAGGTGAATTGCCCCACGCAGCCTTCGGATACACCGGGTCTAGGTCATTGGCCGTGGGGAATGTGGCCCGGTCATGACTACGCGGACCCAAAAACCAACTTCGCTTTCGGCCGCACGTTCCTGGCTATCGATCCGACCACGAAGCAGATCCTTTGGCGGCATCACGAGGACGAGTATATCGATGGCCGTGGCGTATGCATGAATAGCCGGCATATTTTCTTCTTTGTTCCTGAGAAACTGCTTGCCGCTTTGGATCGCACAACGGGACAGGTGGCATGGAGAACCAGCGATCCGGAATTGCTCGGGGTGATCGGGCCAAATGGCCGCGCCCAACTTTGGGAAACCGGCTATGCCACTTCCGTGTATTTGAAATGCACGGAGGATATGCTGTTTTTCGCTGGTCCGCAGCGGAGTCGGCTCGTGGTGATCTCGGCCAAGGACGGCAAGCTGCTGTGGCATCGTCAACCGGGGAATTATCAGCTAGTTCTTCACCGCAAGGCGATTTACGCGGTGGGCCCGCAGACGGCGGACGAAGGATGTCTGCTGGATTATTTGACCGGCCAAAAAATCGGTCATCTCCACTCGCGGCGTGCTTGTACCCGAGCGACCGGAACGATGGACAGCATCTTTTACCGAGCCGCGGAGGGAACAATTCGCGTTGACCTGGCCACGCACACCACACAGCATATCGCCCCGATGCGTCCGCCGTGCCAGGACGGTGTGATCGTCTCGGATGGTCACCTTTTCTGGGGCCCCTGGATGTGCGGTTGCCAGTTGTCGTTGTACGGGCATATCTGCTTGGCGCCTGCGGACCCGAGGGAGTCGACCTCCGGAGCGAATGCTCCGCAGCGAGAGGTCTTTGGAACGCCCGTGGATTCGGGAGCCGGATTTGACGTTCGCCCCGGCGATTGGCCCACCTATTGCGGCGATAACAGACGTTCGTGCGTGGCAAAGGTAGATATCCCGCAGCAGGTGCAGCCGGCATGGGTCTTTCAGCCGCCCTCGGCCGTTATGCCGACTGCCCCGGTGATAGCCGGTTCGACGGTGTTCGTCGGGGACCGGGCCGGGGTTCTTCGAGCCCTCGATGCGCACAGCGGTCAATTGCGATGGAAGGCCTACACCGGTAGCGCTATTTTCTTCCCACCAGGGGTCGAGTCGGGTCGGGTTTTCGTCGGTTCCGCGGATGGCCGCGTCTATGCATTCGAAGCGGCATCGGGGCGAAAACTTTGGAGTTACCGTGTGGCACCCGGGCGCCGTTGGATCCCCGTGTATGGAAAATTGATGTCCTCGTGGCCTGTTGCCGGAGGCGTGGTGGTTCAAGACGGCGTGGTTTACGCGGCAGCAGGCATTACTCATTATGATGGGACGTACGTGGTGGCTTTGGACGCGCGTAGCGGGGAGCCGCGCTGGGTCAACGCTCGGACCGGAGTCCTCAGCCAAACCGCGCAAAGTGGGATTAGTCTCCAGGGCGAATTATTCATCGAACAAGGGGAGTTGCGGTTTTTGGGTGGCGGCCTCTATGAGTTAGCGCGATTTGACCTGGCCACGGGCCAGTGCCTTAACGAGCCCAATCATCGGCCCGGGTCTCAGTACCACACGGCCTTTTACGCCTACTACCCGGATTATGGTAAGTACCTGGGGATTGATTACCCTGTAGCTGGGGGCCGGACACTTCGTTACGAAGTCACCTACGAGGGGAGCGTCCACTGGCCCGTGGCCCTGCTCGAAGCACTTCCTCCCGGCGTGAAGGAGCCGCAACTACCGATATCGCGATGGCCCCCGCAGCGGCCTTCCGTGCAACGAAAGGCCGTTTGGCAAGATAAAGAGAATCATCGATTCCGGGCCTGGATACTTAGCCCTGAAATCGTGGTTGGGGCGGCTGAGCAGCCGGCAACCAATCCGCCCAGGCATTTCCTGGTGGCTTTCCGCGTGAGCGACGGATCGGCCGTTTGGTCGCGAACCGTTCCGGCCGGAGTCGTAAAAGGCGGGCTGGCCATCGATCAAGATCAGCGCATCGTTGCCGCGCTTGAGGACGGTCGAATCGTTTGTCTCGATCCACAAAAGCCTTGAAATCATCTTCGACCATCGCTGCAGCACGCGGACTTAAGGCGGCGCTACCGCGGCAGCGTGGTGCAAAGCGGGAAGCGGAAAAGAGTAATACTGGAGCCCCGGATTTTCAGATACACGGCCCGGCACCCTTGTGCCTCTGGTGCAAATAGCTCGTATTTAAGCTTGCTGTCCGCCGGGGACAGGGTGGCAGATGGTCACGTTTTGTCCTTTGCAGCGATCTCATTCCAAGGGGCGAGCGCTCGGCCTGCCTTTGTCAAATGCTCTTGTCCGGCAAGCCGAAATTCTAGCTGAGCTCCAGCGTTTGTCCCGGCGATGGAAGCACACGGCCCTTGTCCATGGGACGAATAGAGCGCAGAAGGAATCGGCATTAAAAAAATTTTTCGCGGTGCCAGAACAGATTCCGGTGCACGAGAGGATCAATTCGCCGGCGGAATCCGATGTTTGCCGTTGGATTGCTCGGGATGCTCCGAGGGTGTAGGCTCCTCTTTCGGTCGGCGTTTCAAAAGACGCATTTGGGCCCGCAGCTTGGTCTGTTCCAACATCACTTCCTGACGCTGCCGACCGAAATAAGCCTGGGTAGCCAAAATATCCGCTAGGGCAAGCAGGCAAAGCCATAACAGTAGGATTAAGATGATTCCCCATGTCCCCACGGAAAGCCAAGGAGCAACGCGGAGGCTCATGAGGACCTGAGCAACTACGATCAGCAGTCCGATAACCCCCAACATGCCGCTGCTTTGCATCCGCCGGCGGAATTGCCGCTGTCGAAAGTCGCGTTCTGCGGCATTCAGCGTGGTATCCCGAGACGCCATCCGCCAAACGCGGACGTGCTGAACGAGCATCGCCGCCGCTATTCCCGAGAGTGCGAGTCCGAAAAGAATCGTGATTGACTCGCCCACTGCCGCTACCCTTTAACCGAAGGAGCCATCGGATGAATCATTGAAATCGTATCGATGATTGAATAAGTCTTCGAAAGGCCTTCGACCAAATTAGAAAACGGAGTTAGCCATCGGCCGTGTTTCCCCTCAATCGTGGTGAGACGTTTCAGGTGCCGCCCCAATGATGTAGCCATCGACGTGCTTCGCCTCAAGCGTGGTGGCACGACCGTTGCGCTGCGGGCTATGGCTAGTATAAAAACGGCCTGTGACTAATGCATCTAACCGTGGTATTTCCGCGAAACACGTTTATAGGCAAGATTTCGCAGCCAAGATCTCGCCGGTTCGTTCGGCGTCAACTCATTTAGCCTCGACTAACCATTGGCGGACAACGGTTCCTACTTTTGCTAGGCTTGCTGCCGAACATTGGTCCGGGGTGTCCCCCTGAGTATGCCACGGCGGGTAATCGAAATCGATGATCACGCAAGCCGGAATTCCGCCTTCATTCCGCAGCATCAGATGGTCATCACGAATCTCATACTTCTGACGGGGGATGAATTCTCGCACTCCCAACCGCCGCGCAATCGACCAAATGTGCTCCACCAAAGGACGCACTTCTCGCCACCACATGCTGTTGCGCTCCTGGTAGATATCCAAATCCTTATCGCCCACCATATCCAGTAGCACGGCCCAGCGGTATTTGGCCTGATACGGTAAGCGACCTTCCCGATATGAGCGGGCAAAATACTCGGAGCCGATAAAGTAGCGATCTGTCGGGCGAAAAATGAATTCCTCGGCATCGAAAAGTACAAAATCTATCCCGTACCGCACGGGCAAATTCGGTATGTGGTGAGCCATTTCCATCAGGATGGCCACGCCGCTAGCACCATCATTCGCACCGACGAATATCCCACGCGGATCGACCGGGTCTAACATCGGATACGGGAGTGTATCATAGTGGGCACAAAGCATGAGCCGTTCCGTGCGATCCGGGAACCATTCCACGATTAGATTCGCCAGCGGAACCGGCGAGCGATCCACGGGATGAAGAATCTCAAATCGTTGCAAGGTCACCTTTCCCCCGAGGTTTGTGAAATGCCGCTCAAGGAGCTCCTGCTGTGCTTTCATGCCGGGCGAACCGCTCGGCCTTGGTCCGATGGCACAAAGCTGCTTTAAATAGCCATAAGCTCGTTCGCCGTCGAAAGGCTTCGCATGAGCCACGGAAACGGAGCTTGCTTCGCCGGCCGAAATCATCGGATTTTCTGCGATGGTGCCCCCGCAGGACAGACCGAAAGCCGCCAAAACTCCTGAGCAGATCAACCAGCAAACGTTTTTCATAGCGAACCCTGCATTAAGATGGTGTCGCGCTGAATCGGTTAGGCGCGCCGGATAGGGTGTTTCCCGCAATCTAGCGTTATTGATCGTAGAAAGGTTCGAATGTTAAACTCTCAGAGTTGTATTCGCCTTTCGCTTCTTCTGAAGCGCTCCACATTGTACGTGTTTTATTTGGGTTAAACCACCAGCAGCATTCTAAGCTTAGGACGTTATTCGCACTCCGAACCGATGGACACGGCATTCCGTACCGTTAAACAAGCCACCCGCATGCCCGGTGGAAAGCTAAAGTGAAAAAGCAAACAAAAAGGCGGCAAGACCTTGTTTTGTTACCGGTGAAAGCTGCGGAGACAATATCCTCAATGGGGTGAGATTTCTCACGCAGATAAAATCGAACCTAAATTTCGGCACGAAACCGGCGGAGGCCTGTCCGGTTTCCCAAAATCATCAAAGGCTTATCGGGAAATCCGTTAGCTTAAGGCATCGCGAGGCCAAAAACGCATGGGGTACCGAACACTTGCCGAGTGTATCGCCGATCTTCGGGCAATCGGGCAACTCATCCAAATAGATGAGCCGATTGACGCCAATTTGGAGGCAGCGGCTATTCAGCGACGGGTCTTTGCGGCCGGGGGGCCGGCGATCTACTTTGCCAATGTCAAGAATTGCCGCTTTCCCATGGTCAGCAATCTGTTTGGAACCATGGAGCGAATTCGATACATCTTTCGTGATACCATCGACGGTTTGGCCCGGATCGTGGAGCTGGGAATCGACCCGAAAGACATTATGCGGCGTCCCCGGTTATGGGTCAAAGCCCCGTTTTGGCTCTGGCGTATGCGCCCGCGAAAGACCCGCTGGGGGCCGGTACTTGCCTGCGAAACCACGATCGATCAACTACCCCAATTGCGATCCTGGCCCAAAGATGGGGGCGCGTACATCACGTTGCCGCAAGTTTATACGGAGGACCCCGATCGACCCGGATTTGCCCATTCAAACCTCGGGATGTACCGAGTCCAGATCTCGGGCGGCAAGTACGTCCCGAATTGTCAAATTGGTCTTCATTACCAGATTCATCGTCATATTGCCGTCCATCATGCGGCTGCAATTCGGCGGGGAGCATCTTTGAAAGTGAACATCTTCGTGGGCGGCCCCCCTGCGATGACCGTGGCCGCCGTGATGCCGCTACCACCGGATATTAGTGAGGTATCGTTTGCGGGACTCTTGGCAGGCCACCGTATCCCGATGATTTGCCGACCGGGTGAGCTCCCGATTTCTGCCCAGGCCGACTTTTGCATTACCGGCTATATCGAGCGCGATTTGCTCCCTGAGGGCCCCTTCGGCGACCATCTGGGCTATTACAGCTTGCAACACGATTTTCCCGTGCTCCGCGTACAGCACGTCTATCATCGGAAGAATGCTATTTGGCCTTTCACGGTCGTCGGTCGACCTCCCCAAGAGGATTCCATTTTTGGTGCCTTTATCCACGAATTGGTCGGGCCTGTTGTCCCCAAAGCAATTCCTGGGGTAAAAGCTGTGCATGCTGTGGATGCTGCCGGGGTACATCCGCTCATGTTGGCGATCGGTAGCGAACGCTACATCCCCTACGAGGATCCCCGACGCCCACGAGAGCTTTTGACCTTAGCGAATGCCTTGCTGGGTTTCGGCCAGATCTCGTTGACCAAATACCTTTTCATCGTGGCACAAGAGGATAACCCGGAACTCGATGTTCGAGATGTGAAGGAATTTCTCAGATGTTTGTTGGAAAGGGTCGATTGGCGCCGGAACCTTCACTTTCATACTTGCACCACCATGGACACGCTGGATTACACGGGCGAGGCCCTACATGAGGGGTCGAAGCTTGTTGTGGTTGCCGCCGGTCCACCGCGTCGAACTTTACCCGTGGGGATCGATCCGCGAATCTCCCTGCCGGCAGAATTAGGTTTTCGAAAACCCCGGGTAGTGCTTCCGGGTATCCTTGTCGTGGAAGGGCCGCGCTACAGTCCCGAACGGGGGGGGCCTGACCTGGCAGTGTCACGATTCGCTGCCGCGTACAAACGAACCGATGCGATCAACCTTTTTCCGCTTATTGTGGTTGTCGATGACAGCGAGTTTGCAAGCCGCAATTTGAACAATTTCCTCTGGGTCACTTTTACCCGGAGCAACCCCGCAGCGGATATTTTCGGGATCGAATCCTTCATCGCATATAAACATTGGGGCTGCTTCGGGTCGCTGGTGATTGATGCCCGCAGTAAACCGCATCATGCTCCGACTTTGGAAGAAGACCCTAATGTGGTGCGGCGGGTCGAGGAACTTGCGGCCCCAGGACGCCCGCTGCACGGAATCATCTGATGCCTTTAGCGGCATCATGCGAAAATATTGGTGGGTGGTCTCGCCGCAACTCATGTGCTGATCATCGGGGAATTATGCGACGCGGTTTTTCGCAAATTTTGGGGAGAAGTGCCTCCAAGGACGGGGTTAAAAAAAAGAGGATTTAAGAGAAAGGGTGATAGGCGGAAGCTGCGATCGAGGCGCGGAAGCTTCGTACGAGGCAGAAGTTTTGTTCCCTGGGGGTGCTAAAGTTCAGAGTAAGGTTCGTTGGGGCCTCCCCAAGCCTCCCCACAAAGGTTGGCCCGCGACAGACTGGCAAGAAAACACCCCCTTTGCCTTCATTAATACTCGCACGGCAAATGGAAAGAAACCGAAACACGCTGTCGGTCGCGAATTGCTCAGGAATTCCTTAAATCTATGAATCTATGTCGACCGCATTTGGTTGCGGAGTAGCATTCATGTTTCGGGGGGTGTCCCATTCTGTTACGATTGTATGACTGCGAGTGTGTAATGCTTACTACAATTATTAGATAATGATTCTTTGTGATACAATTACAAAAAACTTATCCCTTTGCTTGCCTCAATTACCGGGCGAGGAGGTTTGTAAGAAATGCTATTATGTTGGTAAATGAATGGTTGATTTTTCAGCTGACTTCAAGTAACCTACTGAAAGATTTCTGTAAACGAGTGCAAGAATAAGAAACATTTGTTTTCGGTAGACCAGGTGAATTTCAGTTTGAATCGAGTTTATGGATCTTTTTTTACTGGGAGTTAGAGGATTCTTCCGGTACTGATGGCAGGAGATCCTTCGCCCCAGGATTTCCTTAACTCTAAGAACGATGGCGATCCCATCGTACACCACGGTGTTGTCAGCAGTTTGTTAGTAGAAAGGTTGTGTTTCCGTGGAAAAGCAGTCAGTTTCGTGGCCCAAAGACGACGTCTTGCTTCATTGGCATGAGCATGCCGTTTCGCGCGAAGAGCGCGAGGCTTTGAATGGTCACCGGGGGTGTGTGATTTGGCTTACCGGGCTAAGTGGTAGCGGTAAAAGCACTTTGGCCAATGTTCTGGACCACCGGCTGTACAGCATGGGCGTCCGAAGCTTTGTACTGGATGGGGATAACATACGTCATGGACTGAATGCAAGTCCGGCAATCCTCAAGCCTGTGCACGGTGAGGAATTCGCGATGCGTTTCGGGCTAGGCTTTTCCGCCCAAGACCGTGAGGAGAATATTCGCCGAATCGGTGCCGTGGCCAAGCTTTTCTGTGAGGCCGGCATTATAGCCATCACGGCATTCATCAGTCCGTATCGTCGAGACCGCGACCGCGTTCGCGCTACCCTCCGTGAAGGGGATTTTGTTGAGGTGTATTTGAACGCACCCTTGGAAGTGTGCGAAGCTAGAGATCCGAAAGGGCTGTATCAGAAGGCCCGGCGGGGTGAACTCCGCGGTTTCACGGGAATTGACGACCCCTACGAGCCGCCGGAAAACCCAGAGCTGGCGTTGAACCCCGCTGATCATTCCCCGGAAGAATTGGCGGAGCAAGTCATAAGTTTCCTGCAAGCCAAGCAAATTCTTAAGAGTTAGCGATCGAGGACCGCATCAACTGATCTTTATCAGCCGGCAATCCTCCACATAATTTTTTGAGCTGGGGCCTTTTTGCGAGCCGTGCTGCTCACCAACGGAAGCGGAGATATGCGGAGACGTATAGTTCAAAAAACGGAAAATTTTCCCCCTAAGCCTGGCGGACAGCTGGATTACGTGGCTAAGGTGAAATCCGCTTCGTAGCTCCGAACTCCGCCCCCAACAAAGGTCGTTGGGTTTATTGAAGCAGATCTCGCCTTACTGAAGGGCTTCAGTAAAGTTGCTAGAGCCGGAAAGGCTTACCTTTTGGGCCTCGTTCGCTAGTGATACGATGCGTTTACTGATGTGCCTTGGCCCTTCGCGGGGCATTCTCATGGTCCGAGCGACTGAGCGATCCTGGAGCCAAGCCGAAGCCGCCGAAAGCCCGAGCCCTGTTGGTAATCAAAAGAGTTTCCAAACGCCCGGGATCGGGACCGAGCTTTTGTACGTTCCGTCGGGGTCCGGCATAATGGGCAATCGCATGTCCCAACTGACTATTTCGGGCACCTCAGCCGGGGCCTTTGCCACCGCCTCATCCCATCGGACGACTTGTCCGCTATAAGTGGCGATTCGTCCCAGCACGGAAGTCATGCTGCTGGTTGCCCCGAACCAACCCTCGTGGTACGGTTGGTCCTCGCGAATCGCACGGACCAATTCGGCCATCTGCTGGTCATACGGATTGGGGCGTGGACCCTCATATCGCCATGTGGTTTCCCCCCAAATCCAGCCTGAACAATCGGCTACGCCTTTGGTGCCGTGGACAAATTCGCTAACGATGTTCCAACAGTCCGGCATCTGCCTGCATTGACTGAACATCTTGACGCCATTGGGGTAGGTGAACTCGACGGCATGGTGGTCGAAAATCATCCCCATATCCGGAAATCGATCCCGGCCTTGACGGCCGCCCATCCCGTTGGCCTCCACCGGGTGATTTGCCATCACCCAGTTGCAAATGTCGATGTTATGGATGTGCTGTTCCGTGATATTATCGCCCCCGAAGTAGTAAAAATATTGCCAATTGCGAAGTTGGTAAGCTAGTTCCGTGTCGCCCGGCTCGCGCGACTTGGTCCAGATGTTGCCCATGTTCCAGTAACATCGCAAGAAAAGGATCTCGCCAATCGCCCCGTCCTGAATCCGCTTGATGGTTTCTTGATACCGAGGTTCATGATGCCTTTGAAGTCCCACCCCGACCTTGAGGTTTTTTTCCGCCGCCAATTTGTTGGTTTCCATGAGCGACCGGAATCCCGCCACGTCCGTGCACAAAGGCTTCTCCATAAACACATGTCTTCCTTTCTCCACGGCATAGCGATATTGAGGCGGACGCACGCCTGGGGGCGTGGCTATCAGAACCAAATCGACCTCACAATCGATCGCATGCTTGTACGCGTCAAGCCCCGTGAACACGCGGTCATTGGGCAAATTGACTCGCTCGGGGTAACGTTGGGTTAATTCAGCCTTGGCGGCTGCGGTGCGCGATTCGAACACATCCGCCACAGCCACGACTTCGATTCCTTCACCGGCGTTTAAAGTGTTCATGGCGGCGCCGATACCCCGGCCTCCGCAACCCACCAGCGCTACGCGAAGTTTGTTGCTTCCGATTGCTCCATGGGCTAGTCGGGCCAAAGCGAGCGAACCTGCCGCCGTGCCCGCCGTCCAGCCGGTGGAAAGCCGTATGAAATCCCGACGATTCGTCCGCTGAGACGCCTTGTGCATACCATACTCCCTTGAAATGCGAAGCTCCCGTGAAGTGGCGATACCGACTCCGTTAACTGCGAATCTTTACGGAGCCTTTCAATCCGCGTCGACTGCCCGGTTTTTTAATGAGAATCCTTCGATAGTTGATCTTTATAAACTTACCGCAGTACGCCGTAGAAGCCCTGCGTCGATCAACGACTCCTTGACACAAACGAGTGTATGTTCTTTATCCCCCGCAAGGCGCCGTGCTGACACCCCCGTTTAACCGAAGACCCATTGTTTTGTCAGCCGCACGGCGTTTTACGCGCCGTATTTTTAATGGGGGGCGTAGGCCCTAACAGGCGCGTAGAACGGATTTGAACGCGAATTTTAATTAGAGTCCGGAGACGCCGCAACGATCTTCCTGGAGTTAGGCGGCACACACGATACGGCCCCTTACCCGCTGAAGAAATCAGAACGCTTGCTCGAGCAGAGTTTTCACCAAACCGTTGCGGCCGAATGATGTTGCCGACTGCGGCTGTAAGAACCATACCGGTTTTCCGGTATTATCGACGGCGGATGGCGAGGGAGAAATCGGGCGTTTTCTCGGCGAGATAAGCTTCGAGGTTAATCCGGGCACTTGCGCGTACGTCCTCGAAGGGACGATCATTTTCAATCAAACCCGAGTTGTAAAGTAAACGATCAAGATACCCCGGCATAATCACCTGATGATTGATGGGAATACGAACCCGATCCAAACGATTCAAGTGCTTGACTAAGTTCGTGGTGCAGTTGTTTGTAAGCGTGTTATAGAACTCCGGCTCTTGCGCTAATTTATTGACGCGGTGCAAGACGTCGATGAAAACCTCGCGCTCTTCTTCGGGGGTGAGACGCAGCTCATAAAGATAGACACCGTTCAAATGTACGTCCGTGCATTGCGCGATAAGATCGCGTTCATCTCCAAGGACATAAATCAACTCGAATTGGTTCATCACGCCCCAAAGCGGCATGTATTTTTCCCCCTTTTCCCGCCGAATCTCCACCGATAGACCTAAGAAGCTTCCGTCGCTGAAACCAAAGCTCAGCATGGTGTGAGCCAGGCTCGGGGTGGCGAGAAAAGGCACGATAATCAGATCAATCCGCTCCAACTGATCGACGTCGAACCAGCGATCGTAGTACCGTACCGTGTAGTCGGAGGGAGTTCGATATTCACAGTTTCGAATGTTATGAATGAATACGCGGTTACCCTCCCATTCCGCCCAAGGGACCTGGGCCATATCCGGTTCCCATTCCCGATGGTTAGAAGGCTGGGCAGCCTCCGTGAAAAACTCCGCGAATTTGATGAGTGCGGCGCCAGCTGCATCCCAGGCTGTCTGGGTTTTCGGCGAAGATTCCTCGACGAAAACTGCGTGGCGGACCTCCCCGGCATTAGCGCGCGATTGCCTTACCGGGTTGCCCTTCCCTGATGGGTGAGCTAGGCTGCTACAGCCTAAAAGGAGCGGCAAGGCTAACGCGCAAAAAGTGCCAAGATTCGAGATCGAGGACGAGCGGCAAGTCATCGGGCTGAGCTCCGATGCTCTACAGAATGTTGCTCAGGCGATCAAGCATGCGATTAAATTTCGGAAATGATAACGCTCGAACTTTCCGACTGACTGTGAGGAGCAATCCGAAGGCCGAAATAAGGCTATTACCATCGTTCCTACACGACGGCGTAGCGGGTGCGCTTTCTCAGGAAACCCGACTAGAAAATCTCGCCCGACACATATCGGTTCACCGGGTATGGCTTTGAGACGAGTCCACTTAGATTCCGACGGCCAAAGCGACACACCGTGGCCGAGGAATCTTTTTGCACCATGGCCGAGCAAATTTTTTGCACAATGGCCGGGTACTCTCCTTGAACGTCAAATGCAAGAAAGAAACTTGAAGACCGACGCACGTTTTCGGCCTTGCATGACCGCGTTTTACCCATATTCATGGCCCGCCGCAACTACGAAAGAGGCTTGGGTGAGAGGGACGAGGCCGGGAAGTCTTTTTAACAGTAGCAGCGACCTCCGCGAGCTGCCCGAAATCCGAGGTCGGTTACGCCGTTTAACGCCAAGGCGAGTAGCGAAGTCGATCAATTCAGGTTGATAGCAAATGAAGTTGATAAATTAAGAAACGAAAGCGGTGAACTATAAAATACTTTCACCTATTTACATCATTAAAATTTGCATCATTAAAAGGTTGGGAGGGTATTAAAGTCATCCTTTCCAAATGGAAAACGGTGAATTTTAGTGGACTGGGATGATTTTTCGTCGGGTTTATAACAAAGTGCGATTAAAGTAGGAATTTTAGATTATCAAGTTTGTAGTTGTAGTCTCATATCATGGTCATATCATGGTCAAGGCCATGAAGCGTGATCAAAGGAGTAAAGTATGTGCAGTATTCTCAGATGTAATTCAGAGCATGCACCGAGTGCCAGTAATTTTTTGGACAGCTTTTTTGGAGGTTAAATGGGAACGAAACGAATTAACTCGGTACAATCCCCGATTGCCCAGTGCGCAAGGTCGCCGGTCTGCATAGGCGGAGTGGTGGTCAATCTTCGCTGCCGCCGGGCCTTGATGGGAACGGTGATGCGCTTCAAAATAAGTGGTTTTAGGCTACCGCCGCAGCTTTGGCCATAATCGGCGGTAAACTTCATTTGACGCCGAGGGAGGGCCAATTGGTCAATTCCTTCCGAATTCCGTGAGTGGCCTGCGGAAAGGGAGAGCCTCCGAGCTTTTGATAGTGCTTCGTAAGAAATCTTTGTGCGTTTTTGCGATTTTTTGCATTGACGCATGCAAATTTTTGAACTGAGGGATAAACATGGCGGAAAAACTCGAGGTTAAACTGCGGGAGGATCACGGCACTCGGAAAGCCAGACGGCTGCGGAAAGCCGGGTTTGTGCCGGCGGTTCTTTATGGCCATAGGCGGCCGAATGTTCACCTCATGGTGCCGGCTCACGATTTGGAGGCAGTGATTCGGCACGGTGCGAGGGTAGTGCGGCTCGTGGGTGCCGTCGAGGAACAAGCGCTCATTCGAGAAGTTCAGTGGGATACTTGGGGTTTGCGAATTCAGCACGTGGATTTCGCGCGGGTCTCCGGGCGCGATCGTGTTCGCGTGACCGTTCCCGTGGAGTTGCGGGGCGAGTCCCCGGGAGTAAAACACGGAGGTATGCTCGAGCATCTGATTCATCAGGTGGAATTAGAATGCGAGGCCACGGAGGTGCCAGACCGCTTAGTCGTGAGTATCAACGAGTTGGACTTGAATCAGTCGATCACTTTGGGGCAATTGAGTTTGCCGAAATCCGGGAGCATCGTCGGCGATCCTGACCAGATTGTCGTTCGCTGCGTGATGGGTGCCGAAGAAGTGGAAGAGGCGGTCGCGGCAGCTCCGGAACGCGAGCCGGAATTGATCCGGCGTAAGCCAGAGGCGGAAAGGGAGACCGAAGAGGAAGGGGAGGAAGATTAAAGCGGTCGAACCCCTGCCTCCAAGATGTGTTGGATCGAGGGTTTGTTCGCTTTTTGACTGCGTGGCAGTTGGTTTGCGTCTTCGAGCTGGGCTTTTATTTTGACCTATTTCGTGGCGAGAGAGCCGGGGTGTCGGCGGCACGGGCGAGCGCAGGGAACAAATAGACTTCTGCCCTTATGAAGTTGATTGTCGGATTGGGTAACCCCGGGCCACGATACGAAGGGACGCGTCATAATGTGGGCTATGCCGTCGTAAGGCGATTGGCTCAGCAGCATGGGATCCCGCGACCGCGGGAACAATTCCACGGTGAAGTGGTGGAGGCATCGATCGGGAATCATCGGGCCTTACTTTTAGCGCCGAAGACTTTCATGAATCGGAGCGGCTTGAGCGTTCGCGCGGTGCGCGATTTCTATAAGTTGCCTCATGAGGACATTCTCATAATATGTGACGATTTTAACCTGCCGCTGGGAAAGCTTCGATTTCGGGCCCGTGGTTCGGCGGGTGGTCAAAAAGGGCTCCAGGACGTAATTACTTGTTTGGGTACGCAAGAAATTCCCCGATTGCGGATCGGGATCGGCCCGGTGCCTGAAGGTTGGGACCCAGCCGATTATGTGCTGGGCCATTTCACGGCCGCGGAAAGAGAACAAATCGAGGAGGCTCTCGATCGAGCGGCTGCCGGGGTTGTCGATTGGGTGGCACAAGGGATCGTATATTGCATGGATCGTTATAACGCTGGATGATACCCCTTCGATGTGGCCGTTTGACTTATAGACTGCTGTTTGGGTTTTCGGGGGGCAAGTCAAAAGCAAGCGAGCCGGAATCCGGGGGAATTTGGGCCGTCGCGCGACGAGTGGGAACAGCGCGATTTATGGTATGCTTTGGTTTTGAGCTTGGAGATGGATGGGTCAAATCCGGTAATTCCCGACGAGCTTTTGGGAAGTTCGCGAATGAAGTGGTGCAAGGTTGGGGAAAGGTTAGTAAAAGCTACGGGCGGCTTTGAATGCGGGTGATTGAAAAAGATGTACAGGCTGGGGGCTCAAGGAACGTTAGGAAGACTGATGAGAATCCGAGGACTTTTGGGCCGTATTGCGGTTTTTAGCTTGGTCATGGTTTTCGTAAAGAGCGCGGCGCGAGAGCTGGCCAAGTGTGGATGAAAAAATTCTTCGAACGGACAAGTTCCGGCGGAATTCCGAGTTATGAAATGCAGAGTTCAAGGATTACGGATGAAGCGTTCCAACAGAAGGGTTTTGACCGGGAAAAGGCAACTGATATCCGGAAGACTCGCCGCGCGATAAGGTCGAAAAACACACCTTTTAAGTTTTCAACTGGGTGAAATCCGAAGATTTTCCGCTTTTTGGGGGTTGTCAAACGCGAGGCGTTGATCGTTCCGAATCTTTTGCGAATTTCGGCATACCTGTGAAGATTTCGGGACGAAATTGGCGTTTCGATTTTTCGTAGATGCGATGTGGAGTATTGGATAGATCTGGAGTATTCGATATTGGCTATTGATTCTTGATTTGGTTAGGTAAGCTCAATCGCTTGGTGATACAGAACAGAGTTTAATCGGATGGAAGGAGGACCCCGTTTTGGCACAGAATGTTTACGAAGGGATGTTCTTGCTTGATCCTATTAAGTATGCCCATGACCCGGTGGGCACTTCGGCACTGGTGGAAAAACGTATACAAGGGGTCGGCGGAGAGATATTGGTGAGCCGACTTTGGGATGAGCGGCGGCTGGCCTATCCAATCAAGGGTCACCGAAAAGGCGTGTATTGGCTGACTTACTTCCGGTTGGAGGGTACGAAGCTTGCCGAGTTGCGGCATCAGTGCCAATTGGATAGCACGATTTTGCGGGTGCTGTTTCTGAGAATTGATCCGCGGATTGTGGCCACCCTTGTGGAGCACGCTCGCAGTGGCCAACCCGCTTGGCGGAAAGCAGAACCGGCCGAAGCGATGGCCGAGGTGGCGGCCCCCGACGAGATTGGTGAGTCATTTGACGAAGAAGCGGATCTCCAGTTGCCGGTTGAAGAGTTGGGATGAATTGCCGCCGAATGGGTGGCTTTCAAAAAAGGGAGTGGACCGGCGAAAGATCTTATCGATTGCGGGTTTTCGGCTGGGGGCCGACGGTGTAAGCACGAGACTGTATCAGAGTTCTTAGTTGGACTGCATCGTGAGGGGGTTGGCCCGGCAATCGGTAGAAAGCCGCGGTTTTGGAGCCAGGTGCTAATTTTGGGGATATGGGCTCTTTTCCGGGAGGAAGGGGATCCAGTTGCCTCCGAAAAGGGGTGAGTCATGGCTAGTTACAATCGGGTAATCCTTCTTGGCAATCTGACCCGTGACCCTGACCTTCGCTATACCCCTGCTGGGACGCCGGTTGTGGAGATAGGCCTAGCAGTTAATGAGCGGCGGAAGAACGCGAATGGTGAGTGGGTCGATGAGGCTACCTTTGTCGATGTCACGCTCTGGGGGAGAACTGCGGAGGTTGCGCAGGAGTATTTGTCGAAAGGTTCGCCGGTTTTGATCGAGGGAAGATTGCGGCTGGATACTTGGGAAACGAGCGAGGGTCAAAAGCGGTCTAAACTGAGGGTTGTGGGCGAGCGAATGCAGATGCTTGGTCGGGCGGCCGGTGCTGCGGACCGTGCCGCAGCCGCCAAAGAGGAAGACGTGATGGCCCAGCCGGAGCCACCGGAGGGAGTATCGCCGGATATCTCCGCGGATGACTTGCCGTTTTAGGCTGTAGCACCTAACTGCGTGGTGCCGACGTAGAGTCGGGTAATTTCAATCTGTGAACCAAGTCATGTTTAGTTGAATCCCGAATGTTGATGTTTTTCGAAAGCTGCCGTTCAATTTGATAAGCCTAGTCCCTGTCATGTGTCGTTGAATTCAGTCCAATCCCGAATGTTGACGGTTTTCGAAGGGGTTTCTTGCCGGATTGGTGTGAAAGAATGTCAGTTAACAAGTCGGAAAGGGTGAGATCGCTTCCAATAGTGCAGGCGAGATCGCTAGTCCAATAGTGCGGTAGGTGTTCCGCCCGTTTGAAGTGTTAAAGAGTCTTTTTTGACCCCGGGGAATAACGGGAGGCCTACAACGCCGACTTTGGGTGGTTCCAAGGGGGTTAAGATCTCGAGAAACTTTTTTTTCAGCTCACGGTGGACATGGCAGGTGAAAAGTTCTCTCGCAAATTGCGAGTGGAAAGTTCTTTCGCGAATTGCGGGTGAAAAAATAACCGATGGTTTCGGGGAGCTGAAACTGTAAGAATGATTAATGATCGAAGAAGGGTAAATGGTCTGGGAGGAGGGAAGATCCCGCTGAGATTCGACCCGCAACTTAGTGCGAGGGTCTAACGTTCGCTTTTTATTTGCTTTGGCTTCATCTTTTGCCGGGTAATTTTTGAATGAGTAAAAAACTTCGGAAACAAATTCTTTGATTAGCTTTCAAGGTAATCGGAAAGTTAATAAAGGTAATCGGAAAGTTAATAGAGGTCGCGACCATGGGAAAAGCTTCGGCGAAGCGGCAACCGAAACGGGTTTCTAAGAAGATGCGACGTTTGCCCGTGGGGCCCAACGGTGGTGTGCAAGTCCTTTTGGTTCATCCGGTGGAACATCTTGGGGAGCCGGGTGATATTGTCGAGGTAAAACGGGGGTATGCCAATAACTACTTGCTCCCGAATGGATTGGCGACCATCGCCACCGAGCACCACAAGCGGATGGTGGAAAAACATAAGCTGCGGCTTTTGCAGATCCAAGAAGCCCGAGTGGCCGTCCGTCGCGCTTTGGCCCAGCAGTTGGCCCAGCAAAGCTTCACGATCGAAGCTAACGCCACCGACGAAGGGCACCTTTATGGCTCCGTGGGCCGAGTCGAGATCCTCAACGCTCTGACGCGGGCAGGGGTTACCCAAATCACCGCAGATCAAATCCTTTTGGAAGGGCCGATCAAAGAGCTGGGCCTTTATACGATAAAGCTCAACTTGGGGCTCGGCGTGGAGGGGGAGATCAAGGTCTGGGTGGTGCCGGCTGTGGGTGAGCAAAAGCGGCATGAGGAATCTCGCAAGTAAGATGCCGTTTCTAAACCATTCCAATTTACAGGTTTCGGCCGCTCACTCGATTGACGAGATCGCCAGAAATTTCTCCGGAAGTAACAGGAGGGGGAAATTCCGATTTGGTTTCTGCGAAACATCCTCGCGCACTCGTCGCTTAGCGCTATTTTTGGGGTTAAAGAATCTTTGCGGGGAATCTAACTCATGGCGACCCATGGACAGGAACGCCGTCGTGGTCGGACCGCGCAATTTGCGAATGTCCCACCCGAAACAGCCTTGATCGAACGAACCCTTCCCCAGGATATAGATGCTGAAAAAGCGGTCCTGGCCAGCATCTTGCTCGATCCGAGGGTATGCGACGAGGTAATGTTGATCGTCCGTGCAGAAGACTTCTATTTAGAGGCGCACCAAAAGCTTTTCGCGCACCTGGTCGCGATGCAAGAAAGTCACCAGCAGATCGATCCGGCTTTGTTAGCTTTTCGGCTGAAGCAATCGGGCGACTACGAAGCAATTGGTGGGGCTGCTTACCTGGCGGAAATAGCCCAGTCGGTAGCCGTGCCTGCTCATGCGGCTTACTATGCGAGAATCGTGCGCGATAAGGCCACGCTTCGGGAGCTGATCGATGCCACGGCGGCCATTATGAGAGATTCCTACGAGGGGCTCGAGGAGCCTGAGCAGTTGCTGAGCCGGGCGGAAGAGCGCGTCTTTTCAATTCGGGATCGCCGCAGTTTCGATCAGGTGTCGCCGATCCATGATGTGTTGGTGGAGGCCTTCGCGGAGATCGATAAACGGCTTTCGGAGGGCACTCCGGGGGGATTGCCGACCGGATTCCGCGATCTCGACAACCTCACGGGAGGGCTGCACGACTCGGAACTGATTATTTTGGCAGCTCGGCCGAGTATGGGTAAGACGGCCCTTGCCACCAACATTGCCGAGCATGTCACGCTCGAAAGCCGGGAAGCGTGTCTTTTCGTAAGTTTGGAAATGTCCAGTCGGGAACTAGCCCGACGAATGCTGTGCTCCTTGGGGAAAATCGACGGAAAGAAGTTCCGGAGCGGGTTTATTTCCAGTCAAGAGCGAGAGAAGCTCGTCGCGGCATCCAATCGATTGAGCGATGCTCCCCTTTTCATCGATGATACGCCCAGCCGTACGGTCTCCGAAATTGCGGCTTGCGCTCGACGGCTCAAGCGTAAGGCCGACCTGAGATTGGTCGTGATCGACTATTTGCAATTAATAGTACCGGATGATCCTCAGGCACCGCGTCAAGAGCAAGTGGCCCGAATTACCCGCCGGTTGAAGGCCCTCGCGCGAGAGCTTCGGATACCGGTCTTGTGCCTAGCCCAATTGAACCGGCAAGTGGAGCAAGGACGCGAAGGGCATCGCCCGCGGTTGAGCCACCTTCGGGAATCCGGGGCCATTGAGCAGGATGCCGATGTGGTCATGTTTGTGCATCGCGAGGAATACTACTGCCATTCGCGAGAAGAAGCCGAAGAAAAGGGGGTGGCCGGCATTGCCGATGTCATCGTGGCAAAGCAGCGGAATGGGCCCACGGGTGATGTAAAGCTGGCATGGCTCCAGCAGTTTACGCGATTCGAAAGTTTGCGCCAGCACTACGATGAATTGGACTCCTTCGCGGAAGAAGATTCCGCGGCACCATTCTAAGGAGTCGTGTGGCGTAGCCGAGGGGTTAGGCCCTATCCGCTTTTGCAACGGGGAATTGGGTGCCGAACGGAATGATTGCCGAAGGATTGGATCGCGGAATCTTGGCTATCCGCTTTTGGGTGTCCGCCCGTTGGTACCTCACCATGTATCCGGGGCTTTCGCTGTGATGGGCTCCCCCCGAATCCGATCGGGTCAAAGCGGGGAGGGAGCGCGAAAGGCACCGGAATTAAACCCCTTCGAGGTGGGGCCCGGGAATCTCGGAGGGCCAAGTCTCGGAGACTTTCCGCTACTTTTCTCTGCTCGCAAGGGGTTACGCCGACTCCTCAGTGATGATGACGAAATCGGCTTGACGAGAACGACTCGTCGTACTGATGATGACGAAAGCGTCGTGGATTCCAGAATTCGTCGTGGATGGCGGAGTATTTGGACGATTCCTGGGATGCTTATACCAACTCCTTCGTGACGATGACGACATCGTCCGCCGACTTTTCGTCTATCTGGAAGCCTCGGCTACGAAAGATGGCCAGCATTCGGGAATTATCCCGGGTTGTTTCGGCCACGATACTTTCCACACCCCAGCGCTTAGCAACTTCCGTGCAATAATCGGTGAGGAGGCTACCTAATCCGCGGCCATGCCAACGGTCGACAACAATGACGGCATATTCTGCGGACTGGAAGTTCGCGTCGGCCACCAAGCGGCCCACCCCAATCAGCTTTCGTTGTCCGTTTTCTTCTACCTCGGCAACGATGCCCAGCTCGCGATCATAATCGATGAAGCAGTACCGGGCCGCCATTTCATGAGTTGTTTGTTTGAACAAATATCGGAATCGAAACCAAATCGTTTGCGTGGAGCAATTCGCTAACAGCTCGTGCCAAAGCGGTTCATCCTCCGGCTTAATCGGTCGAAGTACGACCGGGGTACCGTCTTTGAGTCGCCGCTCGGTCACGAATTCATCGGGATACGGTCGAATGGCCAAGTGCATATAGGGCCGGATTCCGTGCGCCATGAGGTCGCGATCTACAACCACCCGGGCATCTAAGGCAATCACATCCTCCGGCGTCACGAGGAGGGGATTGACGTCGATTTCTTTGATCTCTGGATAATCCGCCACGAGGTAAGAAAATCTCATGATAATTTCGATCAACCGGTCGATATTAACACCGGGCCGCCCCCGATAGCCTTGGAGGAGCGGCCAAGATTTTAGCGACTCGAGCATTCGACGGGCCAAGGATTCGTTAAGCGGAGGCAGTCCTAAGGCGCGATCGCGGAACACCTCGGCTGCTGTGCCCCCCATGCCCACCATGATCACAGAACCGAAAACAGGATCCTTCTTTGCCCCAAGGATCAACTCGAAACCGTTCGGAAAGCTTACCATTTGTTGGACGGTAACGCCGACAATGGTGGCATCCGGCCGCCGTTCTCGTGCCGTTTGCACTAAGCGGTCGAAGGTCCGCCGAACTGCGTCATCGGAACTGATGTTCAATGCCACCCCCGCCACTTCAGTCTTATGCGAGATTTGGGGCGAATGGATTTTGAGCACTACCGGGTATCCGATCCGCCGAGCCAATTGCACCGCCTCCTCCGGCGAGCGGGCCAAGTGTGGCTTGGTGACAGGGATTTCATACGCTTCTAAGAAGGCCTTCGACACATTTTCGGAAAGGATGTCGGTCCCTTCCGTCAGGATGGTGTCGAACACCCGGCGTAAGCGTTGTCGATCCAAGGTGAATGCGACCGGAATATCCTTCGGGGTTTCGTGCAAGATCTGCAAGTTTCGCGCGTATGACACCAGATGCATAAACGCGCGGACCGCTTGCTCCGGCGTGGAATAAGTGGGAATATTCGCCTCGTTGAGGATCTGGACCCCCTGAGCTACCGAAGAGCCGCCCATCCAGGCGGCAAGCACTGGCTTCCGATGTCGGGTAGCCACCTCGCCGATGGCCCGGGCCGTTCCGCTGGGGTCGGTCATTGCCTGGGGAGTAAGAATCACCAAGGCCGCGTCGACACCTTTATCTTGAAGCACGATGTCGAGCGCTGCTGCGTACCGCTCCGGGGGCGCATCGCCGAGCACATCGACCGGATTACCACGGGACCAAAACGGCGGCAGCACCGCATTGAGCTTCTCCAAGGTCTCCGGCGAAAGTTGGGCCAGCTTGCCATCTCGTTCGATTAAAGCATCCGTGCTCATAACCCCGGGGCCGCCCGCGTTGGTCACGATCGCCAACCGGTCGCCTTTCGGTGGTTGTTGTCGTGCCAAGAGCTCGGCGCAATCGAACATGTCTTCAATGCGGAAAATCCGTTCAATGCCTGCCCGTTGAAATGCGGCTTCATAAACCGCATCTACCCCCGCCATGGCTCCCGTGTGGGAAGCTGCCGCCTGGGCCGATTCCGCAAATCGCCCGGCTTTAAAAGCGACGATGGGTTTGGTACGAGCGAATGCCCGGGCTGCGGACATGAATTCGCGGGCTTCTGTGATGGATTCGATGTAAAGAATGATCGATTGTGTGTCGGTTTGGGAGGCGAAATAGTCGATTAGATCGCCCATGTTGACATCGAGCATATTCCCCACCGACACGAAATACGAAAAGCCAATCCCCTGATCGATGGCCCAGTCCAGGACCGACGTGCAGAGAGCACCCGACTGGGAAATAAAACCGATGTGACCTTTCTGAGGTGTGGCGGCGGCGAAGCTTGCGTTTAAATGAATACCAGGCACGATGATGCCGAGGCAATTCGGCCCGAGTATTCGCATCCCGTCGTACTTCGATTTCTCCTCGAGGATCTGCTCTTCTAGCCGCCTCCCCTCTTCGCCGACTTCTCGAAACCCGGCTGAAATGATGATTAGACCGCGGGTTCCCACTTCCCCGCATTCGCGAACCAGCGCGGGCACCGTTCGGGCGGGCGTGCAAATCACAGCCAAATCGGGCGGGTGCGGAAGGCTCTGTAAATCTTTGTGGGCCTCGATCCCCTGAACCGCCTCGCGCTTCGGGTTCACGGGGTAAACGACCCCATTGAACCCCGAGCCCACGAGATTCCGAAGCACGGTATATCCCACGCTTGTGGGGTTATCACTCGCACCGATAACGGCAACTCGACGCGGATTAAAGATCTTGTCTAAATTCAAGATGCTCACGGTGGTGATCCTGTAAGGCAGCCTTTCCCAAACAAGGCGATCTTAAAGCGACGACCGTTATCCTTTGCGAAATCCTTTGTTCATCAATTGGATCGACTCGTTGACCAATAGCGATAACTGCGATCGGAGGCTCGTCATTTGCAAAAAGCCCTTAACCGTGTTGTGCCGAGCGTTACTGACGGCAAACCAATAGCAGAAATGATAAATGATAAAGTTGGTATAAATAGTGTTGTTACGTTTATAAGACTGAGGCTCCCCGTGGCACGAGTTTTGTTTAACGCCGGGGGGTGGATAAACCCCGGGTTCACACTAAGTCACTATAGATTGTCGGCGGGGCTTTGGGAAGGATTGAGGATTAGGCTATCAAGAAGAGCTGGGTAATTCATGCCACTTTATATCAGCGGTCGTTAAATCCTTCCTAACCGACTCAGCCGGCCGCAAAGCTGCGTAATCTTGCTGCGGACGGGTGCTTCTTGTGAGACGGTGCTTCGCACGTAGTACCCGGAGGTTTGAAGCCGCCGCTCAAATGAACAACTTGACCAGCGCAGAAAGCTTGTTTCTGCGAGCGCAGAAAGCTTCACTGACCCTGTGCCGTGGGAAGCAGGTAGCAGAGCGAGTCGCCAAGGTTGGAACGGAAAGCCGCGCGATCGCTCGAGTACAAGCAAGTACAAGATGGCAACTTAGAACGGGTGCATCTCGCAATTAGGCAACAGGCTACCCGTTTTCTGTCCGTAGCCCATTTTTCCGCCAGCAGCGAAAACTCCATCCGTTTGTGCGATAGGTTTGGACTGAAGTACGCAACTTTTGCCCGCCAAAAGATCGCTAACATTATGCTGCGATACGGCGGATATCAAATTCGCCAACCAGTGGTTTGTCTCGTTCTTGATCGGCCAAAGCTACGCGCGGTTAACCAGGAAAAAGACTGTAGAAATACCGATGCCCACAGGTTCAATGGTTACCTCTGGAATGCTCGAGGGTTTGATGCCGGCAAAAGGGAGCGCGAGAACCCGAATGCCGGGGAGACGTTTCATCGGATTGGGCATAAGTGCCGGAGCTAGTGAGGACTCCGGCAAAGGCTCTTTAGCTAGAAGATTTGTCTGGCGGGATGGTGTGGATGATCTTGCCGATGCGATCAAACTTGCCGAATATCATCCGCCCGGCACTCGTCTGAAGCACGGAGGTCACCGTAATGACCACATCGTGCCCGATGTATGGCCGGCCGTTTTCTACCACCACCATGGTGCCATCATCCAGGTAGCCCACCCCCTGCCCCACCTCTTCCCCGCCGCGTACCAGTCGCACGTCGAGTTGTTCGCCGGGCAAGTAGATTGGCTTTAGGGCATTGGCCAAATCATTCAGGTTAATTACTTCGACCCCTTCCAATCGCGCCACTTTGTTGAGGTTGTAGTCGTTCGTTACCAGCCGAGCTTCCAAATGCTTCGCTAGCTCGATGAGCCGCTGGTCGACGCGCTTGCCTTCCGATCCCAGCAACTCACGGTCGAAAACCCGTAATTCCACCTCGGGGTTCGTTTTCAGCTTCTGCAACATATCGAGACCGCGGCGGCCACGAGCCCTCCGCGAACGATCCCCTGAATCAGCTATCGAATGTAATTCGTTAATCACAAAACGTGGGATGACGAGCTGACTATCGAAAAGCCGGGTCTTTTCCACGATATCGACGATCCGCCCGTCGATGACGACACTGGTGTCCAAAATGTAAGGCCTCCTTCCGCGGAGTTCCCGGGCAAATTCCACATAAGGGATGATGAAGCGGAAATCGTGCCGGGTCTGCATTAGAAAGCTGATGCACAGGTAGCAGAGGACCGCAGCCAACACCAGTTGCACGGCAACCCGGATCCGCTCGGCGGTCGCACTGCTTTCGGATGGCTCAGGCAAAAGAGGTGTTAAGGCCAATCGAGCCACATATGCCAGGAAAAGCCCGATGATCAAACCGAAATACACGGCGGAGATGGTGTCGAGGCGTTTCTCGCGAATGGCCATGTCGGCCGCGATGACTCCACCGGCCAAAAGGATCAATCCAAAAAAAATGGCATAGGGGACCCACCCATATTTGGCGACCGGCAGGACCGGGTCCTCCCCACCGGACACCGAATAAATTATGAAAATGCTAATTCCCCCTGTAACAATTAGAAAAACTACACGAAGAATGACCAATGCTGTATCTTCGAACTGTTTCCGCCAGACCGACGGCACGGTCGAAGAATGGTGATTCCGATTCGTGTTCGTGGCTGACGAAACCGGCATTTCTCCCGACACGGTAGTTCCCCTTTATCGTGGACTTCCACTCAGCTGACCAGGACAATAAAGATAGAAAGATTTTGTCCTTGGTGCTCCCTGGAAGCCCAATGATTTGCCCACACCCCGACACTCTGTAAGGCAATATCGTTCATTTTAAATTGGGGTGAAATAGCCGGGAAGTCTTCGACACACTTCACAAAAAAATCGAATTTTTGCAGTTCTGCCTGTATTCTTCGCACGGCTCCCGGATCAGCAGTAGTCATTGCAAAGACTCCTACTGAGCCCTAGTGTTAACCTGTTGAACTTCATATTCGATTGTGACGGATTCATTTCGCGCTGGTTAAGATTTTCCAATCCGGGCTCTCCAATCCGGGCTAATGGCCAAAAAATCTGATTTGTCTATCACAAATTGCAGTTTTCTTCAGAATGATTAACTTCAGAATGGTAAAATCGTGATAGCACAGATATGCTTTCGTTATTCCTAATTGCCCAGTACTTCCGATGAAGAACTTAAACTTCCGACTGCAAGATAAATAAGAACCGTTGAAAGCTTCCGATCGATTTTTCGGTGCTGAGAAAGAAGGCTCCGAATCAGGCATGTCTGGTCGCGAAAGCACAATCCTCTGAATCGGAATAAGGTTTCCAAGTTGATTCGCTCCAATTGTTTAAATATTTGTCAGACATCTGATGGTTCTACAACCGCAAAGCCTAGATGGTGCCGGACAGACCCTCCTGCGTGAAAGATTGTATCTTTAGTCGTGAATGCTTCCACTTCTTGGGGAAAGGCCCTCAAGCATAACCCGACACGGAGCGGCAAGGTCTTCGGCAGTTTGCCGGGGCGATTCATGATTCAATTGAAGAACGGATGGCCCTTGAGCTAACTCCTCGATCTCGGTAATCTTCGCCTCGAGTAGCGTTTTGCGATAGCAACCTGGTAGGTTCGCCGAGGCCATCGCCCGGACCACCCCTCGAACCGACCTGTGAGTCCGATCAAAACCTTGCTACAGCGTTTTCCGGTATTTCCTCTCTGCCTCGTGTCCCTTGGGACATGAAGCGTCGTCGTTGGGTTAGATTTGCAAGGAAAGTACCGCTCGCCTCTTGGTGCGATCCAATCCGCGGAATTTACTAGACGCTAGTCTCGACAAGAAATTGCGAAAAACGAAATCGATGATCTTTTGAATTTTTTGTTACCGGCGATTTTCACTAATTCACTAATTATTGGCGCCGGCGATTTTGAATGTCCGAGAATTACTTCTTGCTATTATCCGAGAATTACTTCCTGCTATTAGTAGCAATAGGATCAAAAGATCAGTTATTCTTAAGCATTTGGCCAAAGCGTGTTGAAAGAGGTTTCGAGTACACTTAATCGGTCAAACTTGTGTTAAGGAATTTGCATCTGTGATAGTCCCTGTGGGAAATGGCAGATCTCCTTGAACGTACTCTTCTTGAGATGCCTGTTTTTGGTAAGACCACCATCTTCAACTAACAAAAAATTGTTTTCCCTTTGGCGGTCTATAACATTCTGTAATGCTTGGGTGATGATGGGGGCTGAGCCCCGGCCGGATCTGCACCGAAAAAAGGTGGCGGAAACGGCTCTTAAATGAAGGGCACCCCACGGGTCTGATGATTGACCAAATTGATTTCGGAAAGCCGACTTTCAAGTGTGCCCGAACGGGCCGAAGCCTCTTGCCGGGTGAAGTGTGTTTTTCGGTCCTCCTTCGGGAAAATTTGGAGTTCCGCCGACTCGATTTTTCAGAGGAGGCTTGGACAGGGCCGCCTGAAACCGCGGTGGCTTGGTGGAAATTCCGCGTCCCGGCTGAGCATAAGCCGAGCCAATCCCGGCTGAGACCCAACGAATTGCTCCAGATCTTTGAACGCTTGCTAAACCGAAACGAACAGGCGGAGTTAGCTTACCTCTTAGGCCTCCTTTTGGTGCGGAAACGCGTCCTACGAATCGAAAACCAGATTTTGGAGGGCGGGCAGGAGTTTCTCCTGCTATATTGTCCCCGCCGCGAGTGCGAATACCGTGTGCATGTCCCCGCGATATCAGATGAACGAATGGCGGCGCTAGAACAGCTCCTTTTGGCCATCACCGAGGGGCGAGTGGTCAACGAGTAATCTGAGAGTAATCTGAGCGAACTCGTTCATCGCCCTTTCGATATCATGGGACCTTTTGAGGAGGAATCGGAAGCACCACCGCCGGTAGATTCAAGTGCCTCTCCGTCGCGGAAAACATTTGGTTCACCCTCTAAGACGGTTAGCTTTTCGTCAAGTATCTACTAGCTTTGCAAATATCTGCTCATTTTGCGTGGACGATTGACTCGGCTGGATCGGAGGAACTAAGCAATTTCGTTTGCAGGAATCATGCGGATTTTTCGAGAAAGCTCGTTGTCTGTTTTGGAGTAGTTCTCTTTTTGAGCGTAGGACTTATTCGTCGCCGAAATCCATTCATGCGGCGAGAGTTTTCGAGGCTATAGGTCGTGCTCATGGAAGAGCTGATTCTCGGCGGTCGTCCCCAGCATTCGTTACAAACTCAGGCACTTGATCCGCGTCGATTCAGGCGACGCATTCACAGGCCGCTAGCTTCGCTAGATCGTAAGGGTTTCGTAAGCAGAGTTTGCACCCTGGTTTGCGGTCTCGCGCTTCAATTGGTTTCTTCCGGGTGTAGTTGGCTGAATCGTCCGGGGATTACCGGCAGTTATGCACTACCGCAAGTTTTACCGGCCTCGCCCACACTTGACCAAGTCCTTTCGGCCGTGAATAGCAACGGAACGCAGATCCGTAATTTTGTAACCGATCAAGCCGTCATTAGCGGCCCCGGATTTCCCAACCTGCGGGCGATGATTGCTTTCGAGCGGCCGTTGCGGCTGAGAATCCGCGCCGGAACCCGAGTAACTGGTATGGAGCTCGACCTGGGGAGCAATGATGAACTGTTTTGGGTGTGGGTCCGTCGCGAACCGCAGATGTTTTTATGCCGGCACGATCGGTTTCACAGTAGCCCAATCCGACAGGCATTTCCCCTCGAGCCAAAATGGATTTCCGAGGCGTTGGGAGTTCTCGAGTTGCCACTGCATTTGGCGCATCAGGGCCCGAAATCCCTTGGGGACGGACGTCTCCAGATCACCACGCTCGTGGATACGCCCGAGGGTCCGAGTTCTCGAATAACGGTCGTGGATGCCCGCAGCGCCGTTGTGAGGGAGCAATATATTTTTGACCGTCATGGCCAATTGGTGGTCAGTGCCGTTGCGCAGCAGCATCGCCGGGATCCACTTTCGGGGCTAATCATGCCACGGGTGGTCGAGTTACGGGCTCCCCAGATGGGGCTCGCCTTTCGTGTCGACTTGGCTAATGTTCGTATCAATCGGCCCATAGAAAATGGGGAGTCGCTCTGGGCCATGCCGCGGTATGAAGGATGGACCCTTGTCGACTTAGCCGAAGCTTCCTGGTCCCCGCCTCCTGAGCAGCAAGGAGCATTACGGAAAACCCGGCATGCCGTTCGGGAGACTTTTCTGGCACCCCTAAAACCGATCTTTGCCCGCTGAAAACGGGTTTTTGCCCAGTGAAAACCGATCTCTGCCCGCTGTAAGCCAATCTCTTTCCGTTGGAAACCGATTTTTGCCCAGTGAAAGCCGATCTTTGGCGGATACCAAGAAACTCTGAATGACGGTCAAGAAATCGGGCGAAAGCCCCCCGCCCCGCAGCCGCGAGCGAATCGCCCCAAGCAATCCTGAGGAAGCCGGTAGTCTCATAGAAATTGAGAAAGGGTCTGCGGCAGCTCGTCGACTGTGATGGTTCGAGTGAAGTCCAATAGGCCACTGAGGGCCCGAGACTGGATCGGGTAACCCAATTCCTCGAGTATAGCAATCGGATTTAGACCGGCGATGACCACAAGCCCGATGCGTCCGGGCGTAACTGGGATATCCAGCACGGGTTGCCCAGGCATTCCGGCCACCATCAGTCCCCCCATACCGATGCGAGCCATGGCATCGGCTAAGCGGAGGGCCAGATCCCGAGCATCTTCGGGGATCTCGCGAAAGCTGGCTCCGATTAGACCGTTACCATCGGAAATGGCCCCTAAATAATTCGTCATCCTGGCCCGAATGAAGACCTCGAGAGGGTCGATACTTGTCCCGTCATAATGTATGAGCTCCACGAAGCGCCGCGGTTTGCCGCCGCAAACCTCCAGCAGTCCCCCGAAGCGGGATGTGGTGGGGATGCCATGCTTTAGGAGAACGCTATTGAGCGTGATCGAGCAGATGGTGCAAAAGCCTATGCGATGAGGGGGGATTTCCAGTTCGCCGATGCGCTCACCGGGCGTAAGGATGGCCAAACGCGTTCCCATTCCATACCCCTTCGTAAAGACTTGCGCAACCCTATCCAAACACCCGGCCAGGTCCCTCGGATCCACCACCGAGGTATTGACCACCACGGTGCCGGTGCGTTGCTCCAGATCGAAACTCATTTTGTAGGTCATTTCGTCGATTCTCGCCGAAAGATATCCAATTCGTTGATAGGTTTGAGTAACTCGAAGCTCCGAAAGCCCCCGTTCCGTGATGGAATGGCCACGGTGTCCGAAGGATCGCGTGAACCCCTCTTGCGCAAGTTCCTGTAGGTACAACCGGACCGTGCGCTCGCTGATCAGGTAGCCATCGGCCTCGAGGAGCTCAGCGATTCTTTTGGAAGTAAGAAGACCGTCGGTTTTATAAAGGAGCTCAAGGATTTTTTGACGATTTCTGATTTTTTTGGCCTGGAACATGGATGAATCCTCCGCCCGAAATTCCGGGCGATAAAGGTCAGGAACCATCGTTTGTGGTCGATGGTGTGCTGAATCTGACAATTCGATTTGATCGTGTGCCCAAGAGTGGGGCCTTAATCTGGTTCTTAACCTCGGCAGATTCTATCTCGTTTGCCGCAAGACACTTGAGCCGCTTAGCCCAAGGGAGATAGCGGTCGGAAAACAGCCGGTTTTCACACGGGTTTTCCCGCCAATTAGAATTTTTGCCGATTTTCGGCTAGCGAGAAAGCATTAGTTGGCACAGCCTGCCGATTTGTAATGTTGATTAGTCCGCCGACTTTCGCGACGATCTGCAACGCGGAAGCGCTTCCACCCCCAATTTTAACGCGGTCGACAGACATTAATGCCGACAAATGCCTTGCAAACCCAGGCTGCCGAGCCTAAAAAATTCGGCAGAACTGCCGAAATCAATTCGGCATTTTTTCCGATTTTTAAAATCTTATTGCCTAATCAAGTGCTTTTTTCGGTTAGCTAGGCACCTGCTGATCGCGTACTAAACTCTGATTAGACTAGAATCTACGTAAGGAACTTGCTATACTCTTTAGCGAAGTTGGGCAAAAAAATGCCGGAATTTCAGTTCTCTTTTGCCCAAGGTCGACCTCGATTTTTACCGATCTGGTGCTGCGAGTGCTGGAGTCCAGTTAATTCTTGTGCAATTACGTCGCAGGAGGTCCTTTGATGCTCCAGTTCCGGAAACAAAACGATGTCTTGGGGACGAACAACCGAGGCAATCCGGCGGAGTCCGGTTTGTGCACTTTGTGTGAGGCAGATTGTCGGGGGAAATGCGAGACGTGGCTTAGTTCTCTTCTCGGCCGGAAGCTCTTGTACCCGCGTGACTTTGGAATGGTGACCTCCGGGTCAGCGAATGTCGTCGCTTTAGGGATCGGTTACCACGCCTTAAGGATTCAGGGTTACGCCTACAGTGCCACCGGATTGCCGGAACGGTTATCGGATACGCCGGACGACTGCCTATTCATGAATGTGGATGCGTCGACTAAATTCGGTCGCCATGTGACGACCCGGTGCCGGGTCCCGTTAATGACCGGTGCGCTAGGCTCAACCTTTATCGCGGCCAAGTACTGGGAAAGCTTCGCCGTGGGGGCGGCACTTTGCGGGTTTCCGATCGTGGTGGGCGAAAATGTTGTGGGGGTAGATCGCGAAGCGGTCTTTCAAAACGGTCGTGTGATCCATTCACCAGAGTTGAACCGCCGTATCGACTGTTTCCTCCGGTATTACGACGGAAACGGTGCGATCATCGTGCAGATGAATGTGGAAGATACCCGCAACGGGGTCGCTCAGTACCTGATTGATAAGTATGGCGACAAAGTGATCTTGGAGCTTAAGTGGGGGCAAGGAGCCAAGGCCATTGGCGGGGAAATTCAGGTCACGGACATCGAATATGCCCGATTTTTGAAGGACCGGGGCTACCTGGTGGATCCGAATCCGTACGATCCGGTGGCCGAAAGCGCTTTTCGCCACGGCAGCATCCGCTCGTTTGCTCGTCATAGTCGCTTGGGAGCCTCAAACCTTCATACGCCCCAGGCCGTGTATGAAGAGTTTATGAATAGCGTCAGCTTCTTCCGAGGCCTCGGGTTCCAGCGAATCTCACTGAAGACCGGGGCTTACGGGATGGAAGGCTTGGCCCTGGCGATCCGCTGTGCAGCCGACGCAGAGCTTGATTTGCTGACTATTGACGGCGCCGGCGGAGGGACCGGCATGAGCCCCTGGAACATGATGGAACACTGGGGCGTTCCTTCCCTACCGCTTCATGCTAAGGCGTATGAGTATTGCCGGGTTCTTGAAGAGCGGGGCGTGCGACCGCCCGATCTTTCCTTGGGTGGCGGGTTTGCTCGAGAAGATCACATCTTTAAGGCCCTCGCTCTGTGCGCGCCTTATTCCCGGCTAGTCTGTCTTGGCCGGGCGATGATGGTGCCGGGGTTCTTGGGAAGCAATATCGAAGGCGCGCTCCACCCCGAGCGGCGGGCCGAAGTCAACGGGAATTGGGAAAACTTACCCCCGAGTGTGGCCGCGATTGGTCAGTCGCCGGAGCAGATTTTCGCTTGCTGGGAGGAAGTGAAAGCAAAGGTAGGCGCCGAAGAGATGAAAAACATCCCCTACGGTGCCGTGGCCGTCTATTGCCTTGTGGACAAGCTCGTGACAGGGCTCCAGCAGCTTATGGCCGGCGCACGACGCTTCAGTCTCCCAGCGATCTGTCGCGAGGATTTGATGGCCGCCAATCGCGAAACCGCAGAAGTTACCGGAATCCCCTTCATGACCGAGGCTCAGCACGAGCGGGCCATGGAGATTCTCACCAACGGGCTTTCGGGGAGCGCCTCCGCGGCACCCAAAGGCTCAGTGGTGCGAAGCTAGTCTGGGAATCGAAACCCGATGATTACAGCCGGCGGATGGTCGGCGACAAAAGGTCGCCTTCGCTTGCCCTGGCTAAACTCGAAGCAATGAGCCGATGCTGGCGGCAAGGGGAGGATTTGGCGCTACGTTGCGCCCCTTACCCCATTCAAAGTAGCTTTTTCAAAGTAGTGTTGTGATATGTTGACACCGATGCCCCGGCTTTTTGTCGGCACATGTCGGTGGCGGCCTGATTACAAGCTTGGGGACTGCGAGCTTCCGGACCGCGGTTGATAATCCTTCGAGCTACTGCTCGTTAATCGCGCGAAATAGGCGCGATTTGCCGCCGCTAGGTGGAATCGGCGGCTTGCTTTTTAGGGGGTCGAACGTGGTCTCGTTCGGCTACCTATTCCGATTGCCAGTCTCTTCCTCTTTCCTCAGGGGCCAGGTGGGGGATAGGGGCTTACGATCGATGCGGAATCCGGCGGTCGCACGATGGGGCGTAAGACGTTCGGCTCCGCTTTTATCTGCCTTGATAGGTGATCCACATGGGAGAGACCCACACCAGCTCCCCATTCTCTTGTTCGCCGCGGACGTAGTAAAAGCTTGTCGTGCCGGGAGTGGGCTCGAAATCTGTCCATTGAAACTCCACGACCTGAGAACTCGGCTCAACCGTGTGAACGTAATTTCCGTCCTTAATAATGTGTACCTTAGCAAAAGGCTGCGTGCCGATTAGCCGAATTTGCAGTGTGGGCTTTCCTTTGAGCGTGAACTCATCCCCCATGAAGTAGTCACCACACCGGACATCGGCGATGATGTTATCGGTAGCACCGAACACGTGCCGTCGTTTCATGCCTTCCACGATACCCTCTCGCGTTGGCTCGCTCACCCAAACGCTGCAATAGCTGATGTGGGTGGAAATATGATCGCTGGAGGCCTGGAACCCGAGCCGATAACCCTTCTTCAAAGCGAGGGAGACGAAACCGTAAGGCCGCCAACCCCCGATGGAGTTATCAGCGGTGTTACTCCGCGGGGCTCCAGGCATTTCATAATTCTGTCGGCAACCCTGATAGATCTCGACGATGGGCTCCACCTTCGGGTTATTATCCCGCCAATCCGTTCCCATATTCGTTCCGCTGGTGTGACTGGCGCACACGCCGTCGAAGTATGCCAAGTAACGATAAAGCTGTTGGGTATCGGGGGAGCTGGGTCTTTCGGCTTCGAACGGTAGCTCGTCCATCGGCTTACCGAATCCGCCTTGCAACCGCGGAAGGGTGCGAATGCCCCGGCGGGCAAAAACAACATTTCGGTGTCCATCGGGGTAGCTCACGCTTCGTTCATAGCTGAAGACGGGTGTGAAGACCCCGGGCATGTTGAATAAATCGGTGGTTTTCTGCGTGATCCACCAGGAGTACTCGCGGCCGTTGCCATTGTCGTGGTCGCCGTTGCCGACCCAGTCCAGCTCGGCGGCATCCAAGGCATACCGCCACATGTCCATAAGCATTCCGTCTCCGCCACCGTCCGAAGAGATTTCGGTGTGCCGGTGGAATTCTCCCCGCCACAATCGTAAGGTTTTCCCGCCGATTTGGACACGGTATTCCCGGGCCCGGGCAACGTCTTCCAACTCCTTTTTGGTTTTTAGGTCTGGCTCGGCGAGCACCGTTTCGACCAGTTCCAGTTTCGGTGAATCCGCGACTGCGACGGAAGGTGTGCCGAGGCGCGCCATCATGAGCTCACCATTGACCGAATCAGGCCACCGGCTTTGCACACGCCCCTGCTCGATTTGCTGACCTGCTTGACGCAGTTCGCGGATGTACCACTCCGGCAGTCGGGCAGCGGTGGCGAACCGTTTGTCCGTGGAGGTCACCAATACCATTTCCCCACTGGGCAAAGGCACCAAACTACCGCGGTTATCCAAGAGGTTATCGGTCAGAGGACAGGGAATTTCATCGGCCCAACGTTCGCCATCGAACCATGTTACATGGGTAAACCAGGTGGTACCCACTCCGACGCGCGTTCCCAACCTGGGCGAACGAACGGCGAGCCAAATCCGGCCGTCACGGTCAGTAGCCAGCCGAGGAAGGGCCAATCGTTGCGCACGTTCTACCTGACCCTTTCGAACTCGATTCGCTACGAACACGGTTGCGGGATCCTCGGCGGGAGCCCAAAGTTTTCCATCCGCCCAGATTCTCACGGCGATCGTACGACCTTGATACAGAGGTACACCTTCCTTTTCTAGGGCGCCCCAATCCTTGCCCCAGCCTTCTGGACTATCCTCGAAAGCAACCCAAAGCCGGCCGGCGGAGTCGAAAGTAGCCGAAGGCCTCATTTCAGCCCGCAGCGAGCCTGCAACGGTAATCCGCGGTCCCCATTGCCCGTGAGACCAAATTCGGGCAAAGACATCGTAATCGCCCTTTTCGTAACTGTCCCAAACCACCGCCACGCGGCCATCTTTTGCCGCGGCAATGGCGGGGGTCCATTGATTGCGAGGCGCTCCGCAGACGGTTGTAGCCGCCCCGAAGCGGTTGCCTTCCTGCCGCATGGCCAGAATGTCGGAACGCCCGTTGCGGAAGGCCTGCCAAGCGAGCCACACTCGGCCTTCGGCATCGGTGGTGGCTACGGCGAAAATATCGGGTCCCAAGTCGGTGGTCAGTCGCTGAATCTCGCCAAGTTGGTCACCCTTGACCCACCGGGCATACAGGTCCCAATTGCCCGCCTGTTGGGCCGACCAAATCACCCAGATGGTGTCTTGTCCATCGATTGCGATCGCCGGCCGAAAGATATCTTGCCCCGGCGGCGTGATCGCCATGGGCTTTTCCCAATCGCCGCTTTTCTCGCGCAAAAGCCACAATTGGTCGCCGCCAGCCGGTTCGGCCAGATACGAATAATCATCGAGGATGCGGTCAATTTGCTCCCTAACCCGAAATCGTTTGCCATGGGTAAAGGCCACGTACACCACATGAAGCCGCCCGGCGGAATCTGTTGCCGCGACGGGAAAATCATCTTCCGTCGGTGCGGAAAGAATCAATCCGGATTGTGCGGCACGTGAAACCCGCATCAACCCCCGCAAAAACCTAACCTGGGTACCGAAAGGAATCTCCCGCAAAGAGAAACTTGCTTTTCCTTGAGCGGTGTCGAATTCCAGCACTGTTTCGTCCGAGCAATCGGCAAGTTCGATAAGTAGCGCCGCATCCTGCAGGGGCATCGCCTCATGGCCCCTAGCCCGCTGCTCGGTGTTCCATGGAATTTCGCGGAGCGTCGTAGCCTTCCACGAATTGCCCTCGACTTTGTTTCGGGGATCAGGATGCCAAAAAGCAACCTTTCGTAGGGTACCAGCGGTTACTTGAAGCGAGCCATCCCAAACGGTCGGAACACGTCGGCCGCCTTCCGTGATGCTCCCCAGTTCCACCCGCAAGCAAACGGTGCCCGGTGCCAACCAGGTGGCTACCGGATCCGGATACGCCTCCGCGGAATCCGCCGGGTTCGTGGAACCCCCAGGTTGCCTTCGCACTTGCCGTGCTGCGGCTCCACCAGTTCGCCGCTGTGCCCCCGGCTGCTGAGCTACGGCCGGGTCGAACCAAGCCCCACTGAGCCATCCTGCCAAGACGCCGCTGAGAACCAGCAGTGCCATCCCTACTCCAAGCAACCGCCGTTTCATAGCTTGGACTCCTTATCACGACTTGCCGAGCTACTGGCTGTACCGACCCTGAATTCTGCTTCCGTTTGATGATTCAACGGTCTGTGAAGTTTCAGGCCTTATTCGAGCGGATGGTCGCGCGACTGAGTGGGAGGATGCAGAAGCCCAAGATTTAATAACTGCTTCCGTAGGTTCCATGGTCTAATCCGGGCTTCCGTAAGTTTAACGCCCAGTGAGGACCTCCATCAGTTTAGCGGTCCGATCGGCGCTTCCGCAAGGTTTTTTAGCGTAATCATGGCTTCCACAGAGTCAGTAGCTGACGATCTTTTACAAGCAGGCCCTCCGCACAGAGGACCGGATGCGCCCAAGTGGGCGACTCTGCCACCTTCCAACGTGCCTGAGGAACTAAGCGATTTTCCTTAAGCTCGAAGACCGAGAATTCCCCCGTTGTGACTAAACTAAAGATGTGGTTACCCCCCACAAGCAAGGCCGCATTTTCTCCCTGCCGGCCATCGCTTGCCCAAAGCACCTTGCCCGTCTCGGGATCAAGGGACACGTACTGACCGCGCGCTTCCTGGGCAAAGCCTACCAATAATTCACCGGATAAAACGGGTGAACTCATGAACATCGAAACCCGATCCGCATGCCACACCCGATTGGGCTTCAGTCCTTCCGGTGAGTTTTCGAGCCGGTACGCCGTTGTCCCACGCCGGTAGCCCGAAAAGAGGATAAGATCCCGCCAAACAACCGGTGTTACGATGTTCATATCGTACTGCGTTGTAAAAGGGATCTTCCATAGGAGTTTGCCTGTCTTCGGATCCACGCCGATGCAAAATTGTTGAGACTGTGTAATGAGTTGCCGCACGCCGGCCAATTCCGCGATGATCGGAGAAGTGTACGCGGGCCCATCCTCGTCCCACTGCCAGAGGATCTTGCCGGTGTTTAAATCAAAGGCCGTCAATGCGCCTTGATCGTGCCCGCCCACATGGGCAATAACGCAGTCGCCATCGACGATCGGTGACATCGAGGTGCCGTAAAGAGGTGAAGTGCGGGCAAATCGCCCAGAAAACTCCTGCTGCCAAAGCCGTTTGCCGGTTGTTGTATCCCAGCAGGTCAAAATCCCACTGATCCCCAGGGTTACAATACGTCCTTGGCCCACGACAGGGGTGGATTTCGGGCCTTTACCGTGGTCCCGGGCGGCGGGGTTCATTTCGTAAGGTGCCGGGTATCGATCGCTCCACAACGGGCGACCATCGGCAAGTGACAAAGCGCGGAGCACTTCATCATCGCCCTGCCGGGCGAACTGATAAACCACCTGTCCTACCGCAACAGGCGAAGAATGACCTTCGCCCACTTCAACCTGCCAGACCTTTTGCCACTCCTTGGGCCAGCCGACCGCCGCCACGGGTTCGACGATACGACCATCGCGATTAGGCCCCCGCCACTGAGGCCAATCGGCCCCCTTAACCTCGAGGCTTTGGCCCACCCAAAGTAGACCTCCGACCACAAATGGCAAGACTATCTGCTGGATTCTTCCGCACATTGATAGAGCCTTTCTGTTTCTGGTGTTCGTCTTTTTGTAGAAACTCAGACCTTACCTGTAACGTCACACATTCGGAATCAGAGGTTCGGATTAAGGCGTCCGGACTTAAACCTTCTGACCTAGACCTTCGAAGTTAAACGTTCAGATCAAGATGTTTTGGAATCAAATGTTTTGCACTCAATCGTTCAAGGTACACGTGCGTTAAATACAAGGGCTTGAATGCGGAGGGTCGGATTCAGGAATCCATACTCACGAGTTGGGCTCCAGATCCAGCACATAAAGCATCTTCTTGCGGTCAAATCGTGGTACACAGATTTGAAAAACAAGGTTTCTTAATTTTCCACACGCGAAGCCTTACGATTGAAAACCTCAAAGTTTTAGGCCCGCATTCGGGGTTCCTTATTAAGTTTTTTCAGATCTTAACACTTCGAGTGTTCCAAAGAGTGAAACAGAATACCCAGAACGTGAATTCGCACTCTGAGTTCCGAAGCAACTTCGTGCTCAAGGCACGTTTAGAAGATCCCAAGTTGTGTTGAAGCCGGTGTTCGAAGCACAATTGGCAAATCGCAAGTTTCTGAGCCTACCCCCCCACCAAGCTCGCAATGTTCTGAGGACGAAATTACTATTAGTCGCTTACTATTAGTCGCTGACAATTATTAGGGAAGTTGCTTCTGCCAAATAGTCCTCCGTCGAATTAATCCATCGAATCAAGCGATGAATCAAAGAAAATTCGCGGACCCCAGCCCCCGAAAGTTGTCAGCTCTACAAGGCGCATAACGGAATTCCATTTTTTATTTTTAATCTTGTAAGCGGATTACGCGATCGTCCAAAACTTCGTGCTCCGAAAGAGTCAACAAGATTATTGAGCCTTTTCGCGCGATTCGCTAATAATTTGCCTCGACGCCCCCGGACTTCTTCCGCAGGCACACACAAAATGATTCCCCGGGCTCCGTTCGCAAACCAGGGGTTATTTTAAACTGGGCCAAACGATTTCGCCGCGGGCTTGGGCTTCGATTTGTTCATAACTCCCATAAAACTCGCTATTGCAATCTAGCCACAAGACTATGCGGTGAAGATCCTCCGCGGGTAGTGCCACGCCATAATGTTCCGGCCCAAGGTACTTCATTAAAGGGGCTGCCGCCGCCCCGAATTGCCCTGCGATCGTCCGGCTTCCCCCGTGAATCCCTTGATTGATCGACCCATTGCTCACGTGGTAATAAAACCCGTACTTGCCTGCTAAATTGGTGTACGATCGGGTCCAACCATAAGGGCCTTCCGAAACTCCGCTGAGATCCAAGGCATTCTTTTCCCGGTGACACCCCACGCAATGCCGGTCCAAAACCGGCTGCACAAGGCGCACGAAATTGAACGGGTTGGCCCCATCTACCGGCGGCTCAATCTCGGAAGGCTTCCGTGTCAACGCTATCGCAGGGGAAAGGGACGACATGGGGGGATCGTGGCGTGGCTCATGACACCCTTGACAAACGAGCTTCTCGCCAGGGTGCGCATAAGTCACCGATCGCATGGACATTACGGCCATCCCCCGCTCGTCCAGTGCCTGGAAATACACGGGGATTCCCGGCGGCAAACGAAAATGAGCACTCCCGTCTGCCTCCACGGGGACCGTTCCTAAAACGGCCCGGGCGTTCGTTTGATTGGCGACACCAATTCGTGGTTCATTGGGCGGCGGAGTGGACTTCGGAAGCAGTTGAATAACTCGCAGTGCCGTGATCTTTGTTCCCGCAGGCCATCGAAAATCGCTGTCGTACACGTTCACCAGCGCTACCGTCGCAGGCTCCGGATCGCTTCCATCCTCGGGCCATCCTGCGGTCATCGCAGGCAAAACCGGCGGCACAGGGCGCGGGCGTAGCGGAATCGGGGTGGAACACGAAATTTTAGGATCGCGGTACAGAAGCTCCTTATTGTCGTAACGATCGATCCAATAAATGCCCCGGTTTTTCGCGGCTGCATCATACACACACAAAAAGTCTTCTTCGCTCAGCGGCCAGGGTGTCCCGTAGACCATATACAAGTTGATCGGTCGCCCTTCGGCCTCGGGAAAAGGTACCTCGGGGGTCAGCCGCTCCAACTGCGACATCGCTCCATCATCAACGCGGCGGGGATCGATTAGCACAAGCGAGCCAAACTCGTGCCCATGGTGAGCGGCGGCCACCGCGACGAATTTCGGAGACTCCGGAATGGCCCGGATTTGCATCTCCATCCAGGGCCGACTTTCCCGCCGAATCGGATAATTCCCATGAGGACTACGCGGATTGCGTCCATCGGGGAAGCAAGTCCAAATATGGTGTGCTACATTGGTGTCACGATCGACATAGTCCCAACGCGTGTAAACGATCATTCCGTCGTTTGCCACGCTGGGATGCCACTCGTGGGTCTCATGAAAACTCAAGGGACGGATACGGCTTCCGTCGGCTTCCATGGCGAACAAGGTATACACTGGGCAGTGGCGGCCGCATCTTAAATAGCCGCCGCGACGCATGGAAATGAAGGCGATCCGGCCATCCGGAAGAAAGCATGGATCAAATTCGTCCCAGGCACCATCGGTCAACTGCTGAAGATCCGTGCCATCAGCTCGGCATCTAAAAATATGGTAACAGATCTCCGGGGCCCAATCGTACGCTTCCTTTCCCTGATACTTGGGCCAGGCTTTGGCCTCGCTATAGGCAAACAGGATCGTACTGGCGTCGAAAGACAACTCAGGCGAAAGGAAACTCCCGCCGGTCAATTTTTGTCCGGCCAACCGTCCGTTAGATACCGTGGAATTGTCTAAGATATCGACCAGTTTAGGCCTTTTGGTGAACGGATCGATCAAGGCGAAAAGTCCGCCCCCGGGCACCGCGTTGCATCCGTAGTATTGATCGCACATGTGGAAAACACCGGCCGGGTCGTGTCGCTTGATGAAAACAATGGCGTCAAAATCTAACAGCGGATTGCAAAAAGCAATTTCCCGGGCTATCCACCGCAATGAAAGATAGATTTCGCGGCGGGTTTTCTCCGGCACTTGTTCGTCGCTTCCCGCTTCTCGAAGACGCTCTTCCCAAAGATTCATCTGTTTTTTGAGTGACTCCAGCCGGTTACGTCGCTCCCCCGTGCAGCGGGGCTCGAGCCGATTTGCCAACTCCGCGGCTTTCACCAAGACTTCGCGGCAGTGCATTAGGCTAAAAGCGGGAAATCGCCCTTTGTGCGGATCCACGGGGGGACTAGCCACATCTACCCCATCCGGCAGCGTCCCCGGATAGGAGTATCTACCCACACTTTTTTGATCGGCGGGTTTCCCCAAAGCGATATTTTCCTCGGGGTTGTCGGCCGCGTAAACTTCCACCTCATCCAGAGCGAAGGAGCATATCCCGGGAACTCTCAGGCGAACCACCCGAGCCATTACGTTTTTTTGAGCCAGGGGGATGACCAGGGGTTTCCCATCCATCGCTCCCCCGAAGACACTGCCGTCATGCTTGTAGATCAGTTCGAACTTATCTGACTCCGGGCCGGCGGCCACAAGAACCTCGAGATTTCGCGTGCGGGGGGCAGTATTCCGATCCATCCGATTGAACACCACCACTCTGTCCAACCGGTAAATTGCCCCTAAATCCACTTGCCACCACGGGTCTTTCTCACCGCTGGCGGTATGGAAGCCCCACCGACCGTTTTTCACGCCGTCGCATCCTCCCGCGGCGTCCTCTCGGGTCGTCACCCCAAATTCGTTGACCCGCACAACGCCGTCCGCCTCGGGATACCCCCACCGAGGATCAGCCCGCCACCGCCAGCGGTTGTCTCGATCAATCCAGTCCGCTTCGATGAGCCGGACCATTTCCTGGGATACATCCACGGCCCGCTCCCGCAGTTTAGCTACATAGTGTGATCCGTCGGCAGAGCCGGATCCGACGCCATCTTCAGCGGTCCCCGATCCTGCAAGCGTAGTCATTACCACTGAAAACCCCAATAGGAGGCATAACCGCCCCATGGGAACGTAACGCTTGGAAACATGTGGCCTCATGGAATTCAGCCTCCCAGGTGATCGCCACCAGAGCACTGCATCCACCAACTAAGCCCGCGTTTTTCAGGCTTCGAAAGATCTGGTGGTGCTCGGTTCCAAGATCCGGGGGTCCTCGGTGCCTTTGAAATGCGTTGACCTTGTGGTTTGATCAACGAACGTATCGGGGGTTTGATCAACCAACTTATCGCTGATTTGATCAACCAACGTATCCGTTTGCCTGAGAAATCCGCTCGTTTTTAGGACGGCTTTCTTAAGGAAACCAGACGTGCAGATTAAGACTGCGTTTGAGAGGTGCCAACGTGAGTCGTCGCCAAAACCCCTTGTTTTCGCAGACACGCGTGCCATGATGAAAAACTTGTGTCTCGCAGCACGAAGTGAAGCCCCGAAACATTATGAAATCTGATTGGAAAGTGCGAAATTAAAAAACGCCAAATACTGCGAACGAACTGCGGATTGCTTTTTTGCTACTGGAACACCTATCGTTCTTGGCCGCGGTTTGGGCCTCCACGTCAGTTCGCGTAGGATTGATTGGCCGATTACTGAGCCCACGGTAATGGAACGCCGCTCCTAAAAACACTTTGGGGCAAGATTTTAGCGTGTAATTTCGGCGAGCTTTGTGGGCTGAAAATTCCGGCAGGTTTCCTAGGTGCCCGTTATCAGGGAGTTAACCCGGTATCTAAACTGGGGAATACAGTTGCGAAAGTTGAGTATTCAGGCTCTCTAAAGATAAAGATATGGGCTACCGGGGATTCTGTTTGTTCATCACGGTGATTCATCCGGCGATGAATCCGCTCAACGGCCGCGCCTTTAATTGCTTAAGCCAGTTGAACACAAGTTACAGACGACGTGGGAGATCATTTGCTGGGACTTCCGGCTTAAATCGAGCAAGAGATATATTTCCCATAGCTCTGAAAATATTTCCCTAGCTCTTAAGAACTCGCACGTCGTTTCGCTGACCTACGTTTTGCTTTTGAATTGAAAAAATGTGGTAAAAACTTTTGCGCCATTTACGTTACACGAGCGATTTGCCTTGCATCGGACCGGTGACGGACCATTTTAAGCGGTCTTTAGTCTTTTACCCGGTTTTTTCAGGCTCTGAAGTCGAAATATAAAGTGGCGATCAACCCCTCACAATAGCCCGGAAAGGTCGCTCCGTTTCAGCCGTAGCCTTTAAGGGCCCTTTGTGGCTCACACAATTCCCCGAGTCTTATACCTCGAACCTGATTTCGAAATCTCGTATACCTCTCGGATACGAGTCTTCACCCCCCGTTCGTCGCAGGTATTCGCCCTCATTTCCGAGCCGCATTTTCATCCCGGGGCTCCTTTAGGATTAGCAAAAGGGGCGTTGACCTGGTAAGATATATCAAGAGGGAACTAAACTTTTGTTTCCCCCCAATACCCGGGCGTTTTCCCTTCGGTATTCCGGGGTGCTCCCGCGGTGGAAAAAACGGGGGTTCAGTCCAAAGCTGCCGTTCCTCCGGCGTTTACGAGCGGAAGCGGGAGGGTCTTTTGAGGGGGAAACTCCCCTCATATGACGGCAGTTGCTGTGGCTAGCTGTAACAATTAGGCAATTAGTAATCAGTTCAGCAGTCACTGTAGCAATAGTTCAACTGAGATCCGATGAGCACCGGGAACCAAGAAAAGGGAAGCCAGTTTTCCCCGATTGACGACGTCATCGAGGCGATATCTCGCGGCCAGTTAGTGATTGTCTTGGATGACGAGGATCGCGAGAACGAAGGGGATTTTATTTGCGCGGCCGAAAAGGTCACTCCGGAAATCATAAATTTCATGATCACCCATGGCCGCGGGCTGGTTTGCGTCCCCTTACTCCCGGAAGTTTGCCGTCGGTTGGAATTGCATCCCATTGTGGAGCACAACACCGCTCCATTAGGGACGCAGTTCACTGTGCCGGTTGACCACCGGAGTTGTCGAACGGGAATCACGGCACCGGAGCGAGCCCGAACGATCCGCGCTTTGGTAGATCCCGACAGCAAACCCTCAGATTTTGTCCGGCCCGGGCATGTTTACCCCTTGCAGGCGAAGGAAGGGGGCGTGCTTCGCCGCGCAGGACACACGGAAAGTGCCGTGGATCTTGCGCGAATGGCCGGGTTAAGTCCGGCCGGCGTCTTGTGCGAGATCCTGAACGCCGAAGGCGATCGCGCATCCCGCGAGGAACTTTTAGCCCTTGCCAAAAAGTTTCGCATGCCGATCATTCGGATCGAGGATTTGATCCGCTATCGGCGGCGGATGGAGAAGCTGGTGTATCGCGTCGCCGACGCGAAGCTCCCGACAAAATACGGACCGGCGCGGATTATCGTATATCGAGTCAAGTATGAGTCCCAAGAACCAATGGCCATTGTCTTTGGAGAGCCGGAAAATGCTGCTGCGCCTTTAGTGCGGTTGCATTCCTCCTGTTTTACGGGCGATTTGCTGGAATCACTGCGTTGCGATTGTGGGGACCAACTTCATTTGGCCCTCGAGATGATTGGGCAGGAGGGGGTCGGTGCCCTGGTGTACTTGCCTCAGGAGGGGCGCGGAATCGGTCTGGCCGAAAAAATCAAGGCTTATGCCCTCCAAGATCAAGGTTTAGACACGGTGGAGGCAAATCTGGCCTTGGGGCATCAGGCCGATGCGAGGGACTATGGGGTAGGAATCCAAGTGCTGAAAGATCTGGGGTTATCTCGCGTTCGATTGCTCACCAATAACCCCAAGAAAACAGACGCATTCATTTACGGTGGCTTTGATCTCCAAGTGGTAGATCAGGTTCCCATTCTGGGACCGGTGCGGGAGGAAAATGCGCGTTATTTGGCAACAAAACGCGACAAATTGGGTCACCTTCTCCCCCCGAGTTTTTGAACTTCTTCTTGTATCCGTGCCTTCCTAAATTTGGTAAGTCCCCACCCAAATGCGCAACCCCATTTCAGCCGGAGCCGCCAAGCTTTCATCAGCTACCTTTCGGAGTTTCTCACCCGCTTCGCGGATCCCCCGCGTAGCGACGGCTGGAACTGGAGGCGCTCGAGGTGGAGCACATCGGAATGCCCGGAGTTTGTGCCGGAAGAGGTTCGGGCCGATTCCGGCGCGCAAAAACGCTTAAAAGTTACCAGAGTTTTTGTGCGTTATCTCTTTTTGTCCAATAACTCGAATAAACAAGGTGGAATAGTTGATTTGAGTAAATCAGGTGGGAATGGTAGGGCCATAATTCAGTCGTTACGTTAAACTAGTAGGCCTATTTACCTCCGGTATCAGGATGGGGGTGATCGCGGAAATTGATTGAAGTTCTTTTGAAGGTTGCTACCAGTCATAGCCTCTCCGCTCTGTAGCAGCGATTATCGGTGGCGTCATCATGGACCTTCGGTTTGATCGCCTCATCTTCGGCCGCATGTCGTTGACAGCCGCTCTACTGCCTTGTAGAAAAGCTGCAACCAAACATCCCGTGTGGCAGACCGCGCGGCCAGGCAGGATTTATCCGTGAGTTTTCATAACCCGGCGAGTGTGAGATATGGCTGAAAAGCCGGGAGAAGATCGCTCGGCGATTGGGGTGGGCTTCGTTTGGGCGGCTCGAATCACTTCTCTGGGTTTGGAGATGGTGATTCCCGCAGTATTTGGCCAATGGTTGGATGGGTTTTGGGGAACCAGTCCGTGGCTTTTGATTGCCGGAGCGGGGATCGGTATAATTACCGGAATAATTCACTTGCTAAAGATAGCGACGGCAGGGATTTCTGGCGAAAATAGGTGATATAGGTAGAATGCAAAATATTTTCAATTCTCAGCAACTTGCTCCTAAATTACTGAGTATTTGACGGGCGTAGCGCATCCTCAGGTGGCAAAACATACCCGCGACAGGTTTTAAGGGTTTCGCTTTCTCGACTTTGTGTGTCGGTTGTCTTAACCACCACTTTGCGCTACATGCAACTATTGCCTTTAAGACGTAGCAGATGGCGGGAACGGGCGTGTACGGCTCCTACAAAATCCCAAAGATCTAAAGTTTGGTAGTGTTTGCCGCAATTTGTGATGAATAGTGAGGTGATTTGGACAATATTCTGTGCAATTGTCCTTTGCTTTGGGAGCCTTTTGGCATCGAGAGCATTGAGCTGGGTGTTCGGCCGAAAAGCAAAAGACCCTTCGTTGCTTTGGTTTTGGGGTACTATACCAAGAATGGGGGTACCGCTAATTGGGATTGCGATGGTGCTGGCGATTCTCCCCTTTGATACGGCAGTGGTTTTCACCATCGCAACCCTCTCGACATACCTCGTGATTTTGGCGATTGAAGCTGGGGTTGCTATGGCTGCCCTGAGAAGGCGATCTTAAATTGTTGATTTTTGAAAGTTTTCTGGCGGTTATCGAAAACCTCACACGACAGAAAATGGTGGATTTGTTACGAGAGCAGAGGGTTTTGGGCAAAATTTTTTCGGGGCTTTGGAGCGTTCTAAGTGAGTCGACTTCGACCCGATCTGTTACGGGTGCTCCAGGCCGAAAAGGCGTGGAAAAGGGCGGACAAAAACGACACAGAAAGTTAATCCTTCTTACCGCACTTTCGCGCCGTGTGTTATGAGCGGCTGCATTGTGAACCTCCGTGTGGATTCGGGGTGCTAGCGGGTCGGTAAAATCGGTCCTTTGATAGCAATACTCTGCGAAGGGTGTACTTTTTTTGCCATCGCCGAACGGTTGTAAAACCGGGCAAGGAGCCGTTGCTGGATGCTGGACATAGCCGAAGCGGGCAAACACGTTAAAGATGCGTACGAATTTCATATTCCGTACTTTTTGTGGACTTGGCTTCCCGATAGTCTCAAAGGGGATCACCCGCATCCGGGGAGTATTCCCTTGCCCAAGATCGATTTTTGGGGTCTTGAGTTTCAGATCACCAAATTCATGGTTTTGGAGGTCGTTGCCGGCCTCCTAATGATTCTGATCTTCGTGCCGTTGGCTTGGCGGATGTCGCGGGGAAGCACCCCGCGCGGAAAGTTCTGGAATCTGTTCGAAGCGATTCTGCTTTTTTTGCGCGACAAGGTGGCGCGGCCTGCCATTGGTCACAAATATGCGGACCGATTCCTCCCGTTTATCTGGACGGTCTTTTTCTTTGTGCTTTTTTGTAATTTGTTGGGGCTTTTCCCCTGGGCGGGTTCACCCACCGGCTCACTGGCGGTAACGGCAGCTCTTTCCGGCGTTACTCTTGCCACCGTGATCGGAACGGGAATGGCCATCCACGGACCGGTGAATTATTGGATCGGATTGGTTCCGCATTTGGATCTTCCGTTCCTCCTTGGCTTGATGCTGAAGCCGATGCTATTTGCGATTGAGGTAGTTGGCCTTTTAATTAAGCACGTGGTGTTGGCGGTGCGGCTTTTGGCCAATATGTTTGCAGGACACCTCGTTTTGGCGGTAATTACGGGCTTTATCGCTGCCACAGCGCAGTTATCGATACCGTTGTGGTTGACGGTGACTATTTCCAGCGTCCTGGGGGCCACCGCTATTAACCTTTTGGAGCTTTTCGTCGCCTTCCTCCAAGCCTACATTTTTGCTTTTCTATCCTCGATTTTCATCGGGATGGCAGTACACCTCCATTAACCTTCGAAACCTATGAAGTTCGGTCGGTATTGTTGTGGTAAGAAGGCTAAGCGTTATTGTTGTTGCGTGGGGTACCTTTAGCGTTTAAGGAGAGTTAAATCGTGAAGCAACTCGGAATCTGGTTCACTTTTGCATTGACCGTTGCGCTTTTGATCGGTGGAACCGCTTTTGCCCAGGTGGAGCCGGCACCGGCTGAGCAGCCGGCAGCCGAAGCAGCTCCCATGCGACCTGCTCCCGGGTTTTTCTCCCTTTACTTGGGAGGGGCTGTGGGAGGTGCGTTGGCGGCGGGGCTCATCATTTTGGGCGCGGCCACGGGTATCAGTCGTTTGGGCGCGACGGCGGTAGAAAGTATGGCGCGGCAGCCAGAGGTTTCGGGGAGCATTCAGACCTCCATGATCATTGCGGCGGCTTTGATCGAAGGAATTACGTTTTTTGCGTTGATCGTGGCGATGCTGGCAGTGTTCCGGCCCTATTGAGCCCCGAATGCGAGGTGGACGAATGCTGGCCTTCGTGAAACCCGTGCTCCCCTTGTTGGTGGGGTTGGGGAGCTACCTGGCCGTCGTTGTCGGGATAGACCCGCTCAAGGTTGCCGGGTCGAGCGGGAAAGTCGCTGGGCCACAATCGGCCCCAGTTTTTTGGGTAGCATCGCCGGATGTGCTCGGGGTAGGCTTGCTGGGTGTGCCTGAGTTTGCCGCGGCAACCTCGGCGGTGACCGCACCCGAGGTTCCGGCCAATAATAAGGCGATGGTTGCAGGAGAATCGGCCGCCGAGCATCCCGGTGGGCATGGCGGGGATTATCACGGAACTTCGCACGCGGAAGAAGAAGGTCCTCCGGTTAACCCCTTGGAATTTCGAACGGATTTGGCCCTTTGGACAGCCGTGGTTTTCGTCGTGCTCATGGTGGTCCTTTGGAAGTTTGCTTGGGGGCCGATAGCCGCTGCTTTGGACAAGCGCGAGCAGCAGATCGCCGAGCATTTGGCATCGGCCGAAAAGCACCACGAAGAGGCCAAAGCGCTCTTGGAACAATATAAGCAGCAGCTTGCCGCGGCTGAGCAGGAGGTTCAGCGAATGCTCGGTGCGGGCCGCGAGGAGGCGGAACGGCTTGCGGCGGAAATCATCGCTAAGGCGCAGGCCGAAGCGGAAGCCCTGCATCGACGCCGCCTGGCGGAGTTGGAGGAAGCGCGACGAGAAGCCCTTCATGAGCTCGGTTCGCATGCCGCGGAGTTGGCCGTGGAGCTTGCCAGCCGAATCCTTCGCAGCCAATTGGATCCCCAAAGCCACCATCGGCTGATGGAAGTGGCTTTAGAGCAATTGGCAACCGTTGGCGCGTCGGAAAATACGGAAGGTAATGATGGACGAAGTTAACCCAGCTCACACTGTGGAGCATGGGCTGGGCGTCGAGCGATAGTTTCACCGAGTGGTATCAATCCAAAAAAGGGGTGCTCAATCATCACACGATGGGTCCGCGGGTAATCGATCCGTGTAGAGTTGGCCTCAATCGGGGTTGCCAAGGAGTTCTTTAAGGGAAAACGCACGAGGCTGGTGCCGCGTGTTGTTGCACGGCGCAAATTTTGCCGGGCCTTACGTCTCGTGGAGTATTCAGCTTTTATGGGTACCGTGTTAACGGGTTTTTGCCTTCGCTCTGGGGCCATGGTAGCACCGTGATGGGAGAAGGGGGTTCAAGGCAGAAGAGCATGGCCGAAGATTGGATGTCGCGAGATGCCCAGTTTTCTGCGCGTTTTTGGGCGGCGGTAAGCGGCCAACCGGTCGTTCTGTCGTATGCTCAGGCATTGGTGAATGCTGCGCAAGGGGCTGGACAGCTCGACTCGGTTCTTGAGCAGTTCGATTCGTTGATCAACGATGTGTTTGCCCAATTTCCAAAATTGGAGCAAATTCTTTATTCCGCGTTGGTATCCGCGGAGGAAAAAAAGGGAATCCTTGATCGGGTGTTCAAGGGGGCTTCGCTACCTATTTTCTTAAATTTTTTGAAGGTACTTGTCCAACATGGGCGAATGGAGTTGGTTCGGGAGATCTGGCAAAAAACGCGGGAATTGGCGGACAAGCTACACGGGCGAGTACGGGTTGAATTGCGTACGGCCACGGCGCCGGAGCTGGAGTGGATCGAGCGATTCGTTGGGATTATTCGCCCGATGGTCGGGGGTGAGCCAATTGTGGAGCTTCGAGTCGATCCGGAATTAATCGGGGGCTTTGTGGTGCGATTGGACGACAAGTTGCTTGATGCCTCGGTGGCTCGTCAACTTTCACGTATTCGACAGCAGTTGCTCAGCAGGAGTATCCATGCGATTCAGAGTCGACGAGATCGCTTCAGTTATCCAGCAGGAAATTGAGCAGTACGAATCTCGGATTGATGTCCGAGAAGTGGGCCGAGTGCTCGAGGTAGGCGACGGCATTGCCCGGGTATACGGGCTTTCCGGCGTGATGTCCGGGGAGATGGTGGAGTTTGAAAATGGGGCTTCGGGGGTTGCGTTCAACCTCGAGGAGAACTCCTTGGGCGTCATCATCCTCGGCGATTGGCTGGAAATTCAAGAAGGGGATGAGGTTCGTAGTACGGGCCAGTTGCTTAGCGTGCCGGTGGGAGAGGCAGTGCTCGGGCGGGTGATCGATCCCCTAGGCAACCCCCTGGATGGGTTGGGACCGGTGCGGACTACCGCACGCCGCTTGGTGGAGTCGCCCGCTCCTGGGGTGGCGGAACGGCAGCCGGTAAAAGAACCGTTGCAAACCGGGATTAAAGCGATCGACTCGATGACCCCAATCGGACGCGGGCAACGCGAGCTGATCATTGGCGATCGAAAGACTGGTAAGACGTCGATCTGTATCGACACGATCATCAACCAGAAAGGGACCGACGTTAAGTGCTTTTACGTGGCTATCGGCCAGAAAGAGTCGAACGTCGCGTACTTAATTGACGTCTTGCGTCGCTTTGGGGCGATGGAATACACGACGGTGATTGTGGCTGGAGCGAGCGATCCGGCTCCACTGCAATACATCGCTCCGTATGCTGGCTGCGCAATGGCCGAATACTTCATGTATAAGGGTGGCCATGCCCTAGTGATTTACGATGATCTTTTGCGGCAAGCTCAGGCATATCGGCAATTGTCGCTTCTGATGCGTCGGCCGCCGGGCCGCGAGGCTTATCCGGGGGATATCTTTTATTGCCACAGCCGACTATTGGAACGAGCGGCAAAACTCAGCGACGAATTGGGGGGTGGGTCGCTGACGGCTTTACCCATCGTGGAGACTTTGGAAGGTGAAGTGGCGGCGTATATCCCCACGAATCTAATCTCCATCACGGATGGTCAGATTTATCTTCAGCCGGATCTTTTCTTTGCCGGTCAGCGGCCGGCGATGAACGTGGGGATTTCCGTGTCTCGGGTGGGGGGTAAAGCGCAGATCCCTGCGATGAAGAAGGTGGCGGGAGGGCTGCGCCTTGATCTGGCGGCATTTCGGGAACTGGAAGCCTTCACGCAGCTGCGCACTGAGCTCGATGCGGTTACCCAAGCCCGGTTGGAACGCGGATACCGGATGACGGAGCTCCTCAAGCAGGGGCTTTTCCAGCCAATGCACGTGACCGATCAGGTGCTGGTGCTTTATGCCGGGACCCATGGGTGGTTGGACAAGTATCCGGTAAGCGAAGTCTCTCGTTGGGAAAAGGAGTTTTTGGAATTTATCCGTCAAAGCAAGGACTCGATTTGGCAGCGCATCACCGAGACTCAGGACCTGGACGACGAAACGGAGAAGCAATTGATCGAAGCGTTCCGGGAATTCGATCAACAATTTCAGGAGAAGCTTTCGGCGTCGGCCATCCGCGTATGAGAAATGGGGGTTCGCGGCTTGGGAAGAACAATTTGTTTAGGCACGAGGAAAGACAGTTAGCCGGTGACACCAAAAACGCGGGCAAATCAAAAAACTCTGCGCGGAGATGAGTCGAGATGGTAAAAGCTCGGACGGTCAATAAAAGACGTCGGGCTATCCGAAATATCCGCAAAATCACGCGGACCATGGAGCTCATCGCCACGGCGCGATTTCGCCGGGCCGCAGAGCGGGCTCTGGCAGCCGGGCGATACTCGGATCAATTGGGCCAGTTCGTCCGACGATTCAATAGCGCGGGGGTCTTTCAAGACTTTGAGCTTTGGAACGGCCGATCGACCGTCCGCAATATCCGACTCCTGATGTTAACCGCCAATCGCGGGCTATGCGGCGGCTACAATACAAGCATAGTACGGCTTGCTGCGGCGCATTGGCAGCGCTTGCAGGCATCAGGAGTAGGATTGCAAATGGAAATAAGCGGCAAACGGGGCATCTCCGCGATGCGATTTCGGGGTCTGCCGGCGGCGGCTACCTTTACTCATTTCGACGATCGACCCAAATGGCAGGATGTTGAAGTGTTGGCGGATCGGTATTTGCAGGAGTTTGTCGACGGGCAGTTGGATCGCCTAGAAGTCATCTATATGCGCTTTGATTCGCTCAGCCGCCAAACCCCCGCCGTGGAGACCCTTCTTCCTTTGAGAGAGGTTTGGGGCGAGGGGAGAAATGGTACGCAGGAAAGTAAACGGGAGGAAATTCAATACGATTACTATCCAGGCCCGGGGGAGCTTGCAAAGGTGTTGCTGCCGGCGGCCTTTCGGGCTCGCCTGTATAAATGCTTCTGTGATGCGGGAGCCAGTGAGCAGATTGCGCGAATGGTGAGCATGCGGGCAGCGACGGAGAATGCCGAAACGATGCTCGGGCAGCTCAATATGATGTACAACCGGGCTCGGCAAACTCAGATTACCTCCGAACTTTTGGAGGTGCTTTCTGCCGCTGAGGCCCTTGCGCGGCAGTTCTGAGGTCTCTTCGCCCGGAAACGGAAAAAGAGAATACGGAAGGAAAACGGCGGTTTGATTAGATGAATCTTGGGGTCGCTCGTTGATTGTTTGTCGCGCCAAGAAACGGCAGAGGGTTGAAAGAGGGTTCCCGAGCGGCTTGGTAGGAATTTTGCGGATGTGCAGCAGTTTTAAGGGCAATCGCGGCGAACATTGGCGTGGGGAAATCGTCGTGCTTTGTGGAAGGTAACTTTTGAACGCATGTTAACGGGGCCAGGTTTGAAACTTTCTCGGTTAGATGGGTTATCTGTTCCCGATGCCTGGAAAGCCACGAAGGATTTGAGCCCGGGACAAAAGAAGCATACGGGACAATAGAAGCATAAGGGCATCCAGCGTATAGAGCGGAGCGATTAGAGGCAATCCGAGATCCAATACACCGGATAGCGGGGCTGTATTCCGGTACCATCAAAGATAGAACGAGGAAACCGGCGAATGGTTGTGGGAGTAAGACCGCACTCGAAAGCACATTCGGGAACCGTAGGCAAAATCGTGCAGGTCATCGGTGCCACCTTCGATGCTGCATTTCCCGAGGACCGGCTCCCGGCGATCTATAACGCGATTCGGGTAGAGGGAGAGCACAAGGGGGTAAAGATTCGGTTGGTCGGAGAGGTTCAACAGCACTTGGGCGGAGGCCGAGTTCGCTGTGTCGCTCTAGGGAGTACAGACGGCCTGATGCGGGGAATGCCCTGCGTGGACACGGGGGGGCCGGTAAAGGTTCCGGTCGGTAAAGGGATTTTAGGGCGAGTTTTTAATCTGTTGGGGGAACCAATCGACGGCCGAGGATCGGTGGAAGCCGAAGATTGGTGGCCGATTCATCGTCCGGCACCCCCGGTGACCGAGTTGAGTACAAAGACCGAGATTTTCGAAACCGGGATCAAGGTGATCGATCTTTTGACCCCCTTCGTGCGGGGGGGAAAGGCGGGGCTATTCGGCGGTGCTGGTCTTGGGAAGACCGTAATCCTCACAGAGTTAATCGCTCGGATTGCCACCACGCATGGCGGCTATTCCGTGTTTGCCGGGGTGGGCGAGCGGACACGCGAGGGGAATGATTTGTGGCTCGAAATGCAGCGCACCGGAATCGGAACTACCGGTCGAAAGGTTATCGAGCAGACCTGCATGGTCTTCGGGCAGATGAATGAGCCACCGGGGGCAAGGTTGCGGGTGGGTTTATCGGCGCTGACGATGGCCGAGTATTTCCGCGACAATACGGGGGCGGATGTGCTGCTTTTTATCGATAACATCTTCCGCTTTTCTCAGGCCGGAAGCGAGGTTTCCGCGCTTCTGGGGCGGATGCCTTCGGCCGTGGGTTATCAGCCGACTTTGGCCACCGAAATGGGAGAGTTGCAGGAACGGATTACCTCCACGGCCAAAGGGGCTATTACCTCCGTTCAGGCCGTGTATGTGCCGGCCGATGACCCCACAGATCCGGCCCCCGCTACCGCATTCGGGCAATTGGATGCTTTCATCTATTTGGAGCGTTCCATTGCCGAAAAAGGGATTTACCCGGCGGTGGATCCGCTTGCTTCGTCCAGTCGGGTGCTCGACCCTCAGTACGTGGGGGAACGGCACTACCGGGTGGCGAGGCGGGTTCAAATGACACTTCAGCGCTACCGCGAGCTCCAAGATATCATCGCCATCCTCGGGGTGGATGAATTGAGCGAGGAAGATAAACTCATCGTTCATCGTGCTCGGCGGATCGAGAGATTTCTCTCTCAGCCATTTTTGGTGGCCGAAGCATTTACCGGAAAGCGCGGTGAAATCACTCCCTTGCAAGACACCATCCGAAGTTTTGAGGAAATGGTCGACGGGAAGTGGGACCATTTGCCTGAACAGGCATTCATGTATGTTGGCTCCATCGAGCAGGCGGTCGAGCAGGCCGAACGCCTCCAGCGTGAGGGGCGGCTGTGAGTGCGGTGTGCTGAAGGCTATGGAGGCTCAGATGGCTTCGCAAACCGCGGAGATTTAGTCTGATGGCTGAGCGCTTGCTTCGTTGCACGGTCTTCACTCCCGAACGGACGGTCCTCGACCAATCGGCGGAT
>CAKZMM010000190.1 GCA_937128505.1 uncultured Thermogutta sp.
CAAGGGAAGAGAAAAACGCCCTCAGAGGGATAAGAACGTTGAACCCGCTGCAAGCCGACTCCGGTGGCGAAAGCATGGGTTACATCGCAGCAACGTAAGGCAACAAAAGACACCGAGATCCAGCGCAGCCTCCGAGAGACCAAGGATTGACCCCACTTGTCCTTTGATTCTCCCGGGCGCGAAGGCTTTGGACCGAAGAGATCGACCATGAGCTCTCCGACATTTGATCGCCGGCGATTGATCCGTGGTGGTTTGGCTTCTTGGGCAGCGGCCCAAGGCCTCATGTTCCCTCGGGTACTTCAAGCTCGGGGGGCCAACGAACGGTTGCGGATCGGGTTTATCGGGACCGGCGGTCGCGCGAATACTCACCTGGCGATCATCCTCCGGATGCAGCGGCAAAACCGACCTGTGGAGGCCGCGGCCGTCTGCGACGTTTATCGCTTGCATCGCGAGTGGGCAGCCGAGCGCATTGAAAAAGCCACCGGCTTCGCCCCGCAGGTTGCGACCGATTATCGGGAACTTTTGGAGAAAGCAGATCTGGATATCGTCTGCATATGTACACCTGATCACTGGCACGCCCGACAAACTCTCGATGCGCTTGCGGCCGGCAAGCACGTTTATTGCGAAAAGCCCATGACTCATACCATCCCCGAGGCTTTCCAGGTACTAAAAGCGTGGCAAAACTCCGGCAAAGTGATGCAAGTCGGTGTTCAGCGGACAAGCGACCCACGGTGGCGGGTTGCCAACCAGTTCCTCCGCGAGGGACGTATTGGCAAAGTGGTTCAGGCACAAAGCGAGTATTATCGCAATAGCCGGATGGGCCAATGGCGTTATTACCGTCTTACTCCGGAGATGACTCCGCAGAATATCGACTGGAAGGGCTTCCTCGGTTCGGAACACGCTCTGGCTCCCGATCTGCCCTTTGATCGCGCACTTTTCGCCCAATGGCGCTGCTACTGGGCCTTTAGCCACGGCATTTTTAGCGATCTATTCGTACACCGCCTAAGCTGCCTTTTGGCGGCCACCGGCTTGAGATATCCCCAGCGGGTTGTTGCCGGCGGAGGGATCTTTATGGAATACGACGGCCGACAGGTGCCAGACACAGTCACCTTGGTAGCGGATTTCCGCGAGGGCGTCCAATTCCTCCTCACAGCAACCATGCTCAATGCCTATCCCTTTGAGCACTGCATTCGCGGACACCTCGGGACACTCAAGTTCGACCTGGCGGCCGACGGATTCGACTTCATTCCCGAAAGGCCGCAGATCACAGGTTCCTTCGAAATCGAACCCCAGCACATCGAGGCCCCCGTACCCGAAGACGAGACGCAAGCGCACTGGGAGAATTTCTTGGAAGCGATCGCGAAAAAAGCGCCGTTGTACTGCCACAATTCTCCGGAATTGGCCGCGGCGGCTACCATCATCAGTCTGATGGGTGCGGCCAGCTACCGCCAGGGCCAAGTGCTGGAACTAGATCCGGCGGCAGGTACCACTATGCCCAGCGGCCCTGAGTATGCGCAAAGGTGGGAAAAGCTTTCTGAGGAGCGGGCCGAGCCGCGGCACCTCCCCGGCTGGAATCCCACGAACAAAGATCCGCAATTCAGCCGGCAAATCCCGCCAGATTATCAACGCCTTGCCGGTCCCTGGGCCGACGCCACCAGTGATCCGGCAGCTTCCGGCACCAAACCCGTTGAATCTCGGGCTAAACCCGCCAACTAGAGGGGAAGCTTCCCGGGGAATTCTACACGATCTTTCCCGAATTCATTCCCGCTCAGGCGCTCACGCCGGTGCTGGCCGCGACGACGGCGAGATTTTCGCGATCTTTCCCGGATCGGTTCAGGGTGAATAATCCAGCAGCCTCTCATCATCTTTCGATTCGGGACCGAGGTGCCGGCGTTTACTCCTGCCGAATTCGAGAGGTCCTTCTAACGTCTTAGCTGCGGTTAACCGTCGAACTAGCCGATCTCAAACCCAGATTTGACCGCCGATCTCCCCGCAAATTAAGGCGCCGTGCTACAAAGTGGCTAAGAAAGCAAGGACGGCCGCGCATCAGACGAATACCCGTGCTGGCACGCCCGGTGAAAGCCCTCCGAGCTTAGCCCCACCCCAACTACAAACTGACTCGCAACTTAGGGAGGGCTTTTTTCAATCGTTCCACCCCTTCCGGCGTAACCTTCGACAATTTCAGATTGGCCACACGCAGGTTTGGTAACTTGGCCAAACTTTCGAGGCCGGCATCGGTCACTTGCGTGCTTTCGAGGTCAAGCTCCTCCAATCGGCTCAGCCCCTCCAATTGTTTCAGCCCTTGGTCGGTGATCGGAAGTTTTTGCAAGCTAAGCCAACGCAGGTTGCGAAGTTTCCCCACGTGGACAAGGCCTTGGTCGGTAGTACCGGTATTCCACAAATCGAGCAATTCCAGTCGCTCGAGGACCGCAAGATGCTCAAGCCCCTTGTCGTCCACGCCGGTTAGCTCGCTGATATCCAATCGCTGAAGATCCGTGAGCGATCGCAAATGAGCTAGCCCGGCACTTGTGATGAAGTTATCGCGGATCACCAGCTGCCGCAAACTCTTCATCGCACCTACGTGTTCCAAAGCAGCATCCGTCAGGTTGCACCGCATGAGAATCAAACTTTCCAGCGGCAGCTCCCGCAGATGGGCCAGACCCGCATCGGTTATGCCGCAATCCTCTAAAGCCAAAGTGCGTAATTTTGCGAAGGCCTTGAGGTGTTCCAGGCCCACATCGGTAACCGAATAACTTCGCAACCGCAGTACCCGCAGATTGGAAAGTCGTTTTAATTTCTCGATTCCGGCATCGCCCACCTGCAAACAGCCCCGCAGGTCAAGCTGCTCCAAATTCGCCAGGCCGGCCAGATGTTCCATCCCCGCATCGGTGAAGTTGTTGTAAAGCAGCAGGAGGGTACGAAGCCCTTTCATCTGACCGATTTCTACGAGGGCTTCGTCGGTCAAGTAGGAACTCCGCCGCAGATTCAGGCTCTGAAGCTGCTCCAGGTTTCTGAGGGCCTTGACTCCTTCCAACTTGATTTCCGTGTTTTCAAGGGCCAATTCCTTCAGACTCGAAAGCTTGGCAATTTCCTGAATTCCTTGATCCCGGATCTCGGCACCAAAAAGATACACTCGCTCCAAGGTCTTTACCTGGGCAAAGACGGCCAGGTCTTCATCCTTGGCGGGAAGTTGATCGCTCTGAAGGTCGATCATGACCAGGGCACCGGTTTTTCGGTCTAAATCGTACCGACCTCCCAGTGCCTTGACCCGCTCAATGGAGGCCACCGCAGCCGGGTCGGTCACCACCGGTTCGGAGGGCGGACCGGCAGGAGTTTCCGCTGCGGGTTTCTCCGGCGGTGGCACGGCCTCAACTTTCGCCTCCGGCTTTGACGGAATCTCCGTCGAAGGCTGTGGCGTCGGACCCTGTTGCGGACAGCCGGTCAGCAATACCCCGACTACGATTAAGAAAACGAATCCCCAACCACATGACTTTGATAAGCAGAGATAAACACTTTTTTTGCCCGTCATCATCGACACGAAACTCCTGATTTTCAGCCACGAAACCAGATTTCGTTGGAAGCCGGTAGCCGGCAATCCCCAAAAAGCAGCCGGTAATCTCCAAAATATATAAAAAGCTGTTCGCGATCCGGAATGTTGCCGTATACGAATCCTCCAAGTGCTTCGCCGTGATCCGTCGGCTGATTCTGCAAGGACCTTTGTCGGCTTTCCGGAGAATCCACGTTCCTTCCGGAGGCCATCCCCTCCGAAAAGCTTTAAATGCTTAGCATCGCCTAAAGGATAACCTCGAATTGTAACCTCCCGGCCCGGCCGCCGCTATGCGGAGGGTTGCTACGGAGGGCCGAATTCGGCCATAAGTCTTTGCGTGTCCTCAGTCCAAGGAAAAAATTGGCCAAGATCTCTCGCCAAAACACGGCAAGGGACCGCTCGTATTGTCGCGGCTTCTGCCCCGGATAAATCCCAGTAAGTACCGCACCATGCCGAGCAACACCGCGCATGATTCCGACCGATAACCCAGTTACGACTTTTCGCGATTTAGACCGATACTACTTTTCCCGATTTAAACCCATATCGTTTTTCCCGATTTGAACCGGGAAAAAGCGTGAACCGGCTCTTGCCTTGGCGTCGTGGAGCCGCTATCGTGGGCTTTTAAAACTATCACCTACCAAAGAGAACTTGAGTTTGACCCAAACGGCTAAGACACACCGCGTAAACGGCTGTGGGCGGTTCAAGATTGTCCTTCTGCTGGTTCGCTGCCCACAAAGAGCCTTAATCTTCAGTTGCATTGACGCTCGATTGGCTTCAACCGGGGCGGACCAGAGATCTAAGCGACAGCGCAAATTTAACACCGTTTTAACTAGCCGTTCTAACTTTTAAAACTTTTAACTAACCGTTTTAACTAGGAGGCATGAACAACCTTCGAATCATGTTCGGGCAATTATTGCATTACGCCGGATGCCCGTGTACCAAGTCAGCTTCAGGTGAGAATCTTAAGTGGCTTTCAAACCCACTTCCCGGGCTAGTTGCAGCCCGGCAAATACTGCACTTACGGATACTGCACTTACGGATGCGGAGTCTGAATTGAGAGGCTTATTGAAACCCTGGAAGGAGGATCTTCATGAAGTCGGGTGCGACGCGACGAGGTTTTCTAACAGCGGCGGCTTTTGCCGGGATTAGTGTGTACGTGGTCCGCAAGGTCGGTGCCGGTCAACCGAAGTCTCCGAATGAAAGATTGACATTTGGCTGCATCGGAATCGGCGGCAAAGGCTCCAGCGACGCGGCCGACGCCGCAAGACACGGGGATATTGTGGCGATTTGCGACGTGGACACGCAGCGTGTTGAGGCCGCCAAAAGCCGCTTTTCCGGGGCAAAAACCTACACCGATTTCCGCAAACTCCTAGAGGAAAACGAAGGCCGAATCGATGCGGTGACCATCAGCACCACGGATCACACCCATGCGCCGGCGGGCGTCATGGCTATGAAAATGGGGATGCACTGTTTCTGTCAGAAGCCGCTGACGCGCACCATCTACGAATCTCGGCGAATGGGTGAGGTAGCCCGCGAAATGAAAGTCGCCACCCAAATGGGCAACCAAGGGACGGCAACCGACGGATTACGGCGGGCAGCGGCCTTGGTAAAAGCCGGGGCTATTGGTGCCGTTCAGGAAGTGCACGTCTGGACCAACCGCCCCATTTGGCCGCAAGGGGGCGAACGGCCTAAGCCCGCGAAGTGTCCGTCCCATATCGATTGGAATCTGTGGCTTGGGCCCGCTCCTTTGCGTCCTTATGCCCCCGGCTACCACCCCTTCGCATGGCGGGGTTATTGGGATTTTGGAACCGGGGCCCTCGGGGATATGGCCTGCCATACACTCAACATGCCCTTTGCGGCACTCGATCTGCGTGATCCGATCTCCGTCCAGGCGGAAACCTCAGGCCATAACGGCGATAGTTTCCCCAAGTGGTCGGTAATCACTTATGAATTCGCTGCCACGGACAAGCGACCGGCCGTCAAGCTGATCTGGTATGATGGGGGCAAACGCCCCAGTCCCGAGCTTCTCGACGGAAAGGCTCCCGCCGGTAGTGGTGCCCTGTTGATCGGCCAGAAGGCGAAACTATATTCCCCCGGCGACTACTGCTCCGAATTCGAAATTCTGGGTAACGTCACTTTGCCCGAAGTGGAATTCGAGAGGTCCCCGGGCCACTTCGAAGAATGGATCCGGGCTATTCGCGAGGGGAAACCCGCCATGTCTAACTTCCCCGATTACGCTAGCCCGTTAAACGAAACCGTTCTGCTCGGGAACTTGGCGGTTTGGGTCGCAGCAACAGAGGGTGTAGGCGACAAGGTGGAATGGGACGCCAAGAACCTGCGGGTCACCAACATTGAAGGGTTGGAAACCCTGGTTAAGGCCGTCTATCGTCCCGGTTATGAAATCTGAAATACCCGCTGAAACACCCGTCGTTAGAAATACGAGCATCGAAAAGGTAAAAATCGCTTTGTCGGCCGCAAATGGCCTTGGATAAAGCGCTCGGCCAGGATGACAAAAGCGCTTGGCTAAGACGGTAAAACAGAAACAAAACAATAGAAGCAAAGATTATGACGCCGAACGTCGAAGGATTGGCAAATTACCTTCAGGCGTCGGCTTTAAATGGGGAGTTCCTTGGTTTCCGGCGGAATGCCTGGGCATCTCCTGAACCCAATATTGATGTTGCCGTGGAGTAGTTTGCAGGGCATGCCGATTGTGCCGCAGCGCTTTTGGGGCGATTGGCGGTACGATGGCGAATGCGGGTAAGATTTGCGTAAATGTGTGGATAGTCGCAACCGAAGTTGTTGGGTCAAGTCGATCAGTCGACCACTTTACCTGTTTTACCTGTAGCTTACTTTCAATCGAGAGCCCCCCAAAGGGTGGCTGGTTGGGTTTTCTTCTCAGCCCGGCGGCCACCCGATTTTTTCGCTCGAAAGGGGCGCCTTTTCGCTCGAAAAGACCGCATTTCTCTGGGGATGGTAGGATCAACCGCTGCCTTTATCGGGGTGATCGCCGCAATTTCCTGAGCCGCGCGTTTCTCAAGCGCGCGGCGCTCAGAATCTCGTCCTTTCAACCGCAAAAGCGGTATGACGGTCTAAGTCGTTGATCAACCCTTTACGACCGCTCATTCTGGCTTCGCGCATTTCAATTTCTCGAGGGATGGCGGGTTACTTATTCTTGCTCATTTTGTGGGGCACGGCGATCACACCAAGCAGGAATCCGACCCTCCTGGTCCGCTAGCACCGAATCTACGATCCGACCATCTTTCCCCGATTGAGTGGCCACCAAAAACACCTCCTCTAACGAGGGCTCTTCTTCAGCAAAGGAGCAGATTGAAGCCCCCGCGGTCACCAATTGCTTCATGATTGCGGCCAAATCACGATCTTGCGCCCGAAGCGCCACGTGAAGCTCGTTCTGCTGTATTTCGAGGGTTTGCACGTCCGCAATTCCCCTCAGCACATTCAGCCCCTTCTCCACGCTGTCCACAAAGCGGATCACCACCCGCCGCACGGGTCGCACCTGCTTGATGACCTCTTCCAGCGGGCCGCTGATCAACAACTGGCCCCCTTCGATGATCCCGATCGAGGTGCAGCAATCGGCTAATTCCGCCAGGATGTGGCTCGAGATGAGAATGCACTTCCCTCGCTGGCGAAGTTCGCCCAAAAGTTGCTTTAGTTGAATGCGTGCCCGAGGGTCCAATCCGCTGGCAGGCTCATCCAAAATCAATACCGGCGGATCGTGAAGGAGCGCTTGAGCCAAACATAATCGCTGTTTCAAACCCCGGGACAAATAATTCACATAGTCGTTCCAACGCGGTGCCAGTTCCAAGCGATCTGTAACCTCGGCAATCGCCTTTTTTCGCTTGGTCGCCGGAAGCCGGTGTATGGCCGCAAAGAACTCCAAAAAATCCTTCACTCTCATACCGTTATAAACGCCGAAACTATCCGGCATATAACCCAGCGAACGTTTGACCGCTAGGGGATCCCGCCGGACATTATGCCCGGCAACCCATCCTTCACCTTCCGTGGCTCGAATCAGCGTGGCCAAAAAGCGAATGGTCGTGGTCTTACCGGCCCCATTCGGTCCGATAAACCCGAAGATCTCCCCCGGACCGATTTTTAGCGTAAGCCGGTCTACGGCTACTTTGTTACGATAGTGCTTCGTGAAATTTTGAAGTTCGATCATGCCTACCGCACGGACTCCTGTCACTTAGCAAATTCGGGGCATTTGTTCTCCGGAGAGTAAATCGATGATTCGATCGGTACCCCAGGGCCCCCGCGCTACCACCAATCCGGGCTGTTCCGCCGTGCATCGGCCGATAATTGCCGCTTGTTTCCCCAGCGGATGCTGCCGCAAACATTCAACAGCACGTGAGGCCGCCTCCGGTGGAATGAAGGCCACCAGCCGCCCCTCATTGGCCACATAAAGCGGATCCAAACCCAACAGTTCGCAGGCCCCGCGAACCGCGGCCGAAACGGGTATCGACTCCTCCTCCAGCTCCATTCCCACCTGAGCATGACGTGCAATCTCGTTCAAGGCTGCCGCCAGCCCTCCCCGAGTCAGATCGCGCATGCAGTGCACCGGAATCCCGGCTTCGAGCAACGTAGCCACCAAGCCCGCCAGCGGTGCGCAATCGCTTTCCAAGGGGCATTCAAACGATAAACCCTCCCGAACCGACATGATGGCGATACCATGCCGGCCCAAATCGCCGCTGACAATCACACAATCTTCCGGCCGAACCCGATCGGGCCTGATATTCACCCCGGTTGGCACCAATCCGATTCCGGCCGTGGTCACAAAAAGTCCATCCCCTTTGCCGCGATCAACCACTTTCGTATCGCCAGTGACGATGACCACTTCCGCTTCTTCGGCGGCCTTCTGCATCGATTCCACAATTTGCCGAAGGCGATCGAGCTCGAAACCCTCTTCCAGGATGAACGAAGCACTCAAAGCGATGGGTTTGGCCCCGGCCATCGCCAAGTCGTTCACCGTGCCGAATACCGCGAGCTTTCCGATATCCCCGCCGGGGAAAAAAAGCGGTTGCACCACAAAACTATCCGTGGTGAAGGCCAGACGGCACCCCGAAAGGTTCAAAACGGCGCTATCGTGTAGGACAGCCGCCCGATGACCGGCGCCTTCAGTCCGAGAGAAAATCGGCAAGAAAAGCCCCTCAATCAGTTGTTGCATTAACCGGCCGCCGCCGCCGTGGGCCAACTGTACGGTGGCATGATCCATCAAAGGGAGAGGGCATGAAAGGGCTGCAATTTTTCCCTGCGACAACTTACCTTCCGAGTTTTCGTGCATCATAAGTCTAGGTATTCTTGCGGGAATATGGCTCGTTGTATTCTTACTGGAATTATGCTCGTTCCCGACGGGATCAACCGAGAATTTCTCCCGAAACACCTCGCCGCGGGCATACCGCGGGGGTAGCATCCGCCGCCTGAAGCCGCCGTATTAATTTCCGGGAGCGGTCCGATCTTCTCCGGAGCTTTTCACGGTTGCGGCTGCTCCGCTTGCCGCATGGCGACGATACCGGTAGTATGCCGCACACGCACCCTCAGCAGATACCATCGGGGCACCGAGAGGGTGTTCCGGGGTACACTCCCCGGCAAAAGCAGGGCAATCGGGGGGCTTTTTCTGTCCTTGAAGAATGGCACCAGCAATGCAGACGGATGACTCCTCGGCCCCGAGCCCCTCCAATCCAAAGCGTTTCTCCGCATCAAAGGCGGCATATTCTTTCCGAAGCTTCAGCCCACTCCGCGGCAGTAGGCCCATTCCCCGCCACACCCGGTCACTGGGTTCGAAGACTTCGCAGACTTTTTGCCACGCGATGGGGTTTCCTTGGGGCCGAACCGAGCGCGAGTATTGAATGGCCACCTCGGCCCGACCTTCCTCCAGCAGATCGACGCAAACGGCAATACCGTGAAGAATATCGAGGGGCTCAAAGCCGGTCACCACAATCGGCACCCCAAACCGCTGGGCAATCGGCTTGTAGTCTTCCACACCTGTGACCGTGCACACATGGCCCGCCGCCAAAAAACCGTGAAGCTGGCACCCCGGGGCGCTCAAAACGGCCTCCATGGCCGCTGGAACCAGCACATGGGCCACTAGGAGCGAGAAGTTTTCAAGCCCCAATTGGACAGCCTGAGCAACTGCCATCGCGTTTGCCGGTGCCGTCGTCTCAAAACCCACGGCAAAAAAGACCACCTGCCGATCGGGTAACCGCCGTGCCAGCGCGACGGCGTCCATCGGCGAGTAAACCACCCGGACATCACCGCCCCGCGATTTCGCCGTGAAAAGATCCCCCTTTGAGCCGGGCACGCGCAACATGTCTCCGAATGAGCACAAAATGACCCCCGGCGTCTCCGCCAATAGAATCGCTTGATCGATTAAAGAAACCGGGGTAACACAAACCGGGCAACCCGGCCCATGGATCAACGTGATTTGCTCCGGCAACAGCTGATCCAGTCCGAAACGGAGAATCGAGTGGGTCTGACCACCGCAGACTTCCATGATTGTCCACACTCGCGAGACTCGGGATCTAATCCGTTCGGCAACCTGCCGGATCAACGTCGGATTCCTAAATTCATCAACAAAACGCACAATCCGCCTCGTAAGCCAACAAGTTTGGGGTGACCGCGGACTACCGACGGACTCAAATTGGTCGACCGATTTTGGTGAAGCCCTTATCCCTTGTTCGTTTTCGGCAATATCGAGCTGCATTAACTTGATCAACAAAGGTTAGATAGTGCTAGATTGTAACGGTTTCGGATTCATTCTCTCCCGTTGTTGCAGACTCCTTATCTCCAATTGTTGTAACCCCCGTCCCTTCCATGTTTGCAAGCTCCTGAAGGGTTTGGAGCATTTCGTGAGCCTCCTGCTGGTCGAGTTGAGAGATGGCAAACCCCACATGAACGATCACATAGTCTCCGATCTTCACCTCCGGAGTATACATAAGGCAGATTTCTTTAAGAATGCCTCCTATCTCCCCTTTACCCATTAAAAGCCCGTCTTTGGTATAGATTTCTACCACTTTGCAAGGTATCCCAAGGCACATCGCTAAGTTTCCCACAAGGGTTTTGACGGTTAGCCTGAATTACTCAAGTTGCTCATTCCAGCTACAGGGCTGGACACGGTCCTATTAAAACCTGTTCGTGAAATCGATTTTACACCTCATGGCGAAGTCAAATTGGCCTGACAAAGCGCGGAAGCAACCCCGAGTTGACCCAAGGCAATCCCCCCATCCCCGGGCGGAAACAGACGTGGAATAACTGCTTGGAAGCCAGCCTTGCCTAAAAGTCCTAAAGCCAATTCGGTGAGGACCCCATTCTGAAAACAACCGCCGGAAAGTACAACTCGCTCAAGCCCCACCCACTGTGCCACCATCACGATGGTTTCGACCAATGCGCGGTGGAATCGCTCGGCAATCTCCGAAATTTTTACACCGGTCCTAAGGTCCTGGAGAATTGCTTCAATCATAGGCGCCCAGTCTACCATTACTGGGGATCCTTCGCGCAGTGAGATCGGATAGGTCGGCCACTCATTCCTATCATCCTTGATTGAGCATTGATTCGTAATTGAGCATTGATTAGGCTGCACCTGAAACTCAAGGGCCATCGCGGCCTGCCCTTCGAAACTCACCTGGCCCATCAAACCGCAAAGGGCCGCAACGGCATCGAAGAGCCGCCCTACGCTGCTGGTTCTCGGACACCGAACGCCGCGAGCAAGCATCCGCCAAAGGGTTTCCCACTCCGCAGGCTTGAAAAACTCTCCCAACCAACGGTAAGCCTCATCGGCTCGATCCGTCTCCCAAAGCTCGGCCAGAATTCCGAGTGCCGATCGCCGCGGTTCCCGAACGGCTCTCTCGCCCCCCGGAAGGGGAAATGTGCGGAAGGTTGCAACCCGACGATAACCGGTCCAATCCACCACGAGGAATTCCCCACCCCAAACTGTGCCATCGGGTCCATATCCGGAGCCGTCCCACGCGACGCCGAGGACCGGTCCTTCCCAATGATGTTCCATCATCGCGGCCACGATATGGGCATGATGGTGCTGCACACGGATCAACGGAATGTCCAACCGCCGGCTTAGACTCTCCGCTTCTAAAGTCGAGGCGTAATCGGGGTGCAAATCGCACGCGATAACTTCGGGCGCAGCCCGGAAAAAACTTAACAAATCCTCGACGGCGCGACGGTGAACCTCCAAGCTCAGCGCGTTATCAAGGTCTCCAATGTGGGCACTTAGGATGGCATCTTCGCCCAGCAACAAACCTACCGTATTCTTCAAATGCCCCCCTAAAGCCAGCACGGTTGGGCCCTTCTTCGCCAGATGGAGCGGGATGGGGGCATACCCCCGAGCTCGCCGGAAAAGTTGCAAGTCGCCCTTGATGATCCGCGCCACGGAATCATCCACCGGCCGCACAATCGGCCGATTGTGAATCAAAAAGGCATCGGCTAGCTCGCGCAGTCGCCTCAACCCCTCTTGCGGACTGATAGCCATCGGCTCTTCCGATACATTGCCGCTGGTACACACCACGGGTCGGGCCAGTTGGTCAATGAGTAGTCGATGCAGCGGCGTATAGGGCAACATAACGCCCAGATAAGGATTCCCCGGAGCGACTTCCTCGGCAGTCGGCGGTGTTCCTGCCGGCAAAGGAACCCGCTTTCGCAAAAGCAAGATCGGTGCTTGTGGACTTGTGAGATACTTTTCTTCAGGATCCCCCAGCACACACCATTTTGAGACTTCGCCTGGATCACCGACCATGATAGCGAATGGTTTATCGGGCCGACGCTTCCGCAAGCGCAATCGCGCTACGGCGGCCGGTTGACAGGCGTCGACTACAAGCTGGAAACCACCCAGGCCAAGCAAGGCAAGAGTCCCCCCCCCCGCCACGATCTTTGCGGCTTGACTTAACGCATCATCGCCGGAAGCTACCGGGGAACCTGCCCCATCCACTAGGGTCAAGCTCGGTCCACATCGCGGGCACGCTATTGGCTGGGCATGAAAGCGGCGATCATGCGGGTTGTAATACTCGGCCGCGCATGCCTCGCACATGGGGAAAGTAGCCATCGAGGTCTGCGGCCGATCGTAGGGAAGGCCGCGAATAATCGACCACCGTGGCCCGCAATTCGTGCAGTTGGTAAACGGATAACGGTAGCGTCGCTCACCGGGCGACAAGACCTCTTCGATACACTCCCGGCAAGAGGCCAAGTCGGCAGGAACAGTGGGAGCCGGCGGAGCGGAATCGCCACTGGCGACAATCTGAAACCCCTTCTCGTCGGATAATTGAGCCGGCACCTCGGAAATCTCAACGCCCTGGATTCTCGCTTGCAGGGGGTGGCTGGTCTTTAAATCGCGGCAGAACCCCTCGAATAAATCCACTGAGCCTTGAACCTCGATACGCACTTGATCGGCTTCATTCCTTACCCAACCTGATAAGTGATACTTATGAGCCAATTGGAAGACAAAGGGGCGAAATCCCACCCCTTGAACGATCCCGCGCACGGTGACTACCCAACGACGCACGGTAGTTTCCGGCGGCGCGCCTCGGTTTTCACTTACCATAAGTTCATTAGTCGGCTTAGACGCCGGCGTTACCATGCTAAAGGTTCACCAATGAAGGTTGGGGAGCCAAGTCAAAAATTGCGTAGCCCAGAGAGGCCGGAAAACAAATTGAGCTGATAATCCGGGCGGAGTTACTTTCGACCGTTTATTGTCGGTTTATCAACGTTTGCCACGCTCAAAGCCTTTAACGTGTTTCTTTCAGCCTTTAACGTCTTTCTTCGAAGACAACCGTAAATGGCCAATCAACGGGTACCGGGACAAATCAACACTTACTAGAACAGAAAACATCAAACCCGACCGTAATTCTACAGCTTTTTTGAAAACTTTGCCGATCGAAACTTTCTGGCGATCCGCGGCTCCGAAGCATATTGAACGGTGGGATGAACCGCGGTCAAAAATGTGCTTTGCCTTTCTGAATTCTAAGGCTTAATACCGAATTTTTGAGCTTTTGCCGGACTAGAATCCATCGACCGCTCTTCGGCACGGGCTGCCGAGTTGCTTCCAGGTGCCCGCTGCCCAGTCGGTTTCTCCCCCGAAGAAAGCCTCGCTCTTTCCGCGAGGAGGTCTCTCGGCCCCAGTCTCCGGCCACCCGCGGGTAAAAGACGTAAAGCCGCGGCTATAGGCTTATTTGCGAATGCGGTCTGCGGCGTCGGAAATCCCAAACATGCTGGGCAGAAACCGGCGTGGGTAAGTCATGCGGTCCAAGACACGGGGAATCCCATGGCATGAGGCTGCGCACAAGAGCATCTACGAATTCACAAGAGCATCTACGAATTAACGGCACAGGGAAGGCTTGAAACGACTGGGCCTCGGTACTCACGCGGGCGGATCATCACAGCAAAATCTCCGGTAGCAGGATTCAAATCTTTGGAGCCGCCGGTCTGTGGAGCCGCCTGCCGCTGGTCTCTCCTTGAGGGCGATCAACAAATATTCAGCGATCAACAGATATTCCAAGAAGTATTCCACCCGTAAAAACACTTA
>CAKZMM010000191.1 GCA_937128505.1 uncultured Thermogutta sp.
CGGCTGCGTGGGCTGAAAGTGCGTGTCTTTCGAACTGCGATTGATCGCGACGCTTCGCCGCATGCGCGGGGCAAAGTGCGGCAAGAGCGAACTGTCGGTGAGTGTCCTCATCTTCGAAAAGGGATTTGACGGCTTGGTCGCAGAGCACCTTGTCGGGACACTGCAGCAGTGTGGTCGTGAAGCCTTCAAGCTTCGCAATGTTCTGTAGAGATCGAGCTTTGGGATGTGCTGATAAGATACTGAAAACCGGCTGAAAGCAGGGATTGCCGATTTTCGCGAAATTCGAGGGGGATAGAGCTGGAGATGACGGCTCCACCCCTGGCGTACGAGTGTTTTGAGAAGACGAATGAAAGTCGATCATTCCCCAGCAATTGAGTTCGACGGTGGATAAGATCATTTTGGGAAAAGTCGGAAAAGTTGGCCAAGCTTTCCTAAAAGGCACCAATATCGCGGCTTCGATCACTCCAGAGAAGAAATCCATCTCAAGAGGAGGAACCCTGAATATCTTGACCAAATGGGGCTAACTCGACCGCGTAAAAGCGATGGTCGGAAACCAGGCGGCCCGCAAATTTTCCATGATCAACCTTTTTTTTCTAGTCTGGCCGAATTCCTGGATGCTTAAACTTTAGCTGACTACTCGCGGCCGCTTTTCTCGTTACGAAGAACTCTCGTTATTAATTTCTCGATGGCTGGCTCGGCTTGCACGCCGCGAAACATGGGGCACACTTATCTTGATGACCACGGAGGTTATCCGGGCGATTATCCCGCGGCAGCCCATGGACCGGGCACGGAAGCATTCCTGCCGGAGACCCCGCTGAAGCGAGTGAAACTGATAGTCTGGTCTCCTGATGCTTACCTGGCCTTTGCCTTCTACAGATTCCCATTCCAGGAGCAAGCGACAATATGCCCAGACTGGATACCGTGGTCCTCTTGCTCCTCCTATTTGCTGCTTGCCTTGGTTTCAATGTTTGGTATTACTCCGAAGGTGGGGGATGCGTTCCTGGCGAGATTTCCCCGCAAAAGGGTCCGGAAAACAGTTCGCACGATGTCAAATTGCAAGGGCTTTCCCCCCAAATAAGCCGGGACTTACCGCGGCCGAGCCACGCGGATAATTCACAAATTACGGCCAGCTTGAGAATCGACACCACGTTGGCTTCCGGCAGCTCGCCAGCCCCGCGCTCTCTGCCAACCTTGACGGGGGCTACCGCGAACGACTTTTCGGTGCCGGCTGATTCAGCACACCAGAATTGCGAAGACGCAATACCCATTCGCTCCGAAAGCGGTGCGATAAATTCCGGCGAAAACTTCGGAAGCAAAGGAATCCTTACTCGAGGGGGAGAAAGCTCGGATGGCGAGGCGGCAAGTTCGGGCACCCTTGCTTCACCCACATTTTCAGCACCTGGTTTGCCATTCGATAAGGTGTCCGCAGGTACATTGCTGCCCACGTGCAAGCTGAACTTTTCCCCCTCGACGGAGGATTCCGGCGGCGCCATAGCAGCCGAGGGTTGTGCAGAGCGAGGCTATTGTCCCGTGAGCGGGATCGGAAACGCCGGCCAGCCGGCACCATGTGTTCCTGAAAATCGGTCAAGCGCTCTATCTTCGGAGCGCGGGCCGGCCCCTCGGGCAAGGCGTGATATCGTCGCACTAGACCCCCTGAGTCACTTGGGGCACCACAAGGCGTCGGAAGCTCCCTTCGCACCGCGACCTGCAACCGAGCCCGAATCAAAAACCCCTTTATCGCCGCTGGCTCAGCGCTCTCCTTCCGAGACGCAATACCCCGGGACAGCTTCAGCGATCACCAAGGTTTTGGAAGCAGGTCCTCTAGTTGCGATCGAAGCGGCGGATGAACCTCGACCAATCCCGGGAAACGCACCGACAACCTTGTGGCTAGCAAATTCGGAAACTGGATCCCTAGCCGTTGCCGTGGACCCAATTGCTCCAAAGTCGCACACTTTGCCCGGTTTAAAACACATTCGGCCTTTGCCCCGGCTGGATCCAAGCTTGATAGATTCGCACCGCCGATTTCTTACCCAAAATTTCGCGTCAGTTGGAAAGGTTATGCCGTTTTATCCCTCCTCGCGGAGCGAATGAGTTGCAACTTAGCGTTCCTCTTTCGCCGAGGGTTCCCTGGGTTTAGTTTCGGACAACTATCCGGCGTGCCTCGGGATCCGGCCGTCTAGAACCGGTCAAGAATTCCTCCTCCTCTTCCTGCGATGCCGTAACTTGTTTTGCTGCATCCCAGCCGCGTTTCAAGCCGATTTGGCTTAAGCGAATTTGCCCCGCAACAGCTTTTGATTATCCCAAGGCGGAAGCTGCCCATCTTCGTGCTTTGCGCCGCGAGGCCCAATCGGCGGGATTCAAACTGTTGACACTTGAAGAAGCGAGTCGGTGGGGAGATTTCACACTTAAGGTTGAAGAAGTTTTCCGAAATTTGTGAGCAAGCCATATTTCTTGGTCCAGGGCGTGTACATAAATCCGCGCACCTTCGGCGTGGTCTTGGCTAAAGTTAACCAGCCTTTGACATCCTCCAGATCATCAGCATCATAGTAGCAGGCAATGAGGATGTGGAATCCTTCCTCGGCAAAGAACTTCAGGCTTTCTGGCCGCGGTTTTCCGCCCCAGACGGCGATATTAAGATCACGCGGTACGTGGTTCCATGAACCCGTGAAATCACCGTCGACCAAGTAGTAGTCACTATGGGCATTGTGATGGGGATCCAGCATATCTGACCAAATATAAACCTCAACATCGGGGAGATGCCGTCGCAGAATTGCGACCTGTTTGGAGATGCATTCGCCGAGTAACTTTGCCATATTTCGTCCGCGACAAGCGGCGCATGTGCCGCCCATGCGGATTTCGTCCATGTTCAGTAGTACACGGCGGGGCCGAAGATGCCGGGCAAGCAGCTCCGCCTCGTGGTCGAAAATCTCGTAAAGCTCCGGTTCTGCCATGCAGACGGTCACTTGACCACGATTGATGCTCAGACCGTGATAGTAACTGACACGGAGGCGGTCATTGGGGCGGATCCGGCCACCGGGTATGATTCGCAAAGTGAGGGGCTCCCGATCGACCCGCCCAAAGCTTAATTGTGGATCCACCACCGGCTCGAAATCCTTCCCCTCTTCATACGTCGTCCCACCATCGGCACTTTTGACCGCCACCGGAGTACCCGGGCGACGCAGCACATTGATGGGGCCAACCTCCTCGAGCTTGAAATCGTCCAACCAAAAACGGCCGGATCGACCTCCCCACACCCCGGCGTAGATCCGAACTGTATCAAGCTCCAGGCTATTGAAAAGCAGTGCCACGCGGCGCCAGTCCTGAGTGCCACTGACATCGAACTGCTGGGGCGACAAATTCCGGTTGCCGGCGAGCACGGTCATTTGAAAGCACCCTGCCGGCTGAAGCTCTTCGGTCTTTACCCAAAGGCTTACCCGATAGCATCTCCAAGGTAGCACTTTGATTTCTTGCATCACCCGCCCATGTCCGTGCGGATTGGCCCGGAAGTTTTCCATCCGAAGCGACGCTTTGCCACTTCGAAAGACCGAAGTATCGATGAAGCTTACTTCCCCAGGCTGATCATGGAAGCGATATCCTAACGCGCGGTTTTTCTGAAATTCTTCAAACCCACCGTTCACCAATTCTGCGCCGCTTTCCGGTACATAATGGGCCGTGGTGCCTCGGACTTCGAAGAGTGCATTGTCGACCAAAAATCCCTCGGCCAGATTGCGGTTGTGAGTTAGAATCGAACCATAGCCGACCGAAAAAATGGCAGGGATTAAATCCAAGTTCAGCTCCTCGCAAAGTTGACGAATAGTCTGAAGGCGTTCGAAATACTCCGGCGGGCGTTTGCACAATGTATCCAGACCAAACGAGACGACCGCTCCATTAAGCCCCGCGGCCGCGGCATTTCGTAATATTGGCTCAATCTCTGTCACATCCTGAGGTCGCGAGAGATTCCAGCCGAAAATCCACACAAATCGGTCTGGATATTCCCCCGCACAAAGTTCGCGTGCTCCGGCCAACAGTACAAAAACAAGGGCTAGACTCATCCGCCAGCCAAGTCGCCGGCCTCCTCCATTTGAATCCGTTAGCATCTGGATCGCCATAGCTCATTCCTCCCATCAAGTGCAGGCGGTCAGCGTTCGATCAAAGGACGCCATCTATTCGTCAAGCTGTCATTCGTTTCTCTCAAGAAAGCACAAGGCGGGAATCAAAGCGGTGATCCCAAGGGCTTGCGACAGAGGTATGAATTCTTCGACGAAAACGGTGGGTTTTGGTGAGTGACTCCCAACACGGACAAACACTTCCCCAAGGGGGGCCAACCCCACAGCAAAGGCGTAACCAAAAGAAAGACTTATGGCCCGCTGCTTAGCCCAAAACGTTTTTACCGCGGGCGTCTCGGACTGTGCTTGTTGGGTGTACAATACAGCCCTCGGATAGGTACTCAAAGCTGCTCGCCGGCACGCTCCTCCAAGGAGAAGGCATCGCGAGCCCTCGGTTTACGCCATTACAAGGTCGCGGTCGGTTTCCGCAAGTTTTGGGGATGACCAGCTCGCGGGTGGCTTCGCCGGGCGGTTTGTTCAGCGAGGGATTCTTGCTTCAGTCCCAGCAATTTTCGGGAGCTAATTAACAATGGCGCGCTCGACCCTGCCAGTCACCCTAAGAAGATGTGATAATGGGTAAGCTGGGCAGGTTAGCAGCCGAAGGATGCGGGTGCGTACACTGAAATCCGCTTGCTTGCAAGCGCTTCAAAACGCAGTAAAGACTTGCTCCGCGGTTCATGTGATAAAGGCAGGGTAATCGGTTAAAAATCTGGAAAACTTGAAAACTTGAATAAACAGACGTACTGCACGGCTCATGCATCAGTGACGATACCGCGGGTAGCACGGGCCTTCTGCCGAGCGGCATCAATCAATTCAAAAGCCCTTTTGAAGTCCTTCAAGCCACGCAAGTCGAGCACCGGATCGGTGGGATCCGGCGAATGGATTCGAATGGTGCCTACTCCGCCGCAAAGGAATCTTTCTAGCAGGCTCTGACGTTTGGCGATGTCGCGGACCACCCAAAGTTCCAATGCGTCTTCCTCGCGGATAAAGATTCCCTCCGACTTGTAAAGTCGGTGCGGGGTCAACCGGTAGTGAATGGTCGACCGATAAATCCCCACGCACGCTGCCCAGATCCAAAACAAAAGTGGCACCGCCAATAGAATCCCCCAACGTTGTAGAACCGGTAGGGCGATAAGCTCCTTATGAAATTGAGCCATCAGTCCCGCGGCCACAAACACGGCCGTCACCAGCAAGGCTGTATCCCAGCGCACCAGCTTCTGAAAAACGAAAATCCAGTAGACGATTGGCAAAGCCAGCACGGCGATCCAAAGCCGCCAATCCAACATCCAAGCAGGCAGTCGAGATGTGTCGTGAAGCAATATCCCCAGCACAACAAAAAGGATCGTTAAAATTGACGTGCCGAACCAAACGAGGTTCATATCTTGCAGGGAGTAACGGCCTTGCCAAAGAACTTCGACTTGCCCTAATACGGGTCCTTCACCGGCAGCCGGGACAGCGCCGGCCTGAGCCTGAGTTATATTGCCGGAATTGATCACTTGGCCACAACCGGTGCAAAAACTCGTGCCCTCTGGCAACTCATTACCGCAGTTCGTGCATTTCATAACCTTACCCTTTTTGTTCTCCGCCTATGTTCATTCAGTTTGATCAATTTATTCATGCACCCTGAGCTTCCGCCGCACAAGATACTTCCTTTTGCTGTGACCTGCCGACCGATCGAAGGTTCCGGGGAATCCATCATGGACGCCTTTTCGACTAAACTCCGACTCATGAAATTAACTAAAGTGAGTCGGAGACAACCGATTTGCGATAGCGCATGCAACGACAATTTAGGATCGCCCCTTTTCTGATTGATGTTAAAGTGTTTGCTTGATTGAGAGAGCTTGCCCCGACGATCTTAAAACGTTGCACAAGACCGCATCTCCGGAATCGAGGGCTATGCGGTGTCTACGGCCAACGACTATGCCCCCTGTTATTCCCACTG
>CAKZMM010000192.1 GCA_937128505.1 uncultured Thermogutta sp.
ATGCGCTCGGGAGAAATTTGATGCTGAGTACGAGCAAAAAATCCCTGCGCGCACCGGCATGATGCACACCCTTAGCCAAGTAAGCGCAGTCAAGCGAAAAAATCCCTGCGCGCACCGGGGTGGTGTCGACCAGGACGAACTTGCCGTTAACCACTAGAAAATATCCCTGAGCGCACCGGGGTGGCACCCGCGGCACCACCCCGGGGCTCAGTCGCGGCTCCACGCAGAAGCTCTTGCCGGAGCGGCCGACCCAGTAGCCGCCTACCCGGCAAGTCCGAAGCTCCTACCCCAGGAGGGAGGGTAAGGCCGGACCGAAGTCCGACGTCTGACGTGGAGCACCTAACCTGGCTGCTTAGCTTGACTCCTTAAAGCTCGATCTACTCGACCAAGAACTGGCTTTTTTGGTCTCTGAAAACTCTTCCCGCCCCCGTGGCAACTTAAAACCATCATCGGTTAGCAGTAGATTCCCCTCAGCAACCTGACTCAACGCTTGGCCCTTTGCTTCGGCGAAACTTTCACGGAACTCCATTCGGGTCAAAACAAAGGATAACTCTCCGAGTCGCTTTGACCCTATCGAGCCCGGCCTTATCCGCAGGTTTGCGGCTGATTCTCGTATAACCAAGCGCGAATCCACTCGTAGTCTAAAAGGGCGGTCTCTTGGGGGTATTTGCGCGAGGTTCCCGCTCGATTGGCGATAGCCTGCCCACCACCACTGACGACAAGAATACAATCCCCCTCTCTCGCAGTGCGGAGTGCCCAATCCAAAGCCGCCGGCCAATCCGCTTTCCAAACGATTGGCCCTGCCCGCCTGAGCTCGGACCACCGCCCCCCCGATGCATCCTCACCCTCTGAAGATCCGGCTAATGAGGTAGCTTGCCCCAGGGTCGATTCCTCGCGATTGAATGTCTCTTTAAGGGCGGAATCTTCGCGGCAAATGATTGGTTTTTCGAGTGGCGCGGTAGAAACGACCAGTGTGTCGGCCCAGCGTGCAAGTCTTGCCAAAAGAAGACTTGCCTCAGACTGCCCGAAGATGCCCGTTGAATGCTGGCAGAATCCTGCAAGCTTTGTCTCATCCAAGACGCAGAATAACCTTCTTGGCACCAAGGGGCGAAGGATTCGCAGGGCATATTCCAGCCGCGCGAAGACCGGAGCTTCTTCGACAAACACCGTAAAACGCTGACCGCACTCCACTCTTTGAAGGCGCCCCGGTATGCTTTCGATCGCTTCCAAGCCCCGAGCAATCTCCGCCAATCCAAGGCCGTATCCTAATCCAACCGCTACGGCCACGAGGCACGCGGTAATGTGCTGGGGTCCGATGATCCGAGTTCGCACGGGAATCGTCTCGTTTCCCGCAACCACGAGGAACGTCTGCTCGCTGAGCGACTCTTCAATCCGGATGGCCGTGATTTCGCTGGCCTGGCTCAAACCGACAGTTAAGACCGGGCAATCAAGCTCGGTGATCCATTCCCCCAGGCGGAGATCGTCCGCATTCAAAACGGCGAAACCCTCCCCGCGAAGTTGTTCCGTGATATTGCAGATCAAGGAGGATCCCTTACCGTTTTTGGCCCGGCGCCGGGAACCTATCCCATCGCTTCCCCAAAGACCCGATAAACTAAGGCAATCGAATACAAGCCCCGCCGTCCAAGATCGTTTAAGCGCGGTAACCGGGATTTCAAGAAGGGCGTGAGAAAAACCCGCAGTGGCGCACTCATTAAGCCAGTTGCATACCGCCCGGGGCGACCAGCCGTCATGCCGGCTGTAGCCGGGAAATCGAGCCGCGTACTCCTTCGCACCGAAGTGGGTTCCGAAAAACCCGGCCCGAATTCCGCCCGTTTTTAGGATGCTGGCCAGCAGATGGCAAATGGTGGTTTTTACGAAGCTTCCAGTCACCCCAATCAAGTTGAGTTTTTCGCTGGGCCTACCCGCCAATTCATGACACATCCGCGCGAAGGCTGCCCCGGGATTGGAAATGATCCCGACGGGCACGCCTAAAGCCGGTAGCGGCTTGGAAGCAATCACAGCCGCCGCCCCCCGCGCAGCTGCCTCATAGGCCGCCAGATCGCCGCCGTTTGCCGGGGGGCTCACTACGAAGAAAAGTTTGCCCGGGCCGACATCCCGGGGATCATCCGTGCAATCACTCACGGGAATATCTTTGGCCCCGAGGAGCTTGACCTCGGGCAACATTTGCCGCAGGGTCCGCTCCGTGAATTGCACTTTCGTCTGGTGCATGGCGGGGGCCTCCTTGCCCCTCATTTGCCGGCCCTCAAAAGCCGCGTAGGTTGTCCGGAGCCGCCTCGATCCGAAGTTCTTGCCGCTTAAGTACGATGCCTAGTGTTTCCGTCAGCAAGCGGCTTTCCGATTGACCTTACCTAATCTTGCGGTAAGTCCGGCCGGCGAAATCGTCCAAATTCAGAGAAAGAAAAGGGAATCATTCTCCGTCCTTTCTTGCCCGATGTCTCCCAGCAACGGCTGAAGCTCGCGAGGGCAAGCTCGTTGGGCAACCCTGCTGCGAGATATCTCCCAGGTAGGGCTGAAACTTGGGCGGATCGTTCCCATTTCGCGCTCTGCTGTCAAGAGAAATTTGGGGATGCCGAATAAGGATGTCGGGTAAACATGCCGAATGAACATGC
>CAKZMM010000193.1 GCA_937128505.1 uncultured Thermogutta sp.
CGCCGTGCCCCAGTGCGGGGATGCCTCTGTGGGGATTCCGCCATCCGGTTGCGTTGGATGGCTCTCCCGAATTGTGGACCGATGCCTCTGTCAGCTCTGCCCCACCAGCCACAATGCTGATGCCTTCACCCATCGTGCACGGATGCATCACCAGAAGCGTACAATCGATCAGGTCCCGGAAGAAACTCTTTGGCACTACACGGTGCTTATACCATTGGTCTTTTTGTTGGCCTTTTCCCGGGCCAGTTCCAGCGCCGAGCGTGCCACAGCCTTTTTGGGGGCTTGAGCCTCGGCACCACCGGCCCCCTCAGAATTTTCCAGTTTGGCCCCCGAACGGGCCGGGGGGTTTGCCTCCTCAGACTCGACGACTTTCAAGTCCTCCAGCTCGATATCGTACCAAGCGCGATCTTCGCCCGGGAACTGTACCAAAGCACGTCCATTGCAACTGATGGCTTTAACCACCCCAACCCGACCGCGAAAGCGAACTAATTCTGGCCGGTGCCCGTTGGCAATCACCCGACGTCCGAGATACTCTTGCTGTAATTGATCAATACGTTCAAGTAACATTCTTGAGTTCAACCACCCTCGATAAGACGCCGTATAAATTTTGCCCCTCTAGCAACACCAACCGCTCTTGCCCAAAGACCCAAGGGGCTTTTTTACCGCAGAGCGATCTGCGAAAGGAGGCATAACTTTTCGGCGGCTAACCGTTTAGTTGTTTGCTCGTTCTTTTCCCCCCGAAATCCGCCACCGCAAATACGCCTCCAAAAACTCTTGGATTTCCCCATCCATGACCCTATGAAAATCATAGACGGTATGCCCTGTCCGCGCGTCTTTCACCCGCTGCTCCGGGTGCAGAAAATAGCTGCGAATTTGAGACCCGAACCCCACCTTCGGAGCTTGCCGGTAACGAGCCGCTTGCTCGCTTTCGCGTTTTTCCTCCTCAAGCCGGGCCAATCGAGCCAGCAGCATTTTCCGGGCCGTTGCCCGATTTTGGTGTTGGCTTCGCTCGTTTTGGCACTGTACCACCACTCCCGTTGGAAGGTGGGTAAGCCGAATGGCACTGGAAGTCTTATTCACATGTTGCCCCCCGGCGCCCCCGGCACGGAATGTATCCTCGCGGACGTCCTTATCCCAATCGATTTGGATATCGATATTCTCCTCCACCTCAGGCGATACATCAACGGCGGCAAAGCTGGTCTGGCGTTTTCCCTCGGCATTGAAGGGACTAATGCGGATCAACCGATGAATGCCCGCCTCCCCCTTCAGGTAGCCGTACGCCAAGGGACCGCGGACCCCAATACTCGCACTGGTGATTCCGGCTTCTTCGTTGTCTTGCCGGTCCAAAAGCTCCACCTCGTAATCGTGCTTTTCCGCCCAGTTGATGTACATTCGGAGCAACATTTCGGCCCAATCGTTGGCGTCAATCCCCCCGTCGCGCGCATGGATGGTCAAGATGGCGTTATGACCATCCATAGGGCCACTAAGCATGGCCCGCAATTCCAAATCTCTTAATACGGCCTGTGCCCGATCAAGCTGAGAGGGAATCTCCTGGGCCAATTCCGCGTCTTCGCCAGCGACTTCGAAAAGGAAGTCAAGTTCGTCTAGAGTTTTGAGTGCTTCTTCCAATGGGTTCAAAATACTCAGCACGCTTTTCAATTCGGCGACTGCCGCGCGAGACCGTGCTTGATCAGCCCAAAACTCCGGCTTAGCCCGTTCCGCCTCGAGGCGTTGCACAGTTTCTTTCTTCGCCTCGTAGTCAAAGGGAGTCCCGAAGTTGAAGAAGTCGATCACGAATCTGCCGGTATCGTTCTAACCATTGGCGATCCATCTTAATAAGTCCTCCCAGACGCAAGCTTGCTTTGGCTAACCCCAAAGTGACACGGACTCAAAAATTCCTCCTGAAGTGTGGCGGTATCGACGATGCTCAGCACTGCGATTGCGTCGCGGCACTTAGCTGAGGAGCCCTTTGGTTTACACCGCCGTTATGCGAACTCGTCATTGGATACTTATGCTAGCATCAAGGGCTGCCAAGATCGACCACTAGGCCAACCAATCCAACCTGCAACAATAAGAGTGCCAAACGTAAACCATTTTTTAAATTATTTTTGAGTCGAAACCTTCCTGGCAAACAAGTAACTTGAGAATGAGGGCCTTAAACCCTCATACCAGTGCTCATTAATTGATTATAACACGCCTAAATTATATGAACATTAAGAAACTTGGTGCCTTTTTGTTTGGAACTCGATCTGATTAACACAAGACGTACCGCAGCTTTGCTGAGCTTGAGAACACTTCATAGCCACGATGTTTCCCGCAGCTTAGCAAATAAATTGCCTTTCACAAAGTTTTCGCAAAAATAATCAACCTGGGTTCTCCGCCAAGATTTCTCAGCTTCGGCGCTGGTTTTCGCGAGCCTCGCGCATTTGCTCTAGCCGACGACGTAAGGCCTTCTTTTCCTCCTTAGTAAGTTTTCGCTGTCCCGAGCCGACGCCGGGGCCTTCACTTGCCCCAGATCTCGCCCCACCGGCAGCGGCAAAATTGGGGGCAGATGGGGAGGATAGCTGGCTGGGAGAACTGGCTTTGGGAAGAGGACCGGCAGAGCTTGGCGTCGCAGGGGCTGAGGTGCCGGACCTACCTGCTTGCGGCTCCTCCTTCAAATTTAAGCCCGCTGAAGAAGGATTCGCGGTTATCATGCCGCCATCGAAGGGCCGAACCCCTGGGGTGACTCCCGACGATTGAGGTTCAGGTGCGGGGGGTACCTTCTGCGTTTGGGCCGCAGGATTCACAATTCTTTGTCCTAAGGATGCACCTTCCTTAGGAACGGTCGACGAGCCTGCATCTGTGGTATGTGTCGACTTCCCCCCAAAAGGATCTCCCCTATTCGCAGGCCTTACCTCTGCCGGGTCTAACGATTTGGGAGAGCGTTCAGCGCAAGGGGCATCGTTTGTACTCGGATGATGCTCCTCGCCTGGAGGCTTCGCCTTCGCCCACCACCATCCCCAGTGCCAAGACTGCCGTTCCTGGTGAGGGGTGTGAATTCGGAGAGATTCGGCCTTTAAACTGCTACGGCCGATTTCACCCGGCGATAAAATCTGACCATTTCTCTGCGCGTCAAGGATGACGAATCGGGCATGGGCTAGCACTGCCGTGAGCACCAACCAATGCCCCAAGAGATTAATGCCCCAACATAACCAAAGCCAATGCCTGGGTGAGCTGGAAAGAATGGTTACTCCGAAAAGCTTTTCGTCAAGGAGGGAAATCGAAGTAGTCGAAAGATAGCACACCGCCGCCCCAAAAAGCGCAAATCGGCCGGGGATATCGCCTGTCATGTCGGCGAAAAGCCGAATTCCCAAACCTCCCATGACTAAACAGGCAACGAGGCTCCACCAGACCTCCAGCTCCTTCGGCGTAGTCAACTTCGCCCCATTGCCAAGCCACTGGATCAACAAATGGTGCAGATTAGTGGAGATCTCCACACTCACCGCCACGAAGATCGCCGTGGCCCAAATCCAGATTCGGTATCTTCCCTGGTAATCGTCTTTACGAAATCGCCTAACTTGATAAACCACCCAGGAAATCCAAGCGGTAAGCAGAAAAACAACGGCCGAAAACCAGCTCGCCAAGTGGGGTTCATTTTCCAGATCAATGGCAGCCAGCTTCGCAACACCCCATTTCAAGCGCCAGCTTTCTGCCAATAGGTGCAGCCACAAGATGGCCCCAATTACAACCAGTCCAGCGAGGAAAAAAATAAGGTGTACCCCAGCATATCTGGAAATCAGGTCAGTAATGCGCGGTTGAAGGGTTGTAAGGGTATCCGGTGGATAACTCCTGGGGGGCAGCCCTTGGGCATCGCGAAGACCGGCCTTCCGCCTGCGTGAAACCTCGTGGTTGGTAAGCTCGACGCTCTGAGCGGCGATAAGTTCGCCGAGAACCCGCCGCCGGCGATCGTCACGTTGTGGTGCTTCAAAAGTTTCGAGCATGGCTGGCCGCACCTAAGCTTAACCAGCTTTTTTGAGAAGAGTTCGTCGGGCGCTTGCGATCCGAATTCCGATAAGTGTTGTGCTAAGCCCCAGGATCGATGTCGGTCTTCCTTCAATGGCTTCGGCAAAACCAGTCAAATGGTGATTTGGCTTTCTCGTACGGTCTTTGGAGTTACCTCAAGGTCAAGCGAGCGAAAACTGCTGGCTTCAAAGCCGGTGAGAGGCCGGACCCAAATGTTCCGAGGCGATCTGGGAAAACAGGAACGGCCCTGTGTGAACCATGCGTACAAAGTTCAAAAAGGTCAAAATTTCAGTACAAGCAGGGAGTCGCGTAGTTCTCGTTACCCTTAAACTCGGTAGGACATTTCAGGCAAAACCCAACCCCGGATGGGGAGAAAGCTTTCAACGCATAAATCGTTCACGGATTGGTGACGATCGATGCGTCAAAGGGTGCATGCTCTTCCCCGCGGCGCTAGGACAATAGGCCCCAATTCCACCCTACGAACGCCCCGCATGCTGTTCTCCCCGGGCGCGAGGACTTAAACTTGTTCAACGCCGGTGGCGTGTGGTGTGCTATTCCCCTATTACCCGGGACGGAGGCTTATACGTCTCAGTCTCTTTGCGATATCGGGGCTATTCCCCTATTACCCCCGGGACCGAAATTGTCTTCGACAGTATGTCAGATGCTTCGAAGGCAATTTCCCTAATTGCCCGGCACCGGGATCATACAGAGGCATGAACTTAACAAGTAAGACGGATTTAGCGGAATGCTCCGACGAAGCTTTCCTATTATTGTCATACTAGTAACTTTATTTCCCCAGCCGAACGCTTGCTAAGGCTTGGAACTACCTCGCTTCTTTCTTGCGTCTTTCCGACAAAATTGACGGCGCGGCAAAATCGCGACGTTCTACTCAGGTGGCACCACCGATCGTCGTATTCCTGCACTACACATCGAAGCGGAGCGCAGTGTCAGGTTAATCGTATAAACGCTGCCGCCCTTAAAATTTCCGACGCTATTAAAAATTCGGTACCCCCAGGATAATCCAAAGCTAATTAGTTCCGAATAGCAGGGACGATTGAGTTTGGAAAGTTTCAAACTGTTTTGCCAATTCATTCTCAGAAGACTCATCCTACTCAAACTACTCACTCATCCGAAATTGTCCATTTTATTGGACGCTAAGACTCACGGGCCGCAAAAACAACCTTCACTTTTTCCAGGAAGTAACTTTTTTAGGAAGCAACCAACCTGAATTCATCGCTACCGTACCCGCCCTTTGTTCAGTGGTTGCAGGTACCGCCTCAGGCGACTAAACTCAAAAAGTAGTCGCGAAAATTGCATCGAAATCCGGCAATACTGCGCCACGGAAACGCTTGAGCGAATTCGGCCGGGTTTCTAAACCCTTAAAGGCTTACCAAATTAAACGGCGGTAACGGTGTAATTTTGCCAAGCGAGGGGTGCTCCCGGCAACCTCTACATGCCCCAGGAATGTCCGCACCGCATTACGCACCGGCTTGCAGAATCGGGGCGGCACAAGAAACGAGGACAAAAGCAAGATAAGAATGAACTTTCGAGAGCGAGAATCCCCCTAACGAAAAGCACAAGGGTTGCACCCACGAATCGTGCGTGAAAGAGTGGAACGAATTGTCTTTTTCAGATGGAACTATCCTATCCATGAAGGTAGCCGTCGGTAGCGATCATCGGGGCGTGCGCATTCGGGCCAAAGTGGTCGAGGTGCTGCACCGCCTCGGCCACGAAGTGATCGACGTAGGGACCTTCGTGGATGGTCCGTGCGATTACCCGGATATCGCGGTCTTGGTAGCGCGAAAGATCCGGGTCGGGGAAGTCGATCGAGGCATCCTCATCTGCGGTACGGGAATCGGTATGGCAATTGCGGCCAACAAATTCCCCGGAATTCGGGCTGCTCCTTGCTACGACGATTTGACGGCTGAACTGAGCCGACTCCACAACGACGCTAACGTCTTGTGCCTTTCGGGGGACATGCTGGGGCCCCGACTCGTGGAGCGTATCGTGGATATTTGGCTCCGCACGGGGTTCGAAGGAGGCCGGCATTCTCGGAGGCTTCAAAAGATACGAGAGATGGAGTGCCGCAACGGGAAGCTTTAACCAGGCTCGATCGGGTAGCTTTAACTAGGCCCGATCAACCCATGCGATACACGTGGAGGGAGCCTTCCACGCGAAAACATTCGCCGTTCGAGCTGAAGTTGCCGGTACTATTATTCAGAGACAAGAGACCGGTTTACTGTCTCTGGGAGGAACTCTGCCCCCCGAGGTTTTCGATTTGGCGGCTTGACAGGAGTTTTCGCCGATAAAGGTCTTCTCGAAAGGTGGTCTTGGGAAACGGCTTTTCGCCGACCTTTCCGAAAATCGCGATGACTTCATCCCCTCGGTTCAAAATAATCCTTGCGGCGTGAAAAAAGCACAATTCACCTTGCATGCCCGTTGCGAGGAGTAATCTTGCTTAATCGCAGGGTGGTTATTCCCGAAGGCAACAATTTTTATTTCCCGCGAAAGACGGTTTTGCTTTCCCCCCAAGGTGCAGTTCCTTCAAGAAATTTGCTTTCTGGGGCGATTCTGCGGACCGTGCTAAAAGTTACCGACTTGGGCTCATAGGGGCGGCAGGGGAATCTGCGGCTTCCGGTGCCGAGGAGGGGGGCGGCGCCGGTTTAGCCGGCTTTTCGATGATCGGCCTTTGACACCCGATGAAGCCACCGAGCGCGATCATGATCACCAGTGTCGAAAGCAAGCCGCACGCTGTCCTCGAAAAGAAAGACCTCTTTGCGCAAAAGGGTCCCGTTTTCATGGGTACCTCATCTCCTCATTCGCACACTTGGCCTTCATCACGGCTTTTGGCTGCTTTTGGTGTCTGCCCCCCACCTAAGCTTGTAATTAACCGCGCAGCGGATTCCCAACTTTTGGAGTTTCCAGTGCAAAAAGCTCAGCTTGAGCTTTCAAAGGAAGCTGCTTGCACAGGCTCCGAAATAATTATGGAATGATCAAGCGGAGATTCTCTCTGAACATGATGTCCGGGACGCGTGCACAGGCTCCGAAATAAATTCGCAATGATCGAAGCCCCTCTCTCTGGAGTTTTTTGCCCGCCATATTCAGTTCACAATGGTGGGCCCCAAAAACCGCTCGTGCAAATACGGGCTTCAGTCGCTCGGGAATCAAAATCTCGTGCGGTGGCTCTGCGGCTCATTGCCATTTTGATATTGATAACGCATTTTGATTCACGCTTACTCGCACAGAATGGGACCCGCGGACCGCATCTCTTCAAATACTGGGCTTTCCGCAGGCAAAGCGTCCATCGTCATTCACGCTGGATACCACGCGTCCACAACAGCAAGGCGAAGCTTCTAACGGTCGACATCGGAAGACTATCTTCATGGATCGGCCTGCACCGCTTTTCCGTCGGAGATCGCGGACAGGGCCTTTAGCACCTCTAATTCGATCGAGACGCGCACGGGGCGGACCGTCCCGTCCACGAAAGCAAATTGCACTACGTCGGGATGCGCACTTTTAAAATGATACCATCCTTCGCCCGTCAATCCCCAAGCCGTCCCCAAGGCCCCGCAGCCGATCCAGGAAAACGCTAAAGGTCCGCGGGTTCTTTCTACGTTTTTACCGCCGCGGGATTCGCCGAAAAGCAGGGTGTGACTGGTGCCATCGCGAATATCTTGGAAGCTATTTCGCGACCGATTGTAGAACACCCCGCGCCATTGATCCCAAGTGGCCGCCCCTGTCTTCCCGGCAGCTCCGGCAACACCCAAGTAATTCGTGCGGCCCAGGACATTCCCCTGATTATTCGGGAAAAAAGCCCCCGCCTGGATGACCGATGATCCGGACTGCCAATCCGGATCGTAATACATGTGAATCAGTGCGAAAGTGTCCACGGAACTATAAGGACTATCGGAGGGGCAAACAAAGGTGGTAATCCGACTTTGCGCTAAGTCCCAAGCTGCCGGCCGCATCCAATAGGGGTTGCCTTCTTGGTCGAGATCGGTCAGTGAAATATTTCCGTGCCGGATCAGATCTTCGTCCAGTTGTCGGTACAAAGGATTAAGCTCCATAAAGGGTAAGATAAAGACTAACGAGCTGGTCCATTGTCGGCCACCCCAACCACCCCATTGCGACGGCGGACCAATCCCTTGTGGCTTCGGCCCTAAATAACCGGGGGGAAATCGACCGTGGATTCCCTGGAATTGATGGGCTGCAAGCGCCAGTTGCTTCAGGTTGTTTGAGCACTGGGTTCTCCGACCCGCTTCCCGTGCCATCTGCACGGCAGGGAGCAGAAGGGCTATCAGCAAGCCTATTATCCCGATGACAACCAGCAACTCGACGAGTGAAAAACCCGCAGAGAGTCCCTTTCTTTGAAACTCTATTTTTCCCAACACTTTGAAGGCCCCTATGTTGGCTTCCAGGTTTTTAAAACATTAAATCACTAAGAACAAGCCTTACATTAAATAAATCACTAAAAGCAAATCTTACATTAAATCACTGAATAGAAGGCGACGCATGTACTGTGCCGCCCAACTGCCACTCCGTTAAAAACCATTTAACGCTAGCGACCTCCGGAAAGCAAACCCTGCGCCGCAGAAAACCTTGTCCAAACTCGCTGCAGGACGCCCCGTTTATCGCGGAATCCCACCGAATACAAAAATACGCGTCGAAATCTATCCGAAAGAGTACTTTTGTCCGAACATGCGAAAGAAGCCGCGACTCCTGGGTCCGGGCAGGACAAAGGTACCACCAAGCGCAGAACGTTGAGAAGAAAAGAAAATAAGAGAAGATTTAAGTGAGAAAACGGGGCAGAAGTGCCACAAGTATGAAAGTTTCCGCCACAAAAGAAAAGCACCCAAATTTGTATCCCAAAAGGGAAAGGAAAGCCAAGCAAAGTTCGCCGATTCCTGGGGGAGATGCCGCAATTCGATTTTTTCAAACCGAGAACCGTAACCCCGAACAGCGTGCCCAAAATAAAAAAGTCCGGGTTCACCGATCCTTGACGGATCAGACCCGGACTATCCCCCCTGGGAATTAGCTGCCTCAGTCGTTCGGTCGCTCCCTCGATTCCTACATATTCCGAGACAGCCACGCCCTTCCTTGGCCGACCAATTGATTCAAGTGCTCTCGGCCGCTTGAGTTCTCCATTCCTAAGGGAGCCTGAATTGTTGTCACGAGGGTAATTCGTGTGAAACGCACTCTTCGCGGCAGGACCGAGGTTATCGGGTTTGACGATTACTCCAACATAGGTGTAGTTTTATATCGGCTGAATCGCGACTAATACTTTCGCAATCTTTACGCAACAAATCGCCTGAAAGCCTTGAGAGACCAACCTGTCGACGGAGCAGCGACTTGTATTCACTTCTTTTCCCCCGATAGCGCGGTTCATCGAGAGAACCTGGATAGATTAGTCAAAGCGAAAAAGCAAACACAGATAATCTGGAGATTGCCTAAGGTACAAATAGGTTACTCTGCGAGCGGTAAGTACCCGGATTGATCAAAGTTCGCTCCATGGTCAGCACTCACCACAATTCGGCGGGCCGGTAGCTGGGGTCAGAAAAGCTCGAAGGAAATCACGCCGTGTGCCGCCGTCAGATTTCGCAATCATCACCAACCGGTGTTGGGGCGGTCTCCCGGCCAACGATGTCAGGAAAATTTGTGTAAGATAGTGTTTTCGTTTAGAGTAGGGGCCTTCGCTTCCTTCCTAGTTTGCGCTCGGTTCCCCTGGCGGATGCTCAGCAGGTCGATCCCGCATGTTCTCGTTCCCAATCGTCAAAAGAGCACCCCTTCTTCCAAAATGCTACCGGCGCTGGATACACGTACCCTACGAGGAGACCTTCCTGAGCAGAAGTCCCCATTTTGCACCGGGTCCGCACGGCCACCTGCACGTCTTCTCGCGCGTTTTAGGAATGAGCAAAAGTCCCGAATGCTGCTGGGCAACAAAACCACTTCAATTCCGACAATATTTAGACAATATTTAGCCGGTGCTTAGCAAGCCGGTTCGTCACAGGAGGGGGGTGAAAAGCAAGATGGAGATCAAGGTAGCGAGATAATCGTCAGCGGGAACTCCCCACGAGGATCGGCGACTTTCAAGGCGGCCCGACCGGTAATCAGTTCGTCGAAAAGCGTTCCAACAATTTGGGCCCGCCACCCCCGGGCAAGCTTCGGAGGCTCTTCACGCAATTGGAAGACCCGCCAGGCCAACCAATCGCGGACATCGCTGGGCGAGCCCACCAATCCCGGAGCCAAGTTCTTTTGGCGGCATAAATTGGCCAGCGCCGCGAAAAGCAACTGCGCCAGCACCGGAGAAACATGACTAGCCTCATGGGAGCGCGGAACCAGAGGCCATTTTTCCTCCCGTAATTCTAAGGCCTGCTTGATACACAAGCTTACCGCATGAAGATAACGGCCGAATTGCTTCTGCCCTAAGCCCCGTATAGCCGCGATACGCTTCGGATCGGCTGTCTTGCGTCGGGCAAGCTCCACGAGTAAGTCATCACGGAGAATTTGTTTCGGCGGCCGATTCGTGCGACGGGCTTCTTCTTCCCGCCAAAACCACAGACTCCGTAAGATGGCCAATCCTTGACGATCCAGTACGTTTCGACCGGAAAGCCGCCACCAACGTGGGCACTCGACATTACCGAGCAACTCCTCGAGCTGATCCTGGATTTCCTCCAAAAACCATTTCTTCCGGTCCGCTTTCTCTAGTTGCTCTTCGATCCGTTGCCAAAGGGGATATAAATACCGGATGTCTTCCAGGGCGTATTCGATCTGTTCTGCCGTCAAGGGACGTTGCCGCCAATTGCTCCGCGTTTCATGCTTCGTTAATTGGATGCCCAGAGCCCGCTGCACCAACGTGCCGTACCCTGCTGGAAACTCATAGCCCACAAACCCCGCCGCGACCTGGACATCAATCCAGCCCTCCGGAACCCGGTTCGCACTGCGATAGCAAAACTCAGCTTCTACCCGACCGCCATGGACAATGGTCTGTGGCGTGGGCTGGGCCATCACTTGCCAGAAATGCGCAAGGTCGCGAATCCGCCACGCATCAATCAGCACAAGTTGATCCGGGACTGCCACCTGGATCAGACAAAGTTGCGGTAGGTACGCGTTTTCCGCGATGAATTCTGTGTCCAATGCGCACCATGGCTGGCCCGCCAAATCTCGGCAAAAAGCCTCGAGCTCATCCGCTTCGTTGATCGATCGATACGACACCCTGGCTCGCTCCGAACTTACCTCTCGACGCAAACAAGCTTATTGATTATGAATCCCTCCTGAAGGATTCCCCTAAGGAATCGCCGCCTTTCCCTTCCCGTTCACCCCGTGAGTTTTCCTACCTTCACAATTACGACACCGCTTGAAACATGCTTTTATGGCAGGATCAAATAGCGCCGGTGGATCGTGGGGGACATTCGGAGCATCCCATCGCCTCTTTTTTCACCCCGACCTCCCTTGAAGTCACCCGGACGTCAAGGAGACCTCAGGTTCGGGTAACGCTGTGGGTGTGCGAGGCACCTCCTTCAATAAATAGATGACTGTTGAAATGAAAAGCGGCGTCAAAACCAGGTTTAAAGCCAGGCTCAGCATCGCGACGCTCACGATCGGTCCACCGATTCCATATTGCAGGCTTAACAAAATGATTCCTGCCCCCACCTCGCCCCGTGGGCACATCGCAATGGCCACCGCCAAGCGTTCTCGCCAGTGGGCCTCGCGCCGGTAACAAAAGGCAGGAAACAGCTTTCCGATATTAATAAGCACAGTTACAAGCACTACATGAAGGGCCAACGCCCCCAACCCGATCGGGGCCATGGATGCCGTAATTGTTTGTTCTCCCTGAGTAAATTCTTTCGCGGTTACACCCGCAAAAAGCGGCGGCATACTCAGCCCCACGAGCAGCATGAAGACCATAGAAACTATTGTCGCCACTAGCTGCTCAGTTGCCCATTCAGGTCCTTCCTGGTGACCGAGGCGAGCATCATCACGGTGCGGATCGGTCCCTTCCGGCCGTTTCATAATACAGCCGAGTACAAAAGCCGGCAAAAGCACCTCCAAGTGAATGGGGATACGCTGATCGATGGCTTTACTACCCAGATAGATCGCCTCACTTACGGCGGCGATTACCACCGCATACCCAAGTACCCAAGGCCAAGTGACGGGAATCGCCACCCGATGCAACCAATGCCAAGCAATCCACAGTAATACAACCATGACGACCACGATTACCCCGAGCTGTGCGGCCCATCCCACAAAGATGATTTTCAGGGGAATCATGAGTAGCACAGTATCTAGATCATCAAAAATCACCAAAATCCGGGTTTTGCGGAACATCCACGTTACGCTCAACCCAGCGGCCGCCAGCATCGCAAACAAGACCCCGCTTGCCGTGGGGGCGGCGAAGCGGGCCGCAATCAACACCTCTTTCCAAGCATCCCATGAACTCCATAGCTCGCGCGGCATCATCACCCAAACAAAATACCCGGCCGCAAAAATCCAGGGAAAGGCCGCCGTAGTCATCGCCACCACGTAGTCCCATCCGTAGCTGGCAAGCCGCCGCTTATCCAATTCAAACTCGTAGCCCACATGGATCATGATGAAGCCCAGCCCCACCATGGTCAGGAATTCTGCCCACTCTCGCAGAATTCCGTAATTCGGCCCCATGAGCGCCGGGAGAACTTGCGACAAGACCACCCCACCAACTAGCAAAACAGAAAAGACAGGAATCTTCCACATGAATACCACCTATTGACAGTTCGAGCCAATACGATTGAACCACGGCTTGCCAGCGACTATCTCGCCGCTTGATCGAGCTTTTTCGAGGAGGGCCGGCGAAGCCTCACAACTTCCCGACCGCTACGAAAAATTTTCTTTCACGTCGCGGCCTGGCGAACAACGACCAAAGGGATTTCGACCGCGCCTTAATAAAATTACTCCTTAATAAAAGTCCGGAAACTCAAAGTGTCGCCGTGCAAGTAAAAACGCTCTCTCAAGTACCCTCAACAGCACTGAAAAATACTCGGTGCTAACGGAGCCCTAGAGCTCAACGATCCTCGAACCTTTCTGATGATCGCCCCCGGCTTGCCGCGGCGGGGTTCCGCACCCACTCCAGGGATACGAGTCAAATATTCTACTACACTTGCTTGGCCCCACCATGCCTTCAAACCAAATTGTACCCGCGAAATCCCTCCGCCCAAACGAATGTATCGCTCAAGAATTATTTGACTTAGGCTGCCACACCATCCGCATTCGAGGATTTTCAAAGACGTAACTTCCCAAAAGCAATTCTCGGATAAACACAATCGCAACAACCGTCTCTGACTTCGCACATCTTTGGAAACAGCCCCTTATGACCTTAATTTTAAACACGGCTCCTAATGACACTCGCCTTTTCAGGAATTCAGGGCATGTGGAGGATTCAGCGGGCTTGGCCGTTCCGCTTGGCGAAACGATGCACGCAACGGAACAAGAATGCTCATAACGCAGTAAAGATTGGTAGGCAAAGATTGCCAAAAAAACCGCAATAAACATTGGTGAGCAAAGATCGCCCTAAAGAAGCCGAAGAGGGTACTAGAAAGGCAAAGGTGGCCACCGGCCATTACATGCGGTTAACATCCAGGTGCCAAACCCCGGAGGTCTTTTGGCGTCAAACATCGATTTAAACCGTTCATTGAACGGTTCGCGGTCTTTCCCACCGATCTTGCCTTGATCCACTACCTAACGCCGATTTTGTCCGGTAGCGGATCGCCGGTGCCGATCCACGTTCTCAGACTTCATTTACGGACGTTTGGCCGGCTGGAGTCGCCGACGGGTGAACCACCATTGGCTCCCGAACATTTTTCTCAATTTGATAGCCGAGGTTTGGGGATAACCACCGTTCCACTTCTTCGATGTTCATTCCTTTTCGGCGGGCATAGTCCTCGACTTGGTCGCGTCCCAAACGGTCCACTGCAAAATAGCGTGCCTTAGGATGCGAGAAATATAGTCCGCAGATGCTCGCTGCCGGATCCATGGCCATCGTCTCAGTCAGCTTGATACCCGCCAATTCCGGGGCTTGCAAAAGCTTGAAGATGGTCTTCTTTTCGGTGTGGTCCGGTTGGGCGGGATAGCCAGGGGCAGGCCTAATGCCCCGATAGCGCTCCGCGATCAAATCTTCTTTCGATAACCTTTCCTCAATCCCGTAGCCCCAATCGCGCCGGGCCAACTCGTGTAACCGCTCTGCAAATGCCTCGGCCAACCGATCTGCCAAAGCCCGAGCCATGATCGCACGATAATCATCATGCTTCGCCTCGAGCCGACTTACAAGTTCATCGGCCCCGTGACCGGCCGTTAAAGCAAACATTCCAAGGTAGTCCGCGCGGCCAGAGTCCAGCGGCGCAATAAAATCCGCTAAGGATAAAAACTCATTCTGGCCAACACGTTCCCATTGCTGACGCAAGCAATAAAGCCGCGCGACTTGCTGACAACGACCGCGATCGGAAAAGAGGATAATATCGTCGCCATCGGAGTTGGCAGGCCAAAAACCATATACGGCCGCAGCTCGGAGGAGTTTCCCCTGCAATATTTCTTCTAAGAACTTTCGGGCATCGGCCAGGAGCTGCCGAGCCTGGACCCCCACCTCGGGATCGTCGAGAATTTTGGGGTATTTTCCCCTAAGTTCCCAAACCCAGAAAAAGGGAGTCCAATCGATGTACTCCACAAGCTCTTCTAAGGGATAATCCGCCAGCACGCGTATCCCGAGGAAGCACGGTTCCGGAATATCGAGCGATGCCCAATCGGTCCGCATACAACGCTTGAAAGCCTCGCGGTACGAAATCAGCTTGGCTTGCTGACGGCGCTGATACGAGTCCACCTCTCGGGCTTGTTGACGCCGATTCTCTTGAAGAAACTGCTCCCGTTTCTCCGGGTGAAGCAATCGCTCGACAACCCCCGCGCTTCGTGATGCGTCAGGGACATGAACCACAGGGCCTCGGTACGCCGGCGCAATTTTCACAGCGGTATGTTTCGGACTGGTAGTCGCTCCGCCGATTAAGAGAGGGATTTCAAATCCCAAACGCTCCATCTCCTGAGCCACATGAACCATTTCCTCCAAACTCGGTGTGATCAACCCGCTTAGACCGATGATGTCCGCTCTTTCGGCGCGAGCAGCCTCCAAAATATTTTCGCAGGGGACCATAATCCCCAGGTCAAGCACGCGGAATCCGTTGCATTGAAGGACGATGCCCACGATATTTTTCCCGATATCGTGCACATCCCCCTTGACCGTGGCTAAGACGATCGTGCCGCGATGCTTCGCGGCACGCTGCGGGTTTTCTTCCCCCGGGGATGAGCTCGCCCGGCTTTTTTCGGCCTCCATGAATGGGGTCAAGTACGCCACTGCCTGCTTCATTGCCCGGGCGGATTTGACCACTTGCGGGAGAAACATCTTTCCCTGCCCAAAGAGCTCGCCCACAAACTGCATCCCCTCCATCAGAGGGCCTTCGATGATGCTCAAGCACGAAGGGTACTTTCCGCGGGCCTCCTCCAAATCCTCATGGAGGTAATCTGAAATCCCATGAATAACCGCATGAATCAATCGCTCTTCGAGCGTTTTTTGCCGCCAGCTTTCATGCACGCTTTGTGCAGATTGATTCCGATTCTTGAAGGCTGCTGCCATCTCTAAAAGCCGCTCGGTGGCATCGGGGCGGCGATCGAAGAGGACATCTTCAACGCGTTCTCGCAACTCGGAAGGGATCTCCTCATAAACATCGAGTTGGCCCGCGTTGACGATTCCCATATCCATTCCGGCGCGAATAGCGTGATATAGGAAAACTGAGTGCATGGCCCGCCGCACCGGCTCAATGCCCCGAAATGAAAACGAAAGATTGCTCACGCCCCCCGAAATCTTTACCCCCGGCAAAAGCTGTTTGATTTGCCGGGTAGCTTCGAGGAAATTGATCGCGTAACGATTATGCTCTTCGATTCCGGTTGCGACGGCCAGAATGTTCGGGTCAATGATAATGTCTTCGGGAGGGAAGCCTGCCTTTTCGGTCAGAAGGTGCCAAGCTCGCTGAGCAATTTCGATTCGGTGTTCCACTGTGACGGCTTGGCCGCGTTCGTCGAATAGCATTACGACACAAGCTGCCCCATAGCGGCGGATTCGTCGGGCCTGCCGCAAGAACTCTTCTTCCCCCTCTTTCATGCTAATCGAGTTGACGATCGACTTCCCCTGAACGCATTTCAACCCAGCCTCTAACACCGACCACTTGGAGCTATCGATCATCACAGGAACGCGGGCTACCTCCGGATCGGAGGCAATATACCGGAGGAATACCGGCATCAATGTTTCGGCATCCAATAAGGCATCATCCAAATTAACGTCGATGATATTTGCCCCGCCTTCCACTTGTTGCCGGGCGATCGTCAAAGCTTCTTCGAATTTCCCTTCGCGAATGAGCTGAGCGAAGCGTCGTGATCCCGAAACGTTCGTCCTTTCCCCAATTAACACAAAGGGGTTTTCCGGACGTAGGACAAGGGGTTCGAGCCCACTGAAACAAGTGAAACGCTCAGGCTTCGGAGGAATCCGTGGCTTAACATAACGAACGGCTGCGGCAATCGCTTCGATATGAGCCGGTGTAGTCCCACAGCATCCGCCGACGATATTCACCCAACCATTCCGGGCAAATTCGCCTAAGGCCGCCGCCATTTGCTGCGGTGTTTCGTCGTATCCCCCCATCTCGTTTGGCAGGCCGGCATTTGGGTGACAACTCGTGTAGATTGGAGCAACGCGCGAGAGCGCCTCAACATATGGCCGCATTAATTCCGGGCCAAGAGCACAATTAATCCCCACTGCGAAGAGGTTTGCATGGGCAACCGAGATGTAAAAAGCCTCGATCGTTTGTCCTGAGAGCGTTCGGCCGCTTCGATCGGTGATGGTTGCTGAAGCAATGACCGGCAGCCGGCAGCCCGTCTGCTCGAAGTACTCCTCGATGGCAAAAAGGCAAGCTTTCAAATTCAACGTGTCGAAAGAGGTCTCGGCCAAAAGAATGTCGACCCCCGCTTCGACAAGAGCCCGAATCTGTTCATAGTAGGCGGACCGCAGTTCGTCGAATGTGACCGCCCGGTGGGCCGGATTCGATACATCAGGAGAGATCGAGGCCGTGCGATTCGTCGGACCAATAGACCCGGCAATGAAACAAGGACCGCGGCCGGTTCGGTGCTGCCAAGAATCAATGGCACGCCGTGCACAGGCAACGGCTGCTTTATTGATTTCAGGGACGTACTGCGTTAATCCATACTCGTTTAACGAAATGGAATTTGCGTTGAAGGTGTTCGTTGTCAGAATATCAGCCCCGGCTCCCAAATAGGCAAGGTGAAGCGACTCGATTAGCCTAGGTTGTGTGAGGTTTAAAAGATCGTTGCACCCCTTCAGGGCATAAGAATGATTCGAGAATAGTTCACCCCGAAAGTCATTTTCGCCGAGACCGTATTGCTGGATCATCGTGCCCATAGCACCGTCGAGCACGAGAATCCGCTGCTTAGCCAGGCGATCTAACTCGTAATACGAAGTGCGAGAATACACCATGCAGTCTTAGTCTCTTACTGTTTTTCGGGCTTTTAAGTCTCTTAATTTCAGCCCTGTTTTACTAAAACTCCTATCTTTCCAAACAACAAATCGCATCGGACATTCTTCTGGTGTTTTGCGTAATAATTTTTTGCCGATTTTCTCTAGTTTCTGGAGCTAAGCGGCTAAAAATTACACGGTTCGCATGAGGCTTTTCACCGGGATCTTGAGGTGCGATCGCGTGTTTTGCTGGATGCATTTTTCTCCATATTTTATTTTCTCTGCTTAAGCAGCTAAAAGTTGCGTAGTTCGCAGGAGGTTGTGGACTAGCATCTTGAGGTGGGATTCCATACTTCGATGATTTCGGTCTATCCAATCGCGACTCAAAATCGCCGCAGACCACAAAATGGGCATCAATCAGGGTTTCGCTTGCCCGTCGGGAGAAATTTTGAATGCCAATTGTGAATGTGAATAGGAATTGTGAACACCGTAATGTTTGCAGACGCCGGAAATAAATGACCGGTGGGTGATTGCCCTATTACTTCAGAAATTGTCTTCAAAAACTCGCTTAGCGAAGTTTACGTTTACGATTGATGCAGGCTACTCGGACGTACGCCGCGATAGAGATGGGCAGACTTTCCATTCGGAGCATGAGCAGCTTGCGGTTTTCGTTGCAAACTTCCTAAGTTTTAAAGTGATCACTTGTGAATTCGGTCGAAACGCGTGCCGGAAAGATGATTCATTCCATCTTAACAAACAATGCGACGATTAGTCGAAACTTGCCGGTAAAAACTCTGGCTGCCAAATCCGTTTGACTACTCCGGCTATTTGACACATCCTTGAAGAATTTCGCGAATCAGCGGAATGAGCGAAAATTAACCCCGCATGCCTCCGACGCCTGATAGCACCCTTCAATTTTTTTTGTGTGCAAACGAGACACTTGGGGTAAATAGGGCGAATGTTAGTCAAATAAAATGTATATACCCAATTTCCGGTATATATACCTAATTTCCGGGATTCGTAACCAGTCTCGGGAGACCGTGTAGACGGAATTGCTAATGTATCTGACCATTGCGGCTATCCGGCAGCCAACCGAAAAGGGTAAGATCCTGCGGTCATAGTCGCAACTCTTTAAATGAATATCTGTATTATGCATCATTTTACTATGGTTTTTAACTGCCCTGCGTTGACGGGAGAGATATATAACAAATGTTATCGCGATTTGTCTATTTGCCAGCTTTGACATCGTGCCGAACTGCACTCAAATTAGCGCTGAAGAAATTCTTGCAGGTGCGTGCTCTAAACTGGATTCTCTAGCGCGCTCTGCCTGGCTCGGAGTGCTTCACGCTACCGGATCGCGAAAGCGAATCGGAAAGAACATGATCGTCCTTCGGCAATGTCGGGCTAAAGCCTCCTCAGTTGCGGGAATCATCGAGCCTTTTACAAGGTTTCTGGATAGCACGGGGCATCACCCCGCCGTATAACAAAGTGACGAGCTGAGCCGGTTAGAAAAGCTTCCAGCGAAGGGATAGCTCTTTAATTTGCTAGAGATTCTGGATCGACGACGGTACGAGGGATCGCGATACTGTGCCCCAAGTCTTTTCCTACTTTTGCTGAGCAAAATCGTTGACATTAACACACTGCATTTTATGCAAGCAAGTTGGTTGCGGAAGCTTAACCTCAAAAGCCTTAAACCCTGGAATGACCTTTTTTTTGAGTACCTTTAAAGCCCAATTCGACGCACCCTCGAAGAATCCGAATTCGGAGGTTTGAGCGGTTACGCCGCCTCCATTAAACCAACGAAAGAGATCGAAATCGACCTTCCGCGCAAAAAGTAGGCCACCAGGAAAATATGGTACGGCAACCGATCGTTACCCGCGGTTTGGACCAAGACGAAGTCGATCGCCTCCTCCGCCCGCAAAGAATTCACGAGATGGTCGGTCAACGCGCGGTTTACGAGCGCCTTTTGATCGCCATCGATGCCGCGCGCAAGCGAAATGAACCCCTAGGGCATATTCTTTTCGACGGACCGCCGGGATTGGGAAAAACCACTTTCGCTCTCTGTATTCCCCGGGAACTGGGGGTCAGTTGTCAAATCGCAAGTGGGGCCACGCTCAAAGCTCCAAAGGATCTCATTCCCTACTTGACCAACGCCGAAGAAAAGTCCGTGCTTTTTATCGACGAAATCCATCGGATGCAAAAGTCGGTCGAGGAATTTCTATATCCGGCTATGGAGGACTTCCGAATCGATTTGACTTTGGGCGAGGGGGTTAACGCGCGGACCATCAATATGCCATTGCGCCCCTTTACTTTGATCGGGGCCACGACGCGCACCGGCCTTCTTTCGGCGCCTTTGCGCGATCGGTTTCAGATGCGGGAGCACCTTGATTTCTATACGACTGAGGAATTATCAGAGATTGTTCGACGAAATGCGGGCAAACTCCACGTGACAATCGAACCGGCTGCTTGCGTTGAAATCGCCTGCCGAAGTCGGGGAACGCCTCGGCTCGCAAACAACCGATTACGATGGGTTCGAGATTATGCAGTCAGCCGGGCCGGCGGAAAGATTACCCTTCCCGTTGCGCGAGATGCCCTGGATATGTTGGGGATCGATAAGCTAGGTCTTGACGGACAAGACCGGAAATACTTGGAGGTGATTGTCCGGGTCTTTCACGGCGGACCGGTCGGCGTCGAAGCAGTTGCCCATACGATGAACGTGGCTCCGGACACGTTAGTGGATGAAGTGGAGCCGTATCTTTTGCGCTCGGAATTGATTGTGCGGACACCACGCGGACGCCGCCTGACCGCGGCTGGTTTAGCGCACCTTGGGATTAAAACCTCGCCAAAACCCGAGCCCACCGAACCGACGCTTTTCGATTAGGTCACTGGCACACGGGTTTTATCGACTTTAGGCTGCGGAGCTTGGTTTCCATCGTGCAGACTTTACATCAAGTCGGCCATGATTTCGCAGCGCGATCAACCGGCTCGGGCACCTTCTTGATTCGTTCGAGCTGCAGGATCGGCACCATTATCGTCTGACGGGCACTCGCGGCAACTCGCTCGCTCCGCAAGATAAGTCCTCTTCTTCGCAAAGAACCTACGAAACCGTTTCCCCCTCATCGATTTGCCGATGGTTAATTCGCGTTCCCCAGGAAGCGAATTCCTCATCATGGGTGAGCAGAATGAGTTGCCGATTGCGGAGAAATTGTGGCAACGTTTTCCGGAGACGTTCCCGCCGCTCAGCGTCCCAGGTCAAAAAGCCGTCATCGACAAACACAGGGAGGATTATTCCGCTTGCCACCCGGTCTAACACGGCCAGCCGGGCGGCTAGTGACAGTTGGTCCCATGCCCCCTGGCTCAGACTTTCTAGTGGAACTTCCTTAATGTGTTTTTCTCGATCGGCCAAAATCATGCGTAGGCGGAACTGCTGATCCAACAAAAAGTCGCGCGAACCGTTTTCGGTCCATTTCCCCATCAAACGATTGATCAACTCCGCAATCACCTCCCGATGGTCCTGAGAATACTGCTCGGCGGCTTGTTGGATCAAATGGTGAGCATGTTTGATTGCTTTTAACCGCCCCTCAAGGATCTCGATTTGATCTCCGATCTTTGCCAAGCGGAGCTCCCCCTCGGCCAGGTTGCAAAAGCCGGGATTTCCCATCGCCGATTCGAGCTGGATTAACTGCCGTTCCACTAAATGCCGCTGATTTTGAAGCTCTTCAAGATCACCTACGGTCCGCTCCAACTGCGTGCGAAGTTGTTGCCCGAATTGCTCGAGGGCAACAGGTTCGGCGGAAGCAAGCTGCTCAGCCTGAGCACTTTGAGAAGCTAACAGGTCGATCTCCCTCCGAATATTTTGCCGGCGGTCTGTCCATTCCGCGGCTTTTGCGCGAAGTTCCTTCTCATCGCGGCAGCCCAAGGAACGTAAGATAGATTGTTGTTGACCGGCCCAGAGTTCCCGCTGACGCGCTAGCTGGAGGGCCCCACGAAGTGCAGCCTCTGCTTGAGACCAGTCGTTCGCGACGCGTTTGAGGATCTCTTGTACAGGCAAAGGAAGCTTCTCCGGACTCAGACTCGCTGCCAAAGTAGCCTGATCGGCGCGTAGCTTTTCGAGGTCCTGTTTCGCCTGAAGAAAATTTCGGTGTTTCTCAGCCATCCTTCCCAGCCAAGCCGAGTCTCGCTGCTGCGTGAAAAAGAGATCGCGATGCGCTTGCTCTTGCTCTGCCTCTGCCTGCTCCAGGAGCTCTTGCAACTTACTTTGCTCGGCCTGTAATCGCGGGAATTCTTCCGGAATCCATAGGGGGCGATAGTACCGCCACGTCAACGCCCCGGCCCCCAGGCCGGCAACTAAACCGATTAACGCCGCAGCAACCAGCGCCCAGCCCGTGCCCAGGAGATTAAGACCGGAGGTGAATACCAATTGAGCGATTGCCGCCACTATCAAGGTAGCAGTCACCCCAGTTAAACTGCCGGCCAAAGTGCAGACAATTCCCCTGCGTCGATTGTCAAGCCGCGGTTGGGCCTGCACCAGTTGCTGCTGGAGGTCGCGCCATCGACTGGAAAGTTCATCATAACGCCGTTCACACGAGGTGTATTGCTCAATGCGATCATTGGCGTCTTCCGGCCAGGATGCAACCTCCCGGTGTTCCCGGAGAATTTCTTCTTCGCGCTGTCGCAGTATGTCGGGCGGAACAAGTCGTGTTCTTTCCTGCCGAAATTGCTCGAGGATCCGCCACCCGCTTTCCAGATCATGCGGAGCCGCCTCGGCCCATGAACCTAAGTTCTTCGTTAACTCCTGACGAACGTCAGCCAACTTTGTCTCTAAATCTTCAAATTCGCGGTGTGCTCGCGCGAACCGCTCGGCCTCGTCGATCGCCCGATCAAGCTCCCGTCGCCACTGGCGGATTTTCTCGAGGTGCGCCATCTGCTTTTCCAACTGCGATTTTTTCTCGGTAAGTTCGGCTAAGCGTTTCTCGCTGTTGGCAAGCCGACGGCGGAGCTGCTCGGCGGAATCAAGCTGCCCCGCGAGTCTTTCAAGGTTCTGCCGAAGCTCATCTTGTTCCCTACGTAAGTCATCAAGCTGACCGGGTTTTTGCGCATCGCGTTCGGTCAACCCATACCGAGCGCTATGGCGGGATAGTTCACGAAATCGATTCACGAGCCGATCCAGCGCTTGCTTTATGGTGGCCTGACCGGTCCCCGTGATGAGCTGTTGGACAAATTCCCCCTTCAAGGGGCCGGGAGCGGGCTGCCCGAGAACGGCGATATTGCTAAATGCCTCCGCCGTCAATGGCGCCCAAAGTTCAGGAAGATGTTTCTCCACCCACCGAGTGGCGTCGGCGGTGCGTCCCCGGGGCCGATGCACTCCGGAGAAAACCTCCTCCCAGAGGCCGGCCCCTGATTGAGAACTTGCCTTAACGCGGCCTGTCGCGAAATCGCGCTCAATCCGGTAGAACGTCACGCGATCACTCGCCCCCTCGAACTGGACCCGGCGTTCCACGAAAACCGCTGCCCGATGAGGTGCCCCTGCAGGAGCGAACCAGTTCATAGCCGGAACATCGTCCCCCCAAAGAATTCCAAGCAGGGTACGAATGAGAGTGCTTTTCCCCCCCTCGTTCGGAAGAACGAGCACGCAGACGGCATCCGATTCGAATTCGAACCGGTGGCGTCCCCGCCAAGGTCCGCAGTTTTCCACTTCCAGTGCTCGAATACTTATGCGGATCATCAGTGCGCGTGCCTATGAGGATCTGTCAGACGTGAATCCTCGCTTTGGTCTGCTCAAAAACTGCAACCAACGAGCAGCCGAAAACTTTCACTCAAGATTTGCCCAAAAATCGGCCTTTGGACTCCGTAAGAACCGCCCCCTAGAAAAACCGAAAGCAAAACCGCGCGAGAACTTTTTTCGCGTTTGCTGCGTTCAACGGTCCCTCGTTTGGTCGCTCGTTTCAGGGTTTATTCGGCCATAACAGAATTCGCGATCCAAAGACCACGTAATGCGAAACTAAAACGCATGCGCTAGGTTCAATCAACTTTATTTTCCCAGAATCGCTCGCAATCCCTCATAAAGCACCGCCTGCGCAAACGCCTCATCTTCTTGAGACGCATCCTTCCATTTTTCCCATTGCCGGATAAATTGCCCCGCCAAACTTTGCTCCCGGGCCAACAGCTGAAGATCGATCGGGGGTACCACTTCTGCCTGCTGCCACTCGAAGAGCACTCGGAGGGATTTCTTCTCTAAAAGCGCGGCACACTCCTGGACAAAAGTTTCCGCGGGGAGCTGACCGTGAAGTTTTACGACATCGATGGAATCTGAATAACCGGCACCCGGCGACGCCGTATTCCTTTCCAGTCGCGCGAGGAGCGTTTCCACGAACCGTTCCGGTGTATCCGCGATCGTGACTTCCTCCCGAATTACCCGCCAAACCGTTTGGATAACCTCCGGCGGAGAAACTGTGGAAAGCTCCAGGTCTGGGGCCATAGCGGTGCGGGAGGGTTTTGCGGGGCGAATCAAAGTCAGATGTCCGGTGCCAGGATCGTCCTCCGAGCGCCCTAGCGGTGCCCCGCTGTAGACGGCCATCAGGCGGCCAAAATTCCAACGACCAAAACGGTGGATATGTCCCAGGGCCAAATACGCATAGCCTCGCCGAGAAGCTTCCTCGGCACTAACCCGAAAGCAACGTTCTCCTTCGACAATTCGCAGTGGGAGTAAGCCGGGATCGTTCAATGAACCATGAATCAATGCAATTGAGGTGATCTTCTCGGGGCACGGTGGTAGCTCCACGACTCCGCCGGGCGGCACACATCCGGCTTGATAGCAGGCCGAAACGATTCGCACCGGCACATCGTTGCCAAGTTGCCCTTCCCAAACCACCTCAGGTTGCGGACCTGTCACCAGCACACCCGGCCACGTGTTCTGCTCCTTAAGATGCCGGTAGATACATTTTGCATAGCTGAATTCGTCGTGATTACCTGGTACGGTGACCACCGGTAAGCCAACGGCTACGATACGTGCGAGTCCTCGAAGTGCCGACTCTACCACCTCACCCGGCGGCGAATGACTATCGAACAAATCGCCGGCAATCAGCACCAGGCCGACGGGGCAATCGTCTCTACTGATCCACTCTGCGAGGCGTTCGAGGAACCGATTCCGTTCAGCGAGAAGTTTATTTGCCCGGACTGGATCCCAAGCCGCCAACGATTTAGAAACGGATGCACCCAAATGCAGGTCCGCTAGATGGAGAATGGCGTCTCGACCGGTCACAGGCTACTTTCCGTCCATCTGAATTCACTCGATTCACACGGCGCCGGGGGAAACTTCCGAATGAATTGGCAAGATGCAACCTCCGCAACCATCGAAAAGCGATTGTACTCGCAGGCTGGGGAATCGCATGCAACGGATTGGATTTTTGGATGTGATCTGCCTTTGGTACCAATGTCGGCATGGGAAACCCCCCGTGCTGTGTCGTGAACCCGCACATTTAATGGCGTTTTGCCCACACCCAGGTTACAAAGCGCGTTAGCCCTGTCGCATGCACCCATTTCAGATCCCAATCCAAACATGTCCGGCAAACGGTTGGCATATATCCGGCACGGCCGCCTGAAAATATCGCCCTATTGCTTTCGAGTGTCGAGGTGGCATTAACTCACCGTGCTTAAACGCCGCTTCCCAGAAGTTCGAAAACATGGATTTGCAAACCCCCGCTATCCCGCCGAAAAAGGCAGTAGATTTTCGAGCGGTGTTGCGGGGTTGAATGGAATAGTCCTCCGATTCGTATGTGTAAACACCAACTATGCAAGAACCAGCGATTCTTCCTGACGGTGCAAGGCTCCAGTGCCCTCAGTAAAGTTTAAAGCTTCCCCCGCAGTTGAGAAGTGTTGTGCCCCGGTACCTGGGACAGGGATGGTCTCCTCAGGGTTTCCCCAGAAACCGAACTCCTACCGAAGGTTTTAGCGGCGATTATCAACTGACTTAAATAGGATAAACCCGGGGGAATACTTCGGGACGTTATCGAGCCCGTGTCCTGTCGGAGATCTCCTCCAGGGTCGGCCGGGTTAAATTCGAATGATGGCGAGGTCCGAGCTTCCGCCCACTTCTCAAAACACCGGCCGACATGGCACAACAATCTCAAAAAACAAGAATTCAAATCGCGAGAGTGGACCGACGGGTGGCCCTGAGGCGGAAATCGCAGGTAAAGAGCTTGCCGTCGCTCTCTCGCGGAACTCGCTAGGCGAAAGCAAAGCTTAGAAAAAGTCAGACCGGTACCCCGCAGTTACGGATGCCCAACTCTGCAGCACCACTTTGGTCCTGGAGATTTTGGGGGACTTGTGGCGTATTGGAAGCGCGGTGGGG
>CAKZMM010000194.1 GCA_937128505.1 uncultured Thermogutta sp.
ACTTGCGGATGTCTTGAATTCATGGGTTTAGGGACTTCTTAAATTGAGGAAAGGATGCCGATGAGCGGGGATGAATCTTTGCTCAATCAAGAGGAATTGGATCGCCTGCTCAATGCAAAATCGGCTGCCGGGCCGAGTTCATCGGGTACTTCCCCGGTTTTAGACCCAGGGACCTCGCCCACCACGGAGCCGGTTCCGAATCCGCCGGGCCAATCCACGGCTGCCAGGGCTGCACCTCCAGTGGCATCAGGGGTACCGAATCCTAAAAGCTCAGGTGCGGCCGATTTGCAGGATGCCGATCGGAAATTAAAGCAGGATGATATTGACCGGCTTTTGGAGCAGGCCGGGGTCGGGGCCGGTAAGCCCGCCCCCGCCAAGTCGGCTGGAAGCGCTTCACCCCCTCCGCAGGAAAGTATTGCCCCGGCAGACATTGAATACCTTTTCGAGCAAGCTCAGCGGGCTTTGGAATCGGTCGAAGAGGCACCTTCCACCAGTCCGCGCGTGTTGTCTGGCTTGCGACGCTACGAGCTGGAGGAGTTTGGCGGCGCGCCGCCATCGGGGGAGGCGGCCACGCTCGAGCTTATCAGCGATGTGGAGCTGGAAGTGCAGATCGAACTGGGCCGGACACGCATGTATTTGGAGGATGTGCTCAAGCTGCGCAAGGGTTCCGTTGTCGCGTTGGAAAAGCTGGCAGGTGATCCTGTCGACATCTACGTAAACGGACGGCTCGTCGCGCGGGGAGAGGTGCTGGTACTGAACGATAACTTTTGCGTGCGGGTGGGTGAATTGATCGCCCCGCATCAGAGAGGGTAGTGACCGGAAGGGTAGCAGTCGCAGAAACTTTTATGCCGCCGGCAAACGAGGTTAAAGCTTGTGCCGATTATGGCGGGTGAAAGCCGCCCGATGGCGTCAGTTTGACTCCGGCAATCGCAAGGTGATCGAAGGCGGATCACACCACGGCACGGTCTTTTCCGAACGAAAGAAACAAAGCCGCAAAGCATGTGGAATAAACGCGTTATCCTCTTCCCGCTGAACGAAAGGTGCGATCGCAGCTTGCTTGAGTCTAAGGCAAAAGATCATGTATCGATCATGATCAGCGATTACCGCTTCCTTTGCACCACAACGGCCAACACCGCTGTCCGGAATTTAGCGGAATTCTTCGCCAGCTCGATCAGGGGCTTTGTCGATGGCTAAGGGAGGTCTGATTCGACAAATTCTGCACTTCGCAGCTTTGGTGCTCGCCATCGGGGTCTTCTTCGGCTGGGAGCTCGAGATTCGCGGTCAAGGGTGGGCCGAATCAGGCGGGAAGCTACCTTCGCCCAGTTTTTCCACCGCACCCGGGGCTGAAGGTTGGGGTTATCAAGGCCGGGTTGATCCGCAGGTGAGTGCCGGGGCGGTCCTTCCGGAGGAATCCAGCGGCTTAAGCCGCGAGTTCCCGCAGGCTTGGACTCAGCCCTCGCACACCGGAGGAGGGAGGCCGATCGAGCCAACTGAGCTTGGGGTGCGGCGTGCGGACTGGGTTAATGAATCCGGGCGAAGTAGCTCGCTATCATTCGCTTCGCAAACGGTGTTTGAATCGCAGGATACAACACGACCGCTGGCCGCGGCCGGGGGGCAAGATTCAGCAGTAAACCAACCGAATCAATCGGCCGTTTTAGCGGCCTCCGAAGAAACGGGGACGGCACGTGGGACACCCCTCCCGGGTCCGTCGCACTCCGGACGTGAAGTAAAAAGGGAAGTGGCCGGCAACGGATCTAAATCGGGTGGTGCGGCAAGCTCGAGGTTAGTTTGGCAGCCCGTCACGCTGTTCCTCATTTTGGCGAGCATGGTGGTTTTGATTATTGGAGGGGCGTGGCTACTCAAGCAAACGTCACCACGATCAGCAGGTGTGCTTTCGTCAGAAGTTTTCGAGGTCCTGGGGCGCAGCTGGCTCACGCCGCGGACCGTCGTGCACTTGGTGCGGTGTGGTAACCGGGTGCTCTTGCTTTCAGTAAGTGGAGAAAACGCCGAAACTTTGGCGGAGATTACCGAGCCGGACGAAGTGACGGAAATCGTGGCTCTATGTCGTCAGGGAAAACCCGGCAGTATCAGCGACTCCTTTTCTCAAGTTTTCCGGCAAATGGTGAGCCGAAAAATTAGGGACACGGAGGCGGTTTTGCCCGAGCGTGCTGTCAATTAGCGGTCAATTAAGACAACTCATTCAGAAGCTTTTCGTACCCCAGAAGCTCTCACTCTGGCAGCACCGAACCATGGATGGGTATCGGCGGCGCAACAAAACAGTCCCAATGCTCGTAATGACGGGCACGACCGACCGAGCGAGCGAACTTCATGCCCGGAGCAAAAGCGGAAGTTTGTCCCAGCACCTTGTCCGACTTTTCACGGTCCTGGTGGTCTTTTTAGCTATTGATTGGTTTTTTGGGATGTCGGCCCAGGCTCAGGAGGCGGTCAATCAACCGCTTTCGTTGCCCTCAGCCCCGAACCTTGCACCCCAAAGTTGGCTTGCTCCGGAGCGATTGACCAGCTCGCTACAGATCCTGATCCTACTGACCTTTCTGAGTCTGGTGCCCGCGATCTTGCTGATGACCACCAGCTTCGTGCGAATCTTGGTGGTGTTGGCCCTATTGCGCCAAGCGCTGGGCACACAGCAATTACCCCCTTCTCAGGTGATCACGGCCCTAGCGCTTTTTATGACGGTGGCCCTCATGACGCCCGTCTGGAAAGAAACCTACGACGAAGCGATCGTGCCTTACACTCAACGAGAACTGAGCTTGGAAGAGGCGTGGCGGCGGGGCGTGCAGCCGATACATCGGTTTATGAGTCTGCAAATCGAACGAACGGGAAACAGCGAGGATGTGTGGCTGTTTCTGCGCTATCTTCCGGATAGTCCTTCGCCTGCGACCTATGAGGAAGTCCCCCTTCAAGCTTTGATTCCCGCTTTCATGTTGAGCGAGCTTAAGACCGCTTTTCTTATCGGTTTTCAGATCTATTTGCCTTTTCTTGTGATCGATATGGTGGTGGCGGCCGTGTTGCTGTCGATGGGTATGTTGATGGTGCCGCCGGTGCTCGTTTCGCTGCCGTTTAAGCTGGTGCTTTTCGTACTGCTTGACGGATGGCATTTAGTGGTGGAGATGCTTTTGGAAAGCTTCTCGCCTTTAGCATAAGTGGATCGACTCCTGAGTTTCCCGCGGCTTACTTCGTTTTTTATTGAATTTACAAATATTGATTTAATTGAATTTACAAATATTGAATTTACAGTCATCGGATTTACATTGAAGCGGTTTTTCGACACAGAGGGCTTGAATCATGGACGCCCAAGAAGTGGTCGATTTGGCCCGCGAAGCCTTGTGGATCGGTTTGTTGATAAGCGCGCCAGTGCTTTTGGCAGGGATTGTGGTGGGACTTGTGGTCAGCTTCCTTCAGGCCCTGACTCAAATCCAAGAACAAAGCATTTCGTTTGTTCCGAAAATCCTGGCCATGACCATCGCTTTCGCGGCGGCCTTGCCGTGGCTTGTCGCCATCATGGTGGAATACTCTCGAGAGCTTATCGCAAGGATCCCGGCTGCGCTTTGAAGAATAAATCCCGGCTGCGCTTCGAAGGAGACGTAATCCAAAGCACATTGCCCACTTCTATGAACTCGATGTACCGAGGCACTCCCCTGTGTATGTGGTGAATATTTGTATATCAATTTGCCGCGCACGCCTTGGACCGGCACCCCCTTCGTACGTGGTGAAGGGGCATTCTGGAGAAGAATTCAGGGCCACAGGCTCCAACACTTTCGTGCATAAGCGGTGAAAAAGCCGGGTTCAACCGGGGATGGAGCACGGGGTTTCGCAGGCACATCTATGGAATGGTTGCAGAGTCTTCAACCCGAGCGGCTGTTGATCTTCGGCCTTATTCTCTCGCGAGTAAGCGGGCTGATAGGGACGAGCACCTTCTTTTCGTGGCCGGAAATTCCGTGGCGATTCCGGATCCTCATCGCACTGGCTCTCAGCGGGATCATCCTACCCCTCCAGTGGAATGCCCCGTTACCCGTTGCGAATGAGGGGCTAGGAGGGTGGGGACTTATACTCAGCGAATGGCTCATCGGGGTGAGCTTTGGTCTTGCGACGGGACTGTTTTTCTCCGCGGTTCAATTGGCCGGCGAACTGGCTGCTCGGACCAGTGGACTACTGCTTGCCGATATGTTCGACCCAAATACCGGGGAGCAAGTGCCGGTTCTTTCGCAACTGTATTGGCTCATCGCCGTTTGTGCGCTTTTTTTGACCGGGGGACATCGGGCGGTTGTGGTGGCGCTACTGGAAAGCTTTCGTGCGGTTCCGTTGGGGGCTTTCTGGAGTTTTGATAACCTTTGGGAGTTGCTCACGCAATTGCTTGCGGAAGGTTTCCTGCTTGCGGTCCGGGCTGCTGCCCCGGTTGTCGTGGCCTTAACCGCAGCGACCATGGTTTTGGGCCTGCTCAGTCGCACAGTGCCGCAGCTAAACATCTTAGCCGTGGGTTTCACCATTAATTCACTGCTTGTTCTGGTGTGCGTAGCGGCCACCTTGACGGCGGTAGCCTTGGTTTTCCAAGAGCACTTTGATTCGTTCATCCAAAACGTCTCAGAAGCGCTGTCGCAGTGGGTGGTACCAGTCGCCTAAGCCGCACTTTTCAAAGCCTCCAAGCGCTTCCGTAACGTTTAAGGCGCTGTGTAACTTTTAGCGCGCTCTGAAGATGCAAGGCGCTCCGCAACGTTCAAGGAACTCCGTGACTCTCAAGGCGTTCGGTAAGGTTCAACGCACTCGGCTAGGTTCAACGCAATCCGTAAGGTTCATCGAAATCGGTAAGGCTTAAGGCGAACTTGTCTACGCCCGGAGCGGAAGAGCATCCGGCAAGGCCATGCCCGAACAATACGGTGAAAAAACCCAAGAACCTACCCCGCATCGCCGGCAGAAAGCCCGGGAAGAAGGGCACGTTGCGCGAAGTCATGATTTGACCTCATGCGTCATGCTTTTAGCGGGCCTTTTGGCGGTGGTGTTCGCGGCTGAACCGTTATGGGAGTGGTTGACCGGATTTGTACGAAATGGCCTGCGCGAACCTCCGCCTCTGTCATCCGATGCCGGCGCAATTGTGGCCTTAACCCGGCAAACCCTCCTGGATGGTCTGGCCCATCTTTTTCCGCTCCTTGCGATCATGGTGGGGGCTGGGATTTTGGTCGACCTGGCTCAAATGGGGTTGCTGATCGTCCCGAGGAGGCTGACCCCCCATTGGGAGCGAATCGACCCTTTGCAAGGATTTCGCCGCATCTTCTCTCTCGCCAATTTGGTCCGCCTGGTGTTTGGGCTCCTAAAATTCGCGGTGGTGGCCGCAGTGGCCGCAGCAGTCCTTTGGAGCGAGTATGAGGCAATCCTCGGGCTGGCCCTGTTATCGGTGGGAGAAATCGCCGAGTATAGCGGCGGGCTTCTTTTGGGCTTGGGCCTTAAGGTGGCCTTGGCCCTTATTTTTCTTGCAATTTTGGATTATGGCTTTCAGCGTTGGAAGCACGAGCGCGACCTGAGGATGACCCCGCAAGAGGTTCGCGAAGAGCTCAAACACTTGGAAGGTGATCCGCAGATTTTGGCCCGACGTCGCTCCGTGCAGCGGCAATTGGTCTTGAATCGGTTATCCACCGCGGTGCCAAAAGCCGACGTGGTGATCACCAACCCTACTGAGCTGGCTGTTGCGCTTCAATACGATCCTCAAACGATGGAGGCACCCATTGTGGTGGCAAAGGGAGCCGGCTTACTCGCACAGCGCATCCGGCAGCTTGCGATCGAGCATTCCATCCCGATCGTCGAGCGGAAGGAGCTGGCCCAGGCTCTGTATCGCGAAGTGGATATTAACCGGCCGATTCCTCGCGATAAGTACGCCGCTGTCGCAGAGGTGCTGGCATATGTGTATCAGCTCAAAGGAAAAAAGTTCCCGAAAGCCGCTGCTTAGAGAGCCCGCCAAAAGCCCCACGCCCCCCTTTGCATTAACGGGGCGTGGTGATCGGCTGTAAGAATCAAATTCTCGGCAGGAAGCAGTTTTCCTCCGTAAAGCGGTTTTGCCCCATGAGGCGCGAAATTGCTCCAATCCGCTTCTGCTTTCGGTGCATACTACCAGGCGGGGTTCCGAGGCGATGACCGGTGGGCTTCCGAGGCGATGAAAGCCACCGCCCCAAACAAAATTAAACGTTTGCAATGCTCCCCCGCAACAGCGACACACATTAAGCTGGACTTGATGAGCGACCTTCTTTCGCCGCCTCGGCGGTCAGGGGTTGCTCGCGGTTCAGACCCGGATCCTTCGAATATCCATACCGATCAAAGAACCAACCCCACTCCTCGACGATGCGCTGCCGCCAAAACTCGGGTAAATCGTAGCGATTCGGCTGATATTGGCGTCGTGAATTGACGAACTGTTCCAGCTGCGGGAGAAGCCGGTCGAAATCTCCCAGACTCAGTTCCTCGTAAACACGACGCATTTGACCGATCGGATCGACGACTAATTCTTCGAAACGCACTTCGCAAAGTTGGCCCGGTTTTAGTTTCGATTTGGCCCGGCCAAACGCACGGTACAGCCGATTGAATGTATGGAGCACGTACTCCTCTAGCCCCTCGTAACGGGGGCGCTGGAGCCCCTGATCTCGGTAAAATCGACGCCACAGATTGAGCGTCGAGGGAAACACGGCGAACGGATCGCGATAAATATGCACAAATTGAGCATCGGGAAATAGCTCGAGCAACGTCGCGATCCTGCCGAGGTGAGCGGGCGATTTCAGCACCAAGCGCTTGGGAGTTTGCAAGGCGACTGACCGAAGAAATCGAACAAGCTTGTCCTTCCAGCCCGCCAACTGCTGGGGCGATAGCCCTTCCATATCCAAATAGTTTTGTTCTTGAGGGGGATGGTTAGGAAAGGCCAAAGTCGAATACGGAGAGCCTGCTCCCATGAGGCATAAACCGAATTCGTCTTCCTGAGGTAGGTCGAAGCCGAACGGCATATCGTCTTGAGGCCGCTGCTTCGGAATCAGTCTTTCCACCAGCCGTCCCAACCATCGGCGGGAAACCAGGAAATGCTCCGGGGCAAAACATTGATAGGAAGTGGGGGAGGTGTGATCGGGATCGAGAACCAATAACTCGTGCAGGAAAGTGGTTCCCGTACGCCAATGGCCGATCACAAAAATCGGATCCTTCACAAGCGGCTGCCGCCGGATGCGTCGCCCGAAAATAAGCCGCTGGATCCATGCAAGAGGCGTGGTGATTAGGAAAGCGAAGAAGGTCGTTAAAAGTGCCATCGGCCAGCGGCTGGGAGCGATTCGGAAACGATTACGGATCAGTAGCTTCAGCCAAGGCCCCAGGGTGATTCCCGACCAAATCCGCGGCATCCAGGGTTTGTTCGCTGCCCCACCGGCGCGGAGCACCACCGCGGATTGAAGATTCCCACCTCCACCCGCCGGTGACTTCCCGGCGTCGGTGCAAGACAAATGGTTGTCGCTAGTCGAAAGAAACATATTCCGTTTGAACCTAGGAGGAAATAAAACCACGGGGTCCGCTCGAAACTCGTTTCCCCAGAATTTCCGCATGTCGAACGCGAATCGACGGGAAACTCGGCTGCGCAACTCCCGAAGTTCAAAACGGTGATTGCTTTGGGCGGCCGAGTCGGGCGGCGAAATCGAGCGGGCGTGGCTGCACGGGGTCAGCCATCACAGACTCATTAAAACGGATTATACTGCGTAGCATGCCGCTACTCACCCCGTATCCCCCTAAAATTGGGAATCACGGTGTTTTCGTAAATCGCAACGGCACCGGTTCAACCTACAGGAAGTGCAGCAAGGTGAGCCCATAGATCTCGGCAGAGGCCCGCAGGGATGCTTCCAGGGCCATTTGCCGGGCGACCAGGGCTGAAACCACCTCCGCCAAATCGACCTCGTATTCCTCGGCCAAGACCGCTCGTAAGTCGATCTCTTCAGCGTCCAAACGGGTTTTCAGCACATCCAGCGATTGCTGCCGAGCTCCCAGTTCGGCTCGAACATAGTTCAATTGAAGCGAATAAAGATCCAGCAGCTCGATGGCGCGACGTATCAGAGCCAAATCGTTGCCTGTTAGCCCCGTTTTGAGCCGCAACAAAGCCGTAAAAAGCCCTTGGGTTTCCGTCGGCGCGACATCTTCACCGGTCAGAATCTGAGGCTCACCCCCTGAAAAGGTGGTGGCATACTCCGAAACTGTACCGGTTCCCAGATTCGGCATCCCGTCTTCGCTGACTAACTCCGCCGAGAACATAGCGGATGCCAGCGGATCTGCCTGAAGAAGGGCTAAAATCTGATTGGCCGTCGTCGTGCCGGGAACGATGCCAAATCGCAGAATTCGACCTGCGGCGTTGTACTCAACAAATTCGCTGCCAGGACCACCGCCGGTATCTTCGAAGATCAACTGAATGCCGTTCGCAAAAGAGCCCGCCACCTGCGCTCGGAAAAGCAGGTTGTTGTGGTCCCCTGGGAACGGCACCAAAGCTTCTGCCCGGGCGCCGGGCTGGAGGGAAGTGCTCTCGCTCTGCCCCCGCGGAACCAAACCTAACTGAACGCCGGCCAACTGCCCGGGACTACACTGGACGGTAAGGCGTTGCGGGCCGCCGGCATCCACCAGTTCAATACCGTTTCCGTAGCGGGCCAATCGGGCCTGTACGGGGATGCCCGATGCAAGGTTCGCCGGATGATTGTTAATCCGATCGAGGACATCGCCGATGGTCTGGGCCCCGGAAATATCCACTTCAAACATCACCCCATCGGCGCGGATAATCCGAAATTCCGCCCCGGGGAAAAATCCCCCCTCGGTTATTGTCGAGCCCAAGCGGACGGTTCCCAAACCCTCGGAGGCAAAGTCACCGCCGGCTAATTCCAGCGTGAAGTAGTCCCGCGCGCCAGGCGTGATCTCAAAAAGCCGCACAAGGTCCTTGGCCGTGGTAACCCCCGGGACGATGTAAAAGGTGACGCGCCGGGCATCGGCGTCGAAGCTAACGGATTCTGACCCGGGGGGACCTCCGGAATCCACAAACTTCACAACATACCCGTTCCACTGTGCCCCCGGCTGGCGGGCCCGCAAAGCCAAATCATTATCGTTTCCATCAGAGCGAAAAATAGCGGTTGCGTATCCGCCCACACCCTGGTAATCCGTGACACCCTCGCCAAAATTAAGCTCGCTCAGCCGGGTCTCACGCGTGAAGGTCCGCAGTCCTAATTGGGTAGCGGTCAAGCCACCGTTTTCCCCGATGGCAAAGTCGGCACCACTGCGGCGAGTGCGCACTTCCAGGCCGGTACCCGCCTCGTTGATTCGGGCAAGCAGGCCCAACTCCTCGGCGTTAAGAATGTTGAGTAGATCCTCGACGGTTTCGGCCTCGGCCAAATCGACGGTGGAGACATCCGTACCGTTGCGGATTTGCAGCCCCGAGGCCTGGTCGAGTTCGATCCCTCCGCCCCAGGCGGTGATCCCCGCCACCTCCCCGGCAGGCGTGACGGGGATAAGTCCCAGCCCGCCTTGACGGTTGTCCAAAAAATCGAGCCGTGCCGTAAACGGTAATACCCCGGCCTCATGGGCCGCGTTAATGGCCGCGACAACATGTTGAGCTTGGGTGCGGTAGGCCTCGATCCGGACCTCGATCTGTCTACCGACTTCGTTGTAAAGGACGACCTCATTCCCGGCGGTTACCGTGGGATCGGCGACAAACCGGATGGTAACGCCGTTCAATGATTCGCCACGGCGGTCGGCTTCGATGATCAAGTCGTTATCGTCGCCGGGAATCCAAAGAGCAGCTCGGGCCCGGGAACCCAACACATCCGCAAGCCGCGTGGTGCGGCGCACAATCGGATCCAAGTCCTCTCCGATGATCGGGTTATTTCCCACCCCTTGTTCGGTCAGAATCCCCAGCTCACGTGCCGTGGTGCCTTCGCCTACTTCACGAATGGAGAGATTGACCGTGGGATCCGACTCCAACTCGATTTTCAATCCGCGCGGTGTGATTTCCACGTGAATATGGCGGGTCAAGGGTGGGTGGGCGTTAATGAGTGCCGCCACATCGCCGATCGTTTCGGCCGAACTGAGATCGATGATCCGATGGTGGCTGGGATCACCGTCGGAAATGAGGATGCTTCCCAGGCGAATGCCGCGTCCGCCCCGCAGATCTGCCAGTCGGGTTTCCGGAGTTAGTACCGGATCGAGATCCACCGTGCTGACCACTTGACTCGAGATTCCACCGAAGACATCGTGTCCGTGAATGTTGGTGATGGCCAGCAAATCGGTGTCCACATACGTTTGCAGGGAACCGAGGTCGCCCCGATACTCGATGAATCCCCCGGCTACTTCTTTAAACGGAAGAACCCGCGTGTTGGCTCCGGCGAATAGATACCGGCCCCGAAAGTTTTGGTTGCCGGCGTCCGTAAGCTGCCGAAGAATCTCTTGAATTTGAAGGGCGGCTGCCGCGCGTTGCTCGCCGGTGACCACGGTGCCCATGGCCCCCAGCGCTGTGGCCCGGGCCTCCGCCAGTAAGTCGGCGATTCGGCCCAAGGCTACATCTGTGGCTCCAAGGTACGACTGCGTGGTGGCCAGATTGATCTGCACTTGGGCTTTCCGCTCCAGGAGTCGCTGGAGGCGGATCACCCGACTGGCGGCGATCGGTGCTTCCCCGGGAGATTGAAACAAGTAGCCGGTGCTTAGCTGCGTTTGAACGCGAAAAAGCTCTCGCTGATTATACTGAATCTGATGCAAGAGCCGATCGCGGATAAACTGCTCGCTTACCCGGTTTGTGGAAACACCGACGATACTGCTCATAGACTGAAAACTTGCCCTACCGCTCCCTTAATGTGCGGATTGCCGAGTTGGAAGGAGGCGATACCTCCCGCAGCGATGCCGTGGGCTTGCGGGATCAACGGCTCAAAGCGAAGGATTCTTTTATACTCCCCGTTATTCGGGGCTATCGCGGGCATCGTAAAAATTCGTTTTTTTCTGCCTCAGTGGCGGGCATAAGCCCTCCTGTTGAACGAGACGCTATCCGAGAGATTCGCCGCTTTGTGTAAACAGACCCTCTCCGGAAAGACACCTTCTCTGAAAACCACCCCCTCTGGGAACAGACCTTCTCTGCCAATATCCCTCCTGTGTGAACCTATCTCCTGTGTGAACGCATCTCCTTTCTGTACACACCCCTTTTTTTTGTAAAGATTCCTCCTTTTCCTCATCACCCCTGCTTTTCCTAATCCCTCCTCCTCTTTCAAAAAGTCTTCTGTGTCGTAAACACTCCTCTTTTTGTAAAGGCACTTCTTCTGTGAACGCACGTCTCTTTTGTAAACACATTTATTTATCAAACGCATATTTTTCAAACGCACGTGCTGTGCAAACGCACCTTCCAACAAAAAGGGAAGTCCCTATTCCTAAGAGTTTCCAGGTGGATGCTTCGCACCTGGTTAAGTTGGCCACTTCTCCAACGATTGAAGGCTTTACAGGCTTACCAGGATTTCAAATAGCTCAGCCAAAGCCGCGATATAGCGCGCGCTAGCTTGAAAGGCGCGTTGAAATGCGATGAGTCGGACGGTTTCCTCATCAATATTGACGCCGCTTGCCGCAAGTTTCTGGCCACGTAAAGTCCCTTCGAATACCCGGGCTCCATCCGCCAAGGCGCGACTAATCGAAGAGCCCTCGGCCACCCCGCTGATGAGACGGTCGTATAAGACCGCCAAACTTGCCCCATTTTTGCCCTCCAAAGGCCGATCGAGAAAACCCGCCAGTTCCACAGCGATTTGGGTATCGGCACCGATACCGCCGGCGCTGGCGGCGAAGGTTGCCGGGGCGTCCTGGACAACGGAATTCACGTGGATGGTGGCGGCAGAAGTTCCTGCGAAAAATGTGTTCAGGCCCAAGGCCGCCAGAACGTTGCTTGTGTCATTGGCAAAGGCGAATTGCTGTTCGGCGGATTCGCTGCGAATCCGCAGTTTTCCGTCGAGCCTTGCCTCGGCCGAAAGACCGTCCAAGCTGTTCAGGGCAGATGCAAGTCTTTGGAGTGTGGTATCTTCCCCGATTCCATTAAGATCAACAAAGATTTGATGGGTCTTAGTTTCCCCCGTACGTGCGTTATGGATCAGGACCTGGAATGAACCATTACGAACCTCGAAGGGCAAACCCGCAAGGTTCAGTGGCACATTGGCTGCCCGGACAGCTTGCGCGCTCAGCAATTGCGTGTAACCATTCAGACCCTGACCGCGGGAATACACGCGGTTGAATTCAAAAATTAAAGTCCGGGAAAACTCGTTGAGTTGGTCGAGGAATTCGCCCAGAACACCATCCCGGGCTTCGATCAACCCGGCAAGCCGCCCCGCTGTAACTTCGAGAGGCGAATCGGTTTCCTCGAGGTGAATAAAGGCCGCCGGCACTCCCCGATCCGTTTTATAACGAACCTCGACCGATCGTTGAATCCCCTCGCTCACGAGGAATAGCCCCCCCGCATAAACCGCAACCCCACCGCTGGGCTGTTCCTCGACACGAATGTTGATCAGTTGGGCCAGCTCCTCCAACGCGGCAAGCCGTTGATCCCGCAAGCCCACGGCATCGCTGCGGGAGGTATCGCCTCCTTCCAACTCGGCAATCCGCACATTAAGGGTGCGAATTTTCTCCGTGAGGCGATTGATGTCGTCGGCCATACTCTCGACTTGCTCGTTCAGATGGCTGCGAAGCTCGAGGACCCGCTGGCTGAGCCGACGTATTTGCAGGGCGAGGGTGTTTCCTTGGAGAACAGCCAAATTCCGAACGGAGATGCTCTCCGGCTGGTTGAGAATCTCCGCGATGCTCGCGAAGAAATTGTTAAGGGCCGTGCTGACATCCGTCTCCCCCAGCTCGTTCAAAAGCCCCTCAAGCTGGATATAGGTTTGCTCCTGAATCTCAGAGGAAGCCAGATCGCTCACCGCATCTCGAAGCCGATGTTCCAAAAAGTTATCAACTTTTTGAACAACAGCCTTTAGTTGGACTCCTAACCCCAGCAACAGTCCCCCGTAACGCTGGGTTGGTGCCGGAGAAAGAAGCACCTCCTCGCGGATGTATCCGGGGGTTTGTGCATTGGCAATATTCTGCCCCACCACCTGCAAGGCTATCTGATTTGCCCGCAGGGAATTCGCGGCCATCCGAATGGAGCCGTAGAGGGACATGAGTAAACCAAGAAACGTTTAAAGGAAAATTGTTTTCTCTGCGGAAATTACTCGTTTTCTGTAAACCTCTCACAAACCCTAATATTCCTAAATAACCTCATTAACCAAAGCCCCGCCGGCGGTATCAGGAACCCGGGAATGGTCCTTTTTATATGTCGGCTGAATTTGGCCACTTGTCGCGATAATCTCTAACAATTGGGAGAGATGTAGCACGAGCCGTTGGGTCAATAGCCACTGCGAGAGGGCACGATGGCGAAGAAATTGCCACTGGCGGGCTGCTGATTCCATTTGGAGGAGGCGGCTTTTTCGATCCGATTCCCGGAGCAGCCCGCCGGGCAATTCGCGCGTCACCTTGGTTAACGACTCCCCCGCAAGCCCGAGGGATCGCGCCTTGGCCAATAGTTCGTTGCGCCGTGTTTGACATGATTGCAAGCGATCGACAAGCTGCCGTTCGGTGGGCTCAAGAGCCGCCAGCCCCTCAAGATCGAGGGCGGCCAGAAGCTGTTGCTTTCGACCGAGTAAGGCCAAACAGTCGGCTTGAACCCGGGTAAGCTCCGAGAGAAACTCTCCCAGCTCTTCATCCCACGATTTATCCATCCGTAATCCTTTCCACTTCAGCGGGAGACTTTTCAACACGCAGTGCTGTTGACTCCTTGGGGGATAGGGACCGAAGGTCCCTTGCGAAGAGTTTGATTCCGAAAATCGCGGCATTACCGCCCAGAAACAAAGCTTCGCCACTACTTCCCCGAGAGTTGACCTCTATCATCTGCCACGAGCGAACCGGTGTCGCATGGGGCACCCTCCCCAGGGATTGACCGTTCGAAGTTAGCCCGAACTGAAACCGTTTACAGACCTTTCACGCAGTTTTGACCCTCGGGGTTCTTTCGAAGGACCCTGGGGTTCTTCAAAAAATCATGGGCTTCTCAGATCGCTAGAATCCTTCAAAAATGCTTTCAATCACGCGAGATTTTCGGAGATATACGGGCATCATGCGGCCGTCGGTCTTCGACGTCCCTTCCTGAGTTAAATCGTCACCTCATCGCCTCTTTAGGGAGAAAAGATCGAGCATGGGATCCGCATAGTGCTCGGCGGCTACTCGGCTGAGTTTTTCAGCAATGGCGACGTCTAGCTGGGCCTGAAAAACTTCCTCAGCCCTTCCCCCGTGAAAGTAGGCCGGTTTGCCGAGCGTTTTTCTCATACTGCGGAGCATTTGGCCGAAAAGCGTCTCGCCCACAAACTGTCGAAATACTTGCCGAATCTCTGTTTCATCGCCGCCTGCACCAACGCCAGCTTGAGCCTCCAATTGTTTGGAGCCCTCCACGCCAAAAGAGGAAAACCTTTCCAGCGAATGGCTTTGCGCGGAAAAAGACCGAACGATTGCATCATGGGACGATATGTTGGAGATCATGCTTGTCGCTTTCCCCATCAAGCGTCATCTTGCGGAGATTCTGAAAGAAGTAAGCCACTTTTTGCTGAAAGGTCCCCGGATTGCCCTCGCGGAAGATCTCGACTTCGTCTTCCGCAGCAAAAGGATGCATTCGTTGTACCCCTTGCTCGACACCGTATCGGGAGGACCTTTCTATTCCACCACCAATCGCCCGAACAGCTTTCCTTGACGATCAATAGCCTTGACAATCTCGACGATATCCGCCGCCGGTACCCGTACGGCGTTAAGTGCCTCGACCAAATTTTTGAGTTTGGGATTGCCGGGTTGGCGGGGATCGATCGGGGTGAACCCGGGATGGAAGGCTTGCGGTCCTGCCTCTACCACCAAATTCTTGTGAGTTACAATCACTGGACCGATTTCGACATCTCCGCCGATCACCACCGTCCCGGATCTTTCGCGTATAACGACCATGGGCCCGGCGTCCGGCTCGAGAATTTCCACACTAAGTACCTGGGCAACAAAATTCACCACATCATCGGCGTAAGCCGGCGGGATGAGCACCTCGATATTGACCTGGTCGAGGGCTTTTGCCAGGGGGCGTCCGCCGTTTTGCACAGCCAGCTGGGTATTGATGGCATCCGCGATGTCTTGGGCCACCTGGAAGCTTGCGTAATTCGAGTGGAGAACGAGCGTGATTCGTCCGTCGCTGGCAAACGGTGGCAGAAAATCCTCAATGAAACGACACCCCTCGAAAACACGACCAGTCGTGGGAAAGTCGGTGCTATCGAGCGTTACCGGCCCCTCTGCGAAAGCGAACACTGGGGGATTGGGTTGGGGGATTGGGCCTGTCAGCGGCGTGAGGAACAATCGGCCGCCCGATAGACTTTTGGCCGAGATCGCACTCACGAAGCAATCGATGCGGTCACCGCGCCGGGCTCCGCTTGAAGGGACCCGAGCGGTTACCATCACCAGAGCCACATTTTTCGCATCCCGAAGTTCTACCGCTAGATTGCTGGCCACAGGGTTACCCAGTAGCTCCATGGCGGTGGCAAGCGCCCGAATCGTCGGCAAGGCACTGGCCCCATCACCCGTTCCTTTGAGACCGGTGACCAATCCGAGGCCCTGAAGGACGATGTCTTCCTGCCCGCGAACACGGCACAAGGTGTGAATCTTGACGCCGGCCGCCAGGCACGATCTCGGAGCAAACCACCAGGCCGCGGTAACCATCAGAGCTGTAACGAGAAAGGTTCGGTGGAGATGCATCATAAGCTATTCCCACCATTCTCAATCGATTTCACAAAAATCGCGACCCAATCGCGCACTCGAAGTAGCGCAGCTGTCCTACAAGCGGATAACTGCCCCCAAAACCGCCGGCTTCGATCCTGAGCCGACGCCCTGCAAAACCATTCCCTTCTCACTCCGGGGCAATTTCGAGAATCCATCTTCTTCACGTCACTCTTCGTTCAGGAAGGCTGTAGCTTCTCAATGGAATGCAAATATGCGCAATCTCCTTCCGAACCTCGATTTTGGTGTAGCCAAAACTCACCTCGCAAAAAAATTCCTGTCGGAGACGTTCCTCACGGGTTCGCCGTCAGCAGCGATTCCCGGAGCCGGAAGACCCACCGCCCTTAGAAAGGTTGATAAGCATCGATCCACCGCGTGAACCATCCTCGGCGGAAACTATCCCGCACTTGGCCTACCTCGCGTTTGTACACACGAAGATTGGACACATTCTCGCTGAGTACCGTGTTGTTAGGCAGGATGTCCTCCGGGCGGATTACCCCAAGCAAGGAGATTTCCCAAAGTTCATCATTATTCCGAAGCCAGCGGCGGCCTTCGATCACCAGCGTTGCATTGGGACGGATGTCCACTACTTCACAAGCAATCCTAAATTTCATGGCCCCCCGGCTTTCGAAGTCCCCTTCCGCTCGAAATCGTTGTTCCATTTGACCGGAGATTTTCGGATCGCCCGAAGATTGAGGATCTGGAACCAGCGCAAGACCGCGGAAAAGAATCCAGTCTTTCAACGACCAGCTTGCGTTGGCGGTTTTTCGTCGGTCTACCTCACCTTCGCTAATGACCTGAGTTTTTTCGTCGACCAACACGACAACGATATCATGTAACTTGATCGTGCGGGGCTGTGCAGGCGGCCGGTAGGTCCACGATGCCTCGGCCAACATCAGGGGTCGAACCGCAGTGCGCACCGGCGATTCGATCGCCGGTGGTGTCGGAATCTCTTCCACCGCCGAATCCCCGGAATTCCGGCCGTTCACTGCACCATTCGGGTGGCTAGATCCAGCAGCCCTGATCTGCACGGTGTCCGGGCTGACCAGTTCCGCCATACCCGTGACGGGATTTTGCGCTGAAGCTTGCGTAAGGCCTCGTGTTGCGCTGGTTTGACCCCCGGTTTGAGGAACCACAATCTGCACCGCTTGGGGCTCGCTCCATGGAACCGGGGGTAAACGTAGGGTTTGGGCCTCCACCTGCTGCGAAGAAGCGGCGTAAGCCATGATCAAGACTGCCATGCCCACAATAATTCGGCAATCCAGGCGGCGATCACCCTCGGAAGCACGTGAGCCTGCTCCCTCAAGGGGACAGCATTTCAAGGGGAATCTTGCGGCACAAAACCGCTTCATTAGGTCGCTCGCACTTACGATATTGCGACCCGAATTGAAGCCGTGTGTTAGCCGGCAATTTACCTCGCGTTCTCGATTCGCCATGGATCCATTCCCAAAACACGGGGCTTAATTCCCAAATCAGTTAACTTGTCATTTCGGCTTCTGGTGTTCGCTGGTTGAGTCGGTCAATCGGAGGGGAGAATTCATCCCTAAACCGGGGCTTCCATTCCCTATCGTCATGGGACTTTCGAGGGAACCACGATAGGGAAGGCGGCTTGCATCGCTCCTAGTCTTTTCGGAGTCGCTTGGGCCAATTGTTCCCCAGTTCGTTTGTCTCAGCGAAGTTTCAGCTACCGGTTCCGCGGTTTTCTCGGCGGCATTTGCGAGACGAGCTTCGCCGGCAGAGCTGACTGATGCGGAATCCGCAATCAGTGCTTCTGCTTCTTGATACCCGCACACCCTGACGAGGTAGATCGACCGGCTATTCGGGACTTCCACCGGGATAATTTGCCCTTGGCTACCATCTTGTCTTGCCCGGGCGAGGGTGCGAACGCGTATCCCCGGTCTTCGTACCCACACGGTGACGAACTCCCCCCGTCGAACGAGATTCGGCCCGGCCAAGCTGGCGGCTGTAATGATTTCCCCTGCCGCGATGGGGCACACGGTAGCACTACCCAAGGCAGCCGCCAGTTCAGCGACATAATCTTGCGGAACGGCGGAGCTTGGTTTTTCATCCGTGGTAAGATCTTGCGAACTCAACACTGTGCCGCGGGGGAGATTTCGTGCGGCCACAACCACCGATAAGGCGGGTTCCACGTACGCTGTTACCTCGAGATTCAGTAAGCTTCCGGATCGCGCTAGTCGAATTTCGAATTTTTGGGGCCCCGGAAGCGAGAGGTTTCGGGCGGAAACGGCGACGATTTGTGATCCCTGCAAGGCGGCCCGCAATTCCGGCGTAATCTGCGGCTGCACATGCCAATGAGCATGGTTTGCTGCCACGGCGGCAAGATACCTCTTAATTTCATGAGTGAGTCCGTTAATTTCATGAGTGAGTCCGTTAATTTCATGAGTGAGGTCGGTCGCCGCGGCATCCTCGAACCGCTCCGCAGATAATCCAGCGCCTAAGGGAGCAGCTTTGCTCCCCAGGGCAAAACCCCGGGTGATTTTCACAAGCTTGGAGCCGGTTACGCGAAATTCGTCCGGGCCAAATCCCCGCTCAAGCAAGAAATCGTAAAGTTGTCGTGCGGACAGATACGTGGGCGTTTGTCCGAGAGGAGCGGGGCCAAGCTCTAGCGCACCCATTGCAGCCAGGACGGCGGCATCACTTCCGGACAATTCGGCGAGGTCCGCTAATTTGACGATCGGATTTACGGCCACCACTTCTCCGCGCAGCCGAATGACTACCGGGGGGTGATTGTGTGCCGAGTTCCAAGGAGGATTCGCACCGGTTTCGCTTCCGAAAGAAACGCTCGAAGCAAGCGAAACTAAAATCGCCGCAATAGCCAGCACGATGAGCTCCGGAAGGCTACCCCAGTGAACTGCGAAGTTTTCGTCGCATTGGCTCACTTCGTTTTGAGTCCCCCACCCTCTCGGCTGCACCCCAGAGAGCGAAAGCGTCCGTCTGGGCCAAGCTTGTGCCTCATTGGACACGGCGTAACCACCGGGCTGTATCGCAGCAAGCGGACGCATGCCGAGAAGCCGAGTCTGCCTTCCTTCGTAAGATAAGAAGCTTCCCCGGTGTGGCGCGAAAAACGGAGCCATCCTCGAACTTTTTTCGCAAATTTGCGGGCAACCGTTTGCCGGCGACAACGCGGCTTTCAGTAGCAACTCGCCCTTGAAATTGCGGTTACGAGCAGAGGTTTCCAATCCCATAAGACCTTTTTTTAGACGTTGTTACAAGTCGCTATTATCGGTCAAAGTCTTGCAAAGGCTCCGTTAACTCCGGCTAAAGCGGAGCAGCCCAAAACCGTTCCCTCCCGTCTTCGTGTGCCTTTGGGCGGATTCAAGACTCTCGGTTAATTTCAAAGCGAACCATAAGTTTTTAACGTGATCGCAAGTTTTAGAGCCGCCGCAAATTGGCGATTAACTGCATGATTTGGTCCCCTGCCTGAACGGCCTGGGAGTTGAGCTCGAAGGCTCGTTGAGTGGTGATTAGATCGATCAATTCGCGGACCGGCTCGACGTTCGAGGCCTCGAGCATTCCTTGGCGTAGCAAGCCAAGCCCTTGCTGGCCAGGTTGTCCGGCCGTCGGTGCCCCCGAGGAATCAGTCTGCGCGTAAAGGTTTTCTCCCAGCTTCAGTAAGCCCTCCGGGTTGATGAAGTTTACCAGCTCAATATCACCCACAGCGGTTAAGGCCGTAGATCCCGGCTGACGAACGAACACCCGACCTTCCGGGGCGATCGAGATGGCCAGGGCATCCTCGGGGATAGTGATCGGCGGCTCGAGAAGGCGTCCGGTGTTCGCCGAACCGATCACAAGCTGCCCGTTCGCATTAATGGAAAATGTCCCTGCCCGCGTATAATAGGTTTCGCCGTTGGGGTCCGTGACCTTGAAGAATCCGGGCCCTTCGATGGCCACATCGAGCTGGCGGCCCGTTTCCTCAAAGGCTCCTTGATGGAACTCGGTCTGAATCGCAGCTACCCGCGAGCCCAAGCCGATGGAGATACCTGTCGGGGTCAGTTGCCCAGCGGAATCCTCTGCCCCGGGAATTTTGTCGTGACGGTAAAAAAGATCTTCGAAATTGACACGGCCGCGCTTGAAAGCGGTCGTCTCGATATTCGCCAAATTGTTGGCGATGCAATCGAGCTTCGTTTCCATTGCCCGCATTCCGGTGGCAGCAGAGTAGAGGGCTTGGACGCTCATAGCACTCTCCGGCAGTTGGACCTAAACTTCTTTACAAATACGCACACGGTGACTCCGTTCGCTCTGATGGCGGCTTAGTTCGGCGAATCCGGCTCGCCAAATTCAGAGCTTAAGTTCCCGACTCACAGTTCTCCCACCTAAAGGAGTTTTTCCCCGATGCGATTCACCCAATGCCGATTTCCCAGATAAGCCTTCGGAATAGCCCCTGAAAAAACTTATGCAAGCGGTCGAAGAACTCGTGTGACCAGTGCGGCCAAGGTGCTATCTTGAGTTTGCATCATGTTCAGGTTGGCTTCGATAGCTCGGGCTGTTTCAATAAGTTCCATCATTTCGAGCGTTGGTTCCACCGCCGATACTTCGAGGAACCCCGCCACGACGCGCCTTTGAGCCGGGGGGATAGGTTGCAAATCACCGAGAGGTCGAAACAGATTGCCACCAGCGGGCTCCAATTCGTCGGGCGAAGTGGGCTCAACGAGGGCCAAAGGCAGAATCATTCCCGCCTGGCGAATGGCTCCCCACGGCAGAACTTCCCAAGGGCCCAACGTAGGATCCACAAAAATCGGCGTACCTGCTTGGGAAAGCACCGGGTATTTGCCCCCGGCGACCTGTGCCACGAGTTGACCAAGTTGACTTATCGCGAAATTACCGGCCCGGGTGAGGAACTGATTCCCATCCTTTTCGACCACAAAGAAGCCGGCGCCATCGATCGCCAAATCAGTGGGGACACCGGTTTGTTTTAGCTTCCCCGGTGCCAGTTCGAGCTTTGTTTGCTGGAGTCGGACCCCGCCGCCTAAATCCTGCACAGATCCGGTACCGGGCGTCTCTATTCCCCGGGAAATCGCCTCCGCTTGCCGGGCTTGAAAGACAGCCAGTTGTCGCCGAAAGCCGGCGGTATCCACGTTTGCCAAATTGTTGGCGATGACCTCCAGACGTTTGGCCTGAACGTATGCCCCTTCAGCCGATAAATACAGCCCGTAATGCATAACTAGGTATCACCCGCTTGTTGTCACAAAGTGCTGCGCAAGATGAGAGCTTTCGCGAAAAATACGGACCTCAAGTGAACTGCTTTCTTGTAAATGCTCGTGGCCAAGTGAGCCGCGGGCACCTTAATGGGTGTTTTATTCGATGATCTCCCTAACTACGGATGACCTCCCAAAGTACGAAAGAGCAACGCGAAGTTTGTTTACCTACGGAAGAGCAACGGGAAGTTTTTTCGCCAGTTTAGAACGCTATTGGGGCGGCATGAGCCGCACTTGCGACCCCTGCAAGTCATGTGCCGTGATGGTACCGTGCTCAAACCCCCGCACGTGAGCTCGCCGTAACTTGTTGATCTTGCTTTAGTTGCGGCTTTGTGTTTCAGCCGGATCGGTTGCAAGCGGTTCGATGCGGAACAATCGCTCCTGCATGGATTGCCGAGGGTGCATCGGCAGGAAATGCCGAAACCGTGGTCCGGTTTGCCGGAATCGTTCTCGATTTTGAATCTCCCTCCGCACCCCCTTTGCAAGTAGCGGGCAAATCGCCGCCAGAAACCGCCAGAAAAGATTAGACGCCATAACCGGTTATTCGTTTGTTGAAGGATCTGATCCGACTACAGAATCGACCTGAAAGGTTCGCGAAGCGGCAATCAGCTCCTCGGCCCCCTGCTCCTTGAGGGCCGCGGCCACGCGGCGCCCCAGCTCCTCTGCCGCGGAGATGGGCCCGGACAATGTGACGTCTATTCGCCGCCGACCATCCGCCGAAAGCACGCGACCGGCCAAGATGAGTCGATCTCCCCGCGGCACGGCCAACGCAGCGATCGGAGCAAGACACCCTCCCCCAAGGGCGACGAGCAAAAATCTCTCGGCCTCGACGGCGGCGCGGCTCTCATAATCATTCAACCGGCTTACAACCGCGGAGATCGCAGGATCATCCTGCCGGATCTCCACCGCCAAGGCGCCCTGTCCGGGGGCAGGAAGGAAGAAAGCGCCTCCGAGCCGCTCCGTAATCCGCCCGGAGAGGCCTAAACGTTCCATCCCGGCTTCCGCCAGAAGGATCGCATCGTATTGGCCCTGCTCCAACTTTCGCAGACGGGTATCCACATTCCCGCGGATTTCTTTGGGGACCAAATGCGGAAAAAGATAAAGCAACTGGGCTCGGCGACGAAAACTCCCCGTTCCTACCGTACTTCGCAGTGGCAAAGCCTGAAGAGGAAGGCCGGATCGGGAAACCACCACATCGGCGACCGGCCCCCGGGGTGGAACGGCTGCCAATCGCAGGCCGGCCACCGGCGTGGTGGGAAGATCTTTCAGACTATGGACCGCCAGGTCTACAGATCCCTCAAGGACCGCTTGTTGAATCTCCTTCGTAAAAACCCCGCTTCCGCCGAGCTTGGCCACGGAACCGCGTTGATCGGTATCGCCACGGGTCTTGACCGGCACTAACTGAACTTCCACCCCTAAAGCGTGGAGCTTTTCGGCGACCCACCGCGCCTGCCATTGAGCCAACTGACTGCCGCGCGTACCAAGGCGAAGAAGCATCCGGCTATCCCTTCCGGAGGGGCGAATCGGTCATCCGGAGTTTTCTCTAAAGATACATCTTTTTCATCTTTTAGATCGAGGCAGCGAAGTATTTTACACGGGCACATCGTGCAAGGCATGTGGGGCACGAAATTGGAGGGGGCGTTTGACCGTCGACCGATTGGGCAAATCGCTTAGCCGCGTCCCGTCAACCCCAAAATCCGCAAGCTACCACCCCCCGGGCTGAGAGCGAAAGAGGACCTCCTGAGTTTCCCCGCGATGAACCCCCTCGATGGCATCGAGAATCTGGCCCAGAATTTCGCGGTCAACATCACTAATGGGCCCCAATTGGTTATAGAGGTCGTATTGACGGAGAATTTCCCCCGAAGTGAGGAGCACCCGGTGCCGCTCCACACTTTCTTGGAAGGCCTTCACGGCCTGGCGTCGCAGTTCCGCGGAGCAAGTGGATCGGTTGATAAGCTGCAACATAGCCCGCTGCGAGGCAGGTGTTCCCAAAGCAGGCAAAAGATTGAGCACCTCGGGTGCTAAGTCCGCATCGTTAAGCCGCGAGATGAGAACCTGCTCCACCTTCGCCAAATCAACCACCTTTTGCATCCGCGTTATGTCGGCACCTAGTGCCGACAACAAACGTTGGACGACCTGCTTTCTCTCCGCTGCCGTCAAAAGTTCCGGACCGACGTGGCGTCGCAGTTGAGCCACCTGCCATCCAGCGGAGGATGGATCATGGGGTCGGGCGAAACACTCGGTTCGTGCGAACCGCCCCGCGATATGCTTGGCCCGATCGAGTTGACCAGCTCGGGCGATGATGCCGACGGGTACCATCGCCGATCTGCAATCAGCCCGGAGCTGATGGAGCAATAGCTCAACAGGGGGTTGGTCAATGCCGGCATCTACCAAGGCCAATTCGTAATCCGGCAAAGTGGTCAAAAGACGCAGGACCTCCCGACCGCTTCGTACCACATCGACTTGATAACCTGCGTCGATCAGATAGCCCGCGATTCGCATCGCCTCTTCGCTGCCGATCACCGCCACCACTGCCCGCGGAACCTGCTGGCCATTGAGGAAGTATTGGAGGGCTTCATCGACCCAACTAGCACCGGCAAAGGACTTGTCGCCGGCAAACTGCAAAACGGTCTCCAGCGTGACGACCCTCACGCGACGGTCTTCATGCCGCAGGGCCTGCACGAGCGCAGACGGTTCAGGTCCTTGCCCCAGCAGGATTGGGCCCTCGTCAAAAGTTTTTGCCAGGGCAACAGCGACGCTGGCGGCAAGCGGGTGCGAGTCAGCCAGGCAATATCGCAAAAGACGCTCGAAGGTAGCTTCATCGATTTGCTGCCACGAATTCCGCAAGTTATTGGCGGCCGCAAGGATTTCGTGGAGGCTTCCCTGACCCGCCTCGATTTCTGATTGGATCGCCATCACCAGTATTTCGGCCTGTTGGCTATTCGGCGCAAGGCGCCCTGCGTCCTGGGCCAAGCGAAGAGCCAGCCGTTTGGCTACCTGATGAGCGGGCAAGGAGTCGACGCGCAATCGACCGGCAACCCGGTCCCAACTCCAGAAATCCAACGTTTCTTCTTCGCTTGCGAGCAACGCCACCTGCCCGCGGAAGAAAGCCTCGGCCTCGGTTACCAAGACCGTGGTTGCGGTAACTTTCGAGGGGAGCACGCCGAAGATGCCTTCCACGGCCTTTTGCGCGGCTTGGCGGATGGTGGGGGCTTCGGCCTCATCCCAGGCACGAGCGATTAGGAAAAGTCCCGCTTCCCGGCTTCTCAAAAGTCCGAGTAGCTCGATCGCAATTTGCCTCCGGGCCGCATCCTCCGCCTCTAGTAACGCCAGAAGCGGTCCTTGAGCATCGCGACCTAATTGCCGAACGACCTCGCGAAGCCTCGAATGGGCCGCAACCTGCTGGCTATCGAGCAAGGCACTGACGATCGGCTCCACGGCAAAGGGGCCACTTTGCCGAAGGCCCTCGATGGCATCCAGGACCACGCGGGCATCCTCAGAGGTCATTTGCCGAATCAGGCCCGCCAAACGATCCGGATCGCGGCGGTGTTCATCTAATGCTTGAAGGAGAAGCGAGTGGAGCTCTCGGGACTCCGGCCTTAACTCCGGACGCATGGCCATGCTCCAGAACATCTGCAAGTCGAACCGGGCTTCGAAATCGACGAGCGTATCCCGCTTTTGGCGGGGATCCATGGTGTTCAATTCGTTGAGAATCTTTCCCAAGAATCCTTTGGCCAATTCGAATTCGCCGAGGTCCGCCAGGATTTTGGCTGCCCGGGCACATTCCCAGGGCAACGTGGGATTGGTGGCCAGGATGGCCTGGGCAGCAGGGCTCGGTTGCGGTGGCGGGGCAGGAATTTCGGACATGTCGGCGGCCGCCGCGGCTCCACCAGGCTCCGCTTTTTGAGCGCACGCGATTTCACCAAATGGAGCGCAGGCCAACGCCACCAAGCACGCCATTGTGACAACATATAACCCCTTTGAATCGGTCATCGCCGGTTGCCTCGTGAGGATCGAGGGAATTGCCCAAACCATGATGCCTCTCTACTTTCGGCAATTTATAAGCCTTTTTTTCTCTGTGCCCCTTTTAGCGGAAGCGACTGGCTTACCCCAGCCGACGTCGCACTCTTTTTAGGAAATACCGGTTATGTCGCTAGGAAACGCCTGATATATCGCTGGGAAACACTCGATATATCGCTAGGAAACGCCGATTATATCGGAGGTTATGAGTAAATTATCGGTTTAACCGCGATTGATGACGAAACATCGCAATCGGTGACGAAGCATCGCGACTGATGACGAAGTATCGCAATTATTGACACAACCTCACAATCGATGGCGAAGCATCGCAATCTACTACGTAGAAACACCCAGCCGGGCTTTCCAAAGTTGTATTTGTTTGCTGACTTCTTCCGGGGCAGTCGACCCGTAGCTTCGCATCTGAGCAATGGCATTTCGTACCCCGAGGACGCCGTAGACATCGGAGCCAATATCAGGGGACTCTGATTGAAATTCTTCCAAGGACAGCTCCGCCAGGCGACGGTTGGAGTCGATCGCGCGACGAACTAAGCGTCCCACCATCGCATGGGCATTTCGCTGCGGAATCCCTCGGCGAATGAGGTATTCCATCAAGCTAGTGGCATCCAAATAACCCTCTTCTAATTGCTTCTCGATGCCCTGGCGATCCAACTCCCCCTGGGGAACAACCGCCGCCGCTACTTCCAAGCAGGCTGACACCGTGTCAAAGGCGTCGAATACCAGTGGCTTATCTTCCTGAAGGTCCCGATGGTAACCCAACGGAAGGCCCTTAAGCAGTGTCATCAAGGCTTGCACGCAGCCCAATACCCGCCCACACTTTCCTCGAACCAACTCTAGCACGTCGGGATTGCGTTTTTGGGGCATAATCGAGGAGCCGGTACAAAAGGCGTCCGGCAACCGAAGAAATCGGAACTCGGAAGTGGACCAGAGGATCCATTCTTCGGCCCAACCGCTCAAATGCAGGGCTATGAGCCCCATGCAGAATGCAAATTCCACGAGGAAATCGCGGTCGCAGGTGGCATCAATGCTATTAACGATAACTTCATTAAAACCCAATTTTTCGGCAACAAAAAAACGGTCGATTGGCAGCGAAGTTCCTGCAATCGCCGCCGCTCCTAAAGGGCAACGGTTGACCCGGCGCCGACAATCAGCCAGTCGCTCACGATCTCGCTGAAATCGCTCGCAATAAGCCAGCCAATAATGGGGGGCAAGTACAGCTTGAGCCCGACGCAAATGTGTGTAAGCCGGGAGAATTACTTCAAAATCTCGGTCGCACCGATTGAGGAAAGCCTTTTGCAGCGACACCAAACTCCGATCAAGCTGATCGATGGCCTCACGCGTCCAAAGCCTCAAGTCTGTGGCGACTTGGTCATTGCGACTCCGCGCCGTGTGCAGTTTGCCCCCAAGATCGCCCAACTGCTCTACCAATGCCTGCTCAACATGAAGATGGATATCCTCTAACTCTTGCCGGAAGGGAATTTCCCCCTTCTCGAACTTTTCGCGAATTGCCTGTAGCGCCGCTATTAACGCATCCTTCTCTTCCTGAGTAATCAAATGACAATGGGCCAGCATTTCAGCATGGGCAATTGATCCTTCGATGTCCTGCCGAAAAAGCCGCCAATCGAAACTGATACTCTCCGTAAACTTTTCAACCAACGGATGGGTGGCTTCCGTAAAGACTCCGGCCCAACGCTTTTGCACGAGTAACCCCTTTTTGCTCCTGAAAACCAAAAGCTTGGCAGCGGAATTGCCAGGTTCAGAAACGTCGCGAAAACTTCACGAATCTAAAGCGGCTTTGCCCGGTACGCAGTTTGTTTATGCCGAACTTTGTACTTAACGGTGATTAGACCAAGAAAATGAGCGCCGGTTTTATGCCCTTTCCACGCACCGTGAGCGAACCAGAACCTCGCAAATCCCGAGCTCCCCTAGCGCTTGGGGGCCGGCAACTTGACGAGCTACCCGAGCACAGGAGCCCCGCTCCGTCCCGTGAAGACAACCATTCGGACGACAACCTACTTCTTCAGGGAAGAGAGGGGCTCGCCCGTTTTCGTCGTCAGCTCGCGCGGCTGCTTCCCAAGGTAAAACAGTCTGCGGTTTGACCCCCCAAACCTTTTACAACATGGTTCGGAGCTTTTGGGAAACAACCGTGCTTCGCCGCAAAATTTCCGCGTTATAACACAATCTGGAACGGTTCGCGTTGCTTACGGCGCATGAGTTGATTGGCTTCGTCATCGCCGATGAACTCGTTGCGCTCTGGGTCAAATCGCACCGTACGCGCTAGAAGCATCGAAATATTGGCCATATGGCAAGCATCCACGCTCCGGCAATGGCTCCAAACATCGGAAATCGGCTGCACATTTTCTCGGATGCATTCGAAGAAATTCTGCATGTGGCTGCCGGGGCGTTTGCCGTTATAAAGCTTGATCACCTCCTCCTCGAGCCATTGCTTGTCGGCTTCGGTCAATTCTTCGATGGGTTTGCCGGTTAGACTTCCACGATTCACCCGGATGCGGCCAAGCTCGCCGGAAATGATCAGCTCATTCGGGCCGCTGAAAAGGGTGATTACATTGTCATTCGGCAGCTTTAAATCGACTTTGAAGGATTTCGCCACATTGTAGGCCACCGGAAGTTCCTCGAAGGGTTTTCGCCCCAATAGGGTGTCACGCATCAGTTCTTGGCCCAAGGGGAACTCCCACTCGATGGGTGCCGCTTCGCTAATACCGGTTTTTTCGCCGCCCAACGCCCACAGGGCAATATCCGTGTGGTGAACGCCCCAATCGGTCACTTGTCCGCCGGAGTACTCGAACCACCAGCGAAAGTTCCAGCCGATTCGATTGGGGCAGAAGGGAACATAGGGAGCTTGGCCGAGCCACAAATTCCAATCAAGGTGCTCGGGCGGATCCTGCGTCGGAAATGGCCCACCTGAGGTCGCTCCGCCCACTGAGGAGAGTGCATGAAGTTTTTTCCCTAATCGGCCACTTCGTGCGATGACGATGGCCTTCAAGAACATCGCATCATATTCGCTTCGTTGCTGGGTGCCCACCTGGAAAATCTTGCCGGATTGCTCCACAGCCCGACAGATCAGCCTGCTTTCTTCCATCGTCAAAGTCAGGGGCTTTTCGCAATAAACGTGCTTGCCCGCCTTCAACGCCTCGATGCAAATTTTTGTATGCCAATGATCGGGCGTCCCACACGTGATCACGTCGATATCTTCTTGATCCAACACCTCTCGATAATCAGTGTAAATCTTGCACTTTTCGCCGATGGATTTGGCAAATCGCTCGACGTTATTCCGATCCGGATCCGCACAGGCAACCACCTCCGCGAAAGCCGCCGCTTGCCGGCCGATATCGGATCCTCGCCCCCCCACTCCGATGGCCGCAACCCGAAGCCTTTCGTTGGCAAGGTAACCGCCGTAAACCTTCGGGAGCCATATCTGCGGCAAAGCGAACCCGCCGGCAAGACATCCTACCGTTTCGAAGAAGCGACGCCGCGTCACAGTCTTCATGGTCATGCAAATACTCCTAAAAATTTGCTAAAGTTCTTGAAGCGTCACCAACTTTTGTGCGTTCGCAGAATGGAGAACCGATCGGTTTTTCCCGGGGCATTGGGCCAAAGCTATATTTTTCTTAAGGCCCATACGCAGATTTCGAAACCTCGCTTGTATGAACACTTTGCTTGTATCAAGGCTTTGGGGCGCAAAAATACCCTCCCGCTCGCCTGGAATCGCCCAATAAGTTACGATAATTACCAACTCCAAGCCCTGCAAGGGGCACGGCTCGAATCGGAACCCAGTCGATGAACGGTTTTCCGTCGTGGCCAAACTTGGCGGAAATGATCGCGGTGGACTCCCCCGTGCAACCCTCGGCCCCTACCGTCCGCTTTGGTACCTCTCAACCGCCGGCGGGCCTCCCATGCGCGAAGAGCGGGCTAGCTAAAGCCCCGCCCGTGCGGTTTTATCTGGAGAGGACCCCGAAACGCCTGGATTGGCCACCAACACGCGGCGTCGGCGATTTATGGAACGCAGAACCCTACGCGCGAAGATCGGCCTTCGAATAACAATTCGAATAACAACCGGAGTACAAGCTAGAGGGAGGAACGCAATATAGAATCGGTCTTTGGCGCATTTGCACCCCAAGCCTTGCGGGCCTCGGGCACCGATGGGCTACCCCTATCAAGACGCCCAACAACTATGGGATTACAACAAACTCTCCTGGCTGAAAACAAGTCGTTAGCAAGCGTTTATAACCCGCTGTCGAAAGACGCCGGATAAACTTTCAAGCGGTCAGCCGTTATTGAACTGGCGGTCAGCCTTATGAACTTCGGATAGGCCCTAAAACCCGGCACTTGCCCTAAAGGCCGGCTTGTTAACGCGGGTATCATCTTGGCTCATGGATCATGTCATTACAGATGGATCATTTCATTACAGA
>CAKZMM010000195.1 GCA_937128505.1 uncultured Thermogutta sp.
TCTGCGGATTCCGTGAAGGAGTACTTTTATCTCAGCTTTATCATATGTGCGGAAAGAGTAATCCAGTGTGCGGCTGAACACGAGGCGGATATCTTGGGAGGTGATTTCTTCCAGGTTCAAAAGAGTGTCTGTTTGCAGTTTGTAGCGGTTTTTGCTTAGAACGATTTGTCGGTCATTCCCGACGACAAAAAACGGTCGCTACCAACAAACTCTTCTGTCTTGGTTAACAAACACGACTATCGTTGTCAAATTTTGCGATTTTTTTGGCAAGGAGTGGGGCCGTTTGGAACGCAGGGCGGTCCGAAAAAAACAAGTTATAGTCTTAAAGCCGGCGGGAAAAGTTTTAAAGGTAGTGGACAAAAAATAAAATAGGTGAGGAAAAAATTGGCAATAAAAAAATATGGGGCCTCTGAGTGTCACCCCCGCGGTGACTTTTCCGGATGGTTTAGGGCATCTCCCCATCCGGCCCAAACCCTTCTCAGAGGCCCCTCGGGCCAGTCGCTCGTACTTTTAAGTTAGAAGGAAGGCGTGGATTTCCTCAGACAAATTTACATGAATCTTTAAGTTTGCGTGATTCCAGCTTGGCTGCTTGATCATCCAGCAACTTGTGTGCCGAATCATAACCGCTGAATCATTGATAAACGTTTAATCCTAAGCTATTGTCTTTGATCATCTTACGTCAATGAACTCCCAGGAAGTGTTGGACATTTCGTCCCGGGTTACCCGCAGAATTGCGGTGCAATGTTGCATTTCGCTCCATCGGTCAGAACAAGTTCGCGGAGTACGCTTTCGGCCGGCTCGGTGACTGCTTGATATGACGCAGTCACTCATACATTCAATTCACTAATCTCGGCAGCAATTTTTTCCCCTCTAAGATGTCATACATTTTCGTGAAAAGTTGCCTATCTTGCTGGTAAATGGTCGAATTCTGATCGAAGTGCAAAAAAGCCCATGAACTATGAACGCGAAAGAATTGAGCGTAGATACTGAACTTTTGCAACATTTGGAGTTTTCATGACGAGATTATTCGGCGGTTTGGTGTAGATCTATGCGAAAATCGGGTACAGGTTTTCCATTCTTGCTCCACGGAAAATTAGCTCGATAAAGTGGCATCTTCATAGGGCAAGATTACGTCTTTGGCGCCGAACTCGCCGTCGATTTCTTGTTCTTATCTTTCTTGTTCATATTTGAGTGCCCACATTTCTGGGAGCCAGTGCCGAAAACGACTTTCTCATTTCATGATTTTTGCCGCCCTCAATTCATCGTTTTTTCCCACCTTGCAGCCTCAACTTCGGTTTTCCCTTTTTATCGGGGATAGTCTACGTTGGCCCAAACCAGCTGATTCTCGATATAGTCGTCTCCTAGTCTTCCTTCAACACATGAGGATTTTCGCGTTTCGGATCACTTTATCAGCGGTTTTTGCAAGGCCCATTTCGAGAATTAAAGTTTGCCTTTTTTTGACTCGCTATCGACAAAGAGGTGAATTCGCGGGTCGATCCGCCGCACAAAAACTCTTTGGCATTGCCACGGTGCCGGGTTTTAGTACAAGTGAAGTTATTGGCCCGGAAGTGCTGGGGCAAAGCTTCGCCCAATGAACGCATTTACCTTAAGCAGGATACCCAACCGCGTAACCAGGAAACTTTTTAATGGAATAAATCTTTTTAATGATGCAATAAATTTTGTTAGTGGAATAAATCTATGGATCAATTTCAGCTTGACCAGTGGCACATGGATCGCGCTTTGGGACTGGCCGTTCGTGGGCAGGGTGCGGTTGAACCCAATCCGATGGTAGGTTGTATCGTGGCACGCGGTGCGGAGCTTATCGCCGAGGGATACCATCGTTATTTTGGCGGACCTCATGCCGAGGTTGAAGCCCTACAAATGGCAGGACCACGGGCCAAGGGAGCGACGCTCTATGTGACGCTTGAGCCGTGTTGTCACTGGGGAAAAACCCCCCCGTGTACTGAGGCGATCATTGCCGCGGGAATCCGCCGGGTAGTGCTCGCCTGCGTGGACCCCTTTCCGGAGGTCGCTGGCCAAGGCATTAACCAACTCCGTTCGGCGGGAATTGAAGTTGTTGTCGGAGTTCGAGAGCGCGAAGCAAGGAAGCTGTTAGCGCCTTATCTAAAGTGGGTAACCCTCGGGCGACCCTGGATCCTGGCGAAATGGGCGATGACCTTGGACGGCAAGTTGGCCACGATCAAGCGATCTAGCCGCTGGATTAGCTCGTCGCAATCGAGGGAAATCGTGCATCGCCTTCGGGGCCGCGTGGATGCCATCTTGATCGGCCGCCAGAGCGCGGAATACGATGATCCACTCCTTCTTGCTGAACCGCCCGGTCCTCGAACTGCAGTGCGAGTTGTGTTGGCCTCCCGGGGAGAGCTTTCGCTCGAAAGTCGGCTTGTGCAAAGTGTCCATAAAGCTCCGGTTTGGGTGGCCGTCTCTGAGGAGGCACGCGATGAGCAGCTCCGCCGCTTGGAGCAAGCGGGTTGTGTCGTGCTGTGTTGTGCCGGCCAGTCTTTCCACGAGCGACTTTCCTGGCTTTTGAACGAGCTGGGTAGGCGGCAATTCACAAATGTTCTTGTGGAGGGGGGGGCTCGCGTTTTTGGGACTTTTTTTGACCTGCAAGAAGTGGATGAAGTCCACGTGTTTGTCGCGCCGAAACTTTTCGGAGGCGAAAGCGCCCTCTCACCCATCGCGGGTGTTGGCGTTCATCACCCAGTCGAAGCCTTCATGCTCGAAGCACCCGAAATAAGGATCATAGGTGAAGATGTGTATATCCAGGGCCATATCAGATACAAGGGGGAGCGGACTTTTGGCCCCGGGTTGGGCCGGCGGACGACGTCATGAGGGCGGGGAAGGTGCGCACATAATTTATCCCCAAATGATACGAAGGCGGAAATCGGTCGTTCCTCAGAGATACGCGCGTTCGAGCATAATTTCAATTCGCTTTTAGCTCCGTTTTTGGTGGGTAGGGGAAAGCTTTCAGGCGGGTAAGGGAAAGCCCAATTACGTGATGCATTGCCCTGCGACCACAAAAAGAGTCTTTTCGGCCGTAAGCGAAATAAGATCTAATTGGACCAGTGGCCCGCTAGCGACCATTACCTCGCGGCGTGGGGGCCGGGCCATAGGGCACGGGGATATATTGCACGGACGCTTGGCCGCGCACAGGCTGCGGGAAAAGCTCCATAAGTTCGTAAAATTCGCGCGGCATTTTTTCGCACACGGGTAATCCCATCTCCTTAGCCTCCGCGAAGCTGATCGGATGGTCATGCGTCCATGTCCCTTGGGTCAGCTTCTCGGCAATTTGCTGAGCACGGTCGTGGGGAATGCTCTCGGGCAATAATTCCAACACCTCGCGGCGAATTTGCTCCAGCGCCTTTTCGGCGATATCGGCGAGAATTAACGTGCGGTCGTCCACCTCGTTGATGTTCTTTTGGCGGACAACACGAACTAAAGAAGCGGCGGGGTATTCGCCCAATTGCGGGTCTACAGGGCCCAACACTGCATGAGGATCCATCACAATCTCGTCGGCGGCCAATGCGATCAAAGTGCCGCCCGACATCGCATAGTGGGGCACGAAAACCGTCACCTTGCCTTCGTGCGCTTTCAATGCCCTTGCGATTTGAAGGCTGGCCAATACTAGCCCGCCGGGCGTATGTAACACAAGATCAATGGGGAGTCCCGGGTCCGTCATTTGAATGGCTCGGATCACCTCCTCGGCATCATTGATGTCGATGTAACGCATTACGGGAAAGCCGAGCAAGCTCATCGTCTCTTGACGATGAATCAACACGATGACCCGGTGATTACGCTCCCGCTCGATCCGGCGAATCAATCTCATGCGGCCCGCCTCGAGCAATTTCTGTCGAACGATGGGTTGCAGAAGGCTCAAGATGAGGAAGAGCCAAAAAATATCGCCGATGCCACCCATGGCACCTCCATCTCGCAAATTGAGGATGAATTGTGGGGTGCTACACTTTAGCTTTATGCGGGCTTACATACCTTACTCGGCGGAACCTCGGGTACCCGGACTTACCGGTTCCAGACGGATTTGATCCACGGACAAACTCCCGGTACCGCCCAAAAGCCCAATACGTACGATGGCTTCTCGCACCTGAATCGGAAGCGGAATAATGGCCATCCTTTGCTGCCAAGGGAACGATCCGAGCCACGGACCAAAGAAGTACTCGCCGATTTGCTCTCGGCTCTCATCGTAAAATAGGATTACGAAGCCGGGGCTCTCCTGCGCGGTGCGGCCAGCTCGAAGGTTCTCTCCACGTACCCACAACGAAACCTTGATGCGGCGCACCGCACGGCCATCCATCGGTAGCCCCTGAAGAGCCTGAGAAAACCGCCCGGGTTCCTCGTTCTGAAAGCGAACAAAACGTTGGCCGCTCGGCGCCGTTTCCGAGGTCATCACGGTAAGTTGGCGTTGATAATGCCAACCCACGGGCTCGTCCTTTCCCTCGAGTAATTCCTCAAAATCACCATTCCGAATTTCCGGCCGCCGCGGATTCGGTTGAATCTGCCTTCGCTTTTCCGCCTCGCCGGTCATCGGCACAAACAGGGTCGGAAGAAGGGCTTCACGCTCCAACTGGCCATCGCGCTTTCGAAAAAGATAAAGGATTTGTTGGTAGCGTTCCCCGACGGGAATAACCATCCGCCCCCCCTCGGCCAACTGTTGAATCAACGGGTCCGGAACGCTCTCCGGAGAGCAAGTGACAATGATCTTATCGAATGGGGCGCGTTCTGGCCATCCAAGAAACCCGTCACCCGCCTTCACAAAAACATTCCCATATCCAAGTCTTTTGAGCGTTTGAGCGGCCCGTCGGGCCAAGGGTTCCACGATTTCAATCGTGTATACCTCTTGAACCAGCGGACTCAAGACGGCTGCCTGGTACCCGCTGCCAGTTCCGATTTCCAGAACCTTGTCGTCCGGCTGAGGGTCGAGGGCTTCGGTCATGTACGCCACCACAAAGGGCGGCGATATCGTTTGCCCAAAACCAATGGGCAAAGCCATATCAAGGTAAGCCAAATGACGCTGGTCAGGCGGCACGAATTCATGCCGCGGTGTCCGCCGCATCGCCTCGATGACGCGAGGGTTCTTTATTCCCAAACCGATCACAGCCTCGGTCACCATGGCCTCGCGAGCTGCCTCGAACCAGCGAGGGTTTTGAGGCCGAACGGTTTGCTGCGTTATCACACAAATCAGGAGGCTCAGCAGACCGCATGCCGGACCGAAAAGCCGGAAATGCCCTAGTTCCCTCAATGCGGCATTTATGGTAGCTGCGTGCTGCGACCGACTAACTTTGAAGAGCTCTGTTTTCATCCACCGGCCCCCCAAGTCCCGTAGAAAAACGAAATACTCATGACCGCCCGAGTTCTGCCCTGCAAAGTCAGCCTTTACGCCAAAGGAAAGCGAATCTAGTCTTGCGATACATCGTTTTTTTCAGATGTCGTTTGCCTGGTGGGCGGATGATTTGGTGTAAGTAACGTTTCGGTCAGGCAGGACTAATCTATCGTGAAGAAAAACCTTGCCGACCTGCAAAGAGCGTGAAATTCTCGAGCGGTTGGTGAAATAAAACCAACCCGGCAGGCTAAAGCGCCTCCCCCAACACCGTGCACATCGGCGTCCAGTGGCAGTTCACTCCGTAAGAAGCATGCACCAAACATAAAAATTGCCAGCCGAAGCTTCTTATAGTGTAACGGCGCACTAGTCCAATAATGCTAATAACAGTTTATCTGCAAAAGCGAAGCGGTCCAAGGTAATGGCCGCAAAACCTTGGAAAATCCCCGGTAGCCGAGAGACAAATTCGCGTTTATTTCCTATTAGAACAACACAGTGTGGTGTTTTTTGGATCTACGCGAAAGCTCGGCCGCGTCGGCGAAACCCGTGGCTGCCGCAGCCGGCTTGTGCTCGGAGCACTCCATTGCCGCTGGGCCGTACCGCTTTGCCGCCGGACGGCGGGGCCTGAAGCCGCACTATCCTAGGGCTTCCGCACTCAGGGGTTGGCATAATCCCGCCCATACACGGTAACCTCGCCGATGCCAGCCGTCGCTGTTTCGGGCCTTCCTCGCCCAGCGGTTCTGGTAGTCGTAAGCGTACTCCAAAACCTTCTCCGCCGCCGCGGCGTGTTGTGAAGCACGGCGTGTATGACCTACTTGGCTTTTGCGGCATCGGGAACGTATTCGTCAACCGGATATCCAACGAACATGGGGATCACCATTCCCACATAAACGGCAAGACAGCCCAAGTGAAGCACTCTCCAAAAGCCATCAACCGTCAGTAGAATCAAGGCAATCACAATTCCAGTCAGGAACGTGCCCCCAAAAATGGCTTGGCTCAGCACCGGGCCAAAACTAAAGAGGCAGCCATTCATGTCCACGGCAAGTGCTTCGATCGAGAACAACACAAGAACGCAGGCGGTGAACTTTCGTAGGAGGGGCATGGCCGGGCCGTTCATCGGCTTCCAGGCTCCTGTTCAAATGTTGCCGCTCCCGTCCAGAAGTTGATTACGGACGCTTTCCCCCCTGAGTGTCCGCAAGAAACCCGCAGCAGACACGTTTCGTTTCCCCATCTAAGCGCCCTCGTTGCTGGAGCACGTGATCAGGTGCATTTCGGCGATGCCACATTTCGCGTATGAACCAGGCACAATGAACTCGCCCTCACTGCCGGGTTGGGAGATTCCGGCCAAAGTGCCGCCACGGTCGCCATGTCCGATGTAGGCGGGCTTGTAGATGTCCTCGGCCTGTTGGTCTCCCAGCATTGCGGTACTGTCCTCGGCCTATAAATTTCCCCACTTTCAAGCTTTCGCATTCCCATTAGTAGCAAAGGCCTCTCCTGGAGCCGATCAACGCCTGTTCGAGGAACTCCAGGTGTACGTAAAAATGTCATTGTAGCGCCTGTTGGGCACGGCGAATCTCCGGTTCTCGGTCAGTTCGTATTTGCGATTGCCGGCAGTCCTTGGTCATCAGCGTTTTGTAGCCATGGCTTATACTAGTTTGCGGACAGCTTGATCTCCTTCGCCAATTCCTCCACCGTGTTTTCGCGTCCGGCGGTTGCTGGCGCGGGGAATTCCTTCTGGCGATCTACGAAGCGTTTGACACCGGACAGATCGATAATAATGACCGTGCTGCCCGCACAAAGAATACCGATTAGCCCTCGTTGGTTGTAACGTGGCCCGTGGTGGCACGCAGACCCTTGTGCACGAAATTTCTTGGGCGCCACTACCCGCGGTGCCGCGTCAGATCACCAGCTTGCGCGCCGCATCAAGGACACCGTGCACCAGGTAAAACCCGAGGAATTGGTTGTTGGGGAGATGGACTCGGGGTATTTCCTCGAGAACCCCAAGTCGATGGTGGTGAGATTTGCCCGAGTCGCGCGGCAATTTGGTCGAGAATCTGTTGCTCCAGGAGGAGGTCCCGGCCTAGGGGAATCCAGCCCGGTTCTACCGGGGCGGAGCCGGACGGCGGTCCCACTCGCGTCAAAGACGTATCATTGCGGAAGCTTGCCGGGGCCATCCCGCAGCTTTGGCCTACGTCCTCTAGTTCTTTGAATATGGTAAGCTCGACACGAAAACTGTGTGCCTGGGGAATGACGCGAGCCACAGCCCGCCGCCTAACCGATTGCAAAGTGGCGTAAAGCCGCTCGCCCGGCCCGACGGAGTCCTGCCGCCAGGGTTCGAAGATGGTCGCCCCCACCTGCGGGAAGGTATCTATTCGACCCTCAGTAACTAGATTCTCGAGAACTCGCACCGGTTCTTCACGCTCAACAACAAAGTAGTCGTCCAGGACGTCGGCCACGACCTCCCAGGTTGTAAAAGGATCCCGGCTTTGAACCGTGACGCTACTCGGCGGATAGGCTTCGACATCAAAAACCGGAACATCTCGTACCCCACCCCCGAGCTGGCAACCTGTTAGCGCAGTAAGCAGCGGTAGCAGAAGCCATCTCCAACACGCTCCCTCGATTTTCGTCCGCGCAAGCGATGGCCCGATTAGAGCCGCCAGCAAGCCCGGCGGTATCTTTTGAGAGAACCGAAACAAATTGAAAACTAGGTGTTGGCAACCCATGAACACTTGCGGGTCACTTTTGCAGAGGAATTGCCTTTTTAGATCGGTGTGCAATCTGACAGGAGTTGCAATTCAGATTTGGATCGCCGCTTGGTCGTTTCTTCGTCGTTTGAGTGATACTCAGGACTAGATGCTGGCTTAGGAAGCTACGACTTTTTTCGCCGACGATATCGCACAGTTTACCGGGCTTCAGTGAAAAGACATGGAACGAGAATTTGTTCGCTGCCTCAGAAATTCCGAGCTGTGACCAGGCGGCAAGTATCCAAATACTAGGAAGCCTGGACAAGGCCGCGTTTTGCTAGATTGAATTCCAACAATACCCAACGACCGAGCGTTGCTTTAACAGCATTAAATCTATCGATTTGGAAATGTAATGCTGGCTTAGAGTTCAGCTATAGGGGACGGGCGTTAGTCTTGCACTTTTGACCTCTCTATGAGATTATTAGTAAAGCGATCATTTACTTGATCATTAATCGGAGAAGCGAACGAGGTGTGAGGTTTTAGTGCGGACAAAAAGTAATAACAGGGTGGAATATGGAATAAGGTTTTAGGCACCTCTGCCGGGCGGGGGATTTGTCGCCTAAAATAGGTCGCAAGACGGCTTAGTTGGCAAAGTTTTGGAACGTTGAGTCTCTTCGGTGATTCACGAATGACAAGGACTGCGTTCTTAATCAGACGAGTCACATTTTAATCCGGAGGCTTGCAGAAAGTAGAGTAACCTGCTGCAATTGGTGATTGTTAGCGCGACAAGGTGATCCCCCTACTGAGATTGGCTCAGCCGCGAAAGCGAAATGCCGGTGACAAACAGGACTTCTGAGTGCAAACCTCTCGTTGAGCTTCCGGAGTACGCTCCCAGCGAAACGAGTCGCGTTGTGGTAATCTGCAAGAATCCCATTGCGGGGCGAAGACCGGCCGCCAAACCCGCCGAAAAATTGTCCGAATGTTTAGCACATTTTAAGCTGGTGCCAAGGGAATTCGGAAATTTGAAAGAGGCTACGGATTTTGCCAGCGAGTGTGTTGGCCGCGGTGAGCTCCGGGCCGTGGTGGGAATCGGCGGTGACGGCACCGCTTCCGCTATCGTCAATAACACGCCTCCGGGGACGCCACTGGCCATTTTCCCTGCCGGTACCGCAAATCTGCTTGCCCGCCAATTCCATTATCCGAGAAAACCATCGGCCTTTGCCGCAATGTTGGCACGCGGTCGTTGTGCTCGGATAGACGCCGGCAAAGTAGATGATCGTCTGTTTCTAAACATGCTCAGTTGTGGGCTAGACGCCGTGGTCACGCGGCGGGTCCACGAATTGCGGCACAGCAATCCTTCGAAGGGGCACATCAATTACCGAACGTATCTTCGTCCCCTCGTCGAGGCACTGAAAACTTACTCGTTCCCTCCTGTTCGAATTGCGTTTTGTCCGGATTGCCAAGAGGATAATTCTGGGCAAAGCAATCGGTTAGCTTGTGGTGAGAAATCGCCGCGGATCCAGCCCGAAAAAGGAATATCGAACGGCTTAGGTCCGTATTGCCGAGGCACTCAGGAAATAGAAACCAGCAGGAAGGCCCCCGCGGAGAATCCCCCCTCAGCCGGATCAAGTTGTGCAGATCAAATTCCACCCGATGACCACGGAGGTAATCCGAATAGCGAGTTCTCCGCTTCCTCTCACGGTTTGGTACACGATACTGCTGCTTGCCGGGAGCTAGTGGAAGTTTCTGTCCGGTGGGGTTTTATTTTCAATCTGAAAAAATATGCCTGGGGACTTCCGCTTGCCCCCACGGCGGTAGTCGACGATGGATGGTTTGAGTTTTGTGGTTTCCAAAAAAGCTCGATTTGGAGTGCCCTTAACTATGTTTTGACGGCACAATTGGGGGGGATTCATCGCTTCCTGCCCAGTTGTGTTTACCTCCGGGCTAGATGGTTTCGACTAAGCGCCGAAGAGCCGGTGGAATATCAAGTGGATGGAGACCCGGGCGGGTTTCTGCCGGTGGAGGTTGAGGTCGTGCCGCGGCGGGTTACGCTTATCGTTCCGTGAGGAATGACTCCGTAAGTTGGTGTAAGTTGGTCGCGATTCTCCGTGAAACCGCAAGTCCGTTAGGTCGACGAGTTTTTGCTGCCGGTTGCAGGCCGAGGATGCTTGCCAAGAGCGTCGAGCCGCCGGATCGCAGATGGACGCATCAAGGCCGCTT
>CAKZMM010000196.1 GCA_937128505.1 uncultured Thermogutta sp.
AACGCGATTCGCCTGTGGGTGGTACCGCGGTTTGCTCACCCGTGCCAAGCGTTAATGCGTATAGCGTCACGCCGCCGGGAGCTGAAGCCCATCCACCGGGGGCTTACGCCCCTGGCTCCGGGTCGGGTGTTCCAAACGATCGACGGCGGGATGGGGGACTTGCTGCGGCAGATAGTGGTCACTTCGCGTCTGGTCCGAAACAGACGAGGAAACTCGCGAACATGGTGATGGTTGACACACCATCTGGAGCGCGGATCACTGTCAGGTGCAGCCAATTGTTAGGCTACATCAGGAAGCAGTAGTTCCAACACATCATCTTTGATTTCTGATAAGACAGCTATCAATTTTTGCCGTGCTGCTGTTTTCAGCAAGGCTACAATCTCTGATGCGCTTCCGATATTATTTCGTAGCGAAAGCTTTTGCTCAGAGAGTGGAACCCCTTCAGGCTCACGCTCGAATACACCGGCTGAGACCAGGCTGAGCAAAGCCAGTTTTACTGACTCCGATGGCACTGCGTTATTTAACCCCGTAACGGTAGCCTCGATCGCAGCCCCGAGATCAGCCCCGTAGATTGGATTGTGGGCGATCCAGTTCAAGACTGAATAAAGATCATTCGTGGCAGGGAGCCGGAAGATCGGACTTCCTGTCGCCAAGATAGCTTTGTAGCCATCTACAGAATGCAAATCTTTTGTATCCAGGTCTGGAAGGACTTCAATCCCGCTGCGAATCGAGCGGCGGCAGACAAGACGCACTTCCGAATGAATTGGGCAACGTGTAATGCAGAACTCCGATCCTCGACATATAAACTGCATATACTCGATGAATTTCGTGAACCCAAATCTAATGGGCTGAAATTCAGGAATTGCGTATTTCACCGCTTCCTGCACCACGGATAGGTATATTCCATGGCGTTCCAAATCATTGCGGGTTGTCGGGTCCTTGGCATACCAGTCGAGGATCTCTCTCGTTTTATTTATGATATTTTCGGGTGAGATCACGGTTATTTTCTTTACACAGGCGGCAAGACGGACATTTATAGGAGCGGTGACCTCGGGCTGGCCTGATACACACACTTGTGACGTGGGGCGATCCTCCCGCTCTTCCTCGTCCGGGTCAGTAACCCAAACAAAGTCGTCGGAAACGGCTTGGAACGTCTTGCTGGCGGCCGACCTGTACGCACAGCCGATCACGGTCTTCCCGTATTCGTGAAGTTTCTTCGCGAGTGACGCAAAACCTCCATCCCCAGAGACGATCACAAAAACCTCAAGTGCTGGACGAACATGTGCCAAATCGACTGCCTCAATCGCAAGTTGAATGTCTGCAGCGTTCTTTTTTGGCTCTCGGGAAAAACCAAAGACTTGGATTGGATCGATACCAAGTTCATTGATTTCACCTCGCATGATTGCAAGGCGCGGATCACTCCAATTGGCGTAGGCACGTTGAACCGCAATCTGGCCAATTCTTCCTGTTTGCCGTATCGCTTCGAGGATTTCTTTTAAGGACAGATTTGAAAGCATCCGCTGTGACAAGCTATAACCCTTCAGCAGGTTTTCAATGTCGTAGAAGATCGCAGTGTTAAATCCCATAAGCGATGCCCCCTCGTAGCCCAACTTGCTTGTCGAGTGCTCAGTCACCTATACGCTTTAGAGTTGACCAGTGTGACACGACGAAAAGGCATGTTCAATCTTAGTCGCTATCTGCTTGTCACCGACCAAAAGAAATGTCCCCTTCAAAAACCGAATAGAAAGGAAACAATCACGCCTCGAGCCCCAGCACGACGGTATTTGCCCCAAGGTCAGGGGCGCCGTCGGAGGAACTGCTCATAATAGGCTTGACGGAACTTTTGAGCGTAGTCCAAATCCACGATGGCCCTGTCCCAGTCTAGGCCGGCGGATACTTGAGCTGTCGGACCTGCTTGCGCCCGTTTTATCGCCTGGTCACGGAGATTGACGAGGTGCCCGGCCAGTTCCCGGAAAACCAACGCCCAGGCCTTGGGTTTTCCATCCACCGTAAACAGTCCGGTCAATTGTGTAACATCGCGGGCCTCGGGATGGTCGTACAGTCCCCAGTTGAGCCACCCCGTTGTCCAGGGTGCCGTCGTCTCCACTACCGCCCGGCACCAACGGGATTGTTGTTCCTCATCGGCGGGGGGATGTCTGCCTTCGTTGATGGTGAGTTTTCCGCCTCCGTACCAGCCGAACTCGCCCAACACAACCGGCTTGCCCGCAGCAGCCACTTCGCGGACGACAGCCTCGACATAGGCCAAGTTTCGGGCTTCGGCTTCCTCACTCGAATATTCGTAAAATCCCTGTGCCAGAGGATAAAAGTGGACCTCCAAGAAGTCGAGGTATCTTGCCTGGCGATGGGGATGAAACGCAGCATACTGACGAACACCGGGCAGCAAAACGGGTACGCTCCATTGGATGAGGCCCACCGTGACCAGGGTGTCGGGGTCGGCGGCTTTAATGGCCTGGACTTGCCGTCGGGTCCATTCGTCGGCAATCTCCTCGCGAAACTTCTGGTATTCCAGCAGTTGAACTAAGGGTGTATTTGCGGAGGGCGACGGAGCGGGCACGTTGCCCCAGGCGATCGCATCAACCGGCATCTGCCACGCCGCGGCAAGCTTCTCGGCGCTCTCGTAACGCTCGCGAAGGTACCCGTTCCACTTTGTACGCAAAATACGGTTATCCCAGCCGACGGACGGCTCATTCCGCAGATCATAAGCAAAGATGACTGCTCGCCCCTTATAACGCCCGGCAAAAAGTTGCCAAAATCGCTCCAAGGCCCCGAGAACTTTTTCATCGGCGATTGTGTCGGTGCGGGACCACTCGGGCATGCCTTCCCAGTGATCGGGTCCGGTCGGGTGGACGTAGATTCCGCAGCTTTCTGCGATTTCCAGAAAGCGGTCGAATTTGGCCAAACCTTCTTCGTTCAGCCGGTCCTGCTCCCAGAAAAAGGACCCATACGTGAGAAACACCCGCACACAGTTGACACCATATTGCTTCATTAACGCAAAATCACGCTTGACCGCTTCCTCCTCGAAGCGCTTCCACAGTTGCGGTGCCCAGCCCGTGCCCGGGCGGAAGTAATTCACGCCAAACGGCATAAAGGCCTTTCCGTCCTCGGTAACGAAATCGTCTCCAGAAGAAGATACCCTAATTTTTGGCAGCCCTTCGCCGCAGAGCGCCGGGACCGCCACGTAAATCAACGTTAGGCTCAAAAAAACTGTGCCGGTCAAAAGCCCGATTGGGCCAGGCCATGGCGAACTTGTTTGCAACTTCATGGCGCACCTCCCGCTGGTGATGAAATTTCTGCACTTAAAAGCCCGTCCATTCCCTGTACAACTACGCCGCAGCCGAAGTCGAGACCTTCGGGTTCATGGACCGCAAGGATTTCCCATGAAGGGCCGCGAGCCGCCGTGGCCGCATCTGCGAGAACGGCTCTATTGTACCACAACGGATGCGACAGCGTGCGTCCCTCCAACCTATTTTGTCCCAGCAGGGGTCCCTCCAGCCGCTTCACCATTACAGACAACACGCGACGACCACCTCGTGTATCCGGGAATCTGATCTGCGCGGAAAGTCCGAACGGGGGCGTCACGATGCGTGTGGAAACGAGCTCCGAGAGATGTGAGCGTTCACGGGGGTACGTAGAACGACCGCAGGACACGGCGGCAATATAGCAGAATTGCCGGTTGCCGTCAGGGGTCT
>CAKZMM010000197.1 GCA_937128505.1 uncultured Thermogutta sp.
GCAAGTAACCGGCTCGCAAGTGACCGGCTTGCAGGTAACCGGCTTGCAGGTGACCGGAGCACAAGTGATAACCGGTTTACAAGTCACCGGACGGCAAGTCACCGCCACACAGGTCGTCAAAGGCTTACAAGTCACCGCCACACAGGTCGTCATCGGACGGCAGGTCCGAAGCAGGCCTGCGTCGGCCGTGGTGACCATCGCCGCCACCAAGGCAAACGCGACGATCCCAACAATCCAGCAACGTTTCATCGCAACACCCTCCTTCAATGGAAACCAAACCTACACGGAAGCTTTGAATGACAGTACTGCCGCTACTCCTCGGGCCATATTAGAGATTGCAAAACCTCTCCGAACGCCCGCAGCGGCTTTGTAAGGTCAACCATCGGCTGAGGTGGGTCAACCGCTGCCCTGTTCAAGCGGTCCGAGGTAGACCTCGATTGCCGACAGTCACACGAAACTCGATCCTAACCTACCATCGGGAAAAAAAATGTCAAGAGGGTCATTGGGAGAAAGTGCGTTTATTGGGCAATTTCGATCGGTTAGATATTTTGCACAACTTAATCCTGATTTTTCACGCTTTTTGGTTTACCACTCTGTAACGTCGCTCCCACTCTTGTCCGAACACGGAAACGTCGCATCTCCCAGGCCTACAAGAATGCACGTAACTATTCAAATCAACAAAAGTAAAGTCGCAACAATGTGCTTGCCTCGTTGTTGCGCTGGCTCATGCTGCGCACACAGTTTGCCTCCAAGATGAAAATCTGTGCGGCCGACGCGGCAGATATTTCGATTCTGCGGCCTTTGCGGTTTAGGAAGGAACTTGTGGCCAACGAAGAGATAAAAAAAAGTGTTTCCTAGGCTAAGAAAGCAAGAAACACGGGACGAATAAACCGCAGGCCTATCCTCGGCCTTACTGCTTGAAGTAACCTGCCGCCATCTTGATGTGACGGGGAGCGGTCAATTGCCAGCACTAGCGCTCTTGCGGGATGATCTCTAAAATGTCCCCCTGCAAACGGTAAGTGCATCCCACCGGTTCGAGGACGGCGCGCAACAGTTCGTCCAGCGTGGCGTTTTCCACGCTGAAGCTCAGCTGGCGGTCCGGCTGGACCCCTGCCTTTGCAAGCTCTTGGGGGTCGAGCTTCAGTTGAAGTCCTAAGCCATTGGCCAGTTGCGCTAGTACCGAGGCCAAGCGGCCCGAGCCTTGGCGGACGGTGAATCGACGATTCTCCCAGGCTGGTGGCAAGGATTTTGGGGGACGCGGGGCAACCGAGATGGTTTTTTCCCAAAAAAGTCGCTCAACGGCCCGATGATCCTCCGTAGTCCCAAAAACGAAAATTTGGTCCCGACTTTCACGGATCTTTGCGTCGGAAGCCACTTTTTTGATGGCGGAGAGTATCCCGCCACCTTGGGGCCCCATTGCGGGGTAAACACGTTCCCAACGAAGTGGTGGCTCCACCGGCCGAAGTTCCACAGGGCGCTGTTCCGGGGTGATCACCGGTGCTAAGTCAAATTGTCCCGTGACCAGTGCAATCCGACAGTACAAAGGTAGTGGGGGTAGCTTCGCTCCAGCCCAAAGATCGTGGGGGACGGTGTCTAAATTGTCGAAAGAAATGGCAGCATCTTGAGCCAATTGCATCAAAAGCTCCCGGGGAGTTGAAAAATCCGGCCAGCTAAAAGCCCTTTGGGCTTCCCAAACCTTCCGTGATCCTGGGGGAAGCCGGCGAACGATCTGGCCAGAAATATCGCAAATACCAAGCATCTGCCACGCTTTGTCCGAGGACCCGATGTACCCAAGGGAACCGACCCATACGATATCCGCCTGGCCCGCGGCCGCCAGTTGGCGTAGAAGTTCTGCCAGCGGGAGGTCTTTCACCGTTAGATCGACAAGCTGGTCCGGGTCAACTCTACGGTCAATAAGAATCGGAATTCCGTATCCCTCGGATACCCGTCGGAAAGCCTCGCGAAACGGTTGCCGGACAAATTGAACGCTGACTCGCTGGAGAAGTTTGTCCCGGCTTTGGGAGAAACCCATAGGGGCGGATTGCGCGTGGGCGTGATTAGCACAAGAAACAGTTAACAAAAAGATTAAAAATACCGGCAATGATAAGGCCGGATGCCATTCAAATAGCCTCCTTTCGCTCCTGCCTGCCCAACCACCGACGATCATGATTTCTGCCCATCATTCATCCGCAAGGGTTAGCCCGGATATCCGCAAGTTTTAACCCCGAGCTTCTTTGGCGACATCGCTCATAAACGCAGTGAGATCGCGAATTACGTACTGCGACTCCAGGGTGTTGCGAGCTCAAGGATGCTCACGGAACGTCGTAAAGCTACCGAATGCACACTCGAGGAAACCGGGGATATTTAACCTGCCCGAGAGTAAGGACTTCCCCCCACCCGCAATTCACAAAAATTATGGGCAAGGCGACACTCCCGCGTAAGTCGCAATGCCTTAAATGGATTCGCGTGCCTGCGTTGAGCGACTCCGAATGAAAGCTTGCGAGGCTTTACTGCGCCTTAAAACATCAAGACTGCAAAAATGCGCACAATCACTTTCTGACTTCGTCTGCAAAATCTGCGGCACAATTCTTTGGTTTCCGCAGCTGAGAATTCGTTTTTAGGAGCTCAATCGCATCTCGGCGATGTCAGTACGGATTTGTTTCCTTTTTTCGGATTAGTCCCTCCCCCTTCATCTTTAGCTGCCAGTAACAAGCTCGGGCTTCGGTCCTTTACTCCTTGTGAAGCCTCTTGGACGTTCCCAGGTTCTAAAGAATCCGTTTACCACCATCCGCCGAGCGGATTGCGTAAGAGCTCAGGTCTTTCACCTTAAAAGAATTGCCCGCCCAGTTCCAGGGTCATCCTCAGCTTCGTGCTCAAAAAGCCATTCTCAGGAATGTGTTCGAGATATTGTGCGCGATTAATGTGCTCGAAGAGCCGCCCCAATTTGGTGCCCAGGTCCAGCGGAGGATTAAAAATGAAAAGGCTTTCAATAGAGCTGCAAATGGGGGCGAGATTGAATTGCTTCAAATCGGGGTGGAAATAGAATTCGTGGTAATAAGTTCCGATACCCACCGGCAAAATTCGGGCATTTATTTGAGGCGAATGACACGCCGGCGGCCGTTGACTTCGATAATCAGTTTATCTTCGCGTGCCAACCAACCGATTGCCTGCATGATGTTGTCGCGAGGTTGCGCAATACTTTTGACAAGACGCGCAAGAGTCATCGGCCCCTTTTCGTTTAGGGTTCTCCACACTTCCCCGGCTGTGTGCCCAATCTGTGCGATGGGCGACGAAGCTGACGAATCTGCCATGGGCAGTTTCCTCCCGATTCGGCGAGCTTGAACTTTACCCTGAGGCTGAAGGGGAACTTTCCTTCGCAGAGAAGCAATCTTTCCACCTGTATCATCGATTTTATCACTTTTTTTCGGGCAACTCAAGAAGCGTTAAAGGCTCCCCGCAAACTGCGATTCCTATGAAAAAGGGGATTTTTTCGGGGCAGATTCCGCGGTCGAATCTTGACAAATACGCGGCCCGCGATACAAATAAATCGTCTTTAAAAACGGAGGATTTGCCATGGGGGTGGTCAGCCGCTTCGGGCTGGTGGGGTTTGCAGCAGCAGTTACGTGTCTGGCCGGTTGCCTCGTACCGACCGAGATCACGTTGAACGACTGCCTGGTCGCGCTCGAAAACGAGGATGTAGACGTCCAAATTGGGGCGATGGAGGCGCTGGGAACCATGGGGGAGCACGCAGCTCCGGCTGCCCGGCGTCTTTCGCTTTTTTTAGGCTCGCAAAATCCGGAGTTAGCGGCTGGTGCTGCCCGGGCCTTGGGGCGGATAGGGCCGGTTTGCCGTCAGGTAAGTGCGTCAGGACTTCTCGAGACTTTAAAAGACAAGCGCGAAAGCTATCGGTTTGGCCCGGTTTGGGCAAATGCCGCGCAAGCGTTGGGGCGTTTTGGGCCCGACATCCTACCCGAATTGATCCCACTGCTTGAATCCCCGGATACGCAATTGGCTCGAGCCGCGGCCTTCGCCATTCACTATGTTGGTCCCGCGGCGCAACCGGCGGTGCCTCATCTGATAGCTTTATTGCGAAAAAATGATCCGGCAACACGCCGCGAAGCAATTTTTGCTCTCCAAGGAATTGGTCCCGCAGCCGCGGAAGCGGTTCCGGCGTTGATCGAAGCATTGAATTGTCGTGAAGACTTTCACACTCAGTACTGGGCGTGCCGCGCGTTGGGGTCGATCGGTGCGGGAGCGCGGCCCGCAGTCCCGGTGCTCATTGTGCTGGTTCACGAGGGGGTTACATCGGTCCGACGGAATGCCGCAGCCACCTTGGGTCTAATCGGTCCGGACATTGGGGCCGAGGGAATTGCTGCGCTTATCGCCGCGGTATCCGATCCGGTGGAGCCGGTCCGCGAGCAAGCGGTCATTGCTTTAGGACGATTGGGGCCCGCGGCCAATACTGCGGTTCCAACACTACGAACAGCCTTGACGGCACGCCGGCTTCATTGTCGCCCCCATGCGGCGTATGCCTTTTGGCAAATCACCGGTGACTCCCAGTTGGCGGTCAATGTGCTGTGCGAAGAACTGAAGGTGCCGGAACATCAGGTGGTGGCCATTAATCACCTGGGGCTTATGGGCCCGGCGGCAGAGCCAGCATTAGACCGGCTGATCGCGAGTTTGGACGACGAAGATCCGGAGGTTCGGATTGCCGCGGCAGAGGCCATTGCGCAAATAGGTGCGCGGGCTGTAAAAGCCGTCCCGGCGCTCAAGCGGTTATTGTTCGATCGCGAAGAGGACGTTCGCCAAGCCGCGGAATCAGCCCTTCGGGCCATGAACATAAAGCTGCCGGAAAAGGCGCAACTGCCGGTGGGGGGGCTGTAAGGCCCGTTTCCTTTCAGCTTTAAGCATACGAGGTTCAGGATTTCCGCGATTGAGTCCGAGTTTTCTCCCGTTTTGGGTTTCTCTTGTCCGCGAATTGGATTCAGCGCACCCCGGGGGCGGCAATCCGTTCCTTCTCCCGTCGAATCCGCAAACGGTTGTAAACCTCTTCGATAAATGCCTAGATAAGAATTCCTTGGCCCGCGTGCTGCCTTTCGATTCAACGGCTTAACGGCGTGTTAACGGCTTAACGCCGTGTGACTTCGCGCTTCGAACCGGACAGATTCTATGATTTCGTGACGTTTGCCAAGATTTCATGAAGTTTGTTGAGATTTCATGAAGTTTGTTGAGATTTCA
>CAKZMM010000198.1 GCA_937128505.1 uncultured Thermogutta sp.
AACTTGCTCCCCGTGGGAGGAGTCGTGGCTGCCACACTACCTAGGTAGTAGCCGGAAGTGCGGTCTTGCTTTCTGCGAGAGGAGTCGTCCTGAGCCCGAACTCCTTCTAAAAAAGAAAAAGAATACCTAAGGACACGGCCGGGAACATTGATAATCCGGGGGATCTTGAGCCTCGCGCGCCGAAAGTGAAGCACAAACTTGGGAATTGCGAAGACGGCGTATTCTCCGCCGCAAGCCTTCAGAAAGCCCATCCTGCGAAACCGTTTGCAAATAACCCGCAATTCCGCTGGATCACCGCTGCCCATTGGCCCACCCGGGTAAGGCCTCAAAAAAACGACGCCGGATTTTATTTGTATCCCCCAAAGAGTCTGCTCTCTATCTATTCTTGCCTTTCTTTATTCTTGCCTTGGCTCTTGCCCCCAAAGACTCTCCGTACACGATGAGCCGATCGGTCAGAACGACGTTTTGCGGTCATTAAATAATGGGACAATCATACAATTAGCGAGCGCCTTCCGCCTGGGTCTTATTACACGCCGCCTAATCCTCCTATTTCTCCGGGCAACCAGTTCCCGAGACTACTTCCCGAGTTCTTCGGCAGCCTGTTACTGCGATTGGGCATTTATTGGGTAGAATGAGGTTTAGCGGCCTTTGCGGATTTTTCCGGATCGACCGAGGCGCCATCCTCGAGGCACATCCGGCATTGGGCCGCTGCGGTTTCCCAATCTTTTTGCTCGGAAATTGAACACAAATTTTATCGGCCGGAACCCAGAACCCAGATTGGAACCCAGAATTACGTAGAAAAAGAGCCAAAACAGTAGAAGTGGACATGCCCGGTGTGACTAATCGCGGAATCGCTTCTTGAAAAGTATCCGGGATTGCTCCATCAAAAGAATAAAAAATTTAGACGCATTCGGGCCGAAACTGGATGAACTTTCCGGAACAAAATCGGAAGGCCCGGTCATCGACCAACTAATGGCGTAGTAGATTGCTCGTTGCTTGAGGGGAACCGGACGATTGGTTGACCGGCCGTCGGCGCGGGCCTCATTTCGGGACGCACTATTGGCAAGAAGCTTCCGGTGTTTTGGGGTATTCGATTGCCGGGTCCTGCGGGGAACTTGGGGGCAGATGAACGATCAGTCCGAAAGGTTGAGAAAGCATGAAACACCAAGTGGGCACAAAAAAGTCATTGGCTTCTCCTCTAAGCTTTGGGCTATCGACAGTAGGGAAGTTTTGGCCGCGAGATTTACGGGGGCGAGGATCCAAGATGGCTTGCGGCTTAGAGCTACTCGCTTCAAAAAAGGCGTGCTGGATATTTGTGGTAATTTTGGGGTTCGTACTCGGCTGGGGGAGAATAGCCGGGGCTCAAGAAAAGCTTGTCCCTCGCAGCACTCCCACCGCCCGATATTTCGCGGTTTTCGAAGCATATTACGACGGGGAATTTCGCACCGCCCTCAAAGCCTTTGAGGACGAATTGCGTGGCGGGATTAAGACGCCGCAGGTTCGCTGGATCGATTCGATCTGCTATCACACGATGGTCGGCGAGTGCTACTACGCCTTAGGATTGCTCGACGAGGCTTTAAGCCACTACACGGCGGCCCTTCAGCTTTATCTCGCCTATCCCGACTGGTTGATGCGGGTTCAATTCCCGGCGACCATCGGCCCCGCTCAATCGCAGGTGTATCGGCAGGTGCCTTGGGGGCCCGGGACGCGGCGATCCCCACCGGGGCATTTCCCGCGCGAGATGCTTGTCGGTCAAGGTCGGCTCGATAACCTCGATGCCATCCGGCAAGGGGGCGTGGTCCAATGGCCCGTGCTACTACCGGTGTGTGTGCAGGAGATTGTCCGCTGCACCACCTTGGCGATTCGCCGTCGGGCGGAGCTCCTCGGTCCTTTGGCGGAACACGATCCCCTGACCACGGAACTCATCGCCGTTTTATCGCGCAGTCCGTGCCCGCCGAACCATTGGTCGCAGTCCTGGGTCGATATTCAATACGCCTTAGCCCTAATGTCAGGCGGAAAAACGACGGAAGCTCTTCCCCTATTGCACCGGGGGCTATTGGTCGTTGGCCAATATGACCATCCGCTCACCGCAACCGCGCTTTTAGAATTGGGCCGATTAGCCCTGGCACGGGGGGACTTCGATACTGCGGCCAATCTCTTCCACGAAGCCAGCATTTCCGCGTTTTACTTCGAGGATGGCGGTGTTTTGGAGGAAGCGTTTCGGTACGCGGCGCTTACGCATCTTTTGGCCAAGCGAGCTGGGGTGCTTCCCCTGCTGGGTCCGGCCGCATCGTGGGCCCAAGCCAAAGATTTTCGGCTACTGCGAGTTTCGCTCCTTGCAGCAACTGCGGAGCAACTGCTTGTGAGCCGGCAAAGCGAGCAGGCTTTGGGGGTGCTCGAAGAGGCGGATACACTCTTGGGAAGGCGCGAGATGGGCGAGGGGCGCTGGGCCAACCAAGTGCGTTTCCTTCAGGCGCTGGCCGCGTATCAACGGGGGCAAATTCCCCAGGGGGATGCCCTAATGGCCCGGGTGCTGGAATTCATGCGGCGCGGCTCGGTGTGGTTGTTTCAAATCCGGCAAGTCGATCAGCGCTTCACCAGCGGACAAATCACCAATCGCGGCCCAATCACGCCGCGAAGTGCCATGGAGCTTTACACGAAACTTTTGAGGGACCCGCAACCGAGCGATTGGATCTTTCAGCCGTTGGAGTCTTTGTCGATCCTCTCCATACCACACAGCGAATCTTATGAAAACTGGTTTCTCGTGGCGCTGGCGCGGAATGAATTCGAGCTTGCCGTCGAGATCGCCGATCGCGCCCGTCGGCACCGATTCTGGAGCGTGCTCCCCTGGGGAGGGCGAATTCTGAACCTCCGGTGGGTCCTCGAAGCACCCGAGGAACGGCTTTCGCCGGAGGCTATCCTTCAGCGGAAAGATCTCCTATCGCAATGGCCCGAATATGTCGCCTTAATGCAAAAATCGCGGGAATTCCAGGCGAGCTTACGCGCGGCAAAACTGGCTCCCACTGATGGTCCACAACTGCGCGAGCTTTCGGAGCGGCTCAATCAATGGATGGCTATCTCGCGGCGGCAGGAGGTGATTTTGCGCGAGATGGCTTTGCGCCGCCAGCCCGCGGATATGGTCTTCCCCCCTGCGAAATCGCTGAAAGAAATTCGGGAAGGCCTCCCCGAGGGACATGCGTTGCTTGTGCTATTCGCCGTAGGCCGAGATTTATATGCGTTCTTGATCAACCGCGAGCAATACGACCATTGGCAGGTGAAATCACCGGAAGCCCTCATGCGCCGGTTGGCGGCCCTACTTAGAGCCCTGGGCCAGTATGAAGCTAACCGCGAGATGTCGACGCGGGAGCTATCCAGCGAGCAATGGAAAACGGAGGCCGCGGCCGTGCTCCAGGTTTTGGTGGAAGGCTCGCGGGCAGATCTAGCCGCCAATTTTCCGGAGTTGGTCGTGGTTCCCGATGGAGTGGGTTGGTATGTGCCTTTCGAACTTTTGACCGTCAATCGTTCCGGGCAACTTGAGCCGCTCTTGGCTCGGGTGCGAATCCGCTACGTTCCCACCGCCTCTTTGGCCACGCCGACAATGGGGGGGCGGAAAGTCGCTCCCAAGACGTTGGTGGCACTCGGCAAACTCCATCCTCAGGAAGATTCCGCCACGGCCGAGCAGGCATATCAGCTATGGAACCGCGTGACCGCAAATAGCGAACCACTCCTTCAGGCTCCCACCGCCCCGAGCAACGCGCTTGTGTCGGTGGTCGATCAATTGCTGGTTTGGGACGACTTGGGAATCGAGGAAAATCAGCCGCTGGGTTGGGTACCGATTCAAGCTTTCGGGCGCGGCCCTGGCAATAGCGTCGCGGATTGGCTGGAACTGCCTTGGGGCGGACCGGATGTCCTCGTGCTCCCCGGCTTTCATACGCCCGTTGAGGCGGGCTTGCGGCGCTCGGGAACAGGACCGCTTGGGGGGGAGATTTTTGTGGCGGTGACCGGGCTGATGTCCTCCGGGACGCGGACGCTATTGCTCAGCCGGTGGCGGACCGGGGGCCGCACCTGCATGGATTTGGTGCGGGAGTTTGTTCAGGAATTGCCCCATACAACCGCCGCCGAAGCTTGGCAACGGGCCGTGCTTTTGGCTCAGAGTTGGCCGCTGGTTGTCGAGCAAGAACCGCGGGTGAGCCGAACCGCAAGTCCGAGCGGGCTGAAGGCAAGTCATCCTTTCTTTTGGGCCGGTTATATGCTGATCGATTGTGGCTTACCCCCCGAGCCTGAAGAAACACCGGCGGAGCCACCGGCCGCGGAAATGGTGCCCGCTGAACCGCGCGCACCGGAGGGGCCTCCGGCACCCCCCCTCAGCCGGCCGGAGCAACCCCGGAAGCAAAAGCCGACGGGGCCGACGGGAAAAAAGCGTCGGTTGCTCCCCGCGGGTAGCGACGAAAACCGCGCGGCATCAGAATGAGCTTCCATCCAAAATATTAAGGTCGTTTAGATCTCAAGCGATTGAGCTCTGTCAGATAAAAGGACATCGGACGAGGAAAACGGCTCGCGGTCGGCATCAAAATGATCAAGGATCCAAAGCAAGAGAAATTTTGGTCCAACCCAGATTTCACATCGTTAACGAGATTTCGCATCACTATAATCTGCGGGGACTTCTGGACTACGAGGTTTTGAGAATCTCCGAGACGATGAGAATCTCTGTATCAGAAGTTTGGGGAAGTCAGATTACATGGAGAAACTGGATCGCGGGCTTCTGACCATCGAATTAAGCCGGGATATCACACGCACGAATTCCACCTGGCAAAAAGCGCGCGGTTACCACGAATCGCCGAGGCTGATGATCACGCTGATTGTTGAAAACAAGCGCCCCATCCGAGATAAGATTTTTGCAGAAGGAACCAAAAGAGCCAATTTATTTATAAGAAAGTCTCGAAAAAAGAAGCCGCGAGCGCTGGGGTTGTGGCTTCGGAATCAACCCGGCGTGCTCGCTTCTTGATGTCGGGAGGAGCATAGCGATGAGCTACGTCGCCACTACGGTAATTTGGCTGGTGATAGCAGCGTGGGCAGGGAACCTGGCCGCTCAAACGGAGGGGCAGGCTGATCTGGATCGCGCCTTACAAATCAAAATCAAGTCCCGCACCTTAGGTGATTTGGGGGAGGTGATCCGCCTGTGCGAAAGTGCCCTGGCCAAGGGGCTCGATCTCGACAACGAACAATTCGCCCGGTCGCTCTTGGCTGCCACACGAATTCAACGCGGTCTGCAGTATGCCGAGGAACGCCTTTCCACCGATGACCCGGATTGGCCCAAGGTGCGTCGCCTTGCTTTGGAGGACTTGCAAAAGGGGCTGGAGCTTGACCCGAACCATGCTCGCGCCTGGTTCCAGGTGGCTCGCTTGAATCTGTTGCCGGGTGGAAATCCCCGCGTGGCGCGCCTTGCGCTAGATCGGGCCATCGACACGAGTGTCGAAGAGCCCACCTTGCGAGCCGAGGCGTACCTGCTTCGTGCAAGTCTTCAGTCCGGTCCCCAGGATAAGCTCAAAGATCTAAATGCTGCTATCGAGGCTAATCCAAAGTTAACGATGGCTTATCGGCTGCGGGGAGCTTTGTACGCCGATTTGCAGGAGGAGGAAAAGGCCCTTGCCGATCTGGACAAGGCACTCGAGCTGGAGCCGGACCATCCCCTAACACTTCAGCTCCGTGGGATCATCCTGGCCGAGATGAAGCGGTATGACGAGGCCCTTAAAGTCTTAGAAAAAGTTCACGAGCTGCAACCGCAGGCTTTGGCGCCGCTATTAGAACAAGCCAGGATTTTGGGCCTCCAAACCAATTTTCAAGAAGCGCTTGAGCGTCTGGATCAAGCCCTCAAGTTGCAACCGGATAACCCGGCCATTCTAGTGCTGCGGGCAAGTGTGTTTATCGAGCTGAAGGAACTGGCAAAGGCCCTGACCGATCTCGATCGGGCACTGGAATTACAGCCCGATTTGCCCATTGCCATGCGGCTCAAGGCCATGGTGCTAATTAGAGAGGGCCGACTCGGCGAAGCGGTGCGGGAACTTCGCCGACTTCGTGGTCGGGGGGTGGACAATCCCCTCGTCCTTCTGCAACTGGGTCTTTTGGAATTGGCAGCGGGCAGACCCCGGGCAGCGATCGAGCAGTTGAGCCGATTTCTCGAGTCGGAGCCGGAAAACGGTGTCGCCCTGAGCGCAAGGGCCGATGCCTATTTGAGCATCGGTAAACATGCAGAGGCAATCGCGGATTTTGAAAAGGCCGTGGAATTGGCTCCCGATAATGCCACTGTTTTGAATAATTTTGCTTGGGTTTTGGCCACCTCGCCGGACGAGCATCTTCGGGACGGAAAACGGGCACTCCCGCTGGCCCAAAAAGCTTGCGAATTGACCGAATTCAAGGCCGCCTACGCCGTCAGTACGTTGGCGGCATGTTATGCCGAATTAGGTGATTTTGAGTCGGCGATCCGCTGGGCGGAAAAAGCCGTGGAATTGGCCACTGGATCCGAAAAAGAACAGCTCCTGCAAGAGCTCGAAAGCTATCGAAACGGCAAACCGTGGCGAGAACGGCAGGAAAAGCCCGAGGAGGCCGAGGAGGCCGATATTCCCGTCGAATCCCCGCCGGGGCCGGCTGCCCCAACTGAATGATCAAGATCCCTGGCAAGGAGGTTGGTTAGGCCCCGGGTGAATGGGTAAGTTCTGTCGCGCGATTTCCGGGTAAACAACTTTCCATTGTTCTATTTCCCAAAAGATAGACGTTCCCTATTCCCAAAAGATAAACGTTTCCTAAAAGATTGACGGCCCCAATTCCCGCGGTTGCTCAAGAGGTCCGCCCTCCTTTTGTTCCGACGATCGCACAGCACAGCCACAACAAATTCACTGCACAAGGTCCACACGCTCGCTGGTCCAACCGCGTGCGGCTACCGTTTGCTCTCCGCGACGAGACAAGGTCCACACGCTCGCTGGTCCAACGGACAAGGAATAGGACGAGTGGAATTTCGTGCCATCAGCTCAGAGCAATTCTCGATCCCCGAAGCCGGGGTCCGCCCATTTTCTGAGCATTTCACCTTTTTTTCTGAACATCTCAGCTTTTTGGGTGTTTCAGCGCGTTTTGGTATTTCGGCAAGACTTGCCGCTATTTGATCGGCACTTGTGGTATTTGATCGGCACACAGCAAGCTGCTGAGAGGAGTGGAGTACCGCCTTTTGCGGATCCCGCCGACGGGAATTGCGTCGCGTGTTAGCGTCGGAAGTCATATTCCGGAAGTTCACAACTTCTGGAAGTTCACAACAAAGAACCCAGGTTGAGCGCGCAAGCTTTTCTCAAAATCTTCAGTCTACTTAGCCTGTCCATTCCCGCTTTTCTGACCATACTTCGCTTTTAACGCATATTATCGAAAAAACGGGATTTTAGCTTACCTTTAGTTGACTTTGCCTTTCTTGTTCAACTGTTTCGGGCAGCTTTTCCGATACTATCGTCACGGACGGATAGTTTCGGAACCCAGGGGGTCAGGGGGCGGCGGAGAGTCGGGTGCCCGGATCATACCCCCAGGGAACAAGTCCCACGCAAGCTAGAGCGAGGACGCAGGTCAATCATGTCAGGCATTAGCTACAGAGTATGTCTGCTGGCAGTGGTAGTTCTTGGGTGCCTCGGTCCGGCGGCGGCAAGCGACATCGAGGATATGCAGTGGTTTGCCCCCCGAGATTTGAGCTTCTTCGGAAGTGCCCCTCGGGCGAACGAGGGATTCTTCTTCGCCTATGAGGGTTTAGTGTGGGCGATTCCGAAGCCGGGCCGGGCCGCAATCGGTTTGGAGGGTGCCACACGGCTGGTTTATCTTTCGGAAACCATCCAAGCCGTCGAGACCAACACGATGACCAATTCTTTCATCAAAGGGGACACGACAGGTGGTCATCGGTTTGACCTGGGCTTCATGACTCGGCATTCCGGTTGGTATTTCAGTGCTTTCCGACTCAATCCGGAAACCACGCGGCACACGGCCCACGGGGTGAGCATCGTCTTCAACGACCCGCCCTTCGGCCCGTCACCCCCGAGATACCACCTCCAAGGTCCCATCGATACCTTGCTTACGCGGATTGAAAACCTGCCTGTCCGGTTCGACACCGTCAATTTTAAGAACCGGGTGGAGGTGCAGAATTTCGAGCTCAGCTACGTTTACCGATTACACCCGAATCACTGGGGGGGTTTTTTCGAGGTGCTCGCCGGGGCCCGCTACCTGGAATTCGACGAACAAATCTGGGTGGTTGCTCAAGGGGGAACGTTGGACGAGACCAGTTGGAAGCATACCTCCGAAAACCACATCATTGGGCCGCAACTCGGGGGCCGCTGGTTCCGGAAGTTCGGGAATTGGACTTGGTCAACCGAAGGCCGGTTCCTTTTCGGATTCAATCGACAGAATTTCCATCAGAATGGTTTCTTCGGCTTTAACCTGACGCCCGATACGCTCGTTCAATATCAAATCAGCAACATGGGTCCGAGCTACTTTGCCAGTTCGGCTTTCGAGGATGAATTCAGCCCGGTAATTGAAACCCGGATCGGCGCATCGTATCAAATCACTCGCGCGATTTCGGCTCGTGTCGGCTGGACCGGGATTTGGGTGGACAACATTGCTCGGGCCACCACCAGTATCAATTACGAGGTGCCCCGAATGGGCATCGACCTTAGCCGCAATGCCGACGGTTATGCGTTCATCCATGGCGTGACTTTCGGTCTGGATATCAACCGTTAAGGCCCCGCCGTAAGCAGGGTGTTGGCAAGTCCGTTGATCCACTCGACCAAAAATCCGCTAAGGCCGCTTGGTGAGTTTGCTCCCCGGACGGAGAAAAAATCCACAAAGGTGATCAACTGCCGCCTGTGAGCCTTTCGGCGAAACCCCTTGGCAGAATCCCTCGAACAGAGGGATTCTTTTTTGCGCCGAAGTCCCACCGCCGATTACGGCCGGGGCAGCCGCGACGGGCCATGGGACACCCATGTTTGCGAAGAAAGTCGGCCGATTGAAAGAAGCCGAGAGCCTCCAATCCCCTCGCTCGTTTAGAAATCGGCGGATGCCCAGACCACCCCGGCGGAAAGCGACCCCACCGGTTTGTGCTCCCAGCCCGCAATATCTTTAAGTGCGTAGCACAAATGTGTTTGCCAAAGCGCCGAGCGGTAAAGCCTCCAAAGAATATGTGCCTACGGAGCCTCCTTAGGCACCTGCCGAACCGAGTCGGCTTTATCCGCCATTTCCAGGGCTTTGTGAATGGCAAAGGCAAGCTCCACCGGGTCGCAGGGCTTGGTGAACAGTCGCTCGACTCCGGCGTCGTTAATGGCCGATATCGCCGCTTGGACCGTGGGAGCGCCGGTGATAAGAAACCGCTTGACGTGCGGTAAGTGCTTTGCGACCCAAGTGAGGAGCTCCGTGCCGTTCATCCCGGGCATCCAATGGTCGGCAAGGACCAAGTCAATTGGTCGGCTTTTCAAAATGAGCATGGCCTCGTCCGCCGACCGTGCAGTGTACAGATGATACGGCTGGTGACGCAAGGCTCGAGCCAGCCCCCGAAGAAGGTTCTCATCATCATCCACAAGCAGCACTCGTTGCGGCATCGTACGACGGCTCCTCCTCAGGACGGTGGTGGACCGCCAGTTTTTGCGGCAAGAAAATCCGGAATGTACTCCCTTGCCCCACCCGACTTTCGCAGCGGATGAAGCCCCCATGACTGCGAACGATCGAATCCGCCAAAGTCAATCCCTTCCCCACGTGTTTGAGTCCCTTAGTGGTGAAGAAAGGATCGAAGATTTTGGATTGGATTTCCAGGGGGATTCCCGGGCCATTGTCCGCCACCACGATTTCTACGCCATTTTCCACCGAGCGGGTCTCAATCCGGATGATGCCTTTCTGGCCCTCCCCCTCGCTTGGCCCTTCGGCGACTGCTTCGGCAGCATTAAAAATAATCTCGAAAAGGGCTTGATTGATTTCGCAGCCACTGGCACAAATTTTGGGGAGGTCGTCCTCGAACTCCGTCACCAGTGTTGCCACCGGTTCCCATCGGGAGCGGCACAAGGTCAGTGTCGCCTCAATAAGCCGATTCAGATCAACCCATTCGCAGCCACCGGATCGCGATTCGGCAAACTGCCTCATGGCCTGAACAATCCCGGCGATTCGGGCCACCCCTTGCTCGGTCTCGATCAAGGCGCGAGGAATTTCCGATCTTAGATATTCCCACTCGCTTTTTTCTAAAGCCGTGCTCGCTTCCGCGGCAAGCTTCTGGAACGCGGTAAGATCCGCGTCGCCCACGCCAAGATTTACCATCTCCTCGAGGCGTTCGAGCAGGGCGCTCAACTCGTCGATATTGTTTCGCAAGAAGTTAAGATTGTCGTTAACAAACTGGATAGGAGTATTCAGTTCATGGGCGACACCGCCGGCCAAACGTCCCAAACCTTCCAGGCGTTGAGCCCGCGCACATTCCTCTTCGAGCTGTTTGATGCGAGTGATGTCGGCAATCACCGCCGCCACAAACCAACAACCTTTTTCGTCCGCAAACGGAGAAGCCGTAATTTGAACGACCCGGTTTTGTTCTTTTGGCAGCACTTCCTCGGCAATAGCCGTTTTGCCCGAGTGTAAGGCCTCGCTGAAAACACATCGCCCCTGGGGCGGATCATTGCCCCAAAAATATTGGCAGCAGCTGCGTCCTGCGTAGGGGCCGTAAATTTTTTCCGATCGCGGATCCACGTACAGAAGCTGACCCTTGTGGTCGGCGATTACAAGGCCGGTGCTTGTGGCCCCGAGAATGAACTCGAGTTGCTGTTTGAGCTTTCGGATCTCGGCTTCCGCTTGTTTATACTTTATCAGACTTCCCAGGCGATCAGCCACACTATCTAGAAGTTGCTGTTCCTCGCGGATGAACGATTTTAAGGTACTTTCGTTCACCGGCGGTTCGCTCACATAGCACACCTCAAGGGCTCCAATGAGGTGATTGCCCAGCATCACGGGGGATGCCATTTTCCAAACGGTCTCCTGGTAATTCCGCTCGGCTACAACTGAGCCATAAAGCAGTAACCTTGCTCCGACTAATTCGGGAAACCGGCAGGCTCCCGCGACTACTTCGAGAATTTTCGGGGCGATCTCGTTCGGTGAGTTCCAGGCACTGCTGACCAATTGCCCCACCTCGTAGAGCGCCCCAAGCTCCCGAACTCGATACGAGAGCACCTGAGTTTGCTTGGCCAACTGCCTTTCCAGTGTTTTCCGCTTGATCAAATTGGCCAGAAGATCGGCGACTGTGAGCACCCAGTTTTTAACGCTTTCCACTTCGGTTTGCGGCAACTCGCAGGCCAGGCACAAAACTCCCCAAGGCTTGCCGGCTCCGTCCATCAAGGGGATGGAAAACTGCCAAATGTCGCCGACGCCTTGTGTCAGCCTTTGCCCCAGGAGCTGCAAGTACGGAGTGTTGAGCCCGGTGCTGATAATGGGACGCCTTTCTTGGGCAGCCCGTCCGCAATTGCACTCGCCAAGCAAAATTTCCATGCATCCCCCGCCATCGTCCGCCCGGTTGACAAAGGTCTCCAGTCGCAGGCGGTTTCCGTCCTCCCCATCAGTCAAGAATATCGAAACCATCGCTCCGGGAGGGAGGAGACCACTTTGAACCAGCGCGTTAATGACCCGCTTGAGCTGCTCTGGAAGCGGTCCCTCTTCGAGCGAAAGACCGAGCAAATGATTGATCAGCTTTTGCTCCCGCAGATGCCGTTCACGCTCTTGCTCGCCGAGCCGGCGTTCCGTTGTATCCCGCGCAATCCCCAGGATACCCACCGGTTGACCCATCTCATCCAAAAGGAAGGAGGCGCGGATTTGGAACCACCGACTTTCCCCCGATTTGGTACGGTGCTCAAGCTCGAACGATTCGACGGGGCGGTCCCCGGCCAAAACGCGCGGCAGAGTTTCTTTCAGTTTTGCCCAGGCGAGGGCCGTCGATTCCGGCGAAAGGATCATTTCCGCCGATTGCCCCAACAATTCCTCCGGCCGATAACCCAAAAGCGCTTCGACTGCAGAGTTGACATAGGTGAATCGTAGCTCGAGGTCCAGGCTCCAAATGATGTCTTTCACCGATTCGGTGATAATCCGATAACGTTCTTCACTTTCGCGCAAGGCCCTTTCCGCTTTCTTGCGTTCGGCAAGATCACGAATGACCGCTACCGCATGCCATTGTCCACACTGTTCGAAGGAAGCGAGGGAAAGCTCGATCGGAATCCGCCGGCCATCCTTGTGGAGGGCTTCGAGTTCCAAGGTACGTCCTACGGCGGCACCACGGCCGGTTTGACAAAAATATTCGAAGCCTTTTTCGAACGCAGGAAGCAATTCAGGAGGACACAACAATTCGTGAGCATCGCGGCCAATTGCCTCCGCCGGGGTATAGCCGAAGATTCGTTCGGCAGCAGGGTTCCAAAAAACTATCGTACCGCCTCCGTCGATCATGATGATCGCATCCTGGGCGGCAGTAGCCATTTTTCGCAAGCATTCTTCGCTTTCGCGAAGCCGGATTTCCGTCTCGCGCATTTCGGTAATGTCTTGGGCGAAGCTAATAGCCCCGATTACTTGTCCGTTTTCATCTCGAAGTGCTCGGCACTGCCATGCAAGCAGGCGGGCCTTACCATCGCAGCGCTGCTGAAGGCTCTCCCCATAAACGGTAGAAGTATCCCCTTCGAAAAGCGTCTGCACGATGTCGTAAGTTCGTTGCCGCCCGACGAAATACTCCGCGGCCTCGCGGCCAATGCAATCTGGGCCAAAGAAGCGTTTGCCGCCATCATTTGCCCAGGTGTACACACGATTATTATCCACTTCCATCACGATGCCGGGCAGAGCCTCCAAAAGCGACCGGTGTCGGGCCTGAACTTGCTTTAGCTCCTTTTGAACCTGCTCGCGAAGCTCGCGCTCATCCGCTAAATGTCTTTTCAGATCCTCTAATTGCGTAGCAACTTGGGAACGCTCGACTTCACTGTCCTTCAATCGCGACGTTGTTTCCTGGTAAAACTTCTCGAAATCTTGGAGTTTCGCGCTTTGTTCCTCGAGCTTTTGATGAGTTTGGACCCGATATCGCCAAAGCGCCGAACCGAGAATTCCCCCCAAAATAAAGCTAAAGCCTAAGCTCATTATTCCTGCAATAACCCCCCTCAGAGCCCACCAGAAGTGGAGTGAAAGAAGTATCACCGCGACCACCGGCGGGCCTAATGCCGCGGCTAGGATGAGAAGCTGGCCCAATTCAACCCTCCGTTCGGGCTTTTGCCGACCGGCAAGTTCGCCTTCGGCCTCGGGAGGTTTGTGCGGGATTAATGGGCGGATGACCTTCAACATGACTGTGAACAGCGTTTCACAACAAAAGTCAAAACAAAAGACCCTCGTACCGTAACATCGCTTATCCCATCAACCGGGAATAACAACCGGAAAATTGGTTTACCGTTGAGCAGGTCCACTTATTCATTGGCCCCTTGGCATCATAGGTCCTTGGCACACTATGTCCGATCGCGGCCGAAATCTACCAACACCAGCTTTTTCGGAGGTTGCCGGAGCGGCTGCATTCTCTCGCGGCCACATCGGTCGATGGCCGAAACCCAAACCTACGCGATGCATGAAATTTCCCAACTGCCCGGCGCAATTCGCACGCTCAATTCCCGAAAATTTTCGATTGAATAATTCACTTCCCGCTTGAAGGTGTATTTCTCCAATGGCGGCCATGCAAATTTGTGCACGCCGAGGAAGCATCACATGGTGAATTCATACTCCAAAGTTGAGGCAACTTCTGAGCCTGGACCCTTTTTGAAAACCATCTTCAAAATGAGTGAATTCAATACTGAGTGCCTCGAGTCGTGGCGACAACGTTCGGCTCCTCGCACCCCTCATCGGAGGCCCTAACGAAGACTTTGATGGGGGTTTGAACCCCCACATTAACTAAGTACGAAGCCAAGCGTGCCCGCATCGCCGGGGTAACTTCCTGCCCTTTAGCGCAAAGGAGAGTCCCGTGGATCGATCGCACATCTTCGGCAAGAATCGCCCCATCCACCAAACCCGCCACTCCCACCCGACGAATGACGAACACCTCTTGGATGGCCAGCAGGTGGCGTAAGGCGTCCAGAACAGCCGGATCATACCAGCCGACACGGTCGGTCATTTCCGCAAGCGCAATGTCCTCCGAGCGATTGGCTGAAAGCAGCGCATCGAAGTCGGCAGCCACTTTAAGGATCCGGCTCCCCAGCGGTAGATCCCCACCCAGCGGAGGCCCCGGCGGCACACCCCCGCCGTCAAAATGCTTGTCTTGGTACCGGATGATCCTTGCGACCTCCTCCATCCGGGGAATCCGCCGCAACAAGTCGTAAGCTACGCCGGAGGTTGAATGAATCGCCTCGCGCTCGGCTCGGCTTAATTCCTCTCCTCGCAGCGATTTCAACAAGGTGCTTTCCGGTACGGCAACATAGCCGATTTGTGAGAGCATAGCAGCCAGCTCAATCTGCCAAGCATTCTGTACCTGGAGTTGCGCGGCCAACTCCCGAGCCAAGCGCTGGATGCGCCCGGCGCGGCCAAAGGCCGTGGGATTTACCAGCCCCAAGACATCGGCAATAACCTTCAGGCTGCCGCTGAGGGTTTTTGACAACAGCTCCTTTTCGGCCGTGATGAGCCGGTACTGTTCGATTCCAGCTTGCAGATTCTTCGCCAGCACCTCCGGCGGACAGGGCTTTGTGAGGAAGCGGAAGATGTGCCCCTCGTTGATCGCATCCATCGCGGTTTTTTGATCCGCGTTGCCGGTCAGAATCATGCGAACCGTTTGCGGAGCCATCGCTTTGACGTGCTTAAGAAGCTCAATACCGTTCATGCCGGGCATCCGCATGTCGGCGACTACTACCGCAAATGGACCACCTTCTTTGATGGCCTCTAAAGCCTCTTCCCCCCCAAGTGCCGTTTCCAAGTCGAACTGCTTGCGGAGATTTCGGCGGTATCCCTCCAGCACGTTTAGTTCGTCGTCAACCAAAAGAATTCGTTCCGACATGGTTTAACCTCAAATACCGAGAATCTCAGAACGCCACCGCTCGGCCAAGATCGTTCGGCGACATCCCATCAGCCCGTTACTCGGCGACATCCCATTCTCCCATTACCCCGAAGCCCAGTGCGAAGACGGTTTTGCGACCCTTGGCCACACTCATACTCCCTTAGGCAGGCGGTCGTTGGTTTACTCCTGATGCTATCGATGCAGCAAGAAACACGCTCCCTCACGCACGGTGGTTCAGGGTCCCGCCACGACGATCGGCACACAATGGGTCCCGCACGCTTCGCTATGTCGGGAATTGCTACCGAAAGGCCCATTTGCGTATCAGACGGACCGCTTCACACCCGCCGGGTCAGATTCAATTAAATCGATCACCCCTCTCACCGGATGAACTTGTGCTCATGCACTGGGCTAAATAATCAAATATCGAACTGCACCGCCGACTGCCGCGCTGAAGAAACTCATGGAGCTCTTTTGCATGGGAGGAGCTCGCTTGCCACAAAACCGATGGTGACACCTCGGCATGGGCAACGATCGCATCTACAACCGCTTCGGGAATTCCCCAGAGCGCAAGCAGATACGCCCCCGCCGTGGGGTGATCCGCGCCGAATGCTTCCACTTCCAGAGCAAGCAGCGTTTGCCGAGGTCTCGCCTCCCGTAGAGCCGCCTCCAAGATTTGGCCGTAAACCTCCGGGTCATACATCGCCAAAACAATGATGCCCACACCCCGGAACATTCCGGCGCAGTAAGCGTGAGCCAACACAGAGTCGGGCAGCCCCGCTTCGCGAGCTGCGCTTTCCACCTCCCGTGCAAGCTGCGCCGAATACAAGTTGATCTGTCTCAAAAGAGCTAAAAGCAGGGGCGATTCGGCCACCTTCCCTTGGTTTTCCGCATCAACCCCAAGCCTGCGGACCTCTTTCAGCCCAAGTGCCGCAATGGCTTCCGCCGGCGTTATTGCCCGAAGAGGCCGTCCGAAAAAGCCCGTGCTCGCCAGTTGCATCACTTTGGTGGCAAACCCGACGTCTTGCTGGGCGATTTTGGCCAAAGTCGCGGCAACTTCCTCCGCGCTTAGCCGAGCTTCTTCCCCTGAGGGGGTAATGAATTCGGCATGCTCAGGCAAAACAGGCAGTGCCCGCAAGGTGTGGATAAACTCGCGGAATCGCCCCCCGGGCAGTCGCTGACGAATCGCCCCCACCCAGGCCAGTGCCGTCCTCAGTACCTCGGCTTCGCACGGTTTGCTGAGGAATTGATGGGCAAATTCGGCACCGCGACCGATGGCCCCCGGCTCACACTGGCCGGAAAGCAACAATCGCACCGACCCCGGTATACGCGCCCGAACCTCGGCCAAAAGCTGGGCTCCGTCCATCACCGGCATCCGCATATCACTGACCACTACATCCGGCGGATTGGTTTCGCGAGCCTTTTCCAGTAACTCCAAAGCTTCCAAGGGGCCGAGGGCGAAATCGGCTTGCCATTGATGGCGGAATGGGCGGAGAATCCGCCGAAGACCGTCAAGCACATATCGCTCGTCGTCGACGAACAAAATGCGCAAGTTCATCGCCACACCGTCCCTTTCCGCCAGATTATCGAGTCCCTACGCTTGGGGCCTTACCCAATGGCTCGATAGGCAGACGAACAATAAAGGTCGTATTCACCCCCTCTTGCGTCTGGAAGTCGATGGTGCCCCCGTGCCGATCCACCACAATGGATCGAACGATGGCCAACCCTTGGCCCGTGCCCCGTCCTACCTCTTTGGTGGTGAAGAACGGCTCGAAAATCCGGGACTGAATTTTTTCCGGAATTCCCATCCCCGTGTCTTGAATGCGGATCTCCACCATCGGCCCATCGCGTCGGGTGCTGACGGTAATCGTCCCTTTCTGCCCCGGGTTCTTCTTGACCTTATCGCCAATTGCATGGGCCGCATTGACCACAAGGTTAAGAATCATTTGATTGATGTCATCCGGAAAGCAAACCACCAGGGGCAGATTCGGTTCGAAATCGGTCACCACCTCCGCCACATATTTCCATTCGTTTCGCGACACGGTAAGGGTGCTTTCAATGCCCCGATTCAGATCGAAAGGTTGTTTCTGCCCGGCATGCGGATGCGAAAACTCCTTCATCGATCGAACGATTTTCGTAACTCGTTCCACTCCTTCCAAAGCTTGCTGGATAGCCTGGGGGATTTCCTCAAGCAGGTAATCGAGGTCAGTGGCCTGAACTACCCGCTTCAGATTTCCGAGTTCGTCGAGGATCTTGGTCGAATCAAATGCCTCAAGATCGCTTTTTTCCGCCGAGCCCTTCGGTCCATCCTGAGGGAAGATCTCAACCAGTTGAGCCGTTTCTTTAAGCAAGTCTTGGAGTTCTTCGAATCCTTCCCGCAAAAAGCGGAGATTGTCGCCGATGTACTGCGTGGGGGTATTGATCTCGTGAGCAATCCCCACGGCCAACTGGCCAATCGATTCGAGCTTTTGGGCTTGACGTAGGTGTGCCTCTAGTCGCAGTTTTTCCCCGACATCGCGGAAGGTGACCACCGCACCGGTGCAGCGGCCACGATCCACCATCAAAGAGACCGTGTAATCCGCCGGGAATGCACTTCCATCGCGCCGCCAAAAAGTTTGATGGCCACAGATGAGCTTTTGATCGCCGAAAAGCCCCGCGCACATCGCACAAGCATCCCGCGGCAACGGGTCGCCTTTTTCTGAGGTATGATGCACGGTTTCATGCCAAAACCGACCGACAAGCTCGGCCACTGGCCATCCCAACATCTTTGCAGCAGCCGGGTTGGCGAAGACGATTCGCCTGCTGGTGTCGAGCCCCACGATTCCTTCACCAGCGGCATCCAGGATCATCTGGTTTTGCAGATGCAATCGACGAAGCGTCTCCTCGGACTGCTTTCGCTGGGTAATGTCGCGGAAAATGCCGGTGTAAACCCAGCGATCCCCCAACCAAACGCGGCTAACGCCAAGCTCGATTGGGATGGAGACGCCATCTTTTCGGCGACCGATAACCTCACGCAGCCCCCCTTCCAAGGATTTCAACACCGTGTGAGTTGCTTCCGGCCCAGCGGTGGGGGCAAGAAGCTCCGGGAAAATCAACGAGATTCTTTTCCCAAGTACCTCCTCGGGCTTATAGCCGAAAATTCGCCTTGCTTGCTCGTTGAACGATTCCAGAAAGCCCTGTTCGTTGGCGATGAAAATCCCGTCGGCCGCCAGCATCATCACCCGCTGGAGTTGCTCGATGTGGGTCTCTTGCTCGCGAAGGCGCTTGTCCCGCTCTTCAATCGCCTCGTTGATGGCTGCCGCTTGCGAAGCACGGAGCACCTGGTGCTCGTTCTTCATGTGGCGAAGACGAGTTTGCAGGAGCGAGGTTTGCGTGTGGCAACCCCAAAGAGCGCGGAGGAGCAACCCGACGAACTTCCACATCGCCGGACTGTCGCCCCCGGTTTCTTCCCCAATCGGAAGCCCGGTTTCCTGCGATCCAGACTCGTCAGCAAAGATCGCACGCCTAACGACGGAGCCTTCTGCCACGGATTGGCCGAGCTTTTCGCACCCTCCTGACGAACCACCAAATGCGGGTGCTTTCGTTAAGAGTCCGAAATAGATCGCCCCCTCGGCCTGAGGGAATCGGCCCACCAGAGCCTTCCAACCGGGATTGTTCGGCACTTGCGGAATATAACGGAACTTCCGGCTCTCAGAAGCGGAAGCGATCGAAGAAACTAAGCTCGGCACGACGGCCCGAAGCTTGGGGTCCGGTGCCCCGCAGCCCAAAGATTCGAGAACCAGACACTCGCCCCGCTGATTTGCAAAAAACCATGCCCCGAGATCCTCGCCGACAAGCTCGGGCGGGACTGCAACCGCCCCTCCGTCCCGCACTTGCGCTCCGAAGGCGAGATACAGTTCCTCAAAACTACTTGCCGTATGCCCCATCGGTTAGCTCCTAGATCTGGAACAGCAAGGCATGTTCGGCAAGCGCTTGGTCGAGATCCTCAGCCAAAACCAGGATGTCCTCCCTGGTTAGGGCCAGTGCCAAAATGGCCTCTTGAAAGGAATCAGCCAGCTTTACCCCGACGGCCGTGTAACCTTTCAGGGTGCAGATCGCATTAGCCGCTTGCACGCAGTGAAGCGTCGTCAAATCCTGTCCCTTGTAGCCGCTGGGGTTATGGTGATAGCGGATAGCGGTTCGGACAGACTCGGGAAACCGCCATTTTTCGGCGATCCGTCCGCCGAGGATGGTGTGGTCAAATCCCAAAATCTGACGTTCGTTTTCGGGAAAGGTCCCGCCGGATTCCATGGCCGCCAGCACCCGACGGAAGTGCCCATGCACGTGCTGGTCTTCAAGGATGATGCCAATATCGTGGAGCAAACCGGCTAGAAAGACATCCTCGAATTGATCAATCCTCCGCCGCATGGCCAGGAGCCGTGCGCAAAGCCCCACAGCCACGCAGTGCCGCCAGAGGCCCTTTCGCGAGTAATTGCCGATCGCGTCCGCCCCCCGAAAAAGCTCACTTACGCTGGCTGTGATCGCCAAATTACGGATTTGCTTCAGCCCCAAGTAAGCGATGGCTTGCTGAAGGTTGGTGATCCGCTCCCGGGCCCCATAGGCCGATGAATTCACGCAGCGCAGGACGCGGGCACTCAGAGCCGCATCCGTCTCCATGACTTCCTTCAAGTCAGCGGCCCCGGAACGTGGGTCATTGGCCACTTCCATGACGTTCAACGCCACCTGAGGCAAGGTGGAGATCTCGTCAATTCGTGCCAAGACCCGATCTAAAGTCGGGGGAGCCTCAGCGGCCAAAAAGCCGGCGTTACCCATGCTGCCTCCTTTTGTTGGGATTGCAGAAATGGAAAACCTTTGGCCTGGCTCTGCGAGAGGACACACGAAGTAACGCCTCAAAGTAGCAGCACCAACGCAGGACCCGCAGAGAGGCATTTCATTCAAATATAGGCCACGGCTAAGCCCCGGAGGGCCAAACTGTGACGAAAATCCTAACCCTCGAAGTGACTAACAAGATTAGGCCTGGAAAATTCTTTTGGATGTTTTACCCCAGATTTTTCAAAAAGTAGGTGAGGTGCGAATAAAGTTGCCTATCCGCCGGAAATGTCTTTGCGGAAAGATTTCTGTCGGCAAGGAGCCTCTTCAACGCAACCGACGAAAACCCGGCGGCAAATCAGAATAAAAAAACCGTTTAGGCTATGCCCAAAGCCGGGACACCTACCAGCCAAAAGGGGGGAAATTAGAAAGGCGGATAATTAGGGCTCCTTAACCAAGACTAAGTTTCCAAAAACGGTGGTTAATACATCCGTTTGCGATGCCAACTGGCTCACTCCCGCGTAGATCAGTCCGTTACCCCGGTGGGACCGGTTTTTAACCGGCTAAAGGCAAAAGGATTGTCCCAAGGAGCACGCCCCCTGAAAGCCGCGGATCCATGCCGAGTAAGCCCCTTAAACGCACGGGAGGCCGGAACAGGTATTGAATGTCGCCCAAAATCCTGCGGTAAGCGCTTTACACGCACACCGGATCGAAGCGTGACGGGAGAAGCTTGCTCTCGGAGACTCCTAGTAGAAGGCTTAAGAAACTGGAGCCAGCGTACTTTTTCCGCCGATTGCCTCGGGCGGAGCATCGCTTTAAAATCCTCTTCAAAATTACGTTATAAATAGTCGGGAGTCTCGGTAAAATCATCAAGACATTGAATGAGGCAAACGGATTGGCCCACAGGCTCTTTCATTCTGCCTCGTTCTGTCTCACTCGACAGTATTTTCGCTGTGCCGTACCTCGCCGGCAGTGGGAACTGAAGGAGGATGTGGACGGCGAAAAAAAGGAACGAGTCGCGGTCTGAAGCCGAAGAGCCTCGGCCGACGGAAGCATCGGTCACCCGCCCGGGTAAGTTGTCCAAAACTTGAGCTGAGGGAATGATGAACGCGGGAGTTGCGACGAAGTGGTGCGGAACAATCGTTGTGCTCATAAGCTTTTGGCTAAGCGGATGTTCCGGTGGCCAACAGACACCCCCGGTGGGTGCCTCGAATCGTGGCGAATCGGTCTTGGCCCCTCAAACAGCCCCCCAGGGTGCCGAGGGTGCTGGGGGGAGTCCAGGGGGCGTTGCGGCGGGGATGCCGGCAGTGGGTGAGGAGGAATTGGCAACCCGCGAATTCGCAACCCGAGGGACTACCGGTCCGGCACCTGAGGTCGGCGGCTTAAGGCAGGAACCACCGCAGGGTGCCGCGGGGGAGATGCTGGTGCCGATCCCGTTGGAATTACCGGCCCCGGCATTTCGTGGCACACCCGTCCCGCTGAAGGAGCCCCGGGTCGAAAAGCCGCTCGGAAAGCCGAGACCTCCGTTTTTAGCGCCGCGGGGGACCGTAAACCTGGCGAAGGGGCAGCCGGTCTTGGCGAGCGATCTGCGCCCGCTGGGCGGAGAGGTCGATCTCGTGACCGATGGCCATAAGGAGGCAAGCGATTTCGGCGTGCTCGTGTTAAACCCCGGCAGTCAATGGGTGCAAATCGACTTGGGGCATCGCGCCGTGATCTACGCCATACTCCTATGGCATAATCACGCGGAAGCTCGGGTTTACCGCGATGTGATTGTCCAGGTGAGCGACGATCCCGATTTCTTGCAGTCGCACACGTTATTCAACAATGACTATGACAATACTTCGGGCCTAGGCGTGGGAAGTGACCTCGGATACGTGGAAACCGCAGAGGGCAAATTGATCGATGCACGGGGGATTGAGGGGCGATATGTTCGCCTGTACAGCTTCGGCAATCACATGGATTCTTACAACCATTACACCGAGGTTGAGGTATACGGGAAGCCGCTGTGAAAGATGTGGCAGCCGTTTCGGCTCATCGGCGTCGCACCCCGCACGTGTGATACCGCGGACCTGCAACCGAAAACCGCACGCTTATCGGCCCAAGACAAAAGCGAGCTGGGAGCCGGCTAAGGGTTTATAATCCCCCGAAGTTTTCTACCCGCGAGCAACCGAGGATTGATCGAAAACTACGGAGTTTACCCCTTGCTTCCCGCAAGCTTCTCCGGATCGATCGGGAAAAGGTTCAGGGGACTTGGTTGGGGAATACTTTTCCTGGGATCACTTATTTTGGGGGGGTTGCTTCGCGGTGAAGATCTTGGAGCCCAGCCTCTCCATTGCGACGAAGCCGTGCAAGCTTGGCGTCTTCGCGAACTTTGGCGTAGCGGCCAAGTGGCCTACGATCCTCGGGAGTACCACGGTCCTGTGCTTCCCTTGGCTGCGTTTTTTGCCACGCAAGCGGCAGGTTACGGCGGCTTTAACGAGCTGAATGAGGAGATCCTGCGCGCCGTACCGGCTTTCTTTGGTTCGCTACTGATCCTGGGCTGCCTTTTCCTATACGCCCCGCTGGGTCGAGACTCCGCCCTTTGGGCAGGCTTATGGACGGCCGTCTCCCCGACTTTCGTCTTTTATAATCGGTGCTTTATTCACGAAACTTTGCTTGTCTTTTTTTCATTCTTGGCCCTAGCGGCTGTTATCCGTTACGGGGTGGTCATCGGCGGAATAACTTCGACGGAGATTGCCTCACGAGGAAGGGAGGCCCACCGGGGCGAGCCATCGGATCAAAACCCCGCACAAGCGAGGACGGATGATTCGAAGCCGGTCCAATCGCGCTGGGTTTGGGTGCTTATTCTGGGGGGGGCGCTCGGCCTGATGCACGCGACCAAGGAAACCTGCGTGCTTGTGGCGACAAGTTTGGTGATCGCAGCCCTGCTGTGCTTGTCCCCGCAAGGGAAAGGATTTTGGCGAACGGTGGGGCGTGATGCCGCCGCGGCCACTCTCATCGCGATGGGGCTTTCTGCCGCGATTTATTCCCAGGGCTTGCGGAATTGGCTTGCGGTGGCAGACTCGTATCGAAGCTACTTTCACTATCTGACTCGGGCAGCAGGCGCCGGAGAGGCCGCGGGGCATGTGGGCCCCTGGTATTACTATTTCGCCTTGCTTTTTGGCGTCCATCCTTTTGAGGGGACCACCTACACGGAATGGCCCGTGCTGGTTTTGGCTGCCTTCGGTGTGGTAGGGGGCTTGCGAGCGGGCAGATCGGACCGTTACCGGCGGCAAATCGTCGCCTCCTTGGCCACCTACACCGTGATCCTCGCGGCCCTTTACAGCATTTTGCCGTATAAGACTCCCTGGTGTGCTTTAGGGTTTTTACATGGAATTATCCTGCTTGCAGGGGTCGGGAGTGCAGCGCTTTGGCGGAGCGAAATCGGCGGGCTGGTACGCTGGCCACTCCGTGCAATCTTGATCGGTCTTTTTGTGTGGGTAGCCGTTAGCTCTTGGAGACAGATATCCCCCTCGGCCGATTGGTCTAAACATCCGCTAGCATATTCGCCGAGCTCCCCGGATGTTCCCCGCCTGGCAGGCGAGCTCATGCGCCTTTTGCCTGCCGAAGATACTCACCAGCCGCAGATCCAAGTGATTTGCGAGGATCACGATTATTGGCCTCTCCCTTGGTACTTTCGAAAGCTTAACCAAGTAGGCTGGTATCCAAGCGTGCCGACGGGGCCGCCGGCCCCGGTGGTGATCTGCTCGCCTCGGCTGGAGGCCCAGGTGCTCGAGCATTTGTACAGCCAACCCCCGCCGGGTAAGCGTGCACTCTACGTGCCGTTCGAAAGACAAGATGACGGGCCTCTCAGCCGCCCCTGGGAACTGCGGCCCGGTGTATCGCTCTTGGTGCTTGTGCAGTGGCGATTACTCGAAGGATTGGTTGGGGGGCAAGTTGGTCCTCAAGCCCACATGCGACTTCAAAGGCCGTGAAGATCGATAGGAGAATCCTTCGCAAAGATCGATCGCGGAATGCTTAGCTTCTGAAGGGGATTTCTCCGCTTCGCGGTAGCCGGGCGTGGCGTGTTCGTGGTATTCCACGGTAAGCCGTATAAATCCCTGCGGCAGAATCCTTCAAGCAAAGAACTTGCATTAAGTAGGATCTTAAACGACAATCGCCGAGATAATCGGGAGGCTGGGTTCTTGCGCCGTGACTTGGAAGAGCGCTTTGCGGCTCGAAGGAAGACTCGGCCGGCGTAAGAAGCTTTCCAAAGAAAGTTTAAACATCGCTTTGACGAGGGTCGAAAGATGAAACGGGCATCATCAGCATCGGCTCATGTGGGAATTCGTCCGTCAAATTGCCGACGCGAGTTTTTGAAACACTCAGCCGTCTTGGCTGCGGGGATGGCAACTGGCCTGTCGGTGGCAAGAGCGGCTCATGCCAGCGGCAGCGAAATGCTGAAATTGGGCTTGATCGGCTGCGGGGGACGGGGCTCGGGGGCAGTCATGGATGCTTTCGAGGCCGATCCCGGCACGGTCCTCGTCGCGATGACCGACCTATTTGAAGACCGTTTGCAGGGGGCGCGGCAACGGCTCGCTCAAGCCAAGCCGGATCGAGTCCAAGTGGACGACGATCATTGTTTCGTCGGCTTCGATGGGTATCAGAAGGTGATCGATAGCGGCGTCGATGTGGTCCTCATCGCCTGTGCCAGCAAGTTCCACCCGAAGTACATGGCCGCGGCAGTGGCCGCCGGTAAGCACATCTTTATCGAGAAGCCGCATGCCGTCGAATTGCCGGATTTGCACAAGGTCACCGAAGCCTGCGAGGAGGCCAAACGCAAGGGCCTCAGCATCGTCTCCGGATTATGCTGGCGCTACCACGCAGGGGTCCGCGAGACCATGAAACGGGTGCACGATGGCGCTATCGGCGAGATTGTTGCCATCCAAGAAACTTACATGCGGTCGCCATATCGGTTGATCGAATTTGAGCCGGGCCTTACAGAAATTCAATATCAGTACCGCAACTGGTATCATTTTGCCTGGCTTTCCGGGGATGACATTTCCCAATCGCTTATCCATAGCATGGATAAAGGCTCCTGGGCCATGCACGATCAACCACCGGTTTGGGCCTACGGATCCGGGGGACGTGCCGCCAGTTTCGGCCGCGTTTACGGCGATGTCTACGACCATTTTTCCATCGTCTTCGAATACCCCAATGGTGTGCGCATGTATGCCATCGGAAGGGCTCAAAACAACTGCTATAACGAAGTAAGCGATATCTTTTTTGGTACGAAAGGCCGCTGCGATCTGCTGAAGCATCGCATCGAAGGGGAAGTCAACTGGCGGTACGAGGGTCCAAAGTCAAATATGTATGTCGCCGAACATCAGGCCCTTTTCCGCGCAATTCGTTCCGGCAATCCCATCAATAACGGCCATTACATGGTAACGAGTACCCGGTTAGCTCTGTTGGGACTTTTGTGCGCGTATAGCGGCCGGCAAATCACTTGGGAGGAGGCTCTGAAAAGCCAATTCCGCTTGGGACCAGAAGAGTGCGATTTCAATACCGAACCGCCGGTCAAGCCCGACGAAAACGGCATTTACCCCGTTCCGATTCCCGGCGTAACAAAGATCGGCTAAGCCCGGCGAAAATCGGCCGATCCGGGGTAAAAATATCGATCTGGGATAAAACGATCTGGGATAAAAATATCGGTTGTGCATAAAAATATCGACTGCGGATAAAAAGATTGATTGAGGGTAAAAATATTTGTCGGGGATAAAAATCACAAAAATATTTGTTAGGAATAAAAATACCGATCGTGGATAAAGATATCGATCAATGGTCCGGCGAAGGGCGGACGAAAAAGGCACGTAACGCCGTCGCCCCATGAGAGCCGATCAACCCTCCGAACTCTTGGTTGGGGGGTACTCGGTCGGAGTTTCGCACCGTTCAACCCTGCTGACCGCCGCCCCTTCGGCAAATCGGGTATAGAGCACATCACCGGGCGTAAGCTCCGCAGCCGAGTAGACCGGGGCGGTTTTGCCCAGCTTTTGGGTGAGACTGTAACCGCGTCTTAGCACCGCCAGGGGGCTGAGGGCTTCCAGTCGGGCCGAAGCTCGCTCCCAGCGCTGTCGTGCTTTTTCCAGCCGCTGCTGCACGGCACGATGGAGTCGTTCCGAGCAACCGTCCAGGGTTTGCGTTAATTGATAAAGCCACTGCTTAGGCCGCCGAAATACCGTGCGGCCAGCCAGGAGATTCCACCGGGCCCGGGCCGCATCCAATCGGGCACGCATCGCTGTGACCAATCGACCGGAGTATTGCCGTAATCGTAAGGAAAGTTCCTCAGCCGAAGGAACAAGTCGTTCCGCGGCCTCGCTCGGAGTCAAGGCTCGCAAGTCCGCCGCCAAGTCCGTCAGTGTCACGTCGATTTCATGTCCGACGGCAGACACCACAGGGATTCGAGAGGCAGCAACGGCCCGGACGACTTTTTCCTCGTTAAAGGTCCAAAGATCTTCTGTACTTCCCCCACCGCGGGCAATAACCAGGCAATCGAACGGGACTTTAAGCCGGTTGACCGTGTGGATTGCCTCCACGATCTCCTCGGCTGCCCCCTCGCCCTGGACCCGCACGGCAACAACCAGCACTGAGACACCCCGCCAGCGACGCTGGAGGATCTGAAGAAAGTCGTGGATTGCCGCCCCGGTTGGGCTGGTCAGCAAAGCAAGGCGGCGGATGAAACGGGGCAAAGGCCGCTTTCGCGCCGGGTCAAAAAGCCCTTCCTTCGCCAATCGCTCGTATAACTGCCGGAAAGCGAGCTCTAAGGCACCGAGCCCTCTTGGTTCCAATTGGCTAATTACCAATTGGTATTTCCCATGAGGGGGATAAACATCCAAATAACCGAAGCAAACCACCTCCAAACCGTCCGTCAGTTCGAATCGAATTTTATTGGCGACCGATCGCCAAATTACGGCCGGCAATTGGGCCTGCGCATCTTTGAGAGTGAGATAAATGTGGCCCGACCGGGGGCGGGAAAGGTTTGAAATTTCCCCCATGACCCAAACCGCGGGAAAGTTCGCTTCAATCAGTGCTTTGATCTGCTGGCTAAGTTCACCAACCGTCAGCACCTGCCGGTGGTGCCAAAAGCTATGAAGCGGTAGCGTTGCCACGGGTGGAACCCTAGTTACGAAAGACGGTGCTAGTCATCGCGTAAGCTCTGAATTACAATCCCTCGCAAGAAAACCATGCATTTAGCTCAATGATTATTTTAGCCCGCCGGTTCGCAGATTTCCGCCGAGGGTCATTGCCGTTCGATTCGCCCGATGATTGAATGACTGGTTTTTCGGAGGCATTTTTTGCCATGGATGCATTAGAAGCGATTCGGACTCGTCGCAGTATTCGCAAGTTCCAACCGCGAGAGGTTCCCCGCGAGTTGATCCGCGTACTGCTGGAAGCAGCCATGCTGGCCCCCAGTGCGCGGAATGCTCAACCTTGGCAATTCGTCGTGATCGACGACCGGAAGATGCTGAGTGAATACGGCACGAAACACCCCAATGCTGAAATGGCCAAAGAGGCTCCCTTGGGCATTTTGGTGTGCGGGGATTTACGGCTAGAACTTTCCCCGGGTTATTGGCCGGTCGACTGTGCGGCTGCGGTACAGAATTTGTTGCTGGCGGCCCATGCTTTGGGTTTGGGAGCGGTTTGGACCGGTGTTTATCCCCGCGAGGACCGAATGAATACCCTGCGGCAAATGTGTCGGCTACCGGAACCGGTGATCCCTCACACATTGGTGCTGATTGGATACCCGGCGGAATCCCCGCCGATGCCCGACCGATTCCATGCCGACCGCATTTACCTCAATCAGTTTGGTCAAGCCATGAGCTTGTAAACAGGGGTTCGCCGCAGTTGGTAGCGCGTGCAAAAAGGCCGACGCAAAGGATCCTGAGCTTCTGAAGTTCTTGAGCCAAGATTTGCGGGGCAAAAGTTCGGATGACCGAGTCGCGGAAGAAATAGGCCAGTGGCAGTTGCGGGGCTTGCTCCGCGTATTTGAGGAGGTTGCGCTCATGAAAGCTAGTGGGAAACACACAGCTTTTATCGTGGCTTTGGCCATCGGTTTGATCGGGCTGCTGGCTTCGGGCGGAAATTCGGCGGCCTTAGCCGAGCAAACGAACCAATCACTGCCGAATATCCTGTGGTTAACCTGCGAGGACATGGGACCGCACTTGGGCTGTTATGGAGATCGTTTTGCCACGAGCCCAAATCTGGACCGACTGGCCGCGAAAGGGATGCGTTATTTAAACGTTTGGTCGAATGCCCCGGTGTGCGCCCCGGCACGAACGGCGATTATCATGGGAGTGTGTCCGACCAGCTTAGGCGCCGAGCACATGCGGAGCGAGGTGGCTTTGCCGCCGGGAATGCGGATGTATCCGCAATTCTTGCGGGAGCGGGGCTACTACTGCACCAATAACGTCAAGGAGGACTACAACGTCACCAAGCCGGGAAAAGTTTGGGATGAATCGTCGGGCAAGGCACACTGGAAAAATCGGGAACCAGGACAACCCTTTTTTGCCATTTTCAATTTTACGACGACCCACGAGAGTCAAATCCGCGTGCGTCCGCATCAGTTACGGCATGATCCGAGCCGGGTGTCAATTCCGCCGTATCATCCCGACACACCTGAAGTGCGGCATGACTGGACCCAATACTACGACAAGATTGCGGAAATGGATTCCCAGGTGGGGGCGCGGCTTCGCGAACTGGAGGAAGCCGGTTTGGCCGAGGAAACAATCGTCTTCTTTTATAGCGATCATGGCAGTGGAATGCCGCGGAACAAGCGCTGGCCGATTAACGCCGGGCTGAGGGTGCCGCTTATTGTTTATGTGCCCGAAAAATTCCGGCATTTGGCTCCCGCGGATTATCAGCCGGGGGGAACCAGCAGCCGGTTGGTTTCGTTCGTTGATTTGGCTACCACCCTGCTCAGTATTGCAGGGATCGAACCCCCGCCCTGGATGCACGGCCGTGCCTTCATGGGCAAATATGCTCAGGAAGGACCGCGGTATTTGTTCGGGTTTCGGGGGCGAATGGACGAGCGATTCGACATGGTGCGTTCGGTCCGGAATCATCGCTATGTGTATGTACGGCAATACATGCCCCATCTTCCTTTCGGGCAACATGTCGCCTATATGTTCGAGACGCCAACCACTCGGGAATGGAAGCGACTTTATGATGAGGGGAAATTGACGCCGGAGCAACGATTCTTCTGGGAACCAAAACCGCCTGAAGAACTGTACGATTTGGAAACCGATCCGCATGAAGTTCGGAACCTTGCCGACTCGCCCGAGCATCGGGAGGTCTTGGAGGAATTCCGCCGGGCTTTGCGGGAGCATGTGTTGGAGGTGCGCGATGCCGGATTCTTGAGCGAACCGGAAATGCATCGCCGCAGTGCCGGGAGCAGTATATACGAGTTCGCGCAGGATCCGAATCGTTATCCGCTGGAAAAGATCTTCGCGATGGCCGAATGTGCAGCACGGCGAAACCCGGAGGATCTTCAAGTACTTTTGCGCGGCATGACCGACCCCGATAGCGGCGTTCGTTACTGGGCGGTGATGGGTCTTGCCGTTCGGGGGAAACCGGCCGTAGAAAAGGGGACTCCGCTTCTGCGGCAACTTTTGCGGGATGATCCCTCGCCTTCGGCGCGGATTGTGGCGGCTTGGGCACTGGCTGAGTACGGCGGGGCGGATGATCTCAGAAACGCGCTAGAGACCTTAGTGAGCTTGGCTCCGCCGGACAAAAACGGGGCATATACGGGGGCTTTTGCCGTGTGGGTACTCGATCTTTTGGGGCCAAAAATCGAACCGGTCAAGCCGCTTTTGGAAGGAATATCGCGCACAGACCCGAATGCCCCTGCCCGGGCCAACAGCTATGTCGGTCGATTGCTGTCACACATTTTCGGAACCGCGGTAAAGTACGACTGAGCTGATGTAAAACCACCGTCGGGCGGTCGTACTCCCGATGTCGGGTATCCGCGCATGTGCATCTAGCGCTGCAAAATACCGGACATTTATTCCAATATTCCAATTCGGCAGGGTTTTGTGGACTGAGGACTGAGCGTCGTTCGAATCGTCCGTCGTCCACCAAGTTAATCGCAGGAGCCGGGAAAGAAACCAGCGGCTTGGGCAGCAAATGCAGGAGCCCAAAAGCTGTGCGGGTCCGGAAAGGAGTGTAGGGATCGCTCAAAAACTGAACCTACGGTGGAACCGCATTCCTAAGCGTCTTCGCCGGACGTGAGAACGTTGAAGGTGAGATACATGGTCGGAGATTACTCATGAGTCAAGCACGGATAGGCCGCGAACAATGGCTGGTCTTAGGGGCGGCGTTTTTAGGTTGGATGTTCGACGGTTTGGAGATGGGACTTTTTCCGATCGCCGCTCGGCCGGCTTTGCAGGATCTGCTTCAGGTCACCAGCGATGCGGAGGTCGGGAGATGGAATGGGGTGCTGACGGCCTCGTTTTTGTTGGGGGCAGCCGCCGGCGGATTGGTGTTCGGCTGGCTGGGGGATCGGATCGGCCGGGTTCGGAGCATGGCCGCCAGTATTGCCGCTTACGCTCTGTTTACCGGGGCCTGCTACTTCGCAACCGCACCGTGGCAATTAGCGGTGCTACGATTTTGTGCAGCCCTGGGGATGGGAGGGGAATGGTCCCTGGGGGTAGCCCTGGTGGTGGAGTTTTGGCCGGAGCGATTGCGGCCACTTATGGCGGGAATTATTGGGGCGGCCGCTAACGTGGGATTCTTGTCGATCGCTTTGCTGGCAGTTTTCTTTCCCGTGACACCGGATCAATGGCGGTGGATCATGCTGGCGGGTGCGTCACCGGCTATTCTGGCGGTATTGATCCTATTTTTCGTGCCGGAAAGTCGGCGGTGGCAGGCGGCGGTTCGGGAGAAAGCCGCGCGGCCTATTCGCGAGATATTCACGCCGCCGCTTCTGAAATACACCATTTTGGCGATCTGCTTTGCGTCGATTCCGCTGGTAGCGACTTGGGGTGGGGTGAGCGGATTTTTGCCGCTTTGGGCAGATCAATTGGCTGGCCCGGCTCGCCCCTACGCCAAGGGAGTTACGCAGGTAGTCATTTCCATCGGGGCGATTATCGGGTGTATTGTGGCACCGATTATCGGAGGGCAAATTGGGCGGCGTCCTGTTTATTTCGGGCTCTGCCTTCTTTCTCTGCTGGCCTGTCAGCTTCTATTCCGGGAGTGGTGGCAATACGGGATCAACTTCTTGCTGATGGCCGGGATAGCCGGCTGTCTAACGGCGGCTTTCTACGGGTGGTTGCCGATGTACCTGCCGGAACTATTCCCCACCCGGGTCCGAGCGACAGGGCAGGGGCTGAGTTTCAATTTCGGGCGGATCCTAGCGGCCGGGGGCACACTGAGTACCGGACAGTTGATGCAGCTATTCCAGGGGAGCTATCCCCGCGCTTGTTCAACCATCACCTTGATTTACGTAGTCGGGTTGGCGTTGATTTGGCTTGCGCCGGAGACTAAAGGCAAGCCTCTTCCGGAGTAAGGGTTTAGGGAGTCGCACCCCAAGGAAAGTGTTACGCACGTGGCCCTTGGCTCGGCGGTTGGGCCTGCAAGGCAAACAGGCCTCTGCAGACTGATTGAAGGCAAAGCAGCCCATAAACCGGTTGCAAAGCGACCCCGGTTGCATTTAATATGTTGTCAGCTTTTCTGAGGCAAATGGTCGGTGTCGTGGCTTGTTGCGGTGTCGGAAGGTTCGGTGAGTGCACTTCGAGCATGGCCGGCTGCCGCCGTTTGGCGGCGTGTGCCATCAGCTCAGTAGAGAGAAGGAGATACCTATGGCAAACCAGACACTTCCCGGTTATTTGGCGTCGGCTCGACCAAACCCCTTGTCCAATCGAGCTGCTTGGTACCTGAACACAGCGCAATCGTATGCGGGGATCTTCCTTTGGATCGCGTTCTTCGACCGGCTGGCGGGGGCGGCAAGCGGCGAAGGGGCCCTACGGATGCTCGGGTTGGGCGGTTCGCTCATTGCCCTTGCCGTCGCAGGGGGGATCGCTTTTGCCTTGTTTTATTGGGTGCCGGGGATGCTGGGGATGAAAACAGGCCTACCCCTTTACATTGTGGGGACTAGCACCTTCGGGACGATTGGAGGGTACTTTTTGCCTGGAATTTTTATGGGGCTCCTCCAGATCGGTTGGTACAGCGTCGGGACCTATTATGCAGCCTTGCTAATTTTGAAAGGGATCGGTTTACCACAATATGCCGTATCGCTTTACGGTGAAGGGGGGCAGTTCAGCCTGGTGTTTCTCATTACCACGATCTTGTGGGGATACATTTTCGCTTTGATCGGCGCCTGGGGCATCAAATACGTGGCGCGCGTGGCTACATTTTTCCCAATTGTGCCGATCGTGATGCTCCTTGTTTCCGCCCGATTGGCAGCTCCGCATGTCGGCGGATACGAGGCGCCCATAGCTGACCCGGTGGCTGGTTTCCTCCTAATCATTCAATTGGTGATCGGCTTTTTTGCAACGGCAGGCGCCGTGGGGGCGGACTTTTGCTCCAATAACCGAAATGCCGAGGACGTCAAATGGGGAGGAATCGCGGGGATTTGGCTGCCCATTGTATTTGCCGGGGGACTGGCAATGATTGCCGTGGCAGGAGCCCATGGGAAAAGCCCGGACCTCGTCAGCCTCACCTATAGTGATGCGTTGCCGGTGATCAACCCGACTTTAGGGAAAATCATGCTGATTCTCTTTGCCATTGGTTCGGTAGCTCCGGCGTGCTTCTGCTCGTTTATCATCGGCAACAGTTTGTCAACGATCTTAGGGAGCGAAAAAACCCGCGTGCCGTTGACCCTTGCCGGGGCCACGGTGGGAATCGTATTGGCGGCGCTGGGTGTAGCCGGCAATTTGGAGGCTTTCTTCGGCCTGATCGGGGCCTCGTTCGGTCCGGTCATCGGGGCCATGATCGCCGATTATCTGCTGAGCGGCGGCAAATGGGCGGGACCGCGTCGGGGGATTAGTATTCCTGGCTATGGGGCCTGGGCCGTCGGCTTCATCGTGGGCATCCAGAACCACCCGTGGGTAGGCGGGCTGCCGAGTTGGGATATGGCGGCGGTTTACTCGTTGGTGGTCGGCTTTGTGGTATACCTGATCTTGGCTAAGTTGGGCCTCGAGCCGCCTGTCGTGGAAGCACCGCACCTGACGCAGGTCGAAGAGGGTACGACCACGCAATCCTAAAAGTTGTGGAACCTCGAGAAAGGCATTAAGCCCGGTATATTCCGGCAAGCGCTCAGAACCCATGGGGCCGCTTCTGACGGGATGCGCGTAGTGGCCTCTCCGAAGCGGCCCCTTGTCATCGCGGGAAGCAGGCTGCACGTGCCGCAGCTTTGCCCTCGGGTACGGGTGGTTCCCTCGCATCTGCAAAAGACGCTTCTTCAATGTTCTCAACCCTTTTTGGCGGTTGGCAACCGCCGCAAGTTGTGCCGCATCTGGGGAGAAAGCTTCTCCTAGGTTAGGAAGATGCGAATCGGCGAGGCGGCTTCCTGCCATATCCGGGGAAGATTTCCTGCCATCCGGGGAGCAAGAGTGCCGGCAAGTGTACACGAACTCGCCGCTGATTAGGGTTTTGGATCGTGTAGGGCGGCAAGCTGCGGCACCGTGCCGCGAGGCTTGTCAAGTCTCCCCGCTCCAAGGGTGTTCATTCAGAGAACTCTTCAAGGGTGTTCATTCAGAGAACTTTTCAAGGGTGTTCATTCAGAGAACTCTTAGAGAGTGTTCATTCGGCGAAAAGAATACTCTTTAGGCAAGATTGCGGGATATAGTGCTTGTGCATCAGGAGAGGGACTTCTCCCACGCGAAATATTCGACCAAAGACTTTTCCACAGAATAGAAGGCACCCTCGAGTCATATTAGAAATTTAGAAATATTAGAATAGGATGCATCCGAGGCGTTCTTCTTTTCTGCGAGGCCCTTCCGGCATTGGGATAAGAGCTTCCTACAGAAACAAAGTAATATAGGGAACCTTAGGGCTGCCTCGGATAGAAAGTCCAAAAAAGGCAGTTTCCAACCAGTTTCAAAAAAATAATCATCCTAAAACTGTATCGGGCTTTCTTGCGTTTCCGTGAGAATCTGAGTAATGGCGCGGATAATGCTGCGGTAATCCGGGTCCATGGGAACGTCGTGTTGTACGGCACGGGCCAGGTCTTTGACCTGGCAACTACCGGAGGCAAATTCGTCGCTGCCCGCGATGATAGCGACCTTGAAGCCACGACGGTCGGCATATTTGAGTTGCACGGAAAGCTTCTTGGGCTCGGGGAAAACTTCGACCCCGATTCCCGCGGCGCGGAGTTGCGCGGCCAGCCGCAGATAATCGTGCAATCGCGCCGGATCAAAATAGGTGATAAGAACCGTGGCGGGTGTAGCAGCTTGGGGAACCCTGCCCAGCTTTTCCATGGCCGCTAAAAGCCGATCGATCCCCAGCGAGGCTCCGACACCCGGTAACTCTTGATCGGTATAAAGCTCGGCGAGGTTATCATACCGCCCCCCGGAGCAAACGCTTCCGATATCCGGTAGGGCATTGAGAAAAGTTTCGTAAACGGTAGCGGTGTAATAATCGAGGCCGCGTGCGATGGAGGCATCAATTCGGACCACTGCCGGCGGTACCCCCGCTGCTTCCACCGCCGCCACTAGCTCGCGGAGTTGGCTGACGCCTTGTTGGCCAACGGGTACACCGGTAAGAAGCTGATCCAATTGGGCCAGAACGGCGTCGTTGGAGCCGGTTATTTGGGTCGCGGCGAGAAACCGCTCGGCATCCGATGCATTTAGGCCAACGGCTTGCAGCTCATCGAGCACGCGCTCTCTGCCAAGCTTGCCTAATTTGTCCAGGGCCCGCAAAGCCGCCACACTCCGGTCGGCTAAGCCGAATTTATCGAGCAGGCCGGTAAGGACCAGCCGACTATTGACTCGCAGCGTGATTTCCGGGAATCCCACGGCACACATCAAGTCGTAGATGACCAAGGCGGTCTCGATGTCGGAGGCCAACGACCGAGTGCCGATTGTATCAAAGTCGCATTGAACGAATTCTCGATAGCGACCCCGCTGGGGGTTTTCACCCCGCCACACCGTGCCGATTTGGTATCGCTTTAACGGGGTTCCCAACTCGTGGATGTGCTCGGCAGAAAATCGCGCAAAGGGAACCGTCAAGTCGAATCGAAGCCCCACCCATCGACCACCATGATCTTGGAATTTGTAAAGCTGCCGATCGCTTTCTTCGCCCGCTTTGCCAAGCAGGATTTCCAGGTATTCCAGCGCAGGCGTGTCGATCGGGCTAAACCCGTAGGAACGGTAGACCCGCCGCGCGGTTTCCATGAGCCGCTCGCGGACCAACATCGCTTGCGGCAAATAGTCGCGGAAACCTTTGAGAACTCGCGGAACGATTCGTGTTGGGGGTTGACTCACCGCTGGATGATCCTCTTCAAGCTTCGTAATGACCTTGAGATTTCGCAATGATGCCGCAACACAGGGATTTTCCCGGGGTTACTCATGCTTTGAAACGATAAAAATCTACTTCCCTCGCAAGGGCTCGGCCCCCCGGTGCCTCCACCTTCAGTATTCCAGCACGGTCGATTCTGCATGGGCAGAAGGTCTTCGCATGTCATCTTAATTTCTGCCGCCTTGTGCGCCTTCGATTGTCTTGATGGTCTCTGCGGAACGCAGGTGGGGCCGATCGCTATTCTCAAAGATCGACTGTTACCAACGGTTGCTCAAAAACGGATGGCTTTAAAACTGCTGCCGATCTTACGCCTTTTTCCAGCTCCCGATAAGTCGCGAGTCGATTTTTCCGCCTATGGTCCCGGAGCACTTCTTCCGTTACCCGCAGCGCCTTGACCATTGCGCCCCCTGGAACGCTCCGCGGGGCCATTGCGGGCATTGGCCCGCCGAAACGGTGTCCCGGTGATAATCCGCGTATACCCAATACCGAGTAACTCGTCGAGTTTTTCGCGGAGCTTTCCGGTAATATCGACCCTCAATGCTTCGCAGGACATCGGTACCCGAGTTCCATCCAATAGTTCGACTACGACTCGGATCGGACTTTCGCCGGGAAACTCCGCCAAAAGCCTCGCCAACCGATCGACGGTCTCCAGCGTGTGGCGAGCCTCGCAAATGCGGATGGCAAGCCCCCGGGCACAACGTTGCGGAAGTTCCTCCATGGGGACGATTTCATTGGCAATCAGGGTTACCGATTCGATGTCGCCCCGTCGGTCCACCGTCCCGGCTATAACGACTTTGGCATCTTGTTTCAGCAGCGATCCGTAACGGAGGAACGGTTCGGGCCAGAGAATGCAGCGGATGCTGCCGGTTTGATCTTCCAGATCGAAATTGGCATAGCGGTTGGGGACTTCGGGGTCGATTTGCCGCGTTCGACCCAGACGAATATTCCCCACCAGTCCGCCGAGGATCACCTCAGTACGGTGCGCGAGGGTGGCAGCCTCCTTCACCGAGTGGGTGCATAGGTCCTCAAGGAGGCTTTGATACTCGGCCAAGGGGTGGCTCGATAGGTAAAACCCTAGCACCTCTTTTTCATAGGCAAGCTTGAGATGTTCGGGCCATGGGGCTACATCCGGCAGTCGCGGAGCGGTGGAACTCACCGATTTTTGCGGCCCGCCAAATAGACCCAATTGGCCGCTTCGGCGGTCGGAGGCAGCCGCGGCTCCCGCCTGAATGGCCCGATCCAATACTTCGAACCACTGGGCGCGATGGCCGCCCAACCGGTCGAAGGCCCCCGCCTTGATCAACGCCTCGATCGCCGAGCGGCTAACGGTAGTCGGATCGAGCCGTTCGCAAAAATCGAGAAGGTCCCGGTAGGGACCCCGGGCACGTCGTTCGGACACGATCGCTTCGGCCGCGGAGCCTCCGCATCCTTTAATTGCGGCCAAGCCGAAGGCGATCTTTCCGTCGATCACCGCAAATTCGACCTCCGAACGATTGATGTCGGGCCAAAGGATCTCGATTCCCATCCGCCGGCAATCTTCTAGATGTTCCACCAGCGAGTCCTTCTGCGTGAAATTACGCATCGGAATATCGCTGGAAAGGAGCGCCGCCATGAACGGAACCGGCCAATGAGTCTTCAGATACGCCGTGATATACGCAATCAGCGCGTACGCCGTGGAGTGACTTTTGTTGAACCCGTAGCCGGCGAATTTTTCGATCAGGCTGAAGACTTCCTCCGCCTCGCGTTTCTTCAGCCCTTGCCGCCTTGCTCCTTCGAGGAATTGCTCGCGGAATTTGGCGATCACCGGCAGCTTTTTCTTGCTGATCGCCTTGATGCAGGTGTATGCATCCGCCAAGGGAATATCCCCCAGTCGGTTGAGGATGCGCATCACCTGTTCTTGATAGACCATCACCCCGTGGGTTTCCGCGAGCACCTGTTCCATCACCGGGTGTTTATAGTCGGGCCTTTTTCGCCCGTGCTTGACATCGATGTAATCATCGACCATTCCCCCTTTCAGTGGCCCCGGTCGAAACAGTGCGTTGGTGGCGATAATGTCGCGGAAATGATCCGGCTTCATGCGCTGCAAAAGCTCGCGGATTCCCATGCTTTCGAGTTGGAAGATGCCTTTAGTTTCACCGCGGCGGAGCAGGGCAAAAGTCTCCGGGTCATCCAACGGAAAGCTATAGGGGTCAACCCGCTCGCCGGTGGTCTGCTCGATCAACTCCACCACTTTGGACAGAATTGTCAGGTTTCGCAGCCCGAGGAAGTCCATCTTCAGCAGCCCAACCGCCTCCACATCGCCCATGGCCCATTGGGTGACGATTTCCTCTTTCCCCTGGACCCGTTGGAGGGGGAGGTACTCGGTCAGCGGTCGGTCAGCAATCACGACCCCCGCGGCATGGGTACCGGCATTTCGTGCCAAACCCTCGACCTGCCGTGCTAAATCCACGATCTCACGAACTTCGTGGTCCGATTCATACGCCCGCCGCAGCTCCTCGCTTTCTTCCATCGCTTTGTCGAGGGTCATCCCGGGCCTTTCCGGGACCATTGCGACAATGGAATTGACGCGGGCCAAAGGGATCCCTAGGGCCCGACCTACGTCGCGGATTGCTGCCCGGGCTGCCAGGGTGCCGAAGGTCCCGATCTGCGCGACATTCTCCTCCCCGTATCTCTGCTTCACATACTGAATGACTTCCCCGCGACGCTGCTGACAGAAGTCGATATCAATGTCCGGGGCCTCGCGGCGGTTTTCATCGAGAAACCGTTCGAAAAGCAGGTCGTATTCGATCGGACAAACCGGACTCAGATACAGGGCAAAAGCCACCAGCGATCCCACGCCTGAGCCGCGGGCATTGGCGGCGATCCACCTTTCCCGGGCAAACCGCACGAAATCCCAAACCACCAAAAAGTAATTGGCAAATCCAAGTTTGTTGATCACATTCAGTTCTCGGTCCAATCGCTCCAGCACCTCCGGGGCCAATTGCCCATCGCGCAAACGTCGCGGATCGTGCCGGTACCGCTCGCGCAAGCCCTGCAGACATAGTTCCCGGAGGAATTCCTCGGAGCTTTTTCCCTCAGGCGGATGGAAAACCGGAAAATGCCGCACTCCTAGCTCCAAGTCGATGTTCGCCCAGGAGGCGATCTCCGCAGTACGGGCCAAAGCCTCCTCAAGGCCGGAGAAAACAGTGTACATCTCTTGGGGCGAGCGGAGATAAAACTGATCGCTCCCCATCCGCATCCGGTCCGTATCGCTGCGAAGCTTGCCGGTATTGACGCATATTAGAACATCTTGGGCAACGGCGTCTTCCGGCCGGACATAATGGACGTCGCTCGTAGCGACAAGCGGGATCCCCATGTGGGCCGCAAGCTTTGCGGTTTGCCGGAGGATGATCTGCTGCTCTTCGAGCCCGTTGTTCTGCACCTCGAGGAAAAAGCGATCGCCGAAAACCTGCCGGTACCAATCCGCCGCCTCACACGCTTGGCGAAATTGGTCGCTACTTTCCGTCGATACCAATCGGCTGATCTCGCTGGACGCACAACCGCTTAAACAGACCAAGCCTCGACTATGGGCCGCAAGAAGCTCCTTGTCGATCCTCGGCCGATAGTAATATCCCTCCAGAAAGGCGAGCGACGATAGCCGGATCAGATTCCGAAATCCCTCTCGGTCAATGGCAAGTAGGGTCAAATGACTGGCTGCGTCTTTCGCACTGGCGGCATCTTTGTGGAATCGGCTTTCGGGTGCCACATAGGCTTCATAACCGAGAATCGGTTTGACGCCGATAAGCTTCGCCTTTCGGTAAAACTCCAATGCCCCATACAAATTCCCATGATCCGTCAGTGCCAAGGCCGACATTCCCAAGGCCTTGGCCCGCTCGAGTAATGCGTCGATTCTCGCCGCACCGTCCAACAAGCTATAGTGGCTATGGCAATGAAGATGCACAAAGGGTGGTATTCCCATCCTGGTTTCCCTACTTTGATTCAGCTCGATTCTTCCTTTCTTTTTCGTTCCACTCGTTCTAATCAGCTCGATTTTTTCCCTTTTTTGTCCTTTTTATCCGTTTGGTTTCATCCGGCTCGATTTTTCCGTGCCCCTTCCGTGGAATATCACGAAAAGCCCCGATGCGGTCCACAGGGGTTCATCCGTCCCGCCATTCGGGCCCTAGCTGAGCGCTGATTCTCTCGCCGGAGGCTTAAGGAGCTATTCTACAATGCTCCCCCGGGCAGGCGGCAGGCTCTGCCCTGGGTTGTTGCTCGTCGGGCTCAAGTGGAATGCTCCCCCGGGCAGGCGGCAGGCTCCCTAGAACATTACCGACCTGGTCCATGTGCCGGCGTTCAGGGCGATCGT